>NZ_JBTLRF010000004.1:238559-380920 GCF_054482575.1 Roseivivax sp. CAU 1753 | reverse complement strand
AACAATCTCGGCAACGCCCTTCAGACCCTTGGCGCGCGCGAAAGTGGCACGGCGCGGCTGGAGGAGGCCGTCATCGCCTATCGCGACGCCTTGCAGGAACGCACCCGCGACCGCGTGCCGCTGCAATGGGCCACGACACAGAACAATCTCGGCAACGCCCTTCAGACCCTTGGCGCGCGCGAAAGTGGCACGGCGCGGCTGGAGGAGGCCGTCATCGCCTATCGCGACGCCTTGCAGGAACGCACCCGCGACCGCGTGCCGCTGGACTGGGCCATGACCCAGAACAATCTCGGCAACGCCCTTCAGACCCTTGGCGCGCGCGAAAGCGGCACGGCACGGCTGGAGGAGGCCGTCACCGCCTATCGCGACGCCCTGCAGGTACGCACCCGCGACAGCGTGCCGCTGGACTGGGCGGCGACCCAGAACAATCTTGCCCTGGCCGAGCAGGCCCTTGCCGAAAAAACCGGCGGCGCCGACCGGGTCGCACATCTTTCGCGGGCGATCGACCACGCGACGGCAGCACTGGACGTCTTCGATCCGGTTGCGACGCCGGTCTACTTCGAAAAGGCCACCCGCCTTCTGGCCAGCCTGCGCGATGCGGCGGCGCAATGACCCCGGGGGCTGGCCTTTCGCCCGCGCCCGGACTAGGGTCTGCGCCGGTTTCAACCCACAGGTAAGCGCCCATGACCCAATACGAATACCGCGTCCTGCCGGCCCCCGAGAAGGGCCGCAAGGCCAAGGGCGTCAAGACCCCGCAGGCGCGCTTTGCGCTGACCGTCGAGGCGCTGATGAACGACATGGCCGCCGAGGGCTGGGAATACCTGCGCGCCGACATCCTGCCGTCGGAGGAACGCGCCGGGCTGACCTCTTCGGTCACCGAATGGCGCAGCCTGCTGGTGTTCCGCCGCGCGCGGCTCGATCAGGCGGACGCGTTCCAGCCGCGGGAACTGCCGGGCCCCGAGGCCACGAGCGCCGTATCGGCCCCGGTCC
Source organism: Roseivivax sp. CAU 1753 (assembly GCF_054482575.1). Classification (NCBI taxonomy): domain Bacteria; kingdom Pseudomonadati; phylum Pseudomonadota; class Alphaproteobacteria; order Rhodobacterales; family Roseobacteraceae; genus Roseivivax; species Roseivivax sp. CAU 1753. The sequence continues at coordinate 379,930 of NZ_JBTLRF010000004.1, read as the reverse complement.
CCGGTTCGGCCCCGACACCGGGCGCGGCCCCGACCAAACCCGTCGCCCGCCACACGGACGCCACCGACGACACCCCGGGCGACACACCGGGCGACACATCGGACGGCGGCACCGAAGGGCTTGGCGAGTTGCTGAAAGCGCGCGCGGCGGCCTTCATGCCGATGCCCGCGGACCTTGGCGGCGACGCCAGGGGCACGACATCCGATGCCGATGACATGGACACCGCGCCCGATACCACACCCGATACCGCCCCCGACACCGAGGAGGACGCGCCGACGCGCAGCTAGGCTATTCCCCGAGGTCCAGCGACAGCGCGTGGATCGCCGCCACCAGGTCGGCCCCCAGGGCCTTGTGCACCGCGCGGTGGCGGGCAATCCGGCTCTGGCCCTTGAACGCATCCGCGCGCATCACCACGTGGAAGTGTGACTCACCGCCCTCCTGGAACCCCGCATGTCCGCGATGCCGTTCGCTGTCGTCGCGGACCGTCAGTTCCCTCGGGGCAAAGGCCTCGCGCAACCGTGTTTCGATGTTTTCCGTCCGGGTCATTTTTCCGGGTTCTCCCCCTACAATCCGCTGTCGTTTTGTCTAAACTCTGGCGTCCGAGTCGAAAAGGTGTCCGATCATGAGCAAACCCGATCCCTTCGGTTTCGACATGTCCGTCAAGACGTCGAAGAAGAAAACCCCGCGCGGTCGTCGCGGCATGTCCGGCGAAAGCGAAACGTCGACCCGTGTCTGCGATCACGAGGGCTGCGAGGAGCCGGGCAAGTTCCGCGCCCCCAAGGCGCCCGATGTGCTCGATGACTACTTCTGGTTCTGCAAGGATCACGTGCGTGAATACAACGCCCGGTGGAGCTTTTTCGACGGCAAGACCGAAGCCGAGATGAACGCCCAGAACTCCGCCGACAAGGTCTGGGAACGCAAGACCAAGGACTGGCGCGACCCCGAGGCCCGGGCCTGGGCGCGGCTCGGCATCGAGGATCCGCACCAGGTGCTCGGCGACAACGCCACCCGCAACCCCGGGCGCAACGGCGCCACCGCCGCACGCCGCCTGCCGCCCACCGAACAGCGCGCCGCCGATATCCTAGAAGTGCGGCCCGATTCGACCAAGGTCGACGTGCGCAAGGCCTACAAGGCCCTGATCAAGGTGCTGCACCCGGACATGAACGGCGGCGACCGCAGCCAGGAAGAACAGCTGCAACAGGTGGTCTGGGCCTGGGACCAGCTGAAAGACAGCCGCAACTTCAAATAGCGCCCACCCGATGCCATCCCCGCGTCCCGCGCCGGGGTGGCGCGCCGCCCTGTCACGATCGGACCGGAAATACTCCGGGGTCGTCGTTGTCGCGCCATTGGTCCGAGAGGCAATGGCGACCGAGGGGCTGGCCCCTCGCATGCCCACCCGAAAAAGACCCTCGGCCTTACGCCGCCACGAAGGTCAGCGACACGCCGTTGATGCAGTGCCGCTTGCCGGTGGGCTTGGGGCCGTCGTCGAAGATATGCCCCAGATGCGACCCGCAGCGCGCGCAATGGCACTCGGTGCGGACACCGAACAGCGACCGGTCGGGCTTGGTGCCGATCGCCGATGCCGCGATGGGCTGCCAGAAGCTGGGCCAGCCGGTGCCGCTGTCGAACTTGTGCGCCGAGGAATAGAGCGGCAGATCGCAGCCGCGGCAGACATAGGTGCCGGTGGCGGTGTTGTCGTTCAACGGCGAGGTGTAGGCCCGTTCGGTCGCCTCTTCGCGCATCACGCGATACTCGGCGTCGCTCAGCATGGCGCGCCATTCGGCCTTGCTGCGGGTGACCTCAAACCTGCCTTCGGCGGCGTGGGCGCCCGCGCCCAGCCCGAGGGCCGCGACCGTGGTGCCGAGAAATGTTCTGCGATGCATCGAATTGGCTCCTTCTGGGATCCGGATTGGCACCGGTCCCGATCCGTGCGCCGGACCGGGACCTTCCGCCATGTCATGTCGCATATATAGGCAGCGACAGGCCTGAATTTAAGGCGATCAGCCAGCCTGACCGGCGGGCAGCATCACACGGTCGATCACATGAATGACACCGTTCGACTGCTGAACGTCGGCAATGGTGACCTTGGCCGAGCGGCCATTCTCGTCGACCAGGACGATTGCATTGCCCTGCATCTTTGCCTGCAGGGTGCAGCCACCAACAGTGGGAACCGGGTGCATGCCGCCATCGTCGGCGATCATCCCGGCAATCGCGGTCGACATCGCCTTGGCGGCGACCACGTGGCAGGCCAGGATCTGCGACAGCTGGCTCTTGTTGCCGGGCTCGAGCAGCGCGTTCAGGCTGGCCTCAGAGATCATGCCGAAGGCGGCGTTGGTCGGCGCGAAGACGGTGAAGGGGCCCGGCGAATTCAGCGTATCCACCAGATCGGCGGCCTGTACGGCGGCGACCAGCGTGGTGTGATCGGCAGAGTTCACCGCGTTCTCGACAATGGTCTTGTTGGCGAACATCGCCGCCCCGCCGACCATCGGGTTGTCCTGGGCCGAGGCAGATCCGGCAAGGAAAACGGCAAGCGAGGTGGCCAGTGCGCCAAGCGTCAAAGTGGTGTTCATCGTCATATCTCCAGGTTTGTTATGCGCCCCCATCCGCGGTTCGGTGGGGATTGCAACAAACCACGGCCCCGCGCGGCGGTCGGTTTCAGCCTGCGCGGATTTCTCTGATCACGTATCCGTGTTGGTCAGGATCGGGCCGATGGCGCGCACCTGTGTCGGCTTCCCGTCCGGCGCGCCGCCCGCCACCTCTTCGGACACCGCAAGGGTGCCGCCATCGAGCAGCGGGATCAGCGCCTCGGGCAGGATCTGGCGGGCGATCACCCCTGCCTCGCGCGGCACCAGCCCGAGCGAGACCGGCGCGCCGGTATCGGGAACCAGCCACATCTCGTTGTCGCGCCCCTCGGGGACGGCCCCGCCGTCGCGGCGGATCAGAAATTCGTTGGTGTCGGCCAGATAGCCCGCATGGACCAGCAGCTCCGGACCTTCCGCCGCCGAAAGATCGGCGACGTAAAGCGGGCGCGGGGCCGTCGGCACAAGCTGATCCGAGGTCATCACCGCCCAGCCCACCAGCGCCGCCGCCACCGCCCCCAGCGCATAGGGCCACAGCGCCTGCCACCAGGACGTGCGGGGCATGTCGCCAAAGGCAATCGCCTCGATGCGGCGCTTGAGCTGGGCCGGCGGGGCCACCGGATCGAGGCCCTCGGACAGCGCCGCGAAATGCTCGGTCCAGGCCACCACCCGCAACACGAGGTCGCCATCCGCATCGAGGCGGGCCTCGAAGGCGGCGGTCTCGTCGGCGCTCAGCAATCCCAGCACGTACTCCGCCGCGACGGCGTCGTCTTCCGGGGGCGCATCGCCCGTTTTGGCATCCTCTTCGCTCATCGCGCGAGACAGTCCTTCAGCTGGAGCAGGGCCCGGCGCAGCCAGGTCCTCACCGTGTTCAGTTTGACCCCCGTGGCCTGCGACAACTCGCCATAGCTCCATCCCTCGAGATAGACGCGGCGGACCATCTCGGCGCGGTCCGTGGCCAGGGCGTCGAGACAGGCATGCAGCGCGCGCGCCTCGGAATTCATCGCCGCCTGCGCCTCGGGGCCGGGGCCCTGATCCGCCAGCGTGTCAGCCAAATCGAGCGCCATCGCGGGCGCGGGTGTCTTGCGGCGCCGCCGGTCGATGGCGACGTTGCGCGTCAGCGTGATGAGCCATGTCATCGGCGAGAACCCGTTGACCTGGTAGAGCTCTGCCCGGTTCCAGATCCGCAGGAATGCTTCCTGCAACGCCTCTTCCGCTTCGGCGCGATCCTGCAACACACGCAGGCTGACCGCGAAAAGTTTCGCCGAGGTGCGATCGTAAAGCCGGGAAAACGCCGCGCGGTCGCCCATGGCGATCCGGGCGAGATAGATTTCGATCTCTTCCTGGGGTGTTCGGGCGGGTGTGCTGGCGCCGGGTCTGGGGCTGGCGGATTGCGGGTCTGACGGATCGGCCTGGTTCACGGCGACGGGCCTGCTTCTTGCCTGAGGCGCGGTGTCGCCCGCGCTTTCCCTTGCCCCTACGCGCGATATGTTGCACCACGGGCGCGACGAGCGGATCGACGAGAAGGACGAAAAGAGCATGGCGGACGGATCGACAGATATCAATGCCAAACCGACGGTTGCGCATTCGGTGCGCGAGGTCTTCGGCGTCGACACCGATATGGTCGTGCACGGCTTTGCCGATGCCACCGACCGGGTGCCGGATATCGACTCAACCTACAAGTTCGACCCGGACACCACGCTGGCAATCCTCGCAGGGTTCGAATTCAATCGGCGGGTGATGATCCAGGGCTATCACGGCACCGGCAAATCCACCCATATCGAACAGGTCGCCGCCCGGCTCAACTGGCCCACGGTACGGGTCAACCTCGATTCGCACATCAGCCGGATCGACCTGATCGGCAAGGACGCGATCCGCCTGGTGGACGGCAAGCAGACCACCCAGTTCCAGGAAGGCATCCTGCCCTGGGCGCTGCGCAACCGCACCGCGATCGTGTTTGACGAATACGACGCGGGCCGCGCCGATGTGATGTTCGTGATCCAGCGGGTGCTGGAGGTGGACGGCAAGCTGACGCTGCTGGACCAGAACGAGGTGATCGAGCCGCATCCCTATTTCCGCATCTTCGCGACCTCGAACACCGTGGGCCTCGGCGACACCACGGGCCTCTACCACGGCACCCAGCAGATCAACCAGGGCCAGATGGATCGCTGGTCGCTGGTGGCGACGCTCAACTACCTGCCGGTCGATGCCGAGGTCGAGATCGTGCTGTCGAAAAACCCGTCCTACGACACCGAGAAGGGCCGCCGCCAGGTGCGCCAGATGGTCACCGTGGCCGAGTTGACGCGCACCGCCTTCATGAACGGCGACCTGTCGACGGTGATGAGCCCGCGCACGGTGATCGCCTGGGCGCAGAACGCGATGATCTTCGGCGATGTGGGCTATGCCTTCCGGGTCTCCTTCCTCAACAAGTGCGACGAGTTGGAACGGCAGACGGTGGCCGAATTCTTCCAGCGGTGCTTTGACCAGGAACTGCCCGAAAGCGCCGTCAGCATGGCCATGCGCTGACCCGCCGCGCGTCCCGACCCGGATCGGTCGCCCGCGTGTCCCACGCCCTTCGGGGTGCACGGCCCGGCCTCACGATCGGACCGGAAATACTCCGGGGAGCGCGAGGGGCTGGCCCCTCGCTCCCGCCGTCTCAGCCCGCGCCCACGGTGATGACCTCGCGTTCGGTCACCACGAGGTCGAGCGGCTGGTCGGTATCTTCCTGCGGCAGGTCCGGATCTTCCTGCGCGGCATAGGCAAAGCCGATGGCGAGGGTGGCGCCCCGGGCGCGCAGCTGCGCCAGCGTGCGGTCATAGAAGCCGCCGCCGTAGCCCAGGCGCGCGCCGGTGCGGGTGAAGGCCACCAGCGGCACGATCAGGATCTCGGGCACGATGAAGCTTTGCATCGCGGGAACGCAGGCGCCGAAGGCGCCTTCGGTCATGGCGCAATCGGGCGTCCAGAGGGCAAAGCGCAGCGGTCGGTCCGCGCCGTCGACCACCGGCACCGCCACCGGCCCGTGGGCCGCGGCCTCGGCCATGGCGGGGCGGGGGTCGATTTCTGACCGGATCGGCATGTAGCCCGCCAGCGGCGCGCCGCGATACCCGGCCAGCACCGCCGACAGCGGCCCTGCCCGTCCCGGCCCGTGGGATACGTGCGCCGCGTCGCGCCGCGCGAGGCCCGCGCGCCGGGCCGCGGCTTTGGCGACAGCGGCTTTCACAGCAGAACGGCCGAGGCCAGCCCGAGGAAGGCGAAGAAGCCGACCACATCGGTCACCGTCGTCACGAAGGTGCCCGAGGCCAGCGCCGGATCGACCTTGAGCTTTTCCAGCACCATGGGAATGCCGATGCCCGCCAGCGCGGCGGCGACCATGTTGATGATCATGGCGATGAAGATGACCCATCCCAGCGCCGGAGAACCGAACCAGACCAGGCCCACGACCCCCATGACCATGGCAAAGGACACGCCCATGATCAGGCCGACCGCCGCCTCGCGCCGGATCACCCGCCAGGCGTTGGACCCGGTCAGGTCGCGCGTGGCCAGCGCACGCACCGCGACGGTCAGCGACTGCGTGCCCGCGTTGCCGCCCATCGAGGCCACGATCGGCATCAGCACCGCAAGCGCCGTGATCTGGGCGATTGCGGCCTCGAACTGGGCGATCACCAGCGACGCCAGAATCGCGGTCGCGAGGTTCACCGCGAGCCAGGGAAAGCGTTGGCGCGTGGTCTGCATCGCGGTGTCCGACAACGAACTTTCCTCGCCCACGCCGGCCAGACGCAGGATGTCTTCCTCATGTTCGTCATCGAGGACCATCATCGCGTCGTCGATGGTTATGACACCGACGAGCCGGTCGTTCGCGTCCACCACCGGCGCCGAGATCAGGTGATACTGGTTGAAGGCATAGGCGACGTCGGCCTCGGGCCGTGTCACCGGGATGACGTGGAAATCGTCATCGGTGATATCGCCCAGCTTTGCCGCGCGCGGCGAGGACATCAGCTTGCCCAGCCCGACCTTGGCCACCGGTCGCATGCGCGGGTCGACCAGGATGACATGGTAGAACTGGTCCGGCAGGTCCTCGGTCGCGCGCATGTAGTCGATGGCTTCGCCCACAGTCCAGTGTTCGGGTGCCATGACCACTTCGCGCTGCATCAATCGACCAGCGGAATATTCCGGAAAATCAAGCGATTGCTGGATCGCCACGCGGTCGCTGTCGGTCAGTGCGCCGAGGATCGAATCGCGCTGTTCCGGCTCGAGATCCTCGAGCAGGTCCACCACGTCATCGGATTCGAGCTCGCGGACCGCCTCGGCCAGGACCTCGGGCTTGAGGATGGCGATGACCTCTTCGCGGATGCTTTCGTCAAGCTCGGTCAGGATCTCGCCGTCGAATTCCCGGTCGTAGAGCCGAATCAGCTGGTCGCGGTCCTGCGCGTCCACCTGTTCGAGCATGTCGGCGATGTCTGCGGCGTGAAGCGGCTCCAGCAGGGCCACCAGCGTGTCGCGGTCCTGCGTTTCGACGGCCTCGAGGATGGCGGCGATGGTGCGGGGTGACAGCGTGTAGGCATCGTCATCGGAGGTGTCGGTTTCGGCGGCGATGTCGGGGTCAAGCGCCATGGGTCCCTCCTGCGCGGCATTTGGGGCGGACACTAGGACAGCCCGGAGAAAAGCAACAGTGGCGGCTTGCGATTTACCCGCGCGGGGACGCTGGCATGTGTATGTAAAGGGTTCGGTAACGGCTGTGTGCGATGATCGGGTGGGCGCGCGGCGTCGGAAAGAGGCTGATCGGCGTTGCGGCGTTCCGGGTTGGCCGGGCGGTGCCCATGCCGCAGGGCGCGCGTGGCCCGGCGCGTGGGATCATGCGTTTTTTTGGAAAGATGAAGCCTGGAGAACTGTCTGCCCGGGCCGGGTGCGGGCGATCGGCGGCTAGGGTTCAGACCCGGTCGGCCAGGTTTCGCGCCAGCCGGATCTGCGCGCCGATCGTGGCGGCGAGGTCGATCGTGGTGATCTGGCCGTCACGGACAACGTGGCGGCCTTCGACGAAAAGGTCGCGAACCCGAGTCGGACCGGCCAGGAGCAGCGCCGCGGGGTCCCAGCTGCCCGCCGCCTCGATGGTGGCAAGATCCCAGACGGCGATATCGGCGCGAAAGCCCGGCGCGATCTGGCCGCAATCGTCGCGGCCCAGCACCTCGGCCCCGCCGCGCGTTGCGATATGAAGCGCTTCTCGCGCGCTCATGGCGTCGGCGCCGTTGGCGACGCGTTGCAGCAGCATGGCCTGGCGCGCCTCGGCCACGAGGTTCCCGGAATCGTTGGACGCCGATCCGTCGACCCCGAGGCCGACCTTGACGCCCCGGTCCCGCATCGCCCGGATCGGGGCGATCCCGGAGCCGAGGCGACAATTCGAGCAGGGACAGTGCGCGACCCCGGTGCGCGATCGGGCGAAGAGGTCGATCTCTTGCCGGTCGAGCTTGACGCAATGGGCGTGCCAGACATCCGCGCCGGTCCAGCCGAGATCCTCGGCGTATTGGCCGGGTCGGCAGCCGAATTTCTCGAGGCTGTAAGCAATATCTTCATCATTCTCGGCAAGATGGGTGTGCAGCATCACGCCCTTGTCGCGGGCCAGGATCGCGGCGTCGCGCATCAGGTCGCGGCTGACCGAGAACGGGGAACAGGGGGCGAGCCCGACGCGGACCATGGCACCCGGGGCCGGGTCGTGGAAGGCGTCGATGACGCGGATGCCGTCGTCGAGGATGGCGGCTTCGGCTTCGACCAGGCTGTCGGGCGGCAGGCCCCCGGCGCTGACCCCGATGGACATCGCGCCACGGGTCGGATGGAAGCGCAGGCCGATTTCGCGCGCGGCATCGATGGTGTCGTCAAGGCGGGCGCCGTTGGGAAACAGGTAGCAATGGTCGGATGTCAGCGAGCATCCCGACAGTGCCAGTTCCGCAAGACCCGCGAGCGCCGAAATGCGCATGTCTTCGGGGCCCATGCGCGCCCAGATGGGATAAAGCGTGGTCAGCCAGCCGAAGAGCAGCGCATCCTGGCCGCCCGGAACGGCGCGGGTCAGGGTCTGGAAAAGATGGTGATGGGTGTTCACCAGTCCCGGTGTGATCAGGCAGTTCCGGACATCGATGATGGACCCGGTCGTGGTCAGATCGGGCCCCACCCCGGCGATGATGCCGTCGCGGATCAGCAGGTCCTGCCCGGCCCGCTCTGTCGCGTGGTCGTCCATGGTAAGGATCAATCGGGCATTGCGCAGAAGCGTTTCGGTCACGGCACATCCCCCAGCAGGTCGAGGGCGGCACGGTGCAGGGCCGGAGTAGCCGCGGCGATCGCCGACCCCCCCCGCAGCGCGGCCCCCCCCTGCCAGTCGGTGACGACACCGCCGGCCGCCTCGATCACACCGATCGGGGCCTGGATGTCATAGGCATTCAGCCCGGCCTCGATGACGAGGTCGATCTGGCCCGCGGCAAGCAGCGCGTAGGCATAGCAATCCATGCCGTACCGGGTCAGCTGAACCCGGTCGGCGACACGGGTGAAGGCCGCGCGATCCTGCAATGTGCCGACCTCGGGAAAGGTGGTCATCAGCCGGGCATCGGCGAGATCGGTCGTCGGGCGCGTCGCGAGCGCGCGTGTTCCGAGGGCATTGGACCAGTCGGCCCGCCCCAGCCCGCCGCAGAACCGTTCGCCGGTATAGGGCTGATCGATCACCGCATAGTGCACGCGGGTATCATCCGACAGGGCGATGAGAACGCCCCAGGTCGGGGCACCGCACAGAAAGGCCCGGGTCCCGTCGATCGGATCGAGGACCCAGGTCAACCCGCTTTGACCCGCGACGCTGCCGAACTCCTCTCCGAAGATGCCATCCCGCGGACGCCGCAGGGCAAGGATGTCGCGCATGGCGGTTTCGGCCGCGCGGTCGGCTTCGGTGACCGGATCGAACCCTTCGCTGTGCTTGTTGTCGGTGTGCAGGTCCGCGCATCGGAAATAGGGCAGGATCGCGCGGCGCGCGGCGTCCGCCAGGGCATCTGCGGTCGCGACGATATCGCTGACATCTGATGTCGAAAAGCTGGCTGTCATGACCTTCTTTGACCCACGGATCTAGCGCTGACCTGTTTGGCGGTCGGCAGGTGTGGCGGGGTTTCCTGGATGCATGAAAGGGTCAGGCAGCGGAGGGGGTCAGGCGACGTCCGACAGAACACGCGCCAGTTCGAACAGGCGACGGCGCTGGTTTTCGGGAATGGCATAGTAGGAGCGCACCAGATCGAGGGCTTCCTTGTCGCCGAGGATATCACGCGGCACGTTGTACGTGGTCCCGTCGCCTTCGGGTTTCGCTTCCGGTTCGTCTATGCCTTCGAAGAAACAACTGACAGGCACGTCAAGCGCATCTGCGATGTCCCACAGCCGAGAGGCGGAGACGCGGTTGGCCCCGGTCTCGTACTTCTGGATCTGCTGGAACTTGATCCCGACTTTTTCGGCAAGCTGCTGCTGGGTCATTCCGACGAGCCATCGCCGATGGCGGATCCGCTTGCCTACGTGGACATCGACGGGATGCGTCATACGCTCATTCCTTTGTTCTTCACCGGACACCTTTTACCCAGCGTGGATTGAACCGACCCGTCAAACGGGGACGATCGATCAACCCGCACTGTACAATTTTTACGGATGAACCATTCGTATCCTGTCCGGAAGGATATATTCAAAACCCCCTTCGTTACAAGACGCAACAAAATGATGCATATGCGGTGCGGCCAAGAGCCCATGCCGCCTTTTTCAGCACTATCCGTCCTGCGGGGTTGCGGGCCTGCAAGCTTGACGCGCCGGGTCGCGCCCCGCATCAAGGGCTTCGCCAGATCGAGGATTTTCTTGTCATGCGTGCACTCATTGTCGACTCCCACGACGCCAACCCGAAGCTTGTCGACATCGCTGTACCGGAACCGGGCCCGGGCGAGTTGCGGATCCGCATTGACACCTGCGGGCTGAATTTCGCAGATCTGCTGATGGTGCAAGGGAGCTATCAGGACACGCCCGACCTGCCCTTCGTGTTGGGCATGGAAGTGTCGGGGGTCGTCGATGCGCTGGGGTCCGGGACCACGGGCTTCACCGCAGGCGACCGGGTGGCGGTATTCGGGGGACATGGCGGTCTGGCCGAATACGGTGTCTTCGACGCAAGTCGCACGGTGCATGTGCCCGAAGGAATGAGCGCGGTCGACGCGGCGGCGTTTCAGATTGCCTATGGAACCAGCCACGTGGCGCTGGACTATCGCGCGCGCCTGCAACCGGGCGAGACGCTTCTGGTTCTTGGCGCGGCGGGTGGCGTGGGCCTGACGGCGGTCGAGATCGGCAAGCTGATGGGCGCGACAGTCGTGGCCTCGGCCCGGGGGGCCGACAAGCTGGCCGTTGCCAAGGCCGCGGGCGCCGATCATCTTATCGACGCAGCGACGAGTGACCTGCGGCAAGAGATGAAGGCGCTCGGGGGGGCCGACGTCGTCTATGATCCGGTGGGTGGCGACCAGTTCGCCGCGGCCTTTCGCGCCTGCAAACCGGAGGCCCGACTGCTGTCGATCGGATTTGCCTCTGGCGACGTTCCGCAAGTGAAGACCAACCACCTTCTGGTCAAGAATCTGACTGTCATGGGCGTATACTGGGGCGGTTATCTGGGATTTCACCCCGAAGTCGTTACTGGCAGTCTGTCGACGCTGTTGGCGTGGTACAAGGAGGGGCGGATCAGACCGCATGTCAGCCATGTCTTGCCTCTCGACCGCGCGGCAGAGGGGCTGGACCTTCTGCGCACGCGAAAATCCACCGGCAAGATCGTCATCGAGATTGCCTGAAACGACAGCCACCAAGGCCCGCCAACAGACGATCCAGCGAGAGAACTTTGAGAAGACGTCGGGGATGAACAGCACGCGCAGCGATTCCTTGTATCGGATCTCAAGCCTAAGTCCGACAGCTTTATGCTTTGCTAATAGAGACCACTTGTTGCAGCTTCCCCCCGGCGCCGACTGCCCATGGTGCTGCGCCGGATGCCAACATGCAGGGGTTTCGACGCAGAAAAGGCCCTGGAATGACCGAAAACAGCTGTTTACATAACGACGACAATTTTACGCACCAGGCCGAGGAAGACGCGCGCAACGAGTCGATTCTCATCTGGCTGAACGGCGCGCTCGTCCCGCGATCCGAAGCACGGGTGTCCGTCTACGATTCGGGGTTCATGCTGGGCGACGGCGTCTGGGAAGGCCTGCGGCTTTACAACGGCAAGTGGGCGTTTCTGGATGCGCATATGGACCGCTTGTTCGAGGCTGCGAAGGCGATTGACCTGACCCTCGGAATAGATCGGGAAGCAATCATCGAGGCGCTGGAAAAAACCCGTTCAGCCAATGGCATGAAGAGCGATGCTCATGCGCGGTTGATGGTCACGCGTGGGGTCAAGACGCGACCATTCCAACATCCCGGCCTGTCCCGCGCGGGCCCGACGATCGCAATCATCATGGAGCATTCGAAGCCCCGGCTTTCCCGCCCCATCCGACTGGCGACGGTGCCGCATATTCGCGGGTTGCCGATGACCCAGGACCCCAAGCTGAACTCGCATTCGAAACTGAACTGCATTCTGGCCTGCATCGCCGCCGAAAAAGCCGGTGCCGACGAAGCCCTGATGCTGGATGTGCATGGCTTCGTGAACACCACAAATGCCTGCAATTTCTTCATCGTCCGCCAAGGCGCGGTCTGGACCTCGACCGGGGACTACTGCATGAACGGGATCACGCGCGCGAACGTGATCGAGATCTGCCGTCACGAGAATATCCCGGTTTTTGAGAAAAACTTTTCTCTGACAGAGGCTTACAGCGCGGAAGAGGCATTTCTCACGGGCTCTTTCGGTGCCCAGACACCGGTCGGCGAAATCGACGGTCGCAGGATCGGATGCGGTGATCTCGGCCCGGTCACAGCACGCATCCGCAAGGCCTACAAGACAATGGTCGGCGGATGAATATCGCGATGTGGTCCGGCCCACGCAACCTGTCGACGGCCTTGATGTATGCGTTCGCGGCGCGCGACGATTGCGAGGTCTGGGACGAGCCGTTCTATGCGGCCTACCTGGCCAAAACGGGACTCCAACACCCTATGCGCGGCAGGATCATCGCCGAAGGATTGACCGACGCGGCCGAAGTTGCCGCGCTTTGCGCCGCGAAAGCGCCGACCAAGCCATTGTTTTATCAAAAACATATGTGCCAACACATGGTTCGCGGCGTGCCAAGGAACTGGATGGCAAATGTGACCAATGTTTTCCTGATCCGGCACCCGGCCCGGGTCTTGGCGAGCTTCGCCGCAAAGTACGAGGCCGCAGGATTGGAAGATATCGGTTTTGTACAACAAGTCGAGCTTTTTGACTTAATCGTATCCGAAGGGAATTCTGTGCCAATCGTGTTAGATTCCAAGGATATACGCGACGATCCTGAGAAATTTCTTGCGAAACTGTGCAAGTCGCTTGGTGTTGATTTTCAACAATCCATGCTGACGTGGGAGCAAGGCCCCAAGCCCTATGACGGGGTGTGGGCGGCGCATTGGTACGGGTCGGTGCACCATTCGACCGGGTTCGCTGGCCCTGAGGGCGATTTGCCAATTCTCTCAGGGGCTTATGCGGACGTCGCTGACGCCGCTATGCCCTATTACGACCGCCTGAAGGCGTACGCCTTGCGGTAAACGGCCAAAATGGGGGCGACATCGCCGCAAGACAGGTCGGCCGACGCCGCGAATGGCTCGCCCTTGACCCGCGCGCGTATCACCCCTGACCCGCGCGCGTATCAGGTGTGTTCAATCTGAGACGCAGTTGACGACAGTTGTCGACCGCGCGGAGGCGAACGGCGTGGAACTCGCCATCTTCGTTCTTTCTTAGCAATCGACGGTTAGACAGAATCAGAAGCTGCCAGCGCAGGCGGGGAAATATGCCACGAACTCTTGCCGCGTCCGAAGCACCATTAAACGAAGGATGCATGCACACAGGATCGCCCGACCGCGTGTCGCCTACCGGCGCGTCAGATGTCATTTGGTCTCGCAGGTGCTGGATCTTCATCGTTCCGCGCGACCAACAGGTCTGATCCCCGACAGCCAGTTGCCTGGGGCAAGGCACATCGTTGCCGGGCCCGTCGATTGTTTGCGTCAATCGTCGCGGAAATTCTTGAAATCAACGCTGTGAATGCCGATATTTGATCGGATCTCCGGCGTCAGGCCGGATACGTTCAAGTCGGAGGAAAGAATGGCTGAATACAGAACCGTCCGGACCGGCGCCGCCGCCGGCGCGCGTACGGCTCAGATCGATGAGGGCCTGCGCGCCCATATGAACAAGGTCTACGGCACGATGTCGGTGGGCATGTTCCTGACATTCCTCGTGGCATGGGCCGTGGGTTCGAGCCCGGAATTGCTGGGTATTTTCCGTGACCCGATCACGCTCCAACCCAATATTCTGGGCTGGATCGTGATGTTCGCCCCTCTGATCATGGTGTTCGCATTCGGCGCGGCGATCAATCGATTGTCTGCAGCGGGTGCGCAGGTATTCTTCTTTGTGTTCGCCTCGGTGATGGGCCTGTCGCTTTCCTGGATTTTCGTGGCCTTCACAGGTATCTCGATTGCCCAGGTCTTTCTGGTGACGTCGATCTCTTTCGCGGGTTTGTCGCTATGGGGATACACGACCAAGAAGGATCTGTCTGGCTGGGGCACGTTCCTGTTGATGGGCGTGATCGGCCTTGTCGTGGCGTCGCTGTTCAACATCTTCCTGCAAAGCCCGGCGATCTTCTTTGCGGTGTCGATCCTTGGCGTGCTGATTTTCGCGGGTCTGACGGCCTATGATACGCAGTCGATCAAGAACGAGTATATCGAGCACGCGCGCCACGGCGACCAGGAGTGGCTCGCCAAGTCGGCGATCATGGGCGCGTTGCGTCTCTATCTCGACTTCATCAACATGTTCATGTTTCTGCTGCAACTTTTCGGCAATCGCGAATAGTCAGTCAACATGAACGATCATGCCCCCCGTCGGCCCCGCCGACGGGGGGTTTTTCGTTGTCGAATGTCATGCCTTGAACCTGCGACCTGACGCGGCGCAGGCGTACCGGTCGCGCGAAGACGTCGCACACGCGATGCGCCAATTGGTCCGGAATTCTAAATATGGCAGGTTCGCAGCGACAGAGGTGGGTGCTTTAAGGCGGCAAATAGGCCGCCGAAAACGTGGCCATGCAACCGGCTCTACAGTTGGTGCGGTCGAGAAGACTCGAACTTCCACGGGAGTTACCCCACAGCGACCTCAACGCTGCGCGTCTACCAATTCCGCCACGACCGCACAGTCTGAGGCTTGGTGAGCCGCCGTATAGATCACGGATTCAGCGATGTGAAGGGGGGCATCGGTGATTTTTCGTGTGCATCCCGACCGGTGTCGGACCGAGGAATTCCGCGGCGGGTTCAGGCCCCGGGCACGCGTAGCGCCCGGGTGATGATGCGGCGGCAGGGCGCAAGGTTTCAACCGCACGTGCGGCAGGATACAAGCACCGCAGAAACCAGGATCGGAAGCGCAGATGGTCGAGTGGCGAATCTCGGACGGATTAACCGATTATCAAGAAGCCGTTGCTTACATGGAGGCGCGGGCAGATGCGATTTCGCGCAGCACGGAAGATGAACTGGTTTGGCTGGTCGAGCATCCGCCGCTTTACACAGCCGGGACCTCGGCCAAGAAGGAGGACTTGATTGATCCGGACCGCTTCGATGTTCACGAAGTGCGGCGCGGCGGGCAATACACCTATCACGGGCCCGGGCAGCGGGTGGCCTATACAATGCTTGACGTCGGACGGCGTGGCCGGGACGTGCACCGTTTTGTGGCGGATCTGGAAGCGTGGGTCATCGCAGCACTGGGCGAGTTCGGGCTGACCGGACATATTCGCGACGGGCGCGTGGGTGTTTGGATTGAACGACCGGACCGACCGCGTACTGCGTCGGGGGCCATGGCGGAGGACAAGATCGCAGCGATCGGCATCCGCCTAAAGCGGTGGGTGAGCTTCCACGGTATCTCTCTCAACGTGGAGCCTGACCTGAGCCATTTTGACGGGATCGTGCCGTGTGGGATCACCGAATATGGTGTCACCAGCCTTGTGGATCTGGGACTTCCGGTGACCATGGACGACGTCGATGTGGCGCTGCGGAAAAGCTTCTCGTCGGTTTTCGGGGATCTGCCGACTGCGTGATCTGCGACTTGCGAGGGTACGGCCAGTGGCCGCGGGACCCGATTTGCGGCGCAGCAGGTTTGGCCGGAGCCTGGGTCGCAGACGTCTGTGCATGTGTCTTTACAGGTGTCTGTGCAGACGTCTGTGCAGGCGTGTGGAGACGCGTGGACACAAGGAGCGGCATCCGTGCGCAATGCGCGCAACGGGCGCATCGAAGACTCGGGCCCGGGCCTTGACCCGGGCTCAACGATGCGACGCGTGGACTTGAACGCAATGCGGACGTGGGTTCGGTTATTGCACAGGGCCGGCGCGGGTTCGGTCAAGGCTCGGCGCGCGTGAGGCGTCGGTGCCGGCACAGCGCCGGTAAGAGTTTAGTGCGGGCACGGAGCTAACGAGGGGTCGGTGCAGGCATAGCGCGGGCGTGGGGTCATTGCGGCATTTGGGCCTTGCGCTCGGGCAGACTTGCCGCATGTTAGCGCCAACAAGAGCGTTGTGAGCCGACGCTTCGGGGCAAACAGGAGACTTGCCATGTCCGAATGGTGGAAAGACGGTGTGATCTATCAGATCTATCCACGCAGTTTTCAGGATTCGAACGGCGATGGCGTCGGCGATCTGGCGGGTATCGAGGCACGGCTCGATCATCTGGTCGATCTGGGCGTCGATGCGGCATGGATTTCGCCGATCTATCCGTCGCCGATGAAAGATGCGGGCTACGATGTGTCGGACTACACCGGCATCGATCCGATCTTCGGAACGCTGGAGGATTTCGAAAGTCTGATCGCGGCGGCGCATGCGCGGGGGCTCAGGGTTCTGCTGGATTTTGTTCCGAGCCATACGTCGGACCAGCACCCCTGGTTTCTGGAGTCCGCGGCCTCGAAGGACAGTCCCAAGCGCGACTGGTATGTCTGGCGCGACGGCAAGCCCGATGGCAGCCCGCCCACCAACTGGATCAGCGAGTTCGCGGGCCCGGCCTGGACCCGGCATCCGGCCACGGGTCAGTACTACATGCATATCTTCCTGACCGAGCAGCCGTCGCTCAACTGGCACAACCCGGAGCTGCGGGCGGCGATGTATGACGTGATGCGGACGTGGTTCGACCGGGGGGTCGACGGCTTTCGCGTCGATGCCGTCGAAAACCTGGTGCCCAACCCCGAGGCCGGGGACAATCCGCCAAATCCGCTCTGGATCAAGAGCATGGGCCCCGCGCGGCAGCATCTGGGCACCAACACCAAACACCAGCCGGAGATCTTCGAGATCGCAAAGACGATGCGGGCGGTGGCGGAAGAGTACGACCCGCCGCGCCTGCTGGTGGGGGAAGCCTATGGTGAGACCGCGCAGGTAATGAAATACTACGGCGACGCGCTCGACGCGTTTCAGCAGCCTTTCAATTTCATGCTCATCGAGACCGAGTGGGAGGCGGAAAACCTCGCCTCATTGATACGGGATTATGAGGATGCGCTGCCTTCGGGTGCCTGGCCGAACTGGGTGCTGGGCAATCATGACCGGGCGCGGGTGGCGAGCCGGGTCGGACCGGACCGGGCCCGCGCGGCGGCGATGATGCTGCTGACCCTGCGCGGCACGCCGACGATCTACCAGGGCGAGGAACTGGGCATGGAGAACGTGCCGATCCCGCCCGATCTGGTGCAGGATCCGTGGGAGAAAAACGTGCCAGGTCATGGGCTTGGCCGAGATCCGGTGCGCACGCCCATCGCCTGGGACGATGGCCCCTTCGGCGGATTTTCAGACCACACGCCCTGGTTGCCGATGGATCTGGACCCCGCCCGGATCGTGGCGCGACAGACCAGCGACCCGGCATCGATGCTGGCGTTCTACCGCAAGCTTCTGGCCCATCGCCGGGAGACCCCGGCGTTGCGACAAGGCAGCCTGACCGATCTGCGCGCCGAAGGCGGCGTGCTGCGCTACGCGCGCAGGCTGGACGGGGTCGTGGCGCATGTGGCCCTGAACTGGGGCAACGCGTCCGCCGAGATCGAGATGGCGGGGCGGGTATTGCTGGCGACCGATGATGTGGAAACCGGGCCGCTGGCCCCGGGGGCCGGGCGGCTGACGCTTGCGTGACGGTGAGCGGCCCGAGGTGCGGGACGCGGGACGCGGGGTCTGACCCTGGCGGCCTGATTTGGGCGGCCTGATTTGGGCGGCCTGATTTGGGCGGCCTGATTTGGGCGGCCTGATCCGGGCAGACTGGTCAGAGCGGCCTGAATTGGTCGACCTGATCCGCGCGGTGCGCAGAAGGATCGGGCGGAAGCGAGGGGCCAGCCCCTCGCGCTCCCCGGAGTATTTCGGGTCCGATCGTGACAGGGTGGCGATCTGGTCGGGTCCTATCGTGGCAGCGCGGGGTTTGGTCGGGTCCGATCGTGTCAGTGCGGGGTTTGGTCGGGTCCGATCGTGGCAGCGCGGGGTTTGATAGGGTCCGATCGTGGCAGCGTGGCGGTTCGGTCGGGTCTGATGCGAGACGGCAGCGGAAGGCAGGGCGGCGGCGGGGCATGCGCGCGGGAGGGGGGACACGCCCGGGCTTGCGGCACCGCGCGCGTTGCGCTGACGCAATGCCGGCTTGCAAATCCCGGCCACTGCGACAAAAATGTCCGGGCTGCGACGAAAGCGGTTATTGCCGCTGCAGGCTGCATTGCCTACACAGTCCGTGATGCGGGCGGGACGAGTCTGTCGCGTCTGAACTGATAACACCTTGAGGAGGCTTACATGGCAGACGCCGCCATCCATGGCCATGAGCACGAAGACAACCGGGGGTTCTTTACCCGGTGGTTCATGTCCACCAACCACAAGGACATCGGGATCCTGTACCTGGTCACGTCGGCCCTGGCAGGTTTCATCTCGGTTGCCTTTACCGTCTACATGCGTCTGGAGCTCATGGAGCCGGGCGTGCAGTACATGTGTCTCGAAGGCGCGCGGATGTTTGCCGCGGCCCCGGGCGAGTGTACCCCGAACGGCCATCTGTGGAACGTTCTGATCACCGGTCACGGCATCCTGATGATGTTCTTCGTGGTTATTCCGGCGCTGTTCGGCGGTTTCGGCAACTATTTCATGCCGTTGCAGATCGGCGCGCCGGACATGGCGTTTCCGCGTCTCAACAACCTTTCCTTCTGGCTCTACGTGGCCGGTACGACGCTGGCGGTCTGCTCGGTTCTGAGCCCCGGCGGCAACGGTCAGCTTGGGTCCGGCGTGGGATGGGTGCTCTATCCGCCCCTGTCCGTGCGTGAGGGCGGTTTCTCGATGGATCTGGCGATCTTCGCGGTGCACGTCTCGGGTGCCTCGTCGATCCTGGGGGCGATCAACGTGATCACCACCTTCCTCAACATGCGCGCACCGGGCATGACGCTGTTCAAGGTGCCGCTGTTTGCCTGGTCGGTCTTCGTGACCGCGTGGCTGATCCTTCTGGCGCTGCCGGTTCTGGCCGGTGCGATCACCATGCTGCTGACCGACCGCAACTTCGGGACGACCTTCTTTGATCCCGCGGGCGGTGGCGATCCGGTGCTGTATCAGCACATCCTGTGGTTCTTCGGCCATCCGGAAGTCTACATCGTGATTCTGCCGGGCTTCGGCATCATCAGCCATGTGATCGCGACCTTTTCGCGCAAGCCGATCTTCGGATATCTGCCGATGGTCTGGGCGATCATCGCGATCGGTGCTCTGGGCTTCGTGGTCTGGGCGCACCACATGTACACGGTGGGCATGTCGCTGACACAGCAGAGCTATTTCATGCTGGCGACGATGGTCATCGCGGTGCCCACGGGGGTCAAGATCTTTTCGTGGATCGCGACCATGTGGGGCGGCTCGATCGAGTTCAAGACACCGATGCTCTGGGCCTTCGGCTTCCTGTTCCTCTTCACCGTCGGTGGCGTCACCGGCATCGTGCTGAGCCAGGCCGCCGTCGACCGCGCCTACCACGATACCTACTACGTGGTGGCGCATTTCCACTACGTGATGTCGCTGGGCGCGGTGTTTGCGATCTTCGCGGGGATCTACTTCTACTTCCCCAAGATGACCGGCAAGATGTATCCCGAATGGGCCGGCCAGGTGCACTTCTGGACCTTCTTTATCGGGGCCAACGTCACCTTCTTCCCGCAGCACTTCCTGGGGCGTCAGGGCATGCCGCGCCGCTATATCGACTATCCCGAGGCCTATGCCCTGTGGAACTACGTGTCGAGCTGGGGGGCCTTCCTGTCCTTCGCGTCGTTCCTCTTCTTCTTCGGCGTGATGATCTACTCGCTTCGCAAGGGCCAGGTGCAGACCGCGCCGAACCCGTGGAACGAATATGCCGATACGCTGGAATGGACCCTGCCGTCGCCGCCGCCCGAGCACACGTTCGAGCAGCTGCCGAAGCAGTCCGACTGGGACAAGGGCCACGCGCACTGATCCAAGGATCGCAAGCGTTTCGCCGACCACACGAGGCCCCGGAGCACTTCCGGGGCCTTTTGCTTGCCCACAGGTGCCCGCCCCTGCCGGACCGCAGCTTTTCGCCACAGGTCGGCAATCCGCCCTTGCACCCAAGCGCCGGTTTAAGGTTCATCGCGGCACGGATCCGACCCGGGGCCGCGCCGTGCCGCCGCCGCCGCCGGGGCCGGACCGACACGCGACCCGATGCAACAGACAGACACCGCACAGACACCCATATGCCCTATCGCTGGACCGACGCAGACCCGAACCGCCCCGAGCAGGAACTGACGCTCTGGCCGCACAACTCGTTGCCGCCCAAGGGCTTCGCCGCATTCATTCTTGCCACCTTCCTGTTGGCGACGATCCCGCTTTACGGGCTGTTGGGGACCGCGCTGCTGTGGGGCATGTTGCCGTTTTTCCTGGTGGTGCTGGCGGGGATGTATTTCGCGCTGCGCAAGAACAACGCCGACCGGCGCATCCTGGAGGTGCTGAGCATTCGCGGCGACGACATGCATCTGACGCGCTTCAACCCCAAGGGCGACACGCAGGATTGGCATTGCAACCCCTACTGGGCCAAGGTGGTGCTGCATCAGACCGGAGGCCCCGTGCCGAATTATGTCACCCTTAACGGGTCGGGCCGAGAGGTCGAGATCGGCGCGTTCCTGTCCGAGGACGAGCGCAAGGCGCTTTACGCCGAGCTTTCGGACCGCCTGCGACGGCACAGACCCGCCTGATGGCGCAGGTTCCCGCGACCCCCAAACTGCGCCGCCTGGCGCACCGAATGCGGGCGGCCTTTCTGGGGCCCGGCATGGCGGCGGCGCGCGATGATGTGCAACCTTCAGAGGTGGCGGCGTTGCGTTTGCGCGCGGCGCGACAGGGCCAGGGGCCGGTGGCGCGGCGGGTGATCTTCCTGATCCCGCTGGTGGCCCCGGAAGATGTCGGCGACTGGGACGCGGTGACGGCCCGATTGGCGCGCACGCTTGAGAGTTTCCGCGCGCAGGACCGGCCCGACTGGGAGGCGACGGTCTGCTGCCAGACCCGGCCGCCGCTGCCCGACGATCCCCGTATCCGGCATCTGGCCTTCGACGACCCGACGCCCGGAAACGACAAATGGCGCAAGCTGGCGGCGCTCTGTGACGATCTGGCGGCGCGGGACGTGCCACCTGCCTATGTGATGTCCTTCGATGCGGACGATCTGCTGCGGCAGGGTACGGTGGCCGCGATGCTGGAGGGCGGGGGCGATGGCTGGCTGGCCCGGACCGGGTTCGTGCGCGACGTGGCCACGGGCGACTTGGCGCTGGCCGGGCCGCCGACGCTGGCGCGGCCCCGAAGGCGGGCGTTCTGGAAGCTGTGCGGGTCCTGCATGGCGGTGCGGCACGATCCGGCGCTGCCCGAAAGCGCAGCCTTCCTGCGCGCAATGACCCAGCATGAGCACCGGATGTTCCCGTATCTCGCGGCGCTGGCGGGGCTGCGGCTGAGGCCCCTGCCCCGGCCTTCGGTGCTTTACGAGCTGAACCACGGCGAAAATTTCGGCGCGCGGCGCGGTCGGGTGTCGTTCAAGACCCGCTTCGTGCAGCGATTCCGGGTGACCGACGCGGAAACGCTGGCGGCGGTCGAAGACGGGTTCCCGTCGGCTGACGGGTCTTTAGGGACGGCGTGACCGCCGAGGCGTCCAGGCCCGCAGAGGCCCCGGGTCGGGCCCGGGACCGACAGGTCTAGCCCGCGAGCCGGTCTTTCACGCGCGGGCCGACGGCGCCGAAATCCATCTGGCCGGAGTATTTCGACTTCAGCACGCCCATCACCCGGCCCATGTCGCGGATCGACTCCGCGCCGACCTCGGCGACCGCCTTGTCGATGGCGGTGGCGACTTCCTTGTCGGACAGGCGCTTGGGCAGAAACTCTTCGATCACCACGATCTCGGCAAGTTCGCGTTCGGCCAGATCGAGCCGCCCGCCCTCTTCGTAGGTCTTGGCGCTTTCGCGGCGCTGCTTGACCATCTTGGCGAGGATCGACAGCACCTCGTCATTGCCGACGCCGTCTTCGCGACCGTCGCCGCGCGCGGCGATGTCGCGATCTTTGATGGCGGCATTGATCAGGCGCAGCGTCGACAGACGATCCGCGGCCTTGTCTTTCATTGCCTGTTTCATGGCGGTGGTGATCCGCGAACGAAGATCCATGGCCTCTCATCCCCTGATTGGCGTGAGCGTGATAGGTAGGGCGTCGGGCGCAAAGGTGCAAGGTCTCGTGATTTTGTGTCAAGCTTTTGATTTTGTTATATTTTCCGAAATTCCGCCACTCTTGACCCGATGCGAGCCTGTCCTTAGACAGGCGCAAATGCCCTTGACGCCCGGAGGCCCGACCATGACCGCCCCAACCGCATGCCTTGCACTCGCTGACGGGACCCTGTTCTACGGCATGGGCTTCGGGGCCACCGGCGACACCGTGGCGGAGTTGTGTTTCAACACCGCGATGACCGGCTATCAGGAGATCATGACCGACCCGTCCTACGCGGGCCAGATCGTGACCTTCACCTTCCCGCATATCGGCAATACCGGCGTCAATCCCGACGACGACGAGACGCAGGACCCGGTCGCCGAGGGCATGGTCGTCAAGTGGATGCCGACGCAAAGCTCGAACTGGCGCGCGGTGTCGGAACTGTCGGACTGGCTGGCCAGCCGCGGGCGCATCGCCATCGGCGGCATCGACACCCGGCGGCTGACGCGGGCGATCCGGCAGCAGGGCGCGCCCCATGCAGCGCTGGCGCACAACCCCGACGGGGTCTTCGATACCGACGCGCTGGTGCAGAAGGCGCGCGATTTTGCCGGGCTTGAAGGGCTGGACCTGGCGCGCGACGTGACCTGCGCGCAAAGCTATCGCTGGGACGAGATGCGCTGGGCCTGGCCCGAAGGCTACGCGCGGCAGGATGCGCCAAGCCACAAGGTTGTGGCGATCGACTACGGTGCCAAGCGCAACATCCTGCGCTGCCTTGCGAGCGCCGGCTGCGATGTGACGGTGCTGCCCGCGACCGCCACCGCCGAAGAGGTGCTGGCACTTGCGCCCGACGGGGTGTTCCTGTCGAACGGACCGGGCGATCCGGCGGCCACCGGGGCCTATGCGGTGCCGATGATCCAGGGGCTGCTTGCCAGGGACCTGCCGCTGTTCGGCATCTGCCTTGGTCACCAGATGCTGGCGCTGGCGCTGGGGGCGCGAACGGTCAAGATGAACCACGGCCATCACGGCGCCAACCACCCGGTCAAGGAAACCGAGACCGGCAAGGTCGAGATCACCTCGATGAACCACGGCTTTGCGGTGGACAGCCAGTCCCTGCCCAAGGGTGTGCTCGAGACTCATGTGTCGCTGTTCGACGGGTCCAATTGCGGGCTGCGGGTGGCCGACAAGCCGGTCTTTTCGGTGCAGCACCACCCCGAGGCCAGCCCCGGTCCGCAGGACAGCTTTTACCTGTTCGAACGCTTCGCGGCCTCGATGGCGGCGCGCAAGGCGACGGCGGCCTGATATCCGGTAAACGCAGCGGACTTCCTTAATCACTCATTAACCTAAGACGGCGTTAATGGCCTCCGGTCGACAACGGAGGCCAGGATGCGGTCGCGCAAAGTGCAGTTCAAATCAGGCCGCCCCGCGGCCAGTATCGACGACCGCGGCCGATCGCTCGCGGGGCTGCTGGTCGACGGCCATCAGGTCGCGTCCGGCGACATGGTCGAGGCGCTTGGCACGGCGGTCGCGACCGGTGCACCGTTGCGCCACGTGCTGCTGGCAAAGGACCTGATCGACGAGGCCGACCTGGTATCGGTGCTGGCGCGACGACACGGCGTCATGGCGCTCGACCGGGCGACCAACCCGCCGGACCCGGACCTCAGGACGATACTGGATGCAGAGACCTGCCTTGCCCACGGGGTGCTGCCCTGGATGCGGATCGGCAACACGCTGGTGCTGGCGGCGGTGTCGAAGGCCGGGTTCGAGGCTGCGAATCAGCGGCTGGCCGACGCCGGTCACGCGGTCATCATGGCGATCGCATCGGAACAGGACATCCAGACCGAGATCGGCCTGCGCCACGGTCAGACGCTGATCGCAGAGGCCGAATCCTGGGTGCCCGCCGCGGAAAGCTGCCGCGATCTGGGCCGCGCGGGACCGGCGCGGATGGCCTGCGCACTGGGGCTTGCCGCGCTGTGCATCGGCCTTCTGGCGCTGGCACCGCTGAGCTTTTTTACCGGGCTGATGGTGTTGGCGGTGCTGTCACTGGTGGCGACGCAGGGCCTCAAGCTGGCGGCGCTGCTGGCCAGTCGCGCGCCGCCTGCCCTGCCCGGACCGCCGGACTATCCGCTGCCCCATGTCACGCTTTTGGTGCCGCTGTTTCGCGAAGCGGCGATCGCGACCGCGCTGACCGAACGGCTGGGGCGGCTGAGCTATCCCAAGGCCTGCCTGACGGTGATGCTGATCCTCGAGGATATCGATCTTGAGACCGCGCAGATCCTGCGCCGCGCCGCTCTGCCCGGCTGGGTCCGCGTGGTGGTGGTGCCCGGCGGCACGATCCGCACCAAGCCGCGCGCGCTGAATTACGCGCTGCGCTTTGCCCGGGGCGAGGTGATCGGCATACTCGACGCCGAGGACGCCCCCGCCCCCGACCAGATCGAACGGGTGGTGGCGCGCTTTCAGCAGGCCCCGGACGAGGTAGCCTGCCTGCAGGGGGTTCTCGATTTCTACAATCCGCGCGCCAACTGGCTGTCGCGCTGCTTTGCCATCGAGTATGCGGCGTGGTTCCGCATGATGCTGCCGGGCCTCGCGCGGCTGGGCGTGCCGGTGCCGCTGGGCGGCACGACGGTCTATTTTCGACGCGCGGCGCTTGAGGCAGTGCGCGGCTGGGATGCGCATAACGTCACCGAGGACGCGGATCTGGGGTTGCGGCTGGCGCGGCACGGCTACCGCACCGAGCTATTGCACACGGTGACCCGGGAAGAGGCCAACAACCGCTTCTGGCCCTGGGTCCGGCAGCGGTCGCGCTGGCTCAAGGGCTATGCGATGACCTGGGCGGTGCATTCGCGATCGCCGCGCGCGCTCTTGCGCGATCTGGGGCTGTGGCGGGCGCTGGGGGTGCAGGTGCTGTTCCTGGGCACGCTGATCCAGTTCCTGCTGGCGCCGGTGCTCTGGTCGTTCTGGCTGCTGCTGACCGATCTGCCGCATCCGGCGCTGGCGGTGCTGTCGCCCGAAGCGCTCTGGGTGCTGTTCGGCCTGTTCATCACCGCCGAGGCGATCACACTGCTGGCGGGGGTCGTGGCGGTGGCGCGCAGCCCGCACACCCGGCTGATGCCCTGGGTGCCGAGCCTGATCCTGTATTTCCCGCTGGGCACCATCGCCATGTACAAGGCGGTTTGGGGGCTGATCACGCAGCCGTTCTACTGGGACAAGACCCAGCACGGCCGGTCTGCCCCGGACCGGCCCGGCGCGGATCTGGCGGTGGAATGACCCCTAGCGGTCGGTTGCCGCATCCAGCTTGAGCCGGGTCACGAACGCCTCGGAGATGTGATCGCGCAGGGCCTGGCAGGCGCCGTCCTCGTCGCGCCGGCCGATGGCATCGACGATGGCCCCGTGTTCATCGAGGGCGCGCGAGCCGCGGCCCTCGGCGGCCAGCGACGTCGTGGCCATCAGCGCCATGGAGCGGTGCACAAGATCGAGCTGCTGCACGAGAAAGCGGTTATGCGAGGCCAGATGGACCTGCTTGTGGAACCTGCGATTGGCCCGCGCCAAGGCGTTGGCATCGTCGATCCGGTTGCGGTCGTCGATCACCATCTGCCGCAGGACGGTGATTTCCTCTTGCGTGGCGTGGCGCGCGGCCAGCCGGGCGGCGAGGCCCTCAAGCTCGGTGCGCACGGCGTAAAGCTCGGCCATCTGGTTGTGATCGAGCGAGGCCACGATCAGCGACCGGCCATCCCGCGCCAGCAGCGATTGCGTCTCGAGCCGTTGCAGCGCCTCGCGGATCGGTGTGCGCGAGACCCCGAACCGGTCGGCAAGGTCGCTTTCGACAAGCCGGTCGCCGGGCTTGAAGGTGCCGCTGTCGATGGCCTCGAGGATCAGGGTATAGGCATCGCGATGAGGCGTCGGTCGATCTTTCATTCGGGTCGTCTCCTTCGCTGAGGGGCGAAAATACGCAGGTTCGAAAGGGTGTGGCAAGTGCATGCCATTGCAACCCCGCCCCGGGCGCACTAGCTCGGCACCATGCAGGACGCGTTCTCTCATATCCGCCACTGGGTCTTCGACCTCGACAACACGCTATATCCCCCCGAGGCGCGGCTGTTCGACCAGATCGAGGTGCGGATGACCGACTGGGTGATGCGCGAGCTTGGCGTCGACCAGCCCGAGGCCAACCGCCTGCGCAAGGTCTACTGGGCGGAATACGGCACCACGCTGGCGGGGCTGATGCAGCTGCACGGGGTCGATCCCGAAGGCTACCTGCACGATGTGCACGACATCAGCTTTGCGCCGCTGACTGCCGATCCGGTGCTGGCCGGGCGCATCGCGGCGCTGCCCGGGCGGCGGATCGTCTACACCAATGGCTCGGCCCCCTATGCGACGCGGGTGCTGGAGGCGCGGGGGCTGGGCGGGTTGTTCGATGCGGTCTACGGTGTGGAACACGCGGATTTCATGCCCAAACCCCAACGCTCGGCCTTCGAGGCGGTGTTTTCCAGGGACGGCACCGACCCCGCCCGGGCGGCGATGTTCGAGGACGATCCACGCAACCTGGCGGCCCCGCATGCCATGGGGATGCGCACCGTGCACGTCGCCCCCGAGGCCCTGGCCGCACCGCATATTCACCATCACACCGCCGATCTGTCGGATTTTCTGGCGCGCCTGCGCTGAGCGCCGCGACCAAGCGCGCACTGGCGGAAAGCCGCGGCACGGGCCATGTACGGGCGGACAAACGGAGACAGCGCCATGGACCACGACATCCTGATCTCGGGCGGCGGCATTGCCGGGCTGTCGGCAGCGGCGGCGTTCGGCCAGGTCGGGTTCTCGGTGCTTTGCGTCGATCCGGCCCCGCCGGTGACCGAACGCGAGGCCGACGGAGCAGACCTGCGGACGACGGCGTTTCTGCAACCCGCGCGGGCGTTTCTGGAGCGCGCGGGCCTCTGGGGACGGCTGGCGGCGCATGCGGTGCCGCTGCAGGTGATGTCGATCGCCGATGCCAGCCAGACCCCACCGGTCAGGCGCGATTTCAACGCCGCCGACATCTCGGACGCGCCGTTTGGCTGGAACCTGCCCAACTGGCTGTTGCGGCGCGAGATCTCGGCGGCGTTGCACGAGATGCCGGGGGTGACGTTCCGGCCCGGCACCGGCACCACGACGCTGTTCACGCGCACCGGGTCGGCCAAGGTCGGGCTTTCGGATGGCAGCCGCGTCATGGTGCGGCTGGTGATCGCGGCGGACGGGCGCGCATCGCCGATGCGGCAGGCGGCGGGGATCGGGGTGACGACCACGCGCTACGGCCAGAAGGCGCTGGCCTTCGCGGTCACGCATGATGCGCCGCATGGCAATGTGTCGACCGAGATCCACCGCGCGGGCGGGCCCTTCACGCTGGTTCCGCTGCCCGATCACGCCGGACGGCCGTCATCGGCGGTGGTGTGGATGACCCACGCGGCAGAGGCCGACCGGCTGGCGGGGCTCGATGTCGCGGATTTCGAGGCGGCGATGACCGACCGGTCGGCGGGGCTTTACGGGGCGCTGTCGCTGGCGTCCCGGCGCACGCTCTGGCCGATCATCACCCAGGGTGCGGAACGGCTGGTGGCCGAGCGGCTGGCCCTGGTGGCGGAGGCGGCGCATGTGATGCCGCCCATCGGCGCGCAGGGGCTAAATATGTCACTGCGCGATATCGAGACGCTGCTGGACCTTGCGGTGGCGGCCCCCGACCGGCTGGGCGACCGGGACATGCTGGACAGCTACGCCCGGCGGCGCGGCCCGGATATCCGCCTGCGACTATCGGGCATTTCGGTGCTGAACCGGGCGTCGATGGCGGGGCTGCCGATGCTGCAGGTGGCGCGGTCGCGGGGGCTGGGCCTGCTGCACGACCTGGCGCCGCTGCGCCGGTCGGTGATGGAGCTGGGCCTCGGGGCACAGGCGCGGCACGGGACCGGCACGGGGCATGGGGCTGGCGCGGGGCAGAGGCCCTGAAGGGCCTGCGAGAGGCGCTGCCTCTCGCGCTCTCCGGAGTATTTCCGGTCCGATCGTGAGCGGCGATCGCGCCCTCAGTGATAGGTAAATTCGCCCACCACGTTGCGCCATTCCCCCGGCGCGATCAGTTTGCGATGGGTGAAGCGCACGGAGTGCAATGGGCCTTCGATCTCGGTTTGCCAGAAGGCGATGAAGTCCAGAAGTTTGGCGTGATCGGGGGCCAGATCGTATTCCTGCCAGACGAATGTGTTCAGCACGTTCCTGTAATCCGGCATGCGATAGAAGATCTCGGCGGTGGTCAGCCCGTAGCCCCGCAGCATCAGCTCTGTCTCGCTCATGTCCATTTTGTTCAACCTCTCGATGTGCCTGCCGGAAAGATTCTGCCAGAAACGCGTTAAGAATCAACGAAAACAAGTTGTTGGCAGGGGGCGGCGGTGGCTGCCAGAGGCGCGCCGCGGGTGGCTCGGGCATTGCACCCGTGTCTTGCGCTCTGCTATAGTCCGACCAACAACATATAGAAAAAACGACAGGCGGACAGACCTTTGACCGATACGCCCGAGCCCCCTGAAAACGACAGCGACATTCCGCCCGTTCCGGCGCCGAAGACGGGGCCCTCGATCTCGATCATCGACGAGATGAAATCCTCTTATCTCGATTACGCCATGAGCGTCATCGTGAGCCGGGCGATCCCGGATCTGCGCGACGGGCTGAAGCCGGTGCACCGGCGCATCCTCTATGCGATGCACGAGACCGGCAACACCCATGACAAGTCCTATCGCAAGTCGGCGCGGCCCGTCGGCGACGTGATGGGTAAATACCACCCGCACGGGGATTCGGCGATCTACGACGCGCTGGTGCGGATGGCGCAGGATTTTTCGATGTCGCTGCCGCTTCTGGACGGCCAGGGCAATTTCGGGTCGATGGACGGCGATAACCCCGCGGCCATGCGCTATACCGAAGTGCGGATGGACAAGCCCGCCGCCTTCATTCTGAACGATATCGACAAGGATACCGTCGATTTTCAGGACAATTACGACGGCAAGGATCGCGAGCCGACGGTGCTGCCGGCGCGTTTTCCCAATATGCTGGTGAATGGCGCGGGCGGCATTGCCGTGGGCATGGCGACCAACATCCCGCCGCACAATCTGGGCGAGGTGATCGACGCGACGCTGGCGCTGATTGACGATCCGGACCTGTCGTCGGAGGCGCTGATCGGGTTCGTGCCGGGCCCCGATTTTCCCACCGGCGGGCTGATGCTGGGCCGCTCGGGGGCGCGCAAGGCGTATCTCGAGGGGCGCGGATCGGTGATCGTGCGGGCCAAGACGCGGGTCGAGGAGATTCGCCGCGACCGCTATGCCATCATCATCGACGAGATTCCCTATCAGGTGAACAAGGCCTCGATGATCGAGAAGATCGCCGAGCAGGCCCGCGACAAGAAGATCGAGGGCATCGCCCATGTGCAGGACGAAAGCGACCGCAATGGTGTGCGCGTCGTGGTCGAACTGAAGCGCGATGCGACGCCGGATGTGGTGCTGAACCAGTTGTTCCGGTTTACCCCGATGCAGACCTATTTCGGCTGCAACATGCTGGCGTTGAACGGCGGCAAGCCGGAACAGCTGACCCTGCGCAAGTTCCTGACATCCTTCATCGATTTCCGCGAGGAAGTGGTGGCGCGGCGCACTGCCTACCTGCTGCGCAAGGCGCGCGAGCGCAGCCACATCCTGTGCGGCCTGGCGGTGGCGGTGTCCAATGTCGACGAGGTGGTGGCGACGATCCGGGCCTCGGCGGATGCGGCGGAGGCACGCGAAAAGCTGATGACGCGGCGCTGGCCCGCGGGCGAGATCGCGCCTTTCATCCGGCTGATCGACGACCCGACGCACACCATGAACGACGACGGCACCTACAACCTGTCCGAAGCGCAGGCCCGCGCCATTCTGGAGCTGCGGTTGCAGCGCCTGACGCAGCTGGGCGTCAAGGAAGTGACCGACGAGCTGGAAGAGCTGGCCGGCAAGATCAAGGAATACCTCGAGATCCTGTCGTCGCGCGATCGGATCATGGGCATCATCTCGGACGAGTTGAAAGAGGTGAGGGACCTGTTCGCGGTGCCGCGCCGCACCGAGATCGTCGACTGGTCGGGCGACATGGAGGACGAGGACCTCATCGAGCGGCAGGACATGGTCGTGACGGTTACCGCGGGCGGCTATATCAAGCGCACGCCGCTGGCGGACTTCCGGTCGCAGAAGCGCGGCGGCAAGGGGCTGGCGGGCGGCACGCTGAAGGATGACGACGCGGTCACCACGCTGTTTGTGGCCAACACCCATACGCAGCTTTTGTTCTTCACCACCGACGGGATGGTCTACAAGCTGAAGACCTGGCGGCTGCCGCTGGGGGGGCGCACCTCGAAGGGCAAGGCCATCGTCAATATCCTGCCGA
This sequence comes from Roseivivax sp. CAU 1753, assembly GCF_054482575.1. NCBI lineage: Bacteria > Pseudomonadati > Pseudomonadota > Alphaproteobacteria > Rhodobacterales > Roseobacteraceae > Roseivivax > Roseivivax sp. CAU 1753. The sequence continues at coordinate 349,131 of NZ_JBTLRF010000004.1, read as the reverse complement.
TCCCGACGGGCGTTTCGATCGCGGCGATCATGCCGGTCGACCGCGAGGAAGAAGACTGGGACGACCTGCAGATCGTCTTTGCCACCTCGGCGGGTGATGTGCGGCGCAACGCGCTGTCGGATTTCACCAACGTCAAGCGCAACGGCAAGATCGCGATGGAGCTGTCCGAGGGCGTCAGTCTGGTGAATGCCCGCATCGCGTCCGAGGATGACGACGTCATGCTGATCACCGACAGCGGGCGCGCGATCCGGTTCCGCACGACCGATGTGCGGGTCTTCAAGGGGCGCAAGTCGACCGGCGTGCGCGGCATCCGTCTGACCGGCGACGACCATGTGGTGTCGATGGCGGTGATCCGGCATTCGCGCTACACGCCCGAGGAACGCACCGCCTACCTGAAGATGCGCCGCGCCATGGCGGGCCTGTCGGACGAGGCCGAAGCCGGGGACGACGATGCCGCGGTGGCCGATCCCAACTTCTCGACCGAGCAATATGCCGAGATGTCGGCTGCCGAGAACCTGATCCTGACGATCACGCGGGAAGGGTCCGGCAAGCTCAGCTCGAGCCACGATTACCCGATCCGGGGCCGGGGCGGCATGGGTGTGCAGGCGATGGACAAGGCGATGCGGGGCGGGCCGGTGGTGGCCTGCTTCCCGGTCGAACTGGACGACCAGATCATGCTTGCCACCTCGAAGGGGCAGTCGATTCGGGTGCCTGTGGAGGGCATTTCGTTCCGGTCGAGATCGGCAGGTGGCGTGCGGGTCTTCAACACCGCAAAAGGTGAAGAAGTGGTGTCCGTGGCCTGGATCGCGGAGCAACCGGATGTGGATGGCGGCGAGGATGCCGACATACCGGCCCCCGGGGACGCCGAGGACTGAGAAACAGCGCTGAAACGCGCTGGCTTTGTTGCGCTCGCGCAATGATGGCTTTACGTTTATGGGCGTGCCCACCCCCTCCGCATTCGGATCGGGTGGGCACGCCCTGTTTTGGTCGTGCCCGGGTTTGCGCGGTGGCTTGCGACAGTGACGATGTGGAGATCCCTGCCGGATGGACAATTGGGACGATCTGAGATTCCTCGTGGCGCTGTCACGCACCGGCACGATGACGGCTGCGGCGAAGTTGCTGGGCACTAATACCGCGACGGTTTCGCGCCGGATCGAGCGTTTGTCGGACAGCCTTGGGGAAGCGGCCTTCGTCAAGACCGCAGGCGGGTGGCGGCCGTCGTCGTCGGTGACCAAGCTGATCGACCTGGCGCAGACCTTCGACGGCGAATTGCAAAGCACCCTGAACGCCCGCGACCGCAGCGGCACAGGCGAATGCGTGTCGATCAACATCGGCGCGCCGCCCGTGGTCTCGGCGCAGGTGCTGATGCCAAGCCTGCGCGATCCGGACCTGTACCTGGACGGCATCACCGTCACCTTTACCGACCGGCTTTTGCGCGAAGGGCTGGGCGAACATGACGTCGTGTTGCAGATGGGCGCGCCCGAGGTCGGTCGTATCGTCACCCGCAAGGCCGGGACGATGCATTTCAACCTGTTTGGCCCGGTGACGGATGGTACGAACAGGAAGGGTTGGATCGGCCTGTCGGAAACCTATGAAAGCACGCCGGTGCAACGGATGGGGTACGACTATTTCGATCAACCGCCGCGGCTGCGGGTCGAGAATTTCGCGTCGATGCACAAGCTGATCCACGTCACCCGGCTGCCCGGATCGCTGCCTGACGTCATCGGCATGCAAGATCCCGAACTGACCTATGTGGACAAGACGCGGGCGTCGTATCCGGCGGAGTTCTGGCTGATGTATCACGAAACGCGCCGCTCTGATCCGGTGATGCGGCGGGTGGTCGACTGGATCATGGACTGCTTCGCGCGGCTTGAAACCGAGCAGCGCCCGAAAGCGCGCGAAGCCACCTGACCGGAGCAGACCGCTAAAAATGCAATTGCGCATTATCGCGCAACTTGCTTGTCGAATGACAGACGATGTGACTAACTTATCTCCGTAAGGTTGCATTTTGGTCGCATGATCAATCCTCCTCCAAAGCGAAGGGCCATCCGTCTCTGACTCCCTCAAGCACATTGGGTGGCCTCCCCAGACTTCGCCGGACCCCCTGATCCGGTTCCCGATCCGATGCACGCGCATCAAAACGAGCACACCGTAGACTGCGCGGCCTTCGGGCCGCGCTTTTTTCGTGCGGATCGGGTCATGCGAAACCGTGCGGGGCGCGATCTTGCGGGACCGTCCCTGCCCTAGGCGTAGAGCGACAGGAACTTGTCTTCGAGGTAGCTGAGCAACGCCGCCTCGTCCGGGCTGTGTCCGGTGGCGCGGGTAATCACGTCGCGCGGCTCGTAAAGGCCCCCGTAGCGCTGTACATTCTCGCGCAGCCAGTCGGTGGCACCGGTCAGATCGCCCGCCTCGAGCTCTGCATCGAGGCCGGGACGGGCCGCGCGCAGCGCCTCGTGCAGGCACCCTGCATAGACGTTGCCCAACGTGTAGGTCGGGAAGTAGCCGAACAGCCCGACCGACCAGTGCACATCCTGCAATACGCCGTTCGAGGCCCGGTCGACCGGGTATCCGAAATCCGCCGCGAACCGGTCGTTCCAGGCCGCCTCGAGGTCATCGACCTCGAGATCGCGGGCAATCAGCGCGCGTTCGAGATCGAATCGCAACAGCACGTGGAGGTTGTACTGCACCTCGTCCGCCTCGGTCCGGATGAAGCCGCCATGGACCCGGTTGACGGCGGCATAGAACGCCTCGGCGTCGGGCAGCCCGATATCGCCGAAGGTGTCGCGCATCTGGCCATAGAGATAGCGGCAGAAGGCGCGGCTGCGGCCCAGCTGGTTCTCGTAGATGCGGCTCTGGCTTTCGTGCACGCCCATCGACACGCCCTGCCCCACCGGGGTCAGCAGGTGGTCGGCGTCGATGTTCTGCTCGTAGCTGGCATGGCCGACCTCGTGGATGGTCGAGTAGAGGCAGTTGAACGGATCGCCCAGCGCCGTGCGGGTGGTGATGCGCACATCGTTGCCCGACCCGGACGAGAACGGATGCACCGCCTTGTCGACGCGCCCGCGGCTCATGTCGTAGCCGAAGGTCTTGGCGATGTGACGCGCCAGTTTCATCTGCGCGGCTTCGTCGAAATTGCCCGTCAGCGCCGCGGGCGCGGGGCGGGACAGTACCTGTTCGCGCAGCGCCACCAGACGCGGGCGCAGGGCGCCGAACATGGCCTCGAGGCTTTCGGCGGTGGCCCCCGGTTCGTAATCCTCGAGCAGGGCGTCATAGACGTTGCCGCCATCGGCAAGCGCCGCACCCTCTTCGCGCTTCAGCGACAGGACCTCGCGCAGGGTCGGCGCAAAGGCGGAGAAATCGTCGTCGGCGCGGGCTTCGGCCCAGACGCCCTGCGCCATCGAGGTCAGGCGGGCCAGCGCCGAGGCCAGATTGCCGGGCACCTTCATCGTGCGGCTGTAGCTGCGCCGGATGTGGCGCAGGTTGGCGCGGCCCACGTCGTCGAGGTTGGCATCGTCGATCGCCGCCAGCCAGTCGCCGACGCGCGGGTCGATGCGACGCGCGTGCAGCACCCCCTCGATCGCGGCCATTTCGTCGGAACGCTGGGTCGTGGCCCCGCGCGGCATCACCGTTTCCTGGTCCCAGGACAGCCGCCCCGCGACCTGGCCCAGCGCCTGGGTCTCGCGCTGAAACGCCATCAGGTCGGTATATGCATCGCTCATGTGGTGCCTCGCAGGGATTGCGGTTTGGGAAAGCCCGCACCGAAGCGCGCGCGAAGTGTCAGCACCCAGAGCAGAACGGCGCCCAACTGGTGCACGATGGCGATCTCGAGCGCGGCTGCGTAAAGCACCGTGACGATGCCGAGGATCATCTGGACCGTCATCATGGCCAGCATCGCGTTGAACCGGAAGCGGGTATCGGCATTGCCGGATTTCCGGGCGCGCAGCCAGACGACGATGGCCATGGCAAAAAGCAGGTAGCCCGCGACACGGTGCATGAATTGCACGGTGCCCGCGTTCTCGAAGAAATTTCGCCAGAGCGGCGTGATCTCGAACGGGGTGGGCGGGAAGATGCCGCCGGCCATCAGCGGCCAGTCGGTATAGTTGCGGCCCGCATCGATGCCCGCCACCAGCGCCCCCAGCAGGATCTGCAGGAACAGCAGGCAGACCAGTGCCGTGGACAGCGAAAAGAGTCTGGCTTCCCGCGCGCGGCGGTGCTGCATCAGGTCACGCTCGGCCCGGCCAAGCTGGAACACGTACCACGAGATGATCCCAAGGATGACAAAGGCCAGCCCCAGATGGGTGGCGAGCCGGTAGCTGGCCACGTCGACCCGGTCGCCGGACAGGCCCGAGGCCACCATCCACCAGCCGATCGCGCCCTGAAGCCCGCCCAGCGCGCCCAGCAGCAGCAGACGCCCGGTCCAGCCCGGCGGGATCTGCCGCGCCACCAGGAAGCCGACAAAGCCCAGCGCCCAGACCAGCCCGACAAAGCGCCCGAGCTGGCGATGGCCCCATTCCCACCAGTAGATGAACTTGAACTCGGTCAGCGACATGCCGACATTCTGCAACTGGTATTCCGGAATCGCGCGGTACTTGTCGAACTCCGTGGCCCAGGCGGCGGCGTCCATCGGCGGCAGCGCGCCCGCGACCGGGGCCCATTCGGTGATCGACAGGCCGCTGTCGGTCAGGCGGGTCAGCCCGCCCACCACGATCATCGCCATGACGAGCACGAAGAGGATCATCAGCCAGATGCGGATCGCGCCGCGCGCACCGCGGCGGCCCTTGTCGATCAGGCCGGTTTCACGCGGGGCCCCGGCAGAGGTCCCGGTGCCCACCTCCTCGAAGAGTTTGCGGGGTTTGCTCATGCGTCTCATACGCCTTTATTGGTGTCGGGGCAGACATTAGGGCTGGCATGGGGCGGCTTCAAGTCAGCCTCCCCGGTCTTTCCACCGCACCATTTGACGCAGGATGCCGTGAAAGGTCTGCACGTCCGACCGGGTCAGCGGCATGCGCGACCACAGGTTGCGCAGGTTGCGCTTCATGGTGTCTGCCTTGTGATCGGGAAAGAACAGCCCCGCGGTTTCCATGCGCTCTTCGTAATGGCGCGCGAGGGCGGCGACCTCGGCCTGGTTGGCCCAGTCCGTTCCGGCCATCTCGACGCTGCGCCCGGCGATCTCGGTGCTGGCGCGGCGCCACTCATAGGCCGTCAGCAGCACGCATTGCGCCAGATTGAGCGACGCAAACGCAGGGTTCACCGGTACCGATATGATGCCGTTGGCCATGGCGATGTCGGCGTTTTCCAGACCCGCCCGCTCGGGTCCGAACAGGATCGCGGTCTTCTGGCCCCGGGCGATGCGCGCCGCGATCTCGGCCAGGGCCGCCTCGGGGGCATAGACGGGCTTGGTCAGGCCGCGGTGCCGCGCCGTGGTGGCCAGCACAAAATCGGCATCCGCGATGGCGTCTTCGGTCGTCTGGAACAGCTGCGCATCATCCAGCAGCCGCCCCGCCCCCGAGGCCATCGCGACCGCCTTGGGATTGGGCCAGCCGTCGCGGGGGGCCACGAGCCGCATGCGGTCCAGCCCGAAATTCCACATCGCGCGCGCGGCGGCCCCGATATTCTCTCCCATCTGCGGATTGACGAGGACAAAGGCGGGCTGCGGCGCGGACATGAAGGCTCGTCTCCTGAAGGGTTGCGCGCTCTGGTATTGCCTCGGAGCGGCAGGGGCAAGCCGCGCGCCCCTCCAGACACCTCCTCGCCGCGCCCCGGGTCCGGCCCGGGACACTCCGATTGCGTCCATTTCATCTTTCCAAAAAAACGCAAACGCGACACGGCCACCGGCGCGCCGCACCCGGGCATGCGCGCCGCTGCGCCACACGCCCGGCTGGCGTCTGCCCGGGCACTTCGCTAAGAGGGGCAAAACCCCCGCAAGGAGCGCGCCATGTCCGCCGATGACCGCCCCCAGATCACCCTAGTCACCCCGCCCGAGCTTGACCTCATGGCGTTTCCCGACCAGCTTTCGGCGCTGCTCGATGCGCATGCGGTTGCCTGCCTGCGCCTGAGCCTTGCGACCCGGGACGAGGATACGCTGCTGCGGGGCGCCGATGTCATTCGCGAACTGGCGCATCGGCATGACATCGCGCTGGTGATCGACACGCATGTCGTGCTGGCCCAGCGGCTTGGTCTTGACGGGGTGCATTTCCCCGACGGCGGCCGGGCGGTGCGCGGCGCGCGCAAGGAACTGGGCCCGGATGCCATCATCGGCGCGTTCTGCGGCACCTCGCGCCATGACGGCATCAACGCGGGCGAGGCCGGGGCCGATTACATCAGCTTCGGGCCGGTATCGGGCAGCGCGCTGGGCGATGGCAGCATCGCCGACCGCGCCCTGTTCGAGTGGTGGTCGGACATGATCGAATTGCCGGTGATCGCCGAGGGCGGCCTGACCGAGACCATCGTGCGCGATCTGGCACCGGTGGTGGATTTCTTCTCGATCGGCGAGGAGATCTGGCGCACCGAAGACCCCACGGCGGCCCTCGGTGCGTTGATCGCGGCGATGGATCAGGGGTAGCAGGCCGCCAGCATCAGCCCCGTGGTCTCGTCGAGACCGAGCATCAGGTTGGCGTTCTGAAGCGCCTGACCCGAGGATCCCTTGGTCAGGTTGTCGAGCGCGGCCACGACAATGGCACGGCCGTCGATGCGGTCGCCGACCACCCCGATGTGACAGAAGTTCGAGCCCCGGACGTGGTGCGTCGAGGGCGTCTCGCCCAGCGGCAGGACCACGACGAAGGGCTCGGATACATAGGCCGCCGCAAGTGCGTCATGCACCGCGCCTGCGTCGCCAGAGACATAGCCCGTGGCCAGGATGCCCCGGTTCATCGGCACAAGGTGCGGGGTGAACTGGATTTTCACCGGGCGACCCGCGAGGGCCGAGAATTCCTGGTCGAACTCGCCCAGATGGCGGTGCGTGCCGCCGACCGAATAGGCGTTGCTGCCCTCTGACAACTCGGCGTGCAGCAGGTTTTCCTTCAGCGACCGCCCTGCCCCCGAGACCCCACATTTGAGGTCGAGGATGATGTCGTCGAGGCCGATCACGCCCGCAGCGATCAGGGGCCGCAGCATGTATTGCCCGGTGGCCGCGTTGCAGCCGGTGCCCGCGACCAGCCGCGCGGCGGCGATCTCAAAGCGGTAGAACTCGGTCAGGCCATAGACCGCCTCGGCCTGCATATCGGGGGCGGCATGGGCATTGCCGTACCAGCGTTCGTAAGCGGCGGGATCGCGCAGCCGGAAATCCGCCGACAGGTCGACGATCCTGAGATCGGCGGGCAGCTTGGCGATGACCTCCTGGCTGGTCTTGTGCGGCAGGGCGCAGAAGCACAGGTCGATGCCGGAAAAGTCGATCTCTTCCCAGGTCACGAGGGGCGGCAGATCGAGGTGACGCAGGTGCGGAAACACCTGGGCCATGGTCTGACCGGCCTTGGAATTGGCCGCCAGCGCGGCGATGCGCAGGTCGGGATGGGTGGCGATCAGGCGGACGAGTTCGGCGCCGGTGTATCCGGACGCGCCGATGATGGCGATGTTATGGGGCATATCCTGCCTCTGTATTGATGGGTCAAGGTCTTGAAATCAGGCGCGGAAGGCGCGGCGCTCAGGCCGCCTCGAAGGCGATCTGTCGTCGCAGGAAGGTGGTGGCCTGGGCCGAAACACGGGCGGGATCGCCGGTGGTCAGGAAGCGGGCCCGGGTGCCGGTGCCGGCCATTTCGGGTCGGCGCGACAGGTAATCGGCCAGGCTTTCGGCAACCACCGAGGGCTGCGAATAGACCGAGACGTCCGGACCCAGCGCCGCGCGGAACGCCGCCTCCATCAGCGGGTAATGCGTGCAGCCGAGGATCGCGGCGTCAGGTTCGGGCATCTTGCGTTTCAGCGCGTCCACGTGGCTGCGCACCAGCGCCTCGGCAAGGATCATGTCGCCGTCCTCGATGGCATCGACCAACCCGCCGCAGGCCTGCGCCTCGACATCGACGCCGACGGCACGGAAGCTGAGTTCGCGCTGGAACGCGCGGCTGCGCACCGTGGCGGGGGTCGCGAAAAGGGCCACGGAATTCACCGCGACCTCGCGCGGAGGGGAGTTGTCGCCCCATTGCCGTTCGGTCAGCGCCTCGATCAGCGGCACGAAGACGCCAAGCACGCGCTTGTCGGTGGGCACCCAGGCCTCCTGCATGCGGCGCAGGGCCGCCGCCGAGGCGGTGTTGCAGGCCAGGATCACCAGATCGCAGCCTTCCTGCCACAGCCGTTCGACCCCCCGGGTGGTCAGATTGTAGATATCGTCGGCCTCGCGCACCCCGTAGGGCGTATGCGCATTGTCGCCGTAATAGACCAGCGGCGTGTCGGGCAGACGCTTTACGATCGCGTCGAGAACGGTGAGTCCGCCCAGCCCCGAATCGAAGACGCCAATCGCCATGGAGTATCCCTTTCGCCTTGCGCATCAGGGACTTCGCCCGCGCGCTGTTGTTCACGTCCCGTCACACACGACCCCGCGCGCAAAGACGGCCCACGGTGTTCGAGACTGCTCATAGGTCGGATTGCGCCGGAAATCCATCGCCCTGCGCGGGTCGTCCGCGAGGGGTCCACCCCAGGCCGGAACGGACAAGGCCGTCACGGCCCTGCCCGGCCCTGCCTGCCCCCGACCGGCCCTGCCCGATCCTGCCAGCCCCCGGTCCGGGAATGTGGCGTGATCACTCGGCGGCCTTGCGCATCCCGGCGGGGCCGGATTTCAGCGCCGCGAGGATTTCTTCGCGCCGCTTTTCTGCGCGGGCCAGGTTGGCCAACTTCACCGGGCCGAAGCCCCGCACCGACAGGGGCAGTTCGGCCAGCGCGACAAGGGCGTCCAGCCGGTCGGATGTGGCTTTGGGCAGCCATTCGGCCATGTCGGCCTCGTATTGGCGGATCAGCGCGCGTTCCATGCGCCGCTCCGCGGCGTAGCCGAAGGGGTCGAACGGCGTGCCGCGCAGGGATTTGAGCCGCGCCAGCAGCTTGAAATTGCGCAACATGCCTTCGCCATAGGTCTTTTTCTTCGGACGCCCGTCAGAGCCTTCGCGCGACAGCAGCGGCGGTGCGAGGTGGAACGACATCCTGAAATCGCCGCCGAACTGTTCCGCGGCCTTTTGGCGGGTGTCGAGATGCAGGCGGGCGACCTCGTATTCGTCCTTGTAGGACAGCACCTTGTGATAGCCTTTCGCGACCGCTTCGCGCAGCCGCGGCTCGGTCACGCCATCGACCAGCTTGCGATAGCGCCGGGCCAGCCGTTTGGACTGGTAGGCTTCGAGGTGGGTCGCGCGCACCTCGATCCGCTCTTCGAGCGTCCTCGGTTTGTCGACCACGTTGTCGGGTGTGATCATTGCCGCCGCCTCGACCGGGTGCAACGCGGCCCAGCGCCCGATGGCGAAGGCGCGCAGGTTGCGCTCGACCGCGGCACCGTTGAGGCGGAACGCCGCTTCGATGGCCGAGAGCGGCAGCGGAATCAGCCCGCGCTGCCAGGCCGCCCCGAGGATCATGGTGTTCGAGAAGATCGAATCGCCCATCACCACGCGCGCCAGCTCTGTCGCGTCGAACAGGATCACGTCGTCCTTCATCCGCCGTTCGAGCGCCATGCGCAACCGGTCGGTGGGCAGCGAGAACTCGGTGTTGCGGGTGAAGTCGCCGGTGATGATCTCGTGGCTGTTGACCACCGCCCCGGTGCGGCCCGTCGCGGTCAGGCCCAGCGTCTTGGCCCCGGCAGAGACCACCAGATCGCCGCCGATGAGCGCATCGGCCTCGCCGGTGGCGACGCGGATGGCGCTGATATCGTCCGGCGCGTTGGCCAGACGCAGGTGGATATGCACCGCGCCGCCCTTCTGGGCGAGGCCGGCCATTTCCATCATGCCCGCCCCCTTGCCGTCGATCTGCGCCGCCTGCGCCAGGATCGCGCCGACGGTGACGACGCCGGTGCCGCCCACCCCGGTGATGACGATGTTCCAGGTCTTGTCGATGGCGGGCACGGCCGGTTCGGGCAGATGCGGCAGGTCGATCCCGGTGCCGCTGTCTTTCTTCATCTCCGCGCCCTCGATGGTCACGAAGGACGGGCAGAAGCCCTTGAGGCAGGAATAGTCCTTGTTGCAGGACGACTGGTCGATGGCGCGCTTGCGGCCGAACTCGGTCTCGACCGGCACGATCGAGACGCAGTTCGACTGCACGCCGCAATCGCCGCAGCCCTCGCAGACATCGGTGTTGATGAAGACGCGGGTGTCGGGGTCGGGAAACTGGCCCCGCTTGCGGCGGCGGCGCTTTTCGGCGGCGCAGGTCTGGATGTAGATGATGGCTGTGACGCCCTCGACGTCGCGCAATTCGGTCTGCACGGCCTCCATATCGGCGCGGGGGTGCCAGCCGACGGATTTCGGGAAGTCCTCGCGGCGGGGCTCTTCCTTTTCGTCGTAGACCACCTCGATGCGGCCGACGCCCATGGCGTCCAGCTCGCGGGCGATGCGGTCGGGCGTCAGGCCGCCTTCATTCTTCTGGCCGCCGGTCATGGCGACGGCGTCGTTGTAGAGGATCTTGTAGGTGATGTTGGTGCCCGCGGCGAGCGCCGCGCGGATCGCCTGCACGCCCGAGTGATTGTAGGTGCCGTCGCCAAGGTTCTGGTAGACATGCGGGGTCTTCGAGAAAGGTGCCTCGCCGACCCAGTTGACGCCTTCGCCGCCCATGTGGGTGAAGCCCGTGGTCGCACGGTCCATCCACTGCACCATGTAGTGACAGCCGATCCCGGCATAGGCGCGGGAGCCCTCGGGCACCTTGGTCGAGGTGTTGTGCGGGCAGCCCGAGCAATAATAGGGCAGACGCGCCGCGATTTCCTCGGCGTTGTCGGCGCGGCGGGCATCCGAGAGACGCGACAGCCCCGCCTTGACGCCATCGGTGCCGCGGCCCTCCTCGATGAGGATCTCGCCCAGCTTCTCGGCGATCCAGACCGGATCGAGCGCGCCGCGCGTCGGGAACAGCTCTTCGCGGTGCATGCCGCCTGCCCCGCCCTTGTACCAGCCATAGACGCGGCGGCCCTGGCGGTCGTCGAAGATCGCCTCCTTGACCTGCACCTCGATCAGCTTGCGCTTTTCCTCGACGATGACGATCAGGTCGAGATCCTCGGCCCAGTCGTGGAACCCCTGCATGTCGAGCGGGAAGGTCTGGCCGACCTTGTAGGTGGTGATGCCAAGGCGGTCGGCCTCGGCCTCGTCGATGTTCAAGAGGCTCAGCGCGTGCACGAGGTCGAGCCAGTTCTTGCCCGCCGCGACAAAGCCGATCCTGGCACCGGGCGTGCCCCAGACGCGCTTGTCCATCCGGTTGGCGTGGGAGAACGCTTCGGCGGCGAAGCGCTTGTAGTCGATCATGCGCGCCTCCTGCGCATGCGGCGTGTCGCCGAGCCGGATGTTGAGCCCGCCTTCGGGCATGGCAAAATCGGCGGGTTCGATCAGCTGCATGCGCCCGACGCGGCCATCGACAACCGAGGTGGCCTCGACCGTGTCCTTCATGGTCTTCAAGCCCACCCAGAGGCCGGAATAGCGCGACAGGGCATAGCCGTAGATGCCGTAGTCGAGGATTTCCTGCACACCCGCGGGGGAGACGACGGGCATATAGGCATCGACAAGCGCCCATTCGGACTGGTGCAGCACGGTCGAGCTTTCGCCGGTGTGATCGTCGCCCATGGCCATCAGCACGCCGCCATGGCGCGAGGTGCCGGCCATGTTGGCGTGGCGCATCACGTCGCCGGTGCGGTCGACGCCGGGCCCCTTGCCGTACCAGAGCCCGAAGACGCCGTCATACTTGCCCTCGCCGCGCAGCTCTGCCTGCTGGCTGCCCCAGAGGGCGGTGGCCGCGAGGTCTTCGTTCAGGCCTTCCTTGAACAGCACGTTGGCCGCGGTCAGGTGCTTGGTCGCGCGGGCCATCTGCAGGTCCACCGCACCCAGCGGCGAGCCGCGATAGCCGGTCACGTACCCGGCGGTGTTCAGCCCCGCCGCGCGGTCGCGCGCGGCCTGGGTCAGCATCAGGCGCACCAGCGCCTGGGTGCCGTTCAAGAGCACCTGTTCGGTCGCAAGATCGAACCGGTCATCGAGTGAAATCTGTTGCTTCGACATCTAGCGTCTCCCGTCGCTCAATGTGTGTGGCTATGGTCGAATTTTAGGTCAAAAGATCTGACCTGTATAGGAATTTCGCAGGCAATTGCGCGATTTCGTGAACTCCGCAGTTTAAAATTTGCAAAGTTTTAAGTAAGCACCGCTAGGTAACCCGAAAGAGTATTTCATGGACTGGGATAAACTCAGAATCTTTCATGCGGTGGCAGACGCCGGCAGCCTCACCCATGCGGGTGATGCCCTGCACCTGTCCCAGTCCGCGGTCTCGCGGCAGATCCGGTCGCTGGAAACGGCGCTGGATACAACGCTGTTCCACCGGCATGCGCGGGGGCTGATTCTGACCGAACAGGGCGAATTGCTGTTCGACGCGACCGTCGCCATGAACAAGCGTATCGATGCCGCCACCGCGCGCATCCGCGACAGCGAAGAGGAAGTGTTCGGCGAGTTGCGGGTGACCACGACCACGGGGTTCGGCTCTCTCTGGCTGGCGCCGCGTCTGTCGAAGCTGTACGACAAGTACCCCGAACTGAACATCGACCTGATGCTGGAAGAGCGCGTGCTCGATCTGCCGATGCGCGAGGCGGATGTGGCGATTCGGATGAAGGAACCGTCGCAGGCCGATCTGATCCGCAAGCGGCTGATGCATATCCGGATGCGCCTTTACGCGTCGCCCGACTATCTGGAAAAGAACGGCACGCCGCAGTCGCTTGAGGATATGGCCGCGCATCGGCTGATCTGCCAGAACACCCGCACGCCGCAGGTTTCCGCCGGTCTGAGCCTTGTGCAGGAACTGCTGACCTACGACATCAAGGCGACCCTGACGGTCAACAACTACTTCGGGGTGTTGCAGGCGGTCATCTCGAACCTGGGGATCGGCGTGTTGCCCGATTACATCATCGAGGATTTCCCCTCGGTGGTGCGGGTCCTGCCGGATGTGGAAAGCGTCGAGGTGCCGGTCTTTCTTGCCTATCCGGAAGAGTTGCGACATTCCAAAAGGATAGAAGCGTTCCGCGACTTCGTTCAGGACGAAATCATCGCGCATCGCAAGACCCGGAAGGCGATGGAATCGTCCTGACGGTGGAGCCATGACGCCACAACATGACGGTCATGATGCGCCTGCGGCGTGATCAGGGTTGATCGACTCGGTTCTGCTCATTAGGTCGAATGCATGGCGATGAACGCGCAGCAGCGGTCATCTTCATACCTCCCTGTTGGACTTGGCCGAGCTTTGCGCTCGGCCTTTTTTTTGCGCGGTGCCGCGGGTGTCCTTGCGGACCGGCCGGGTCCGGCGGTCAAGGTACGTCGGGCCATGTCGGGGCACGTCCGGGCATGTCGGGGCATGTCAGGGCATGTCGGGGCGGCTAGGATGCGGCGGGCCGGGGCGGGACGGAATAGGTCAGGTTGGCGCGTGCCACAGGGGCCGGATCGCCTTCGGAGAACAGCAGCACGTCGCAGACCGACAGCACCCTGCCCAGCTTGAGCACCCGGCATTCGGCCAGCACATCCGCCCCGGCGGCAGGCTTGCGCATGAAGTCGATCGAACAGTTCGTGGTCACGGCCAGCGCCTCGCGGCCGATCCGGGCCATGGTCGCCACATAGGCCGCCACATCGGCCAGCCCGAACATCGCGGGCCCCGAAACGGTGCCGCCGGGGCGCAGGTGCTGGTCCTCCACATGCAGGCGCATCACCAGCAGGTCCGCATCCAGCCGGTCGATGCTGAACATGCCTTTGACCTGGGGGAACACCTCGTCGAGGTAGGCTGCCATTTCGTCTGCGGGAACCTTGATGACCATGCGGCTGCTTTCCTTGCGTAATGCGCCCCGCTAGGCTGCATTTGTCGAAAGAGGAGAGCAAGATGGCGCATCTGTTACGTAACGACACCGGCGCCGTGGCGCACCTGACGCTGAACCGGCCAGAGGCGCTGAACCCGCTGTCGGACGCCATGCTGGCGGCGCTCGGCGACGAGATCGCGCGGCTGGCCCGGGACCGCACGATCCGGGTGGTCGTCATCAAGGGTGCCGGGCGGGCGTTCTGTGCCGGGCACGACCTGAAGGAAATGACCGCGGCGCGGGCAACCGACGATGGTGGGCGCGCGGCCTTCCGCGATCTGTTCGACCGCTGCTCGGCGATGATGCAGGGCCTCCAGCACCTGCCCCAGCCGGTGATCGCGCAGGTCCACGGCCTGGCCACCGCAGCCGGATGCCAGCTTGTCGCCAGCTGCGATATGGCCGTCGCCGCCGATACCGCGCGGTTTGGCGTCAACGGCGTGAATATCGGGCTGTTCTGTTCGACGCCAATGGTGGCCTTGTCGCGCAACGTGCCGCGCAAGCAGGCCTTCGAGATGCTGACCACCGGCGCGTTCATCGCGGCGGATCGGGCGCAATCGCTGGGTCTGGTGAACCGGGTCGTGCCCGAGGACCAGCTGTCGGTCGAAACCGACGCGCTGGCGCAGACCGTGGCGGGCAAGCTTGGATCGGCGGTGCGGATCGGCAAGCAGGCCTTCTATGCCCAGCTCGAACTGGGTCTTGCGGATGCCTACGCCCTGACCCGCGACGTGATGGTGGAAAACGCGCTCGATCGCGACACCGAAGAAGGCATCAACGCCTTCCTCGAAAAGCGCGCCCCGACCTGGTCGCAGGCCAAGGACCCGTGACAAGCGCCCCCGGAATGACTATCTGGCCCGCATGACAGAGACATTGCATATCGTCGGCGGCGGCATGGCCGGATCCGAGGCCGCGTGGCAGGCCGCCAACCTTGGCGTGCGCGTGGTGATCCACGAAATGCGCCCCAAGGTCGAGACCTTCGCCCACAAGACCGGCAAGCTGGGCGAGATGGTGTGTTCCAATTCCTTCCGCTCGGACGACCATGAGCAGAACGCCGTGGGGCTTCTGCACTGGGAGATGAAGGCTGCTGGCGGTCTTGTGATTTCAACGGCTTACGAGAACAAACTGCCAGCAGGCGGCGCGCTGGCCGTCGACCGGGAGGCGTTTTCCGAGCAGATCACCGCCGCCATCCGGGCCCACCCGGACATCGAGGTGAGCCACGAGGAAGTGACCGAGCTGCCGGATCGGGGCCAGTGGATCATCGCCACCGGGCCGCTGACATCCGAAGGTCTTGGCGCGGCCATCGCGGCGGCCACCGGGGCCGAAAGCCTGGCGTTTTTCGACGCCATCGCGCCTATCGTCCATGCGGACAGCATCGACATGTCGAAGGCGTGGATGCAGTCACGCTATGACAAGGGCGAGACCGAAGAAGAGCAGCGCGCCTATCTGAACTGCCCCATGGACAAGGCCACCTACGAGGCGTTCATCGACGCGTTGATCGCCGCCGACAAGACCGAGTTTCACGCGGGCGAGGCCGAGTCCTCTCCGAACGCGACGCCCTATTTCGACGGCTGCCTGCCGATCGAGGTGATGGCAGAGCGGGGCCGCGAAACCCTGCGCCACGGCCCGATGAAGCCGGTCGGCCTGACGAACCCGCACATGCCCGAGGTCAAGGCCCATGCGGTGGTGCAGTTGCGGCGCGATAACGCGTTGGGAACGCTGTACAATATCGTCGGCTTCCAGACCAAGATGAAATACGGCGCGCAAAAAGAGGTGCTGCGCATGATCCCCGGGCTGGAATCGGCCCGCTTTGCCCGGCTGGGCGGTATTCACCGCAACACGTTCCTCAATTCGCCGACCTTGCTGGACAACCAGATGCGACTGAAATCGCAGCCGAATATCCGCTTTGCCGGTCAGATCACCGGGGTTGAGGGCTATGTCGAAAGCGCGGCCATGGGACTGCTGGCGGGGCGCATGGCGGCGGCAGAGATGCTTGGCCGCGACCTGGCAGTGGTGCCGCAGGATACGGCCCATGGCGCGCTTGTTCACCACATCACCGGCGGTGCCGATGCCAAGACCTTCCAGCCGATGAACGTCAATTTCGGTCTGTTCCGACCGCTCGAGGGCGTCAAGGGTGGCCGTCGCGGTCGGCGTGACCGCTACAAGGCCTATACCGACCGCGCCAAGGCGGCATGGGACGGTTGGTTGTCTGATCAGGCGGCACGGCACGCCGCCGCTGCGGAGTGACATCATGAACTACGTTCTCGCGCTTTTTCTGCCACCGCTGTCGATCCTGCTGACCGGTCGGATCATCACGTCGCTGGTGGTCTTCATCATCTGGGTGCCCGCGATCGTCTTCAGTGGCGGCCTGACCCATCCGATGTTCATCCTGCTCGCCTGGATCCTGATCTATCAAAGCCGCGAGGATCGCCGCGCCCGTCGCCGCGACGATTGACCCCGGTGCGCACCCGCTTTGCGCCGTCGCCCACCGGCCCGCTGCACCTCGGCCATGCCTATTCCGCGATTCTGGCCCATGACCTTGCGCGCGCTGCGGGCGGCAACTTCGTACTGCGCTTTGAGGACATTGACCGCAGCCGTGCCCGGCCCGAATGGGAAGCCCTGATCCTCGAGGATTTGCGCTGGCTCGGACTGGATTGGGAACCGGATCCGTGGCGCCAGTCCGACCGCTTGCCCGCCTATCGTGAAGCGCTTGAAAGACTTTGGAACCAAGGTCTTATCTACCCGTGTTCATGCAGCAGGCGCGACATCCAGGACGCCGTATCGGCGCCGCAGGAAGGGGCCGCGCCGACCATCGGACCGGATGGCGTTGTCTACCCGGGCACCTGTCGGCCCAGCCATCCGCCGCAGGGCAGGATGCCGCTGGACACACCGCTGCGCCTTGATGTCGCGCGGGCGGTGTCGGTCGTGAAGGCACCCCTGTCCTTCGTTGAAGACGGTCGCGGCCCCGGCGGGGAAACCGGGGCGCTGAAGGTTGCGGGCGACACGCTGATCGGTGGCGTCGGCGACGTGGTTCTGGCGCGCCGGGACATGGGCACATCGTATCATCTGGCGGTGGTGGTGGACGATGCGGCACAACAGATCAGCCATGTGGTGCGCGGCGAGGACCTGTTCGAAGCGACGCCCATTCACGTGCTGTTGCAAGGGCTTTTGGGGCTTGCGACGCCGCGCTATCACCATCACCGGCTGATCCGCGACGAAAACGGGAAACGGTTGGCAAAACGCGACGATGCCCGGGCCCTCAGAACCTATCGCGACGATGGCGTGAGTGCTGCGGATATCCGCCGCAAGATCGGCCTGTAACCTTCTGATTTCAGTCGGATATCGGCGTCATAAGTTCAACCTCGCGACCGCATTCCACGCCGGTGTAGAAACAGCTGCGCCGATTGGTGTGGCAGGCCGGGCCGGTTTGTCGCACCCGAAGCAGCAGGCAATCCCGGTCGCAATCCACCCGCATCTCGACCAGCTCCTGCAGGTGACCAGAGGTCTCGCCCTTGATCCAGAATTGCTTTCTTGATCTTGACCAATAGGTTACGCGACGTGTTTCAAGCGTTTTGGCAACAGCGTCCGCGTTCATCCACGCCAGCATCAAGACCTCGCCGGTTGCCGCATCCTGTGCAATCGCGGGCAACAGCCCGTTCTGATCATAGACCAAAGTCGCGGGATCGAAGCTCATGGCGAGAAACCTTTTTGCACCGGGCGTCAGAGCGCCTATTTATGAAGCCGAGACAGAAAGGGAAAGCCATGTCGGCCGAACAGGACCTGATCAAGTTGTATTCCGACCGCATTCTGGCGCTGGCGGCGGATATTCCGCGCACGGCGCGGCTCGATGCACCGGACGCGACGGTTCGCAAACGCTCGCCTTTGTGTGGCTCGACGGTGACGGTCGACATCGCGGTCAAGGATGGCCGGGTCGCGGATTACGGCCAGGATGTGAAGGCCTGCGCGCTTGGCCAGGCCGCGGCCTCGATTGTCGGGGGCGCCATCGTCGGCTGCGACGGAGCCGAGATTGCCGCCGCGCGCGACGCGCTGCGCGAGATGCTGAAGGCGGACGGGCCGACGCCGCGGGCGCCCTTCGACGGTCTTGAGGTGCTGCGTCCCGCCGCGGCCTACAAGAACCGGCATGCCTCTATCCTCTTGGCGCTTGATGCAGCCGTCGAGGCGATGGAAATCGCGCGGGCCCAGCAGACCGCTTAACCGAATCTTTCCACATCGCGCGCAAGATCGTCCGGCAGAGGTTGGCCGGAGGATCGAATGCGTCACGAAATCTTGCAATCCGACAGCGCGGATGTGGCAGCGCGCCTGGCCCGGATTGTGGAAGATGCCACCGAACTGGGGCGCCGCAATGTGGAGGTCGAGGGCTTTCTGCAAGCGTTGACCGATGAATGTGTCGCACAAGGGTCGGCGCTGAACGATCTCAAGCGCGGCAGCGACCGGATGAACAGCGCCGTGCGCGCGGCCATCGAAACGACCACGCAAACCCGCGAGATGGCCGACACGGCGCTTGGCAGGGTGCAGGGCTCGATCAAGATGGTGACGGATTCCGGGCAGTTGTCACATGGCTTGGCGACCTGGGTCCGCGACGTTCATTCCGGCAGCGAAGATGTGGACGGCATGCTGATCGCGGTTCGCAAATCCAACGGCGAGATCGCCTCCATCGCATCGCAGGTCAACATCCTTGCGATGAACGCCAAGATCGAAGCCGCACGGGCGGGCGATGCCGGGAAAGGCTTTGCCATCGTGGCCGAAGCGATCAACGATCTCAGCCACAAGACCCGCGCGGCTGCCCAACAGATATCGACGACCATCCAGCAGATGTCGGACTGGATCGCGCACTTGCAGGACGGCGCGCGCGCAACCGCGTCAAAGGCCGAAATGCTGCTCGATCAGGTCGAGGACAGCGATGCCGCCCTGACCGAAATCGGGGATCGCGTAAGACAGTTGCGCGATGAGACGCACAAGACCCAAGGTGAAGTCGCATCCGCGAAATCCACCACCGAGGATCTGCTGCCGGCCATCTCGAACGTGGCACGCTTCATGCAAAACGTCAGCGGCGGCGTGCTGGAGGCGCGCAATCGTACGGAGTGTCTGATCGATACTTCCGAAACCATCCTTCAGGATGTCGTGTGCCTTGGCGGCAGTGGCGCGGATTCCCCGATGATCCTCATGGTTCAGGATCTTGCCGGCCGCATCTCGCAAGTGTTCGATGCCGCGGTGACGGACGGGCAGATTGCGCTGGGCGATCTGTTCGATGAAACCTACGAACCGATTGCCGGGTCATCGCCGGTGCAGGTGATGACCCGGTTCACAGCCTTCACCGACAGGGTCCTGCCGCCGTTGCAGGAACCCGTGCTGGAAAACGATTCCCGCATCGTTTTCTGCGCCGCCGTCGATCGCAACGGATATTTGCCGACCCACAACCACAAGTTTGCCAAACCGCAAGGCGCAGACCCGGTCTGGAATGCGGCACATTGCCGAAACCGGCGGGTGTTCGACGACCGCGTCGGCCTGAAAGCGGGGCAAAGCACGGAACCGTTCCTTCTGCAGATCTATCGCCGGGACATGGGCGGTGGCGACTTCCGGATGATGAAAGACCTGTCGGCGCCGATCTTTGTCCAGGGACGCCATTGGGGTGGTGTTCGTCTGGCCTATGAACTCACAACATGATGCTTGCAGACCCCGTTTTCCCTGATTCTGTCATCGCGGAAAAACAGCGCTGGCCCTTGTCGCGCGGTCAGCGTTGGAAACGCTCTTGGCGGACCGCACGCATTCGCGCACCGGGTCGAAAAAAAACCGCCATGCCTTGGGGAGGCATGGCGGCAAGTGGCGTGTCTTGTGCATGTCCGGGCGCGCCAATCTCGCTCACAATGGGGACAGGCAGTGTCAGTCGCGATGCATCAAAGGGAACAGGCGATGCAGATCGAGCGGCGTCCGGCACAAGCTACGCAGGCAGAAACAGAAATCAGGATCCCAGGTGAAGCCCGGCCACGAGCAATACGATCAAACCCATCGCGCCAAGCGCATCCGCCCACAAGGTTTCCTGCGAGCGGTGTATCGTGGTCTTGATCTGGTTGAACATGATGCGTTTTCTCCTGAGTGTTGTCCTTTTGTTCTCATATCTGGAGGGGTGTGTAAAGAACTTTTTAAGAACATTCGTGAACACGTCGGAACGAAAGGCCTTATCCGACCTGGATCAGCCTGATTGCCTGATCCTGTCGCATGAGCCAAAGCAAGATCCGGGCGGCATTTCCGCGCGCGGATTTCAGCCCCGGATCATCCTGCAACAGCCGCCGGGCATCACTCTGGGCGATCTTCATCAGACCGGCTTGGGTTTCGACATTCGCAATGCGGAACCGTGGCAACCCGGACTGCGCCGTCCCGATCAGATCGCCGGCACCGCGCATTTCGAGGTCAACTTCGGCAATCCGAAACCCGTCTTCGGTTTCCCGCAGGGTTGTCAGACGTCGTTCGGCCCCTTCGTTCAACGGCGGGCGATACAACAACAGGCAGGTCGATTGCGCATCTCCGCGACCGACACGCCCGCGAAGCTGATGCAACTGCGCCAGTCCGAACCATTCGGCGCGCTCGATGACGATGATGGTCGCATTCGGAACGTTGACGCCAACTTCAATCACCGTGGTTGCGACCAGTACTTTCGTCTGTCCGGAAACGAACCGCGCCATCGCCGCGTCTTTCTCGACCGCGGGCATCTGGCCGTGCACAAGGCCGACAACTCCGTCACCCAACGCAGCCCGCAGATGTTGAAATCGATCTTCGGCAGCGGTCAGGTCGATGACCTCGCTTTCATCGACGAGCGGACAGACCCAATAGGCCTGGCGGCCTTCGGAAATGGCGTGAGCCAAGTGCTGCACCACCTCGTCCATGCGTTCGGTCGATACCAGCGCGGTGCGAATGGGTTTCCGTCCGGGCGGCTTTTCATCAAGGATCGAGACGTCCATATCGCCATATTGCGCCAGAGACAGCGACCGCGGGATCGGCGTCGCTGTCATCACCAGCACATCCGCGGCGGGTCCCTTTTCGCCCAGTTCGAGGCGTTGGTTCACGCCAAATCGATGCTGCTCATCGACCACGGCGATGCGAAGGTCATGAAAGACAATGTCTTTCTGGAATACCGCGTGGGTGCCGACCAGAATATCGATGTCGCCCCCGGCGAGCGCCGCGAGCTTGGTCGCGCGTTCGCGCCCCTTGTCCCGGCCTGTCAGGATTTCGAGCACGACACCCGCAGTTTCGGCCAGAGGCTGCAGGCCATCGAGGTGCTGCCGCGCCAGGATTTCCGTCGGCGCCATCATCACCCCCTGGCCGCCCGATTCGACCGCGATCAGCAGGGCCATGAATGCAACCAGCGTCTTGCCGGACCCCACATCGCCCTGCAGGAGCCGGTTCATCCGTTCCGGCGCGGCCATGTCGGCTGCGATCTCGGCGATCGCGCGGGTTTGCGCGCCGGTCGAGGCGTAAGGCAATGCGTGCAGGACCCGGTCGCGCAGCTGCCCCGTCCCGCGCGTCTCGATACCTCGCCGCTTGCGGCGCTCGGCGCGGGCAATGGCCAGGGTCAATTGATGCGCCATGAACTCATCATAAGCCAGCCGCTCGCGAATGGGTGAATTCGCGGCAAGATCGCTGGCCGCCGCTGGCCTATGGGCGGCCATCAAGGCGGCGCGCCAGTCGGGCCAAGCTGCCCGGGACTTTTGCGCCGCATCGATCCATTCGGGCAGATCGGGCGCACGGGCAAGCGCGGATGCTGCCGCCTTGGCCATGGTTTTCTGCGTAATCCCCGCCGTCAGCGGATAGACCGGCTCGAACGTCGGCAGGGACGCCGCCTCATCCGGCAGCAGAATGTGGTCGGGGTGGACCATCTGGGCGCGATTGTCGAAAAGTTCCACCCTCCCCGACACCAGTCGGCGCTGACCGGTGGGCAAGACCGAATGCAGGTAGTCGGACCGACCGCGAAAGAAAACCAACTCGAAGCTGGTGGCACTGTCCTCGACCTGGATGCGATACGCCCCGGAGCGATTGCGCGGCGCGCGATGTTGTCCGATATCGACCTCGACAGTCAGCGTCGCGGGCAAGTCGGCCCCCTTTATGGTCGCGCGCAATTGCCTGTCGATCCCTGAATGAGGCAGCAAAAACAACAGGTCACGCGGCGTCTCAACATCGAGGGCAGTGAGCGCCTGCGCCGTTTTCGGGCCGACGCCATCCAGCGCGGTGATGTCCCCGAAGATCGGAAAAAGCGCCTCGGGACGGCCGGTCATGCGGCGCCGATCAGCGCAAGCCAGCCATCTTCATCCAGAATTTCGACCCCGAGATCGCGGGCTTTTTTCTCTTTCGAACCCGACCCCGGCCCGGCGACGACGATGTCGGTCTTTGCCGAAACCGAGCCTGATACCTTGGCCCCCAGCGATTCGGCGCGTGCCTTTGCCTCGGCGCGGGTCATCTTTTCCAGTGTCCCGGTGAACACGACCGTCTTGCCCGCGACCGGGCTGCCTTCGGTGCGTGGGCGAGTGGCGGCCTGGACGTCGAGATGGGCGACGAGACGGTCGATCGACGCACGCTCCGCGTCCTGGTTCATGGTGGTCACAAGGGAATCGGCGAGCACCTTGCCGACACCGTCGATCGCCAAGAGGTCGTCCCAGGCGGGTCCGTCACCGGATGCGGCATCGCGCATTGCCGTCGAGAACGCGTCCCATGTGCCGTAGTGATGCGCGAGCAGATTTGATGCGGACTCGCCGACGTGGCGAATTCCGAGACCGAAGATCAGGCGACCAAGCGGGATCCGCCTGCGTTGATCGATTGCCGCGAACAGCTTTTCCGCGGATTTTTCGCCCCAGCCTTCGCGGTTCTTGAGCTGTTGCATCCCGGTGCCATAGCGCGATTTCAGCTCGAAGATATCGGCGGGTTCCCCGATCCAGCCATCGGCATGGAACTGTTCGACCTGCTTCGCGCCAAGCCCCTCGATGTCGAACGCGGCGCGACCGACAAAGTGCTTGAGCTTTTCGACGGCCTGCGCGGGGCAGACAAGGCCGCCCGTGCAGCGGCGGACCGCATCGCCTTCCTCGCGAATGGCAGCCGACCCACACCTTGGGCAAATCTTTGGAAACGTGTACTTTTTCGCGTCTTCCGGGCGTTTCGCCAAGTCGACATCCGCCACTTTCGGAATCACGTCTCCGGCCCGGTAGACCTGAACCCAATCGCCTTCGCGGATGTCCTTGCCGCCACGGATGGGCGCACCGTCCGCATCGCGTCCGGCGATGTAATCCTCGTTGTGAAGCGTGGCGTTCGAGACCACAACGCCACCGACCGTCACCGGCGTGAGCCGCGCAACCGGCGAAAGGGCCCCGGTGCGGCCCACCTGAATATCGATGGCCTCAAGACGCGTCCAGGCCAGCTCCGCGGGAAACTTGTGCGCCAGGGCCCATCGCGGCGTGGTCGAGCGGAACCCGAGCCGCGCCTGCAGCGCAAGATCGTCGACCTTGTAGACAACGCCATCGATGTCATACCCAAGCGTTGCGCGGGCTTCTTCGATACGGTCGTAATGCGCGATCATCTCGTCCGGGCCGTCGCAGGTTACTGTCAGCGGATTGACCTGAAACCCGAGCCTGGCCAGCCGGGCAATCGCAGAACTTTGCGAATTCGCCAATGGCTCGGATATCTCGCCCCAGGCATAGGCAAAAAAACGCAAGGGTCGGTCTCGCGTGACGGCGGCATCAAGCTGTCGCAAGGACCCCGCCGCCGCGTTGCGCGGGTTGGCGAAATGCTTGGCACCGCGCGCGGCCTGGCGTTCGTTGAGGGCCGCGAAGTCGTCGTGGCTCATGTAGACCTCGCCGCGCACCTCGAGCACGTCGGGCGCATCGGACAGTTCCGTGGGAATGTCGGCAATTGTCCGGGCATTGGCGGTCACGTTCTCGCCCTCGGTGCCGTCGCCGCGAGTGGCTGCCTGAATCAATGCGCCATTCTCATAGCGCAGGCTGAGCGAAAGACCGTCGATCTTGGGTTCCGCGGTGTAGCGCACCCCCGTTTCGGACCCGATACCCAGATAGCGCCGCACGCCCTTGTCGAACTCCGCGATATCGTCGTCATCAAAGGCGTTCGACAGCGACAGCATGGGAACCCGGTGCCGGACCTTCTCGAAACCGTCGGCGGGCGCGGCCCCGACCTGTTCGGTGGGACTGTCGGCGCGTTTGAGCTCCGGAAACCGTTCCTCGATGTCGGTATTGCGGCGCTTGAGCCGGTCATATTCCGCATCGGTCAGGGTGGGCGCGTCATGCAGGTAATAGTCGTCGTTGGCGGTGGCCAGTCGCTGCGCAAGACGCGCGAGTTCCGCGGCTGCCGCTGCTTGCGTCAACGCATCGACTGCAACTTCTTCGGTGCCGGTTTCCCCGCTCATCACAGCGCCTCACTTCATGCCCGATGGGCCAAGTGATAGGTCGCAACGATAGCCGGGTCCAGTGCCGGAGGGCGGGGCGACCGTTGGCCCCGACGGGGCAGCCTTGCTCAGGCGCCGATGGCGATCGGACCTGCTTCGCTGACTTCAGGTTCGGGATCGCGCAATACGTACCCGCGGCCCCAGACCGTTTCTATATAGCTGGGCTCGCCGGTGGCTTCGGTCAGCTTCTTGCGCAGCTTGCAGATGAAGACATCGATGATCTTCAGTTCGGGCTCGTCCATGCCACCATAAAGATGGTTCAGGAACATTTCCTTGGTGAGGGTCGTGCCCTTGCGCAGGCTCAGCAGTTCAAGCATCTGGTATTCCTTGCCGGTCAAATGCACCTGCCC
Organism: Roseivivax sp. CAU 1753; assembly: GCF_054482575.1. Lineage (NCBI taxonomy): Bacteria > Pseudomonadati > Pseudomonadota > Alphaproteobacteria > Rhodobacterales > Roseobacteraceae > Roseivivax > Roseivivax sp. CAU 1753. The sequence goes on along the minus strand of NZ_JBTLRF010000004.1, from coordinate 324,350 downwards.
ATCGCCCACTTCGACGGTCTTGGCGTCCAGGTTGACCGATATCTTGCCGGTCCGGATGATCGACTGCGAATGCCCCTTGGACCGCCGGATGATCGCATGGATCCGCGCCACAAGTTCATCGCGATGAAACGGTTTCGTCAGGTAGTCATCCGCACCGAAGCCAAAGCTTTTCAACTTGCTTTCGGTGTCATCATCCCCCGACAGGATCAGGATCGGCGTGTTGATCCGCGCGGTGCGCAGTTGTCGCAGCACGTCATGCCCGGTGATATCCGGCAGATTGATATCAAGCAGGATGAGATCGTAGTCATACAATTTCGCGAGATCGACGCCTTCTTCACCCATATCCGTCGCATAGACGTTCAGGTTGGCATGAGTGAGCATCATTTCGATACTCTTTGACGTCGTCAGGTCGTCTTCGACGAGTAGAACACGCATGGAGGTGTCTCCGATTGAGCAGCCCAGGTCATGCCCAATCTGAAAGGAAAAGAGTTAATCACTCCTAAAGATACCCGCATATTCACCACTTACAACCTAAAGTTGTCTAAATTTCTGCAGTGTTGTCGTCTTGAGCGCTTCTGGCCCATGCATGCGCGCCGCCCCGATCCATTCCTGCAACTCCTCCGCGGACAGCGCGTAGAGGTCCTGCGCCTGTGCCTCGGTGATCAGACCGAAGACAACCGCCTTGACCACGGCCATCTTGCGCGAGGCAACCCAGCGCTTGGTATCCCCCGACGGAAGGTCCGCGCGCGTCATTTTGCTGCCGTCGGGCAACCGGACCGCGCGCGGTCCGTCGATCTTCTTGAGGTACATCAGCCTGGTCCCTTGTTCTTCCGGCCCGGACCGTGGCCCTCGCGCGCTTAACACCCCATGAACCGCGCCCTTGAGAATAGTTTGGATTTTCATATATTCCGCCATTCCATGACACAGATTCCCTTTGCGCGACGGAACCCCGATGCCCCTTGATGCGGCCCGACCAAATTCGCTTGGCTTTGCCAAACCACCCTCGGAAACGCGGGTGGTCGTCGCCATGTCCGGCGGCGTCGACAGCTCGGTCGTGGCAGCCCAGCTGGCCGAGGAAGGTTATGATGTGATCGGCGTCACATTGCAGCTCTACGACCATGGGGCGGCCCTGGCCAAGAAGGGGGCCTGCTGCGCCGGGGTCGACATCCACGATGCCCGCCGCGTCGCCGAAGAGATGGGCTTTCCGCATTACGTGCTGGATTACGAAAACATCTTCCGCGACGCGGTGATCGACGAGTTCGCCGAAAGCTACCTTGGCGGGGCCACGCCAGTGCCCTGCATCCGCTGCAACGAGCGGGTGAAATTCAAGGACCTGCTCGAGACGGCGAAGGACCTCGATGCCGATTGCATGGCCACGGGGCACTACATTCAACGCAAGATAGGCCCCCGGGGACCGGAGTTGCACAGCGCCGCGGATGCCAATCGCGACCAAAGCTATTTCCTGTTCTCGACCACGCCCGAACAGCTTGACTACCTGCGCTTCCCGCTGGGGCACCTGCCGTCAAAAGACGCGACCCGCGCCCTAGCGACGCGATACGGGCTGACCGTGGCCGACAAGCCCGACAGTCAGGACATCTGCTTCGTGCCCGACGGCAATTACGCCAGCGTCATCGAAAAGCTGCGCCCGGGCGCTGCCGAGCCGGGCGAGATCGTGCATGCGGATGGCCGCGTGCTCGGCACCCATCGCGGCGTGATCCACTACACGATCGGCCAACGCAGGGGCCTCGGCATCGGCGGCCTCGACGAGCCGCTTTACGTCGTCAAGCTCGATGTCGATGCCAGGCGCGTGGTGGTCGGCCCCAAGGACATGCTCGCCACCCGCACCGTTCCGGTGCGCGAAATCAACTGGCTGGGGGATGCGCCCTTCGACAGCCAGCCGGAATGGCATGTGCAGGTGAAGGTGCGCTCCACCCGCCCGCCGCGCGACGCGGTCCTGCGCCCGATATCGGCCACCGAAGCCAAGGTCGAACTTCTGACCGCCGAAGAAGGTGTCTCGCCCGGGCAGGCCTGCGTCTTCTACCAGACCGAAGGCTCCCGCATCCTCGGCGGCGGCTGGATCTGGCGCGGATACTGACCGCTCTCCGGCACCGGATCTTTCCATTTTCCAAATACCGCCGGGGGTGAATTGGTCCGCTTGCGGACCAAGAGGGGGCAGCGCCCCCTTGTCGTGGGCAAACGCCGCCCGATCACGGTGCGCGTCCGCGCCGCAGCGGTTGCGTGATCAGACCCCGGCGAGGGCCAGCACCGCGTTCAGCCCGCCAAAAGCGAAGGCGTTCGACAGCGCCGCATCGACCCGGGCCTCCCGGGCGACATTGGGCACCACATCGAGCGCGCATTCGGGATCGGGTTCCTGATAATTGATCGTCGGCGCGATCACCCCGTCCCGCAGCGCCATGATGCAGGCCAGAAGCTCGATCGCGCCGGTGCCGCCGATGACGTGACCGTGCATCGACTTGGTGGACGAGATCATCAACCGGTCCGCATGCGCCCCGAAGACATCGGCCACGGCGGCGCATTCGGTCTTGTCGTTGGCCGCGGTGCCGGTGCCGTGGGCGTTGATGTAACCCACCGCCTCGGGCGCCAGTCCGGCATCGCCCAGGGCCCCGCGCATCGCCCTTGCCGCGCCCTGCTTGGACGGCATGACGATGTCCGCCGCGTCCGAGGTCATCGCAGCCCCCACCACCTCGGCGAGGATCTCGGCACCGCGGGCGCGCGCATGGTCATAATCCTCGAACACGAAGATCCCCGCGCCCTCGCCCTGAACCATGCCGTTGCGATTGGCCGAGAAGGGCCTGCAGCCGTCTTTCGACATCACGCGCAGCCCCTCCCACGCCTTGATGCCGCCAAAGCACAACATCGATTCAGACCCGCCGGTGACCATCACCGGGGCGATGCCCGCGCGCACGAACCAGAACGCCTGCCCCATCGCGTGATTGGACGAGGCGCAGGCCGAGGCGACGGTAAAGCTGGGGCCCTTGATGTTGTATTGCATCGACACGTGGCTGCAGGCGGCGTTGTTCATCAGCTTGGGCACGATGAAGGGATGCACCCGGTTCTTGCCCTCTTCGTAGACCGCGCGGTAATTGTCGTCCTGGGTCGTCAATCCGCCGCCCGAGGTGCCCAGCACGACGCCCGACCGCGCCGCAAGTTCGCCCTCGAAGGTCAGCCCGGATTGCCCGATGGCCTCGGCGGCGGCCAGCAGGGTGAATTGCGTATAGCGATCGTACAACGCGATCTGCTGGCGGTTGAAACTGTCCTCGGCGGCATAGCCGGTGACCTGCCCGCCGATCCGGATCGACAGGCGGTCCTTGTCGCGGATATCGAGCAGACCGATGCCCGAGCGTCCCTCGCGCATCGCCTCGAGCGTCGCGGGCACGTCATGACCCAGCGCATTGATCGTGCCTGCACCGGTGATGACGACGCGTCTCACGCGTGCTGCTCGGCCACCAGCCGCTCCACCCCGGCCACGATCCGCGCCACGGAGGAGATGTCGAAGCCCCCCTCGCCCGGATCGTTGGCGTTGAATGGCACCGAGATGTCGAACGCCTCCTCGATGGTGAAGATCGATTCCACCAGCGCCATGGAATCGATGCCCAGATCGGCGAGCGTCATGTCCATCCCGACATCCGATGGCTCGAGCACGGCCTGCTCGGCAAGGATCTCGATCACCCTGGTTTTCACATCCATCTGTGCCTTCTCCGTGCCTGATGCACCCTGCCCGCGATCTAGTCGCTCCGGGTGAGCTTTGAAACCGCTTTCCTGAGTTCCGCAACCTCTCGGAAGAGCCGCGGCAGCCGCCGCAGGCCCTTGTAGGCCTCGATGTTGCTGTCCATCTTCATCGCCGGATAGCCCATCATCACCCGCCCCTCGGGCACGTTCGACAGCGCCAGCGTTCCGGCACCGAGGATCACCCGCGCCCCGATCCTGAGGTTGTCGCCCACCCCCGATTGCCCGCCGAGGACGCTGTGATCGCCGATCACGGTCGACCCGCCAATCCCCACCATTCCGCATAACAGACAGTGCCGACCGATCACCACGTTGTGACCCACCTGCACGTTGTTGTCGATCTTGGTGCCGTCGCCTACGACCGTGTCGCGCACGGTCCCCCGGTCGACAGAGCTGTTGGCCCCGACCTCCACATCGTCGCCCAGCGTGACCGCGCCCAGCGAATGGATCCGTGCCCAGGGCTGCGCCTCGGCCGCGCCCTGATCGCCGAGGCTTTCGCGCGCGCGTTCGACGCCGGACACCTCGGGCGTGACGAAGGAAAACCCGTCCGACCCGATCGCAGCGTTGAACTGCAGGATCAGGTTGCGACCGGCGCGCACGCCGGCGCCGATCCGCACCCCGGCATGGACCAGCGCGCCCGCCCCGATGCGCGCGCCGCGCCCGATGAAGACCTGCGGGCCGATCACCGCGCCCGCGCCGATCTCGACATCCGCGCCGATGACGCTGAACGGGCCGACCGCCACATCAGGCGCCAGCCGGGCCGAGGGATCGATCGCCGCGCTGGCATGGATGCCTTCCCCGTAGCCCTGCCCCGGATCGAAGGCCGCCGAGACGCCCGCCAGCGCAAAGCGCGGCCGCTTGGCGAGGATCGCGGCCTTCAGCCCCATGCCCTGCCAGTCCGCCCCGTCCCACAGCAGCGCCGCCTGCGCCTGCCCCTGCCCCAGCATCCCGGCGTAATCGGGCCTGAGCGCGATGGCCAGCCGGTCGGGCGGGCAATCGCCGGGCTCGGCCACGCCGGTCACGGTAATCGCGCCATCGCCCATGGCGACAAGGCCAAGGGCGCGGGCGATATCGTCGATGGTGTGGCGCATGGGCTCCTCCGGGCAGGCTCGCCCGGAGTGTTAGCTTTGAAGTCCGCCCAGCGAAACCCCTGCCGCCGAAAGCGCGCGCCAGATCTGCGCGTCCCGCCCGTAGATATCGGCGCGGTACTGGGTGTTGCCCTTAACGGTGGTGAAGGCGGTGCGGTAGATCAGATGCACCGGCACGTGCGACTCGAGCTTGACCCGTTGGGTCACCCCGGTGCGCAGCTTGGCGTTGAAGTAGCCGACCGGATCGTCGACCTGCACCGCCAACAGCGCATGGGCAAATTCCTGCGGATCGTTGAGCCGGACGCAGCCATGCGAAAATGCCCGGACGTCACGGCCAAACAGATCCTTGGCCGGGGTATCGTGCAAATAGATGTTGTACTTGTTCGGAAACATGAACTTCACTAAGCCCAAGGCGTTGCGCGGCCCCGGCGGCTGGCGCATCGAGAACGGAAAGCTCGACGCGGAATACTGCGAAAAACCGTTGCCGCGACTGACCGTCCGGCCCCGGCTGTCGGTGATCTGAAGATGCCCTGCGGCCCCGGGGTTGCGCCGCAGCGCGGGCAGATACTCGTTCACGATGATCGAGCGCGGCACATACCAGCTCGGATTGATCTCCATATGCTCCATCACATCCGAAAATTCGGGCGTCTGATGGGTCGAGAGGTTCTTGCCGATGACCGTCTTTGTCTCGAAGGTGACCTTGTCGTCGTCATAGATCCGCGCCACGAATTCGGTCAGGTTGACCTTGATATGCCGCTTGCCAAGACCCTCGGGCACGTTCAGCCAGCGCTCGCGCTCCATCGCGACGATGATCGACTTCAGCCGTTCGTCGATGTCGACATTGAGCGCCGTGAGCGTTGACGGCCCGGCGATGCCGTCGACCTCCATGCCGTGATCGAGCTGAAACTCCCGCACCGCCGCTTCCATCGCCTTGTCATAAAGCGCGGTCGAGGTATGGCCCAGGTAGCCCATAGCGATCAGCCGGTTGCGCAGGTCCACCACCGCCTGCCCGGTCTGGCCCGGTTCGATCTTGGAGGCGTTGACAGGCTTGCCCCAGCCGCCGCTTGCCCGGCGCTTTTCCAGCGCCACGCGGGTCGCCATCAGGCGGATGTATTCGGGGCTTTGCGGGGCCAGCGACCGAAACAGCGCGCGCGGTTCTTCGGTCATCAGCCGCGCCAGCAGGTCCTCGGGACTGCGCATCACCGGATCGCGCTTGATGCCGCTGGAGACCCGGCGCGGATCGAGGATGCCGCTCTGCAGGTCATGGGCGAGGCGCAGGTAGGCCTTCGACATCGCGATCTCGGCCTCGCCGCGTTCGCGGGGCGTATCGGCCGCGCGCAGCCGGGCCAGAAGCGCGTCGGCATCGTGGCGACCGGCGGGAATGCCATGCCCGACGACGCGGCGCATCGCATCGAGCAGGAAGGCGCGGCGCTGTCGGTCGACATCCCCCGCGCCGGTCCAGACCGGCTCGAACATGCGGGCGCGGTAGAAGTCGTTGAGCCCGGGATGCTCGGCGACGTTCTCGGCCACCGCCTGCTTGAAGGCGGTCACCTGGGCTGTGGCGGGGGTCGACGCGGTGCCCATGACAAGAGCCAACGCCGTGGCCGCGGCGCAGGATTTCAGCAGGCTGGGAAGGCTGGCGGACATCGAAAACCTCAAATTAAATGCACTCAAAAGGGTTTAGCCTATCTGAGCGGTGATTTTCCACGCTGTCTATTCACTTTTAAGTATCGCGACACTTCCTAACCCTGCCTGCGCATTGACGGAAACACATCTCGTTACACCTGCGGCAATCCGGACACATTTGGTCATCTTGAGCAGGATTTCGCCGAAATTTGTTGTCCGAGGGAACTTCTGGCGAGGACCGGGTTTCGGATGGATTCGGTTTGTGCAATAAATTTTAAGGCATCTGGGGATAGATGGCAGAGCGGGCCCAACGAGGCCCTGATTACAGGACAGAAAACGGGACAGGTTTTCCGATGAACGAAGCACGCTTTGGCGGCATGTCGCGCCGTGGGCTTTTGCAAGCCTTCGCCGCGACGACGATCACAGCCGCACCAACCTTCGCAAACGCTGCGGGGTTCCTTCGGGGCGGTGGTGATATTCGCCGCATCAAGATGTACTCCGGGCGGACCGGGGAACGGATCGAGATGATCTACTGGGTGGACGGCGACTACATCGCCGACGCCGTCAAGGAAATCAATTACTTCATGCGGGACTGGCGCAACAACAAGGTCAAGGGAATCGATCTGCGCACGATCGATATCATGGCCGCGTCGCACAACCTGCTGGATGTCAGCGATCCCTACATGCTGATCTCGGGCTATCGCAGCCCCGAAACCAACGCGATGCTCCGGCGGCGGTCGTCGGGCGTGGCGAAGAACTCGCGCCACCTGCGCGGCGAAGCGGCGGATCTTCGGCTCAACTCGCGTTCGGTCAGCCAGATGGCCAAGGCGGCGGCAGCCTGCCGGGCCGGCGGCGTCGGTCGCTATTCGGGGTCGAACTTCGTGCACATGGATTGCGGTCCGGTCCGCAGCTGGGGTCGGTAAGACCGACACCCCGCTGCCGCGACATGAACAAAGCGCCCTCACGGGGCGCTTTTTCAGTTTGTGGGCCGCGGAAACCGTTCCGAGGCGGTGCAACGTCGACCCGCGCGCGAGCAGACGCCCGCGTTGGAGGCTCTGCCTCCAAACCTCCGGAGTATTTTTGGTCCGATCGTGAGAGGTAGAGCACCCGATCTGCGACGCTGTCGATTTCAGCGTCGTCCGTGCACGCGGCTGGCCGATACGGCACCGCGACTTTCCCGCCAATTCGAGGAGCATTGGAAAAAGAGCGGCCAATTCCGCTTGACGGGACCACGGCTCAGCCATAGAACGCGCGTCACGCCCGGGATGCCGGGCGGGCAGTGAGCGGTTGTAGCTCAGTTGGTTAGAGTACCGGCCTGTCACGCCGGGGGTCGCGGGTTCGAGTCCCGTCAACCGCGCCACCACTGTCCCGCCCCCAGGTTCCATGCGTCTATGCGCGGTTGTAGCTCAGTTGGTTAGAGTACCGGCCTGTCACGCCGGGGGTCGCGGGTTCGAGTCCCGTCAACCGCGCCATTTTCCCACCAGACATGACTGGCTTCACGCGGTCCCCCTCACGATCGGACGCTAAATACTCCGGAGGTTTGGAGGCAGAGCCTCCAACGCGGGCGTCTGCCCGCATCCGATGCGGCACCTGCAGCAACAGCGCTCGCCATCCGGACACAGTTGCCCCTTTGCCTTGCCCCCGCTTGCCCCTACTTCGAGATCACAACCGAGGTGCGCCGATGCTGATTGCCCGAGACATTCGCAAGAGCTTTTCCGCCGCTAACCGCCGGGTCGCCGTACTGCGCGGCGTGTCACTGGAGGTGGCAGGGAGCGAAAGCGTGGCGCTGACCGGCGAATCGGGGTCGGGCAAAAGCACGCTTCTGCACTGCCTGGGCTGCCTCGACACCCCCGATGGCGGCGAGATCCTGCTGGGTGGCACGCCCCTGCACGGCCTTGGCGAGGCTGACCGCGCGGGCATGCGCCGCGACCGGATCGGGGTGGTGTTCCAGAGCCTGAACCTGATTCCATCGCTGGACGTGCGCGCGAATCTGGCCTTTCAGGCGCGGCTTTCGGGGCGCTGGGACATGGAGTGGCAGGCGGCACTGTCCGAACGACTGGGTCTTTCGGCCTTTCTCGACCGCTATCCCGAAGAGCTGTCGGGCGGGCAGCAGCAGCGCGTCGCCATCGGGCGGGCCATTGCGAACCGGCCCGACCTGCTGCTTGCGGACGAGCCGACCGGAAATCTCGATGAGGAGACGGCGGGTCGCGTTCTCGATCTGCTGCTGAAGCTCGCGCGCGAAACCGGTGCGGCCTTCCTGATGGTCACCCATTCCGAGAGGCACGCGGCGCGGATGGACCGGCGGCTGCATCTGGAACAGGGCCGCATCGCATGATGCGCGCCGGCCTTTCGGCGCTTCTGGCGCATTGGCGGCGGCATCCGATCCAGCTTGCCACCCTGTTGATCGGGCTGGCGCTGGCGACCGCGCTTTGGTCCGGGGTTCAGGCCATCAACGCCGAGGCGCGCGCGAGCTACGACCGCGCGGCGGGTGCCTTGGGCCAGTCCACCCTGGACCGGCTGGTATCGCCCGAGGGCGTCGGCATGGCCGATTTTGTCGCCCTGCGCCGCGCGGGCTACAAGGTGACGCCGTTGATCGAGGGCCGGATCGAGCCGGGCGGCACGCGGCTGCGTCTGCGCGGGATCGACCCGCTGACCTCGCCGCCCGGGCTGGGCGCACTGGCCATCGCCGGGGACGCAACGGCGCTGGATGCGGTTCTGTCCGATGCGGGGCTGTTGCTGGTCGCGCCCGAGACGGCCCGCGAGCTCGGCGATAGCGCCCTGCCCCCGAGGCGCGCCAGCGGCCAGGTGGAACAGGGGCTTGCGATCACCGATATCGCCACGGCGCAGCGGCTCTTGGGGATCGACACGCTGACGGCGCTGGTGATCGCCCCCGATCAGCCGTTCGGCCTGCCGCCGATCGAAACCGCCACCACGCTGACCCGGGTCAACGGCCAGTCGCAGGGGGATCTGTCGCGGCTGACCGACAGTTTTCACCTCAATCTGACGGCCTTTGGCCTGCTGTCCTTCGCGGTCGGGCTGTTCATCGTGCAATCGGCGATCGGCCTGGCCTTCGAGCAGCGCCGTGCCACCTTTCGCACGCTGCGTGCATTGGGCATGCCCCTGTCGCGGCTGATGCTGCTGCTGGCGGCGGAATTGTCGCTGATCGCCACCTTGGCCGGGATTGCCGGGATCGTGCTGGGCTATGCCATTGCCGCCGCACTGTTGCCCGGCGTCGCGGGGACCCTGCGCGGGCTATACGGGGCGGATGTGTCGGGGCAGTTGAGCTTCGATCCGCTCTGGGCGGCATCGGCGCTGGCGATCGCGTTGATCGGGGCCGGGCTGGCCGGGGCGCAGGCGCTTTGGCGCGTGGCGCGGATGCCGCTTCTGGCGCCGGCCCGTCCGCGCGCCTGGGCCATGGCCAACGCGGCGACCCTGCGGGGTCAGGCGGGGGTCGCGGTCCTGTTGCTCGCGGCGAGCGCGGTGCTGGCGGTGGCCGGTCAGGGGCTGGTGCTGGCCTTTGCCGGTCTTGCGGCGCTGCTGATCGGTGCGGCGCTGGCCTTGCCGCCCCTGCTGATCGCGGCCCTGCGCGCATTGACGCCGCTGGCGAAAGGTCCGGTCGCGGAGTGGCTTCTGGCCGATGCGCGCCAGCAGGTCCCGGCCCTGTCGCTGGCGCTGATGGCGCTGTTGCTGGCGCTGTCGGCCAATATCGGGGTCGGCACCATGGTCGGCTCGTTCCGCACGACCTTCACGGGCTGGCTCGACCAACGGCTGGCCGCCGAGCTTTACGTGACCGCGCGGACCCCCACCGAAGCGCAGCAGATACGCGCCTTCGTCGCCCCGCGCGTCGATGCGGTGCTGCCGATCTGGTCGGTCAACGCGACCGTGGCCGGACAACCGGCAGAGGTCTTCGGGGTGGTCGATCACGCCACCTACCGCGACAACTGGCCGTTGCTGCGCGCGACCCCCGATGTCTGGGACCGGCTGGCACAGGGGCAAGCGGTGCTGGTCAACGAACAGCTTTTCCGGCGCGAAGACCTGCGTCTTGAAGATGTGATCGCGATCACCCCGGACTGGTCGCTGCCGATCGCCGGGGTCTATTCCGACTACGGCAATCCGTCGGGGCAGGTGATCGCCGGGATCGACGCGCTCGATGCGGCGTTTCCCGGGCGCCCGCGCCTGCGCTTCGCCCTGCGCCTGACCGAGGACGCCGCGCCCGCGATGGTCGAGACGCTGCGCGCGCGCTTTGACCTGCCGCCTGGAAATGTCGTCGATCAGGCGCAGATCAAGGCGCTGTCGCTGCGCATCTTCGAACAGACCTTCCTGGTGTCGGGCGCGCTCAATGTGCTGACGCTGGGGGTGGCGGGGTTTGCCATGCTGACAAGCCTGCTGACGCTGTCCGGCCTGCGCCTGCCGCAGCTCGCCCCGATCTGGGCGCTGGGTCTGACGCCCGCCCGGCTCGGGGCGCTGGAGGTGGCGCGCACAGCACTTCTGGCGCTGCTTACGTGGGCGCTGGCGGTGCCGGTGGGGCTGTGCCTTGCCTGGGTGCTGCTGGCGGTGGTCAATGTCGAGGCCTTCGGATGGCGGCTGCCTATGCAGCTGTTTCCGGCGCAGTGGGTCTGGCTGGCACTGGCGGCATTGGTGGCGGCAACGCTGGCCTGCGTCTGGCCGGTGATCCGCCTCACGCGGCTGCCGCCCGCGCAGCTTCTCAGGGTGTTTGCCAATGATCGCTAGAGCCATCCTGTGCCTTCTGTGCCTCGCCGGTCCCGCGTGTGGCCAGGGCTTTGCCGGACTCGGCGTCGCGGCGGATGGCTATGCGGTGCCTGCCCCGGGCATCGGCCTGACCTTCCCCGAGGATCACTTCGCGCATCCGGACTTCCGCATCGAGTGGTGGTATCTGACGGCCAATCTCGAAGACGCGGACGGCACGGAATACGGCGTGCAATGGACGCTGTTTCGCTCTGCCCGGCGGCCCGGGGCCCCCACCGGGGCGGGCTGGCAGGCCGAGCAGCTGTGGATGGGGCATGCCGCGCTGACCTCGGCGGATGGGCATCGAGTGGCCGAACGGCTGGGGCGCGGCGGCACCGGGCAGGCCGGGCTCGACACCCCGTTCGAGGCCTATATCGACGACTGGTCGCTGCTGTCACGCGCCGTGGACGGGGCCGATCCGCTGTCGTCGGTGCGACTTCGGGCGCGGGGCGACGATTTTGCCTATGATCTGGCACTTACGGCAACCGGACCGCTGGTCCTGCAGGGCGACCGGGGCTATTCGGTGAAGTCACCGGAAGACCAGGCGAGTTACTATTATTCGCAGCCGTTCTATGAGGTTGCGGGGCAATTGTCGCTGCCCGACGGCGATGTGGCGGTGACCGGCAACGCATGGCTGGACCGGGAATGGTCGTCGCAACCGCTGGCCGACACGCAGACCGGATGGGACTGGTTCTCGCTCAATTTTGACGATGGCGCGAAACTGATGGGGTTCGGGCTGCGCTCTGCCGATGGCGGTCATTTCACCTCTGCCACCTGGATCGCCGCCGACGGTACGACGCGGCCCTACGGCGACGGCGCGCTGATCCTCGAACCATTGGAGCGGGCCCGGGTGGCAGGGCGGGACATTCCGGTGCGCTGGCGCGTCCAACTGCCCGCCGAGGGGCTTTCGGTGACCACCGAGCCGCTGAATGCGCAGGCCTGGATGGACACGCTGTTTCCCTATTGGGAGGGCCCGGTGCGGATCGCGGGCAGCCATCCCGGACGCGGCTATCTGGAAATGACCGGGTATCCAGAGACCGGAGAGTGACGCGCACAGTTGGGGGAGTGGTGGGTGATGAGAGGCTCGAACTCCCGACATCTTCGGTGTAAACGAAGCGCTCTACCAACTGAGCTAATCACCCGTCGAATGGGCTTTTAATGCGGGCCCGGTCCGCGATCAAGCGGCTTTCGCGCGCTTTTGGCCCGCATCTGCGCCGGATCGGACAGCGCCCCGGCCCCGAGGCGCCAGCGCCCTCCCGACACCCCCCGAAGACCACATTGGCCAAAACGACAAGGCGCGCCTCGATCCGGGCGCGCCTTGCGGGAATTCTGGTGGGTGATAAGAGATTCGAACTCCTGACATCTTCGATGTGAACGAAGCGCTCTACCACTGAGCTAATCACCCGGTGGCGGGTCTTTAGCCCTACTCTGCTGCCTGTGCAAGGGGGTCGGGCGCGGCCTTCTCGGTCTCGTTCGGCTGGCGCACCTTGGTGACCAGAACCAGCCCGTTGCCGGTGTCGCGGACGCGCTGGACCTTCATCTTGCCGAAGGGTTTCACGTTCAGTTCGCGGCCTTCCGCCAGCGCGGCCCCGAGAATTTCGAGTGCCGCCTCGATGGCGGGTTTTACGTCGCGCTTCTTGACGCCGCTGACACGGACAACCTTGTCGATCAATTCGCGCTTTTTCAGCTCGGGCTGCATCGACGGCGGCAGGATCTTCGGGTCGAGCGTCGCGGCGACGGCTGTGTCAAGCGCGCTGCCGACCGGCTGCGGCGCTGCCACGGGCGCGGAAGTCGGCGCGGGTGCGGGCGCGGAATGCTTCGGCGCGGAAGCGGTCTTCGCGCCGGTCTTCGTGGCCGCATGCCGGGTGGGCTTTTTCGCTGTGGTCATGGCCTGTGTCCTGTCTGCTCTGGGCCGTATCGGCCTCTTTCTTGGTGTCGGGACGGTATCAGACCAACGGCAAATCCCAAAACGAAAACCCCTGCCCCCGCCAGGATCGCCGCCGAATTTCCGGATTCATTGGAATTATGTTAAATTGTCGTCATCCGGAGAGTCGATCCGGACGTGGAGTCGCCCCCGTGGTTTCCGCAGGGGCCGTGTTTTTCGATTTTAGGGGGGCGTTATTATGAAGAAACTCTTGATGACAACCGCGCTGTCTCTGACGCTGGCGGCGACGTCGGTGTTGCAGGCATCCGCGGCACCGGTCATGTCGCGCGACACCGTGCGACAGGCGACAATCTCGACCCAAAGCAATCAGGAATCCTCGGCGACTTGGGGGGTTATCGCGTTGATGACGATTTTGATCATCATTGCCGTGGCGGCCTCGGGTAGCGGGGGCGATCACTATTACCATGGCGTGACCATGAGCGACGAACGCCTGAAGACCGATATCAAGCGCGTCGGCACCTCGCCCTCGGGTATAGGGATCTTCCAGTACCGGTATATCGGGCATCCGCAGGTCGTCCAAGGGGCCATTGCGCAAGACGTGGCACGGGTACGCCCCGCCGCGGTCGGTCGCGGTGACATGAACCTTCTGACGGTCAATTACGACATGATTGACGTGCGCCTGCGTCTGGTGAACTGACCCAGGAAGACGCGCGACGCAAGACCGCCGGACAAAAAGCGCCGCGGGCATCACCCGCGGCGCTTCTGAAAGGTCGGACCGGTGCGATCGGTCGGTGATCAGCCGGCGATCAATGCGCGATCGGACTGGAGTCGTTCGACTTTTGCCTCGCCAGCGCCTGGGCGGCGGCCTCTTCGGCTTCCTCGTCCCATTCGATCGGCTCCGGCTTGCGCACCAGCGCCTGTTCGAGCACTTCCGAGACGTGGCTGACAGGAATGATCTTGAGCCCGGAGGTCACGTTCTCGGGCATGTCGATCAGGTCCTTTTCGTTGTCCTTGGGGATGAACACCGTGGTGATCCCGCCGCGCAGGGCGGCAAGCAGCTTCTCCTTCAGGCCGCCGATGGGCAGCGCGTTGCCGCGCAGCGTCACTTCGCCGGTCATGGCGATATCGCGGCGCACCGGAATGCCGGTCAGCACCGACACGATCGAGGTCACCATCGCCAGACCCGCCGAGGGGCCGTCCTTGGGCGTGGCGCCTTCGGGGACGTGGACGTGGATATCCATCCGCTCGAAGCGCGGCGGCTTGACCCCGATCTGCGGCGAGATCGAGCGCACGTAGCTTGACGCCGCGTCGATGGATTCCTTCATCACGTCGCCCAGCGTGCCGGTGGTCTTCATCCGGCCCTTGCCCGGCAGGCGCAGCGCCTCGATCTGCAGCAGATCGCCGCCGACCGACGTATAGGCAAGACCGGTGACCACGCCGACGGCGTTCTCTTCCTCGGCCAGACCGTACTTGTGCCGCCGCACGCCCAGGTAATCCGCCAGGTTGTCCGACGTCACCACGACCTTGTCCGCCTTCTTGCGCACGATGGTGGTGACCGCCTTGCGCGCGAGCTTGGCCAGTTCGCGCTCAAGGTTCCGCACGCCCGCTTCGCGGGTGTAGTAGCGGATGATGTCGGTCAGCGCCTCGTCGGTGATCTCGAACTCGCCCTTTTTCAGGCCGTGGTTCTTGACCTGCTTGGCGATCAGGTGGCGCTTGGCGATCTCGGCCTTCTCGTCTTCGGTGTAGCCCGCCAGCGGAATGATTTCCATCCGGTCCAGCAGCGGGCTGGGCATGTTGTAGGAGTTCGCCGTGGTCAGGAACATCACGTTGGACAGATCGTATTCCACCTCGAGGTAGTGGTCCACGAAGGTCGCGTTCTGTTCCGGATCGAGCACTTCCAGCATCGCCGAGGCCGGATCGCCACGGAAGTCCTGCCCCATCTTGTCGATCTCGTCGAGCAGGATGAGCGGGTTCGTGGTCTTGGCCTTTTTCAACGCCTGGATGATCTTGCCGGGCATGGAGCCGATATAGGTCCGGCGGTGGCCGCGGATCTCGCTCTCGTCGCGCACGCCGCCCAGCGAGATGCGGATGAATTCGCGCCCCGTGGCCTTGGCGACCGATTTGCCGAGAGATGTCTTGCCGACGCCCGGAGGCCCGACAAGGCACATGATCGGCCCCTTGAGCTTTTTCGAGCGCTGCTGCACCGCGAGGTATTCGACGATGCGTTCCTTGACCTTTTCGAGGCTGTAGTGGTCGTCGTCGAGCACCTTCTGGGCGCGGCCCAGGTCCTTCTTGACGCGCGACTTCACGCCCCACGGGATCGACAGCATCCAGTCGAGGTAGTTGCGCACCACGGTGGCTTCCGCCGACATCGGGCTCATGTTCTTGAGCTTCTTGATCTCGCCTTCGGCCTTTTCGCGGGCCTCTTTCGACAGCTTCGTCTCCGCGACGCGCTTTTCCAGCTCGGCCACTTCGTTCTGGCCGTCCTCGCCGTCGCCCAGTTCCTTCTGAATGGCCTTCATCTGCTCATTCAGATAGTATTCGCGCTGGGTCCGCTCCATCTGGGATTTCACGCGCGTCTTGATCTTCTTCTCGACCTGCAGGACCGACATTTCGCCCTGCATGTGGCCATAGACCTTTTCAAGCCGCTCCGAGATCGACAGCGTTTCCAGCAGTTCCTGCTTCTGGTGCACCTCGATGCCCAGGTGACCGGCCACCAGATCGGCAAGCTTGGCGGGCTCGTCGGTTTCCGACACCGCCGACAGCGCCTCTTCGGGGATGTTTTTCTTGATCTTGGCGTAGCGTTCGAATTCGTCCGCGACGGTGCGCACCAGCGCCTCGATCGCGGTCTCGTCGCCCGGCATTTCGGTCAGGTACTCCGCCGATGCCTCGAAGAAATCCGCGTTGTCGGTGAAATGGTCGATCCGCACCCGCGCCTGCCCCTCGACCAACACCTTGACGGTGCCGTCGGGAAGTTTCAGCAGTTGCAGGACATTGGCCAGCACGCCTGCCTTGAAGATGCGATCCGCTTCGGGGTCGTCATCGGCGGCGTCCATCTGGCTGACAAGCAGGATCTGCTTGTCGTCGTTCATCACCTCTTCCAGCGCGCGCACCGATTTTTCGCGGCCCACGAAAAGCGGCACGATCATGTGCGGGAAGACCACGATGTCACGCAGCGGCAGCACCGGGTACGATGTGTTGAGAGGCTGTTGCATGCTCATTCCTTGATTCTGGCAGAACGGTCGCGGCCCCGATCTTCGGCAGCCATGTCCGTCCCCGTTTGGAGTATGTAAGTGGGGCAGCAGTGGCCCCGTTTCAAGCCATGATCGCCCGTTGGCGGCAGCATGGCCCGCGGGGCGGACAGGTGCAAGGTGCCCGGACCGGAGCATGGGATTTTCCGCGCGGCGCGGTCAAACGGGCGTGATGCCAGGCGGTCGGATGGGGAACGGGCAGTGCAACGCGCGCATCGCAAGGCCCGGCATCGCGGCCGGGCCCCGCATGTGGTGAGGTCTGACCGCCGGTTCAGGCGATCTTCTTGTCGATCACCGCTTCCTCGAGGAAGGGATAGTCGGTGTAGCCCGCTTCGCCACCGCCATAGAAGGTGTCGGGATCGGCCTCGGCCAGGTCCGCCCCAAGCTCCAGGCGCTTGGCCAGGTCCGGGTTCGAAATATAGGGCTTGCCGAAGGCCACGAGGTCGGCGTCGCCCGCGCCGACCCGGGCGATGGCCAGGTCGCGGTCATAGCCGTTATTGGCCATCCAGACCCCGCCATAGCGCCGCTTGAGCGCGGTCATGTCGACCGCGTCGGGCCAGTCGCGCGGACCGCCGGTCTGGCCCTCGATCATGTGCAGATAGGCCAGGCCACGCGGGGCGAGCCGGTCGACCAGATAGGCCGCCAGGGCTGCGGGGTCGCTGTCTGTGGCGTCGTTCGCGCCCGAGAACGGCGACAGGCGCACCCCGACCCTGTCCGCGCCCCAGACCTGTTCGACCGCGTCGAGCACCTCGAACAGCAGCCGCGCGCGGTTTTCCCGCGATCCGCCATAGGCGTCGTCGCGATGGTTCGGACCATCCTTCAGGAACTGGTCCAGCAGATAGCCGTTGGCCGCGTGCACCTCGACGCCGTCGAAACCGGCCGCCCTGGCGTTCTCGGCACCCCGGCGGAAGTCGGCGACGATGCGCGGCAACTCATCTGTCCGAAGCGCGCGGGGTTCGGAGACGTCGACCATCTGCGTGCCGTCGAAGGTCGGCGCATCTGCGCGGATCGCCGAGGGGGCGACGGGCTTCTGGCCATCCGGTTGCAGCGACGTGTGCGAGATGCGCCCGACGTGCCACAGCTGGATGACGATCTTGCCGCCCGCATCGTGCACCGCGTCGGTCACCCGCTTCCAGGCCGCGACCTGAGCGTCGGAATGGATACCGGGCGTCCAGGCATAGCCCTTGCCCTCGGGGCTGATCTGCGACGCCTCGGTGATGAGCAGACCGGCGTCGGCGGCCCGCTGGGTATAGTACTTGACGTGCATGTCCATCGGCGCGTCATCGTCGTTTCTGGCGCGATTGCGGGTCAACGGCGCAAGCACGACGCGGTTCCTGAGCGCGATGGCCCCGGCGTCGAGCGGCGTGAAAAGCGTTTCCTGTGGCATGTAGCCTCCGGTGTCGTGGTGATCTGTTGCACACCCAAGCGCCCGGAACGCCAGATGTTCCCTGAGACCATCTGTGCATTTGCGCACCGTTATGCGGCTTGCGTCGGTCCCCGGCACGAAAAAGGCACCGCGCGGTGACGCGGTGCCTTGGCCTGAACGATGGTCGGTAGGACCCCGCTTAGGCTCAGTAGCTCGGCGGGCAAGGTGCCGGTCTGCCATCGGGATAGACGCAGCTGACCGTGCGCGGCTGCTGCTGCGCGTTTCCGGTGTTGGCTGCGATGGTCGCACCGGCGGCAGCACCGGCCAGTGTCGCCACGGCGCGTGCCGTGCCGCTTTTGTCGCTGGCATCCGCAGCGGCGAGGCCCGCGGCACCACCCACCAGCGCGCCGGTGGCATAACGCTGGTCCTGGCTCATGTTGCCGCAACCCGCAAGCACTGCACTGCCCACGACCAACGTGGCGATAATCGACTTTCTCATGACAGACATCCTTTTGTCATTCGTTTGAACCTACAGATACCAATTCTAACGCATGACAAGCCATGTCAGTTGCGTGATATCAGATAACGACCGGAAAATTCGGGGCAAACCGGCAAAAAATTGCCTGTTCCCGCCAATATTCCGTGTGCGCCGGTCGGCAAGGCGCGCGATTCCCCGGGCGGCCCGCCAACGGTCGGCACCGACATTCACAGGCGGGGCCGGGTCGGACGACCCCGGATCAGAGCGGCGCGATGTCGCCCTCGGCACGGGCGGCGTGGAACCGGGCCTCGAAGGCCGCGAATGCATCCGCTGCGATGGCGTCGCGCATGTCCTGCATCAGGGCCTGGTAATAGTGCAGGTTGTGCCAGGTCAGCAGCATGCCCGCGATCATCTCGCCCGACCGGTAGACGTGGTGCAGATAGGCGCGGCTGTAGCCACGGCAGGCAGGACAGCCGCAGTCTTCATCCAGCGGGCGCGGATCGTCCTGATGGCGCGCGTTCTTGATGTTGACCTGCCCGCGCCGGGTCCAGGCCTGCCCGGTCCGGCCCGACCGCGATGGCAGCACGCAGTCCATCATGTCGATGCCGCGCTTGACCGCGCCGACGATGTCATCGGGCTTGCCGACCCCCATGAGATAGCGCGGCTTGTCCACCGGCAGCATGTCGGGCGCATAGTCGAGGCAGCCGAACATCGCTTCCTGCCCCTCGCCCACCGCCAGTCCGCCAATGGCGTAGCCGTCAAAGCCGATGCCGGTCAGGGCCTTGGCGCTTTCTTCGCGCAGGTCGCGTTCCAACCCGCCCTGCTGGATGCCGAACAGCGCGTGCCCCGGCCTGTCGCCGAAGGCGTCGCGGGACCGCTGGGCCCAGCGCATCGACAGCGCCATGCTGTCAGCGATGCGGTCGCGGTCAGCGGGCAATGCCGGGCATTCGTCAAACGCCATCACGATGTCAGAGCCCAGAAGCCGCTGGATTTCCATCGAGCGTTCGGGGCTAAGTTCGTGCCGGGAGCCGTCGATATGGCTCTGGAAGGTGACGCCCTGTTCGGTCAGCTTGCGCAGCCCCGCCAGCGACATCACCTGAAAGCCGCCCGAATCGGTGAGGATCGGCCCCGCCCAGTTCATGAAGCGGTGCAGCCCGCCCAGTCGCGCGACCCGCTCTGCGCCGGGGCGCAGCATCAGATGATAGGTATTGCCCAGCAGGATGTCCGCGCCGGTCGCCGCCACGCTTTCGGGCAGCATCGCCTTGACCGTCGCCGCCGTGCCCACCGGCATGAAGGCAGGCGTGCGGATGGTCCCGCGCGGTGTGTCGATACGACCGGTTCGGGCACCGCCCGAGGTGGCGTCGAGGGTAAAGGAAAAGACTGTCATGCCCGCCGGAATGCCCCGGAACGCCTGCACTCGCAAGGTGTCATGCCGCGCCTGCCGTAGGGGCCGCCCGGCACCATGTGCTCTGGTCGCGGAGTTTCGGGACTGATAGGGCTGCCGACGCTGCCATCTCAGCGAATGCACAAGGACACCCGCATGACCGACGAGACCGACGTTGCCGCCGACCTCATCCGCTTTGGCTGGGAAGAATGGGTGGCGCTGCCAGATCTCGGGCTGCCGGCGATGCGCGCCAAGGTCGATACCGGTGCGCGGACCTCGGCGCTGCATGCATCCGATATCGAGACCTTCGGAACGGCCACCAAGCCGCGCGTGCGCTTCATGGTGCACCCCGTGCCCGAGCGCGACGATCTGGTGATCCCCTGCTCGGCCGAGATCGTCGACCGCCGCGTCGTCACCTCGTCCAATGGCGAGGGCGAAAGCCGCTATGTCATCGGCACCTCGATCGAGGTCGGCGGCGAACGCTGGCCGATCGAGATGACGCTGACCAACAGGGGCGGCATGGCCAGCCGGATGCTGCTGGGGCGCGAGGCGTTGAAGGATCATATCGCCATCGTCGCCACCGACCGCTTCTTGCAGCCGGAACTGTCCTACGACATCTACGCCTCGACCAAGGTGCGCAGCGCGGCCCCCAAGCGGGCCCTGCGCATCGCGGTGCTGAGCCGCGAAAACAACTATTCGACCCGGCGGCTGGTCGAGGAAGGCGAGGCGCGCGGCCACACGGTCGAGGTCATCGACACCACGCGCTGTTACATGGCCATCAACGCCATGGCGCCGGAAGTGCATTGCGACGGCAAGCGGCTGCCGCGCTACGACGCGATCATTCCCCGCATCGGGGCCTCGATCACGGCCTATGGCACCGCTGTCATCCGGCAGTTCGAGACCATCGGTACCTTCTGCGTCAACGGCTCGGAAGGCATCACCGCGTCGCGCGACAAACTGTATGCGCATCAGTTGATGGCGCGCCACAAGATCGGCATGCCCAACACCGCCTTCGCCGCCAGCCCCAAGGATACCGACAGCCTGATGCGGCTGGTGGGCACCGCGCCGCTGATCGTGAAGCTGCTGGAATCGACGCAAGGCAAGGGCGTGGTGCTGGCCGAGACCAAGAAGGCGGCATCCTCGGTGATCGACGCCTTCCGCGGTCTGCGGGCGAATTTTCTGGTGCAGGATTTCGTCAAGGAGGCGGCGGGCGAGGATATCCGCTGTCTGGTGGTCGGCGGCAAGGTTATCGCCGCCATGAAGCGCACCGGGGCGGAGGGCGATTTCCGGTCGAACCTGCACCGGGGCGGATCGGCGCAGGTGGTGCGGATCACCAAGGAAGAGCGCGAGACCGCCTTGCGGGCCGCCAAGGCGTTCCGGCTGAACCTTGCGGGCGTCGATCTGTTGCGATCCGAAAGCGGCCCGAAGGTGCTGGAAGTCAATTCCTCGCCGGGGCTCGAGGGGATCGAGGCTGCGACCAAGAAGAACATCGCGGGGCGGCTTTACGATCATATCGAGGAACGGGTGCGCCCGGCCCCGGTGCGCAAGCGCAAGTTTCTGGGATAGCGCGGACGCAGGTGCCGCCCGCTGGCAAGACATCCTTCACCGGACGCGGTGTCTCAGATGGCAAACCGCCGCATCGGGCGGGCCGCCCGAGCGATGTGCGGGACGGCGAGAGGACAGGCCGCAACGCTCATGCCGGTTTCTGCGCATACCCCATGTATTGCACGGTCTTCACCGGCAGCGGCCCGAAGGTCATGTCGCCGCGACGGTTGATGCCGCGCGGACCAAGCCCGGTCATGCCGCAATCGGTCAGCCCCGCCTTGCCCAGCCCGGTGCGCAGTTCCTTGGGTGTGATGAACATCTCGGGGTCGTGCGCGCCCTTGGGCAGGATCCCCACGAGGTCTTCGGCCACGGTGATCGCCATCAGCCGCGCCATCCAGGTGCGATTGATGGTGTCGTAAAAGAACAGCCCCCCCGGGGCCAGAATCCGCGCCACCTGGTTCAGCGATGCCTGCAGGTCGGCCACGTGTTCCAGCACATCGACGCAGACCACCGCGTCGAATGCCGCGGTCTCGTAGGGCAGATCCTCGGCGGTGCCGGTGTCGTAACGGATGTCGAGCCCGGATGACTGTGCATGGGTGCGGGCCGCCTCGATCGCCTGCCGCGCGGGGTCGATCCCGGTCACCAAGGCCCCGCGCCGGGCCAGCGCTTCGGCCATGAAACCGCCCGCGCAGCCAAGATCAAGCACGCGCTTGCCGGTCCAGTCGATGTGCCGGTCGAAATATCTGAAGCGCCCCGGCACCAGGTTTTTCAGGGTCCGGATCCAGCGGACATCGTCGGACCACCAGTCGGCGGCGACCGCATCGTAAAGCGCCAGGTCGTTGCGTTTTCCGTCAGCCATGCGGTCCTCGTGTGATCGGCGGGCCGCCCGGCGCGGTGCCGCGGCGGTCGCACGCCTGCCTCGGTTCAGTAAAACCCGATCTCGCGCACATCGACCTGCGCGCGGTGGTCCCGCCCGTAGGCCACCACCGCGATCGAGGTCAGCGCCGTCGGCAAGGGCGTCGCGTGCAGCAGATTGCCCGACGGCTTGAACGCCGTGAAGGGCAGTCGCACCTCGACCCAGTCGCCCGTCGCCGCGAATTCCGCCTGATAGTATTGCCACGGCAGCATCGTGCCATTGGTGCGCAGATGCACGAAATAAGGGGCCTCGTTGCCGCGCACCACCAGCCGCACGCCCCGGGTGTCGCCCGGGGGCGGCGCGGGCAGATCCATGCGCATCTGGATGAAACCGCCGTTGTTGGCGGTGCTCACATCGCCGGTCATGCGCGCGATGCGGGTGCCCGCCTCGGTCAGGAAACTGACCTGACCCGAGGAGACCCCGCCCATCACGCCGTCGGTGAAAAAGCGCCAGCGGCTTTCGGGGCTGGTCTCGAAATCTTCGGTCATCGGCTCTCCGGCCATGGCAGGAGCCATCGTCAGCAGCAGCGCCGCGATCAATGGCGTAAGGATGCGTTTCTGTGTCATCGACGTAAGATAGGGCGGCGGACGCGTTCGCAAAGGTCGCAGGTATCCCGCGCGCGGTGCCCCTTTACCGTGCCCGCGCCATTCCTTATATGTTTACTCGGAATTGCCGCAAAGGATGCTCCATGAACGATCAAGGTTCGCAACTCGAAGGTGCCCCGCTGATCCGCCCGTCAAGCACCGATCATCCGCTTTACGATCAGATCGTGGAGGCGTGCAGAAGCGTTTATGACCCTGAAATTCCGGTGAACATCTACGATCTGGGCCTGGTCTACACGATCGATATCTCGCCCGAAAACGAGGTCGGGATCATCATGACCCTGACCGCGCCGGGCTGTCCGGTGGCCGGCGAGATGCCCGGATGGCTGGCGGATGCGGTCGAGCCGGTGGACGGCGTCAAGCAGGTGGATGTCGAACTGACCTGGGATCCGCCCTGGGGCATGGACATGATGTCCGACGAGGCGCGGCTTGAACTGGGCTTCATGTAGCGCGCAGGTCGTTGCGGGCATGACGGCAACTGCCGCGTTGGCGTGGGTCCGATGCCACATCACAAGGCCGCGGGAAAAGGACGCACACGATGACCAGCGAAAAGGACAAGATGATCGCCGGTCTGCCCTATTACCCGGGCGATCCGGAGCTTTCCGAAGGTCGCAAGCGCGCGCAACGGCTGATGCAGGCCTACAACCAGACCACCTATGGTGACGACGGGCGCGGGCAGATCCTTGCCGATCTTCTGGGCGGCATTGGCGACAACTGCGCCCTGCGCGCGCCGCTTTACGTGGATTACGGCTACAACATCACCATCGGGTCGGGCGTCTTCATGAATTACAGCTGCTATCTGCTGGACGCAGCCCCGATCCATATCGGCGATGGCTGCGACATCGGCCCCTTCGTGCAGCTTCTGACCGCCGACCACCCGCGCGACCCGGTGGCGCGCAAGGCCGAACTGGAAAGCGCCTATCCGATCGTCATCGGGCGCGATGTCTGGCTCGGAGCGAGCGCGATCATCCTGCCGGGCATCACCGTGGGCGACAATGCCATCGTCGGCGCGGGGGCCGTGGTGACCCGCGATGTGCCCGCCGGTGTCACCGTGGCCGGCAACCCCGCGCGCCCCCTGACAAGCCGCGCGTGACGCGGCCCCATTGGAATTTGCCGCCGTAGCGCATAGATTATGGCCTCACACAACGGAGATATCCCATGTTCGGCATTCCCGGAAAATCGCCGCTGACCATGACCCCCGCGGCGGTCGGCCAGATCACCCGGCTGATGGCGCGCGATGGCCGTCACGGCCTCAGGATCGGCGTCAAGAAGGGCGGCTGCGCGGGCATGGAATACACCATGGACTATGTCGACGACGCCGACCCCAATGACGAAGTGGTCGAGCAGGACGGCGCGCGGGTGATGATCGCACCGATGGCGCAGATGTTCCTCTTCGGAACCGAGATCGACTACGAGACCTCGCTGCTGGAATCGGGCTTCAAGTTCCGCAATCCCAACGTGGTGGATGCCTGCGGTTGTGGGGAATCGATCAAGTTCAAGGACGTGGAAACGTTGCAGTCCGAGCGTACCGGGTCCTGATCGCTGCCCCGACCGTCCCCGCCGGTGTCTTCTGCCGCGCGCGGCTATGGGCGGCCCTGACCGGGCTTTGATCGATGCACCCTGCCCGGGCGTGCTGCGTCGGCGGCAAGCGCCTTGACCTTGCCCGGCGGGACGCGATGATGCGCGCGATCAATCATAGGAAAGGTGACGCGATGCCCCGGAAGGTCGCAGCAGGCAATTGGAAGATGAACGGCACCGGCTCGGCGCTGGCCGAGCTTGAGGCGCTGGCCGCGCGCGACGGCGACCGCGCGGATGTGGTGATCTGCCCGCCTGCCACGCTGCTGTCCCGCGCGGCGGCGGTCGCGGGATCGGTCGGCATCGGCGGGCAGGATTGCCACGCTTCGGCATCCGGCGCACATACCGGCGACATCTCGGCGGACATGCTGCGCGACGCGGGCGCCGCTTTTGTCATCCTTGGCCATTCCGAACGCCGGGCCGATCACGGTGAAAGCGACGCCGACGTACGCGCCAAGACCGAGGCCGCCTGGGCCGCGGGCCTGACCGTGATCCTGTGCGTCGGCGAAAGCCTTGGCCAGCGCGAAGACGGCCAGACGCTCGGCGTGATCGGCGGCCAGCTTGCGGGCTCGGTGCCCGAGGCCGCGACCGCGGACAGCCTGATCATCGCCTATGAGCCGATCTGGGCGATCGGCACAGGCAAGGTGCCGTCGCTGGACGAGATCGCCGAGGTCCACGCCTTCATGCGCCAGACCCTGTCGGAGCGGTTCGCGACCGGCGCGGAGATGGCGCTGCTTTATGGCGGCAGCGTGAAGCCGTCGAACGCGTCCGAGATCTTCGGTGTTGCACATGTGGACGGGGCGCTGGTGGGCGGTGCCAGCCTCAAGGCCAACGACTTCGGCGGCATCATCGACGCGCTCAACGCCGCCGCTGGTTAAACCCGCGTCGCAAAAAAACAGGCGGCGCGTCATCTCTGACGCCCCGCCCGCGGCACTCGTTACGAACCCTCCGATGCGGCGCGCAAGCGCCAAAGAGGTGCTTTCCCGGCTCAGTAGGTGATGATCTCGGGTCCCATCAGCATCGTCGGCAGCCAGGTCGACAGGATCGGGATGTAGGTCACCATGATCAGGAAGATGAACAGCACGCCGAGGAACGGCAGCGCCGCCTTCACGACCCGTGTCATCGACATACCTGCCACACCGGACGTCACGAACAGGTTAAGACCCACCGGCGGCGTGATCATCCCGATTTCCATGTTCACCACCATGATGATGCCGAGATGGATGGGATCGATGCCAAGCTGGATGGCGATCGGGAACACCAGCGGTGCCACGATCACCAGAAGCCCCGACGGCTCCATGAACTGACCGCCGATCAGCAGGATCACGTTCACGATCACCAGGAACATCACCGGCCCGAAACCCGCGTCCAGCATCACGCCCGCGATATGCTGCGGGATCTGTTCGTCGGTCAGCACGTGCTTGAGGATCAGCGCATTGGCGATGATGAACATCAGCGTGATGGTCAGCTTGCCCGCGTCGAACAGCGTGTCCTTGGTGTCCTTGTGGACAAAGGCCGACAGCAGCGCGATAGGCTTGTGCAGCAGCGTCTTGTTGGGCTCGCCCTCCCGTGTCGCCAGCGGTCCCATGTCGGCATAGATGAAGTTGGCGATCAGGAAGGCGTAGATCGCCGCCACCGCCGCGGCTTCGGTCGGGGTGAAGATGCCGCCATAGATGCCGCCCAGGATGATGACGATCAGGAACAGCCCCCAGGACGCTTCGCGCGCCGAGGCCCAGACCTCGCCCCAGCCCTGCCAGTCGCCCTTGGGCAGGTTCTTGACCTTGGCGATCAGATAGATGGTGAGCATCAGCATGGTGCCCGCCATCAGGCCCGGAATGACCCCCGCAAGGAACATCCGCCCCACCGAGACATCCGTCGCCGAGGCATAGACCACCATCACGATGGACGGCGGAATGAGGATGCCCAAGGTGCCCGCGTTGGCGATGACGCCGGCGGCGAAATCCTTGGAATAGCCGACCTGCCGCATCCCCGCGATCACGATCGAGCCGATGGCGACGACCGTGGCCGGGGAGGACCCCGACAGCGCCGCGAACATCATGCAGGCGAAGACCCCCGCAATCGCAAGGCCCCCCGGAAAGTGCCCGACCACGGCGATCGAGAAGCGGATGATCCGCCGCGCCACGCCGCCCGTCGACATGAAGCTCGAGGCCAGGATGAAGAACGGGATGGCCAGCAGCGTGTAATGCCCCGCCATGGCCTGAAAGAAGCTTTGCGCGATCGAGGCCAGCGAGGTGTCCGACAGCACAAGCAGAAAGATGGTCGACGAAAAGCCGAGGCTGACGGCGATCGGAACGCCGATCAGCATCAGTCCGATGACCATGCCAAAAAGAATGACGACTTCCATCGGCTCAGTCCCCCTTGTTCATGTGGGCGACGTCATCGACGGCGTCTTCGGCTTCGTGGCTGACGATCAGCGCGCCGACATCACCGTGCCAGATCCGGATCGTCGCCTGCACAAAGCGGAACAGCAGAAGCGCGGCACCGATGGGCAGGATGGCATAGGGGATGAAGCGGGGCAGTTTTTCGTAATCCATGCCTTCGTTCATGATCGGCTGGATCCAGCGCAACCATTCGGGGAACGGAATGTCGATGGTTTCGTACCAGCCACGATAGGACGTGCGGCCCATCTCCTCGAAACCCAGGGGGAACCAGCGACCGGTGGTCTGCGGCAGGTTGGCGAAGTTCGCCCAGTAGTCCCACGATCCCTTGAGCAGCAGCGCCGCGTAGGCGATGCAGACCGCCGCGGCGATCAGCGCCAGCGGGCGGCGGATGCCGTCGGGCATCACGTTGGTGACCGCGTCGACGCCAAGATGCGCGGTCTTCTTGACGGCATAGCTGATGCCGAACAGGACCAGCCAGGCAAACAGCAGCGACGTGGCTTCAAGCCCCCAGATCAACCCGGTGTTGAAACCGTAGCGCAAGACCACGTTGATGAAGGTGATGATGGTCATCGCACCGAGGATCAGCGCAATGGCCGTCTCCTCCAGCTCGTCGACAAAGCGTCCGAAAGCAGACTCGGGCTCTCGATGGACAGACATGTGGAAATCCCCCGCCCGGTCCGGCGATCCGCCATCCGGTTCTGTTTTGATTTGTGTGCCCCGCCCACGGAGGGTGCGGACGGGACCCGTGTCAGACCGATCGGTTCAGGATCAGTTCATCTCGTTGATGGACTGCGCCGCCGCGACGTTCTCTTCGCCGACATCGTCCATGAACTGGTCCCAGACCGGCTTCATGGTCTCGACCCAGGCTGCACGCTGCTCTGCGGTCAGTTCGCGCACTTCGCCACCGGCATCGAGGACCGCCTGCTTGGCCTGCTGGTTGACGTTGAAGCTTTCCGCGTTCCGGGTTTCGGTCACTTCGGAGATGATGGTCGCAAGCTGGTCGCGCACGTCCGCATCCAGGCTGTCCCACCAGTCGGTGCCGGTCACGACGAGGTAGTCGATCACGCCGTGGTTGGTTTCGGTCGTGCCATCCTGCACCTCGAAGAACTTCTGGCCGTAGATGTTGGACCAGGTGTTTTCCTGCCCGTCGACAACGCCGGTCTGCAGCGCACCGTACACTTCCGAGAAGGCCATCGGCTGCGGCGACGCGCCCATCGCGGCCATCTGCGCCTTGAGCACTTCGGAGTTCTGCACGCGGAACTTCAGGCCGTTGGCATCGCTGGGCAACTCGAGCGGCACGTTCGCCGACATCTGCTTCATGCCGTTGTGCCAGTAGGCCAGCCCGAGAATGCCGCGGCGGGTCATGGACTCAAGCATCGCCTGACCGGCTTCCGAGGCCTGGAAGGCGTCGACGGCGTCGATGTTCTTGAACATGAAGGGCAGGTCGTAGATCCGGAACACCTTGGTGAACTGCTCGAACTTCGACAGCGACGGCGCGGCCAGCTGCACGTCGCCCTGCAGCATCGCCTCGAGAACCTGATCGTCGTTGTAAAGCGTGGAGTTCGGATAGACCTCCATGCAGGCGACGCCGTTCATCTCGGTGTTGACGCGCTCCATCAGCAGGCTTGCGGCGATGCCCTTGGGGTGGCGGTCGTTGTTGGTAACGTGGCTGAACTTGATGACCATCTCGCCATCGTCGCAACCGGCCTCATGCTCGGCGGCGAATGCGGTGGATGCGGTCACGGACAGCGCCGCCACGGCGGCGGCGGTCTTCAGGAAAGTCTTCATGTGGTCCTCCCAGACAACAATCTGTGTTGAGACGGCGGGCGCTTGACGGCCCGGCGCTGACCGCGAGAGAACGCTGTTCCCGGGCACCTGACAAGAAATTTGATTCGGACGTGATTCCCGGTAGAATTTTCCATGTATTTCAGCGCATTATCTGTGCCGGATAACGCAGCTTCCGGATCGGCGTGCGGATTTCCACACACGCAAGTCCGCGCGCAGTGCGATTATCCGCACAGGCCTGACGCCGCGATTCCCGTGTTGATGGTCAGTCCCGTGCAGGCTGTTCCGGCGCAACCGGCGTGTCCTGCGCGGGCTGTTCCGGCGCGACAAGGGTGCTTTGGGTGACACCGGAGAGTGCCTCTTCGATCCGTTCGGCTTCACCGGCACCGAAGTAGAACCCCAGGATCGTGCCGAGGATCGCCACCAGCGACGTGAACACCTCTTTCGCGCGGTCGAAGGAATGATCGGGCAGAGCGGTCGAGACGAACCCGGCGCTCACGATGATCAGGGCCAGCGACATCACGCCCAGCGCGAAGATGAAGGTGATCAGCCCGCGCGCGGTTTCGATGTCGGACAACTGTTCGAGCAGGCGTGGCTCCGACTTCGAGAAGATGCCGAAGGCGATCACGCCAAGCACGACAATCATCAGGACAAACACGCTGGGCCCGAAGGACAGGATGTTGCCGCCCGACCGTCCTTGCTGCTTTTCGAAGGCCAGAAAGGCCCGCGCGAGGTCCATCTGACGGGCCCGTCGGGTGGCATCGTCAAGCCCCGCCAGCGCTTCGATCCGGGCCTGCGCCTGCGGCAGCGTGGTGATCTGGTCCCAGTCTTCGGGTGCTGCATTGACGTGGCCGCGCAGGGCGTGGAAATCGGCGTTGCTTGTTGCGGCAAGCCAGGAAGAAAATGTGGATTTCATGGCAAGAACCTTGGTGACAATGGCCCCATCCTAGCACGAAACCCGCGATCAACCTATCGGTGTGCGGTGCAATCGCCGGACAAACCGCCCGAAAATCGGCGCGCCCTGTTATTTTCGCAAAGCCCCTAGCGGAAATCCTCGGGCTTGAGCCCATATTTCGCCAGCTTGTCGTAGAAGGTCTTGCGCGGCAGTTTCAGCGCTTCGGCAGCGCGGCTGGCCTGCCCCTGCGCCCGGCTCAGCGCCTCGGACAGGAGCGAGCGTTCGACCTGCGCCATCCGGTCGCTTAGCCCGCCGCCGGTTTCCTGCCGCGCGACGGACCGGAGGCCGAGCGCAAAGCGCATCGCCTCGGACATCAGCGCGCGGGCATTGCCGGGCCATTCGCGCGCGATCAGGTCGGCGACGATCTCTTCGGTCACGTCGGGCGGGTCGAGGCCCGCCTGCTCGGACGCCTGCGCGACATAGTGCCGGAACAGCACGGGGATGTCCTCGGGCCGCTCGGCCAGCGTCGGAATGTAGACCCGGCAGACCTGCACCCGGTAGAACAGATCGGCCGAGAAATGCCCCTTGTCGACGGCCTCTTCCAGCGGGCCGCTGTTGCCCGCCACCAGCGTCGGCCCGCGCGTTTCCAGCGCATCGGCCAGCGCCATCTGCATGTCGGGACCAAGCTGGCCGATCTCGTCGAGAAACAGCGTGCCGCCGTCGGTCTGGGTCCAAAGCGCCGCCAGCTCGCCGCGATCCAGGGTGCGGGCGGCGCGCTTGTGGAACGGCCGGTTGACCCGGGGCGAGGCCAGGTGCAGCACCTCGGCCACTTTCGAGATACCGGTGCCGGGCGCGCCGGTGACCAGCGTCGGCGCGCCGGACCGGGCGGCCACGCGCACCTCACGCCGCAGCGCGTCCGACTGTGCCGACCGCCCGAAAATCAGCCGCGCCGCCGGGTCGCCCGCTTCCAGTTCGGCCTTGAGGCGGCGGTTTTCAAGCACCAGCGCCCGGGTCTTGAGCGCCCGGTCGATCACCGTCACCAGGTCCTTCGGGGCGCAGGGTTTTTCCAGAAAGTCGAACGCCCCCGCCCCCATGGCGCGCACCGCCATCGGAATGTCGCCCTCACCGGTCAGCAGGATCACCGGCAGCTCCGGATCGACCTCCTGCGCGTAGCCCAGAAGGTGAAACCCGTCGCGCCCGGGCATCCGGATGTCGGACAGGATGACGCCGTCGAAATCGCGCAGGATGCGGTGCTTGGCCTCGACGAAGGACGCCGCCGCGATCGGCTCCAGTCCCTCGAGGTCGAGGGTCTGCGCCAGTGCCTCGCGCACCGCGCTGTCGTCGTCCACCAAGAGCACCGAGCGGGTCATGCGGCCACCTTCGCACGGTCGAGTTCCAGCGTGAAGATCGCCCCGCCCGCATCGGTGTTGGCGCCGCTGAGCTTACCGCCGAAACTCTGGATCATGCCGTAGCTGATCGACAGGCCCAGCCCCATGCCCTCGCCGGAGCCGACCGCCTTGGTGGAATAGAACGGATCGAAGATGCGGGCAGGCTCCTCGATGCCCGGGCCGCTGTCCTGCACCGTCAGAAGCGCGTGGCCGTGGCCGTCATCCTCGATGCGGATACGCAGGGTGCGCACCGGGCTTGCGGCCATGGCATCGAGCGCGTTGGTGATCAGGTTGAGCACGACCTGCCCCAGCCGGACCTCGCCGCCGACGACAATGGCGGGCCGCGCGGGCGGCACCCAGTCGACGGTCACGCCCTCGGCGCGGATCCGTTCGGCGACCAGATCGAGCGTCGCATCGACGATCTGGGACAGCCCCACATCGGTGGCGGGCGCGGCCTCTTGGCGGGCAAAGGCGCGCAGGTTCTGGATGATGCGGCCCATGCGCTGCGCCATCTGCGAGATCCGGTTGAAATTCTCGGCCGCCGCTTCGGGACGGGCCCGGTCGAGAAAGGCAGCCCCGTTTTCGGCATAGGACCGGATCGCCATCAGCGGCTGATTCAACTCGTGACTGATCCCCGCCGACATCTGCCCCAGCGCCGACAGCTTGCCCGCCTGCACAAGCTCGGCCTGCGCGCGGGTCAGCCGGCGTTCGGCCTGCTGGCGCTCGACCACCTCGCGGCGCAGCGCCGCGTTGGCATCCGACAGCATGCGCGTGCGATCGGCCACGCGTCCCTCGAGACGCTGATTGGCCAGCGCCAGGGTGCGCCTGCGTTCGGTCGCCAGAAACAGCAGCGCCCCGAAAAAGAGGCAGATCGCAACCGCCGCGGCGGCCTGCAGGGTGGCCAGCCGCTTGGCGCCGGTCACGTCGATCAGCGCATGGCCGGTCAAGCCGATCACCGGCAGCGCATCGGTCAGGTACAGCGCTTCGTGGGGTATGTAGGGCGACACCGACAGGCTGCGGATGGCGTGACCGCCCGATTGCCAGGCCGCCATGACATGTCGGGTGCCATCCGGGGCGATCAGCGTGGCATCGTCGGCTTGCTGCCAGAACATCAGCTCGGACCGGTTGGTCACGAAGATGCGCCCGTCGGCGTCGGTGAAATAGACCGTCGGCAACGAGCCGCGCCAGTCCCGCTCGAGCGCGGCCAGATCGACCGCGACCACCAGTGTGCCCTCGACCAGGCCACCCCTGCCAAACTGCGGGGCGGCGAAGACAAAGACCCGCGCCCCGTCCAGTTGCCCGAGCCCGGCCCCCAACGCCCCCTGCCGGGCCCGCAGGATCACCTCGGGGTCGGTCAGATCGTCAGGGAACCCACCGCCCGAACTGGCCAAGAGATCGCCCTGAAGCGACAGGAAGAACGCCGCCCGCGTGCCGGTGCGGTCGGTCGCCTTGAGCAGGGCCGCGTCCGCGGCGGCCCGGTCGCCACCATCGCTGCGCGCGGCAAGCGCCGGATGATCCGACATCAGCACGGCGAACTCCCGGTAGCGCGACAATTGCGTGACCAGCCGGTCCGCGGCCAGCGCCAGGTCGGAGGCGCCCGATTGCCACAGCGGGGCCAAGGCCTGGACGTAGCCGGTGCGCCAGACCAGCCCGCCAAGGCCCGCCACGGCGGCAAGAAACAGGACCACGAGCCCGGCGCGGATATCGAGACGCGATGTCATGGCACCTGTCTATCCCAGGCGGGCTTGCCTGCGCCAGCGGTCTGCGCACGCGTCCGATGCGGCGCGCACGCGCCAAAGAGGTGCGCCCCCTACAGCGGCAGCGCCGTCGTCGACTTGATCTCCTCCATCGACAAGAGCGCCGTGACGTTGTGCACCTTCACCTCCGAGATCAGGGCCTGGTAGAACGCATCATAGGCCCGCGCGTTCTTCACACGCACCTTCAGGATGTAGTCGATATCGCCCGCCAGCCGGTGCGCTTCCTGCACTTCGGGCCGCTCTTTCAGCGCTTTCAGAAATCGCCGCTGCCAGTCCGCCTCGTGCTCGGAGGTGCGGATGAGCACGAAGAAACACGCCTCGAATCCCAGCGCCTCGGCATCGAGCTGCACGGTCTGCGCGCCGATGATACCGGCCTCGCGCATCTTGCGGATTCGGTTCCAGACCGGCGTCTTCGATGAGCCCACGGCTTTCGCGATCTCGTCCAGCGACTGGCTGGCATCGCGCTGCAACGCCGCGAGGATTTTCCGATCCACCTCGTCGAGCCGGGTCGGCGTTCCGTCTTTGCTGTCCATGCGAAATAGCCTCGCTACTTTTTCCACTCTGATAGAACAAACATCCTTGTTTCCGCAAGCATCTAGCCAATGCGCAGAACAAAATTCTATATCAGGGGCAGATCCTTCCCGGCGACCAGAGGCGCGCACATGCAGCATTTCCCGATCTTCGTGGCACTCGCCGGACGGCGCGTGGTGCTTTCCGGCGGTGGCGACGCCGCCCTTGCCAAACTGCGTCTGCTGATGAAGACCGAGGCGCATCTGACCGTCTTCGCCGCGGATCCCGCACCCGAGATCGCGGCCTGGGCTGCCGCCGGACGGCTGACCCTGAACCGCCGCGCCATGGCGCCGGGCGATGCGCTCTGCGCGGTGCTGTTCTACGCCGCCGACGAAGACGCGGTCGAGGATGCACGCACCGCCGCCATCGCCCATGCCGACGGGGCGCTGACCAATATCGTCGACAACCTCGAGGACAGCCAGTTCATCACCCCCGCCATGGTCGACCGCGACCCGGTCACCGTGGCGATCGGCACCGAGGGCGCGGCCCCGGTGCTCGCCCGGGCCATCAAGCGCGACCTCGAGGCCCGTCTGCCCGCCGAACTGGGCCCCCTCGCCCGGCTTGGCAAGGCGTTCCGGAAGGTGGCCGATGCCCTGCCTATGGGGCGCAGGCGGCGCGACTTCTGGTCCGACTATTACGGCGGCGTGGGTGCCAAGGCGCTGCGCCAGGGCGGCGAGGATGCGGTGCGGATCGCCCTCGACGACCTGTTGACGTCCCACCTTGAAGCCCGCGACCGCCCCGGGCACGTGGCCTTCGTCGGCGCGGGCCCCGGCGATCCGGATCTGTTGACGCTGAAGGCGCGCCGCCTGCTCGATACCGCCGACGTGGTGATCCACGACCGGCTGATCTCGCCCGCGATCCTCGAGTTGGCGCGCCGCGAGGCGCTGATGATCGACGCGGGCAAGGAAGGCTTCGGCCCCTCCATGACCCAGGCCGAGATCAATGCCCTGATCGTTACCCATGCGCAGGCGGGCCTGCAGGTGGTTCGGCTCAAATCCGGCGATCCGACGGTGTTCGGACGCCTGGACGAGGAATGCGATGCGGTCACCGAAGCCGGCATCGACTGGCATGTGGTGCCTGGCATCACCGCCGCCTCGGCCGCTGTCGCCGCCATCGGGCAATCCCTGACCCGGCGCGACCGCAATGCCAGTGTGCGGTTCCTGACCGGGCACGACATGAAGGGCTTCGCCGATCACGACTGGACGGCGTTGGCCCGCCCCGGCGCGGTCGCCGCGATCTACATGGGCAAAAAGGCGGCGCGCTTCATCCAGGGCCGCCTGCTGATGCACGGCGCGGCACCGGACACACCGGTGACGCTCGTCGAGAATGCCTCCCGACCGGATCAGCGCATCGTCGCCACCACCCTGGCCGACCTCGCCTCGGATCTTGCGGCAGCCGGCCTGTCCGGGCCCGCGCTGACGCTGTTCGGGCTGGCCCCGCGCACCGTTGAGGCCCAACGCGCGGGCGTGCCTGGCTTGCGTGCCTTGCCGACGCTCACCGCCATCAAGGAGGCGCTCTGATGCCCCGTGCATTCACCCCGAAGGTCATCACCGCGAACGCGCTGCTGATCGGCGATGTGGTCTACCTGACCGAGACCGACACCTGGACCCGGTCGCTGACCGAGGCCGAGGTACTGATCGACGAAGCCCATGCCCAGATCCGCCTGATCGATGCGCAATCGCGCGCGAGCGAGATTGTCGGGGCCTACCTCGCCGAGGTGACGCCCGGACCGGAAGGGCCCGAGCCCGCGCATTTCCGCGAGGATTTTCGCCGCAGGGGGCCGTCGAACTACCGCCATGGCAAACAGGAACACCGTTCGGGCGCTGAATTTTAACTAAAATTCAGATTACGTTTTTAGATAAAAACGTGGATCCGACCCGATGGCAGGAGATATCCCATGTATCGCTATACCGATTTCGACGCGGATTTCGTCGCGACCCGCAACCGCCAGTTCCGCGCCCAGGTTGCGCGCCGGATCGACGGCAGCCTTACTGAGGACGAGTTCAAGCCCTTGCGGCTGATGAACGGTCTCTACCTGCAACTGCATGCCTACATGCTGCGCGTGGCGGTCCCCTACGGCACCATGAACGCCCGGCAGATGCGGCAGCTTGCCTATATCGCGCAGCGCTGGGACAAGGGCTACGGCCACTTCACCACCCGGCAGAACATCCAGTTCAACTGGCCTGACCTGCGCGACGTGCCTGACATTCTCGATGCGCTGGCCGAGGTCGAAATGCACGCCATCCAGACCTCGGGCAACACCATCCGCAACGTCACCGCCGACCACTTTGCCGGTGCCGCGGCGGACGAGATCGCGGACCCGCGCCCGGTGGCCGAGCTGATCCGGCAATGGTCGACCGATCACCCGGAGTTCCAGTTCTTGCCGCGCAAGTTCAAGGTCGCGGTGACCGGCAGCCCGAACGATCGCGCGGTGACCGCGGCGCATGACGTGGGGCTGCGCATCCTGCGCGCCGCGGATGGCGGCATCGCCTACCAGGTGATTGTCGGAGGCGGGCTTGGCCGGACGCCGATGATCGGCAAGACCCTGCGCGACGACCTGCCCGAACGCGACCTCTTGCCCTATCTCGAGGCGGTGGTGTCGGTCTGGAACCTGCTGGGACGGCGCGACAACAAGTTCAAGTCGCGCATCAAGATCACCGTGCACGAACACGGCATCGCGGAAATCTCGCGTCTGGTCGAGGCGCGGTTTCAGGAAACCCGGCAGGCATTCACCGGCATCGACCAGACGATGCTGGCAGAGATCCGCGCCCAGTTCGCGCCGCCGGTCTGGCGCAGCGCGCCGCTGGATGCCTTCGATGCGGCCTATGAGGCCGATCCGCTGTTCCGGTCCTGGGCCGACACCAACCTGAGCGACCACCGCGCGCCGGGCCATGCCATCGCGCAGATCTCGCTCAAGGCGCATGGCGCGACACCGGGCGATGCCACCGCCCAACAGATGCGGGTGATGGCCGACCTTGCCGAACGCTACAGCCACGACGAATTGCGCGTCAGCCATGAGCAGAACATTGTGCTGCCGCATGTGCACAAGTCGGATTTACCCGCAATCTTTGCAGAATTGCAAAGGCACGGGCTGGCCACCGCGAATATCGGCAAGATTTCCGACATCATCGCCTGCCCGGGCATGGATTACTGCGCGCTTGCCACCGCCCGGTCGATCCCCATCGCGCAACAGATCGCGCAGCGCTTCGAGGCGCTGAAGAACGAACACGAGATCGGCGATCTGAAGATCAAGATTTCGGGCTGCATCAATGCCTGCGGTCATCACCACGTGGGCCATATCGGTATCCTGGGCCTCGATCGCGCCGGCGTCGAGAACTACCAGATCACGCTTGGCGGCGATCACGGGGCGGATGCGCAGCTGGGCCAGCGCACCGGTCCGGGCTTTGCGGCGGATCAGATCCTGCCCGCCATCGAGCGGTTGGTGACGGCCTATCTTGCGCTGCGCCACGGGCGGGACGAAACCTTCATCGACACCTATCGCAGGCTGGGGATGGCACCGTTCAAGGCCGCGCTATACGACGCCCCCGAAGAGGCGCGCGCCGATGCGGCCTGATCGTCCGTTGGCTTACGACGAGGACGCCCGCCCGGGCGGACCGAGTGCTGCACGCCGTGCGGAATTGTCCGACCGGGTGGCCGCGCTCAATGCCCGCTACCGGCACCACGGCGCCACGGCGGTCCTGCGCGGCGCGCTGTCCGACCCAGAATCGGGCCGCATCGCCATGGTTTCGAGCTTCGGCGCCGAATCGGTGGCGCTGTTGCACCTGGTCGCCATGACCGACCGGTCAACGTCGGTTTTGTTCATCGACACCCGGCTGCTCTTTACCGAAACGCTGGTCTACCAGCAGGAGGTGGCCGAGCGTCTTGGCCTCAGGGATGTGCGCATCGTGCAGACAGAGGCCGCCACCCTTGCGGCCCGCGATCCCCACGGCGCGCTGCGCCATGCCGACCCCAATGCCTGCTGCGCGCTGCGCAAGACCCAGCCTCTCGAGGCCGCGCTCGACGGCTTCGACGGCTGGATCACCGGGCGCAAGCGCTACCAGACCGGCGACCGGGCGGATCTCGATTTCTTCGAACTCGAGCTTGCGACCGGCCGCATCAAGGTCAATCCGCTGGCCCATTGGGCACCGCAGGACGTGGCCGCCTACATGGACGAAAACCGCCTGCCCCGGCATCCGCTGGTACGGCAGGGCTATCCATCGATCGGCTGCGCACCCTGCACCTCGCGGGTAAGCGCCGAGGAAGACCCGCGCGCCGGGCGCTGGCGCGGACAGAACAAGGATGAATGCGGCATCCATTTCGTCAACGGCCGTGCTGTGCGGCAAGGAGAGACCACATGAGCGTGATCGTGACAGACCAGGGCTTCGGCACCGACGATTGGCGGGGCCCGGTGGTGGCATTGGCCCCCGACACCCCGCCCGAGTCCCTCGGCGGTGCCGTCGCGGATGCGGCGATGGTGATCGTCGACTTCCCCGGCTTCGCCGATGGCCGCGGCTTTACCCTGGCGCGGCTGTTACGGCTGCGGGGCTACCGGGGCCGGTTGCGCGCGCGCGGCCACGTGCTGGCCGATCAATACGCCATGGCGCGGCGCGCGGGCTTCGACGAGGTCGAGATCGACGACAGCCTTGCCAGCCGTCAGCCGCAGGACCAGTGGCGTTTCCGCGCCGACTGGCGGGCGGGCGATTACCAGGCCCGGTTGCGCGGCTGAGCCAGGCGCGGGAACCGAGACGTTTCGCCCCCTTTCGCCCAGCACCCATACGGAATATTGAAGGAAAGGCGGGCCGCGCGGCCTGCGAGGATGCCATGACAGAGCACAGACCCTTGAAAGACACCGACGCAACGCCCGTAAAGACGGAGCCAGTGAAGAAACTGGCCATCCCCGACGCCCAGACAGTGACCGAGGTCACCCATTGGACCGACCGGCTGTTCTCGTTCCGGGTGGCGCGCCCCGCCAGCCTGCGGTTCCGCTCGGGCGAGTTCGTGATGATCGGCCTGATGGGCGATCCGGACCCCAAGACGGGCAAGCAGAAGCCGCTGCTGCGCGCCTATTCCATCGCGTCGCCGTCCTGGGACGACGCGCTCGAGTTCTACTCGATCAAGGTGCCCGACGGCCCGCTCACGTCACGGCTTCAGCATATCAAGGTCGGTGACGAGATCATCCTGCGGCCCAAACCCGTGGGAACGCTGGTGCATGACGCGCTGCTGCCTGGCAAGCGGATCTGGTTCTTCGCCACCGGCACAGGCTTTGCGCCCTTTGCCTCGCTGCTGCGCGATCCGCAGACATATGAGGATTACGACGAGGTCATCATCACCCACACCTGCCGCGAGGTGGGTGAGCTGGAATACGGCCGCCAGCTCATCGAGTCGATCCGCAAGGACGAATTGCTGAACGAGTTGATCGGCGCCGAGAACCTCGCGAAACTGCGCTACTATCCGACCACGACGCGCGAAGAGAGCCCCAAGATGGGCCGGATCACCGACCTGATGCGGTCGGGCGATGTGTTTCGCGATCTCGGCGTCGCGCCGATGCAGCCCGAGACCGACCGCGCGATGGTCTGCGGCAACCTGGCGTTCAATCTCGAGATCAAGGAATTGCTGGAAAGCTACGGTCTGGAAGAGGGCGCAAATTCCGCGCCCAAGCACTACGTCGTCGAGAAGGCGTTCCTCGACTGAGGGATGCCCGACGCGCGGTCTGGGTGATCAGGCTGGTCGATCTGGAAGCGGGGAATTCAAGGCGTGACGGTGCCGGTTCAGACCGGAGCCGACAACTCGCCTTCGCCATTCGGCAGCGCGATCGTCACGAAGAACAGCGCGAACAGGCCCGCGGTATATTGCGACATGCCCGACAGGAACGGCAGCGCGTAGATCGATTGCGGATCGAAGGAATGGCCCAGCAGGATCGCCACCGAGGTCGAAACACCGAAGATCGATGCCGCAAGGGCAAACGTGCTGTCTTCGTTCTGCCGAAGCCGAAACAGCACCAGCCCGCCAAGCAGCAGGCCAAGACTGGTGATCCCCGCCATCGCATCCGTGCTCTGGGGTGTGTGGCGCGCGACGCCCACCGAGGATGGCATCGCATGCAGACCGGGATAGAGACGCTCTGCGATGACAAGTCCGATCACGGCCAGCACCAGCACCGCCTGTATCTGGCGCGTCCGACCGCCATCATGGAAATACAGGGCAAGAAACAGCAACACGAAGCCGATAGCGGTGGTGGTGACAATCGCCGCGTGGCCTTGATCGACACGCACCAGCCACCCGATGCCACCGAGCCAGCCGACCAGAGGCAGGCTTGAGGCCATCATGCCGAGAAGTGCCAGGCGCTGTCGCCAATCGGATTTGTCGTCTCGCATGTCGCGCATCTTGTCCAACGGTCGTCGCTCCGGCCCCAGGCTCCGGCCTGATGCGCGGGCGAATCCCGCACGTCCAAAGTCCAGACATCGGTGAATTAGCACAATTCCGCCGTTGCAGAAAGTTAAAGAACATTTTTTAGTAATCTTTGATCGTGCCCCGGCGACGATCCGCCCATCCTGCCGTACCCGCAGACGAGATCGGGGGGCGGACGCCGCAACAGCGCCGCCGTCCGGCCCGCCGATCCGGCGCGGTCGACGGGCACATGCCGCCGGGTCCGAGGTTTGTGTGCCGCGCCCCGTTTTGGCGCTTGAATCAAAGGCGCGACAGGCTTATTTTCCGCGCCTGTTACTGAACGACGAAAAGGATTGTTCCCATAGCCCGCAGACCTCACAACGCGCCGCCGACCCGCGACACCGGACCCCGCGTCAATGACCGTATCCGCGTACCTGAAATTCGGCTGATCGGAGCCGAAGGAGAGAATGTCGGGGTCGTCACCCCGGAACGCGGTCGCGAGCTTGCCGAACAGGTCGGACTCGATCTGGTGGAGATCTCTCCGAACGCATCGCCGCCGGTCTGCAAGATCATGGACTTCGGCAAGTTCAAGTACGAGCAGCAAAAGCGCGAAGCCGAAGCCCGCAAGAAGCAGAAGACCATCGAGGTCAAGGAAGTGAAGTTCCGTCCCAATACGGACGTTCACGACTACGATGTGAAGATGCGGAACGTCTTCAAGTTTCTTGAGAACGGCGACAAGGTGAAGGTCACGCTGCGGTTCCGTGGGCGCGAAATGGCGCACCAGAACCTTGGGCGCGAATTGCTCGAACGGGTGGCCGAGGACGTCAAGGAAATCGGCAAGATCGAGAACATGCCGAAGATGGAAGGCCGTCAGATGATCATGATGGTCGGCCCGGTCAAGTAACCCCGCCGTCCGAACCGTGAAACCGGGCGCCCGTCGTGGCGCCCTTTTTCGTTGGGCGTCACCGATGGTCGTGCGGCGTCGCCGTTGCCTGTGCGGACCCGCCCGGGGTCCGAGCCTCAGGCCTCGCGCGGATGGCCGCGCTGCGGGATCTCCTTGAGCAACCCGCCCACCCCCATGGCGGCGATATCCGCAGGGCTGACATTCACCCCGCAGAGCAGACGCTCCATCACCCAATCGGCCCCGTTCAGCGCTGGCGAGCGGG
This sequence comes from Roseivivax sp. CAU 1753, assembly GCF_054482575.1. Lineage (NCBI taxonomy): Bacteria > Pseudomonadati > Pseudomonadota > Alphaproteobacteria > Rhodobacterales > Roseobacteraceae > Roseivivax > Roseivivax sp. CAU 1753. Next base: position 283,794 of record NZ_JBTLRF010000004.1, on the reverse strand, counting down.
CACAGCCGGGCAGGCCCAGCACGGGCTTGTCCCCCAGATGGCCCAGAAACAGCAGGTTCCCCGGATCAACGGGCATTCCGAAATGCGTGACCTCGCCGCCCGCGGCGCGCAGGGCTTCGGGGGCGGTATCGTGAAGGTCGGACGTGGCCGAGCCGGTCAGGATGAACAGCGCATCGGCGTTCGAGCCGCGCAGCGCATCGGCCAGCGGGTCGATCTCATGCGGCACCACATGTTCCGGCAGCAAGTCGATCGACAGCCGCGCGAGCCGGTCGCCGATGGCGCGCTGCCCCTTGGCGGATGACAGCGCGGTCCCGGTCTGCGTCTGGATCAATTCGACCCGGCGGATGACCGGCGTGAAAAAGCCCAAGGCCGCCGCCCCAGCCTCTGCCGCGCGGTCCAGCGCGACGGCGGGCACCGCGTAGGCGATGATCTTGACCGTCGCGACCATGCCGCGCGCCGCCATCCGCTGAAACGGCGGCACGGTGGCAACGGTGATCATCGGGTGCACCGCGTTGAGCGCATCGATCTTGGCTGCGTCGATCCGCGCGATGCCGGGGGCCTTTGCGAAGATGTTGACACGCCCGGTCCCGGCCTTGCCGATCCGCAAGCCGTGTTCGCCGTCGGCCACCAGCGCCGCGGCAAGACGCGCGGCGGCCGCATCCTCGCCCAGATCGCCCGGTTCGAGCCGCGCCACCACCACCGTCGCATGGCCAGCGTCGCGCAGGCTGGTCAGGTCGTCCGGCCCCAGCGTCGTTCCCTTCTTCAGTCGGGCCCCGGGCAGGGTCACGGAATGCGCAAGGATCGCGCCCTCTGCCTCTGACACGGGGACCGGGCCGAACTTCATGCCCGCTGTCTCAGCACGCGGGTCATCTCGGCGATGATCGACACGGCGATCTCGGCCGGGCTTGCCGCGCCGATATCAAGTCCGATCGGGCCGTGGATGCGGGCGATCTGGGCGTCGGTAAAGCCGTCGGCCCGCAACCGGTCGACCCGCTTGGCATGCGTCCGCGTCGAGCCCAGAGCGCCGATATAGAAACACGTCGACCCAAGCGCGCGGACCAGCGCCGGGTCGTCGAGCTTCGGATCGTGGGTCAGCAGCACAAGCGCCGTGCGGGTATCGAGCCCGACCGCATCCACCGCCTCGTCGGGCCAGTCATTGAGGATGCGTTCGCCGGGAAAGCGCGTGGCCGAGCCGAAGGTTTCGCGCGGGTCGATTACCACCGGATCATAGCCCGCGATCCGCGCCATCGGCACCAGCGCCTGGGCAATGTGCACCGCCCCCACAACCACAAGTCGCAGCGGCGGGTTGTGGATGGTGACGAAGACGCGCGTGTCCTCCTCGAAGCCCGAGCGGTCCATGCGAAAGCGGTCGGGGTAGCCATCGGCGGTCAGCCCGCGCGCGCCGGTCGCCAGATCGACCACATAGGCCACCGGGCGGCGGGCCGTGCGGGCGGCGACCAGTTCGGCCAGCAGCGCCTCGGGCAGGACCTTGCCCACAGGTTCGATCAGCACGCGAATGGTGCCGCCGCAGGCCAGGCCCACGGCAAAGGCATCCTGGTCCGAGACGCCGAATTCCAGTTCGCGCGCCTCCCCGGACTCGAGCGCCTCGATCGCCTCGACGATGACCGCGCCCTCGACGCAGCCCCCCGACACCGAGCCCGCGATCTCGCCGCTGCCCGAGATCGCAAGCTGCGACCCGGTGCGACGCGGGGCCGAACCCCAGGTCTGGATCACGGTGGCAAGGCACGCGCCCTTTCCGGCCCGGTGCCAGTCAAGCGCGGTTTCGGGGATGGTGTCGAAACGGTCCATGGGCTTCTCCTTGACCCGATCTATAGCGCGCCTGGGCCGCGCTGTCGCGTTGGCAAAAGGTGGGTCTCAGCGCGCGGTGGCGTCATAGCGGTAAAGCCAGTCGAACTGACGCAACATCCGGTCCGGCGCCAGACGCCCCCCCAAGGCCAGCGCCAGATGCGCCGCATCGCGCAGGCCCGGTAGCGCCAGATGGTATTTCCAGGCATTGCCATTGGCCGCGGCGATGACGCGCGCGGCGCGGTTGCGGCGGCGCGACTGATAGGCGGCCAGCCCCTCGGGCAGACTGTCGGCGCGATCCACCGCAGCCCGCAGTTCCCATGCGTCCTCGAGGGCGAGGTTCGCGCCTTGCGCCAGGAACGGCAATGTCGGATGCGCGGCATCGCCCAGCAGCGCCGTGCCCGCGCCATGCCAGCGTGCCGCGACCGGGTGCCGGAACAGGCCCCAGAGGCCGGGTCGCTCGACCGCCGCCAGCAGCCGCGCGCTGTCCCCGCCGAAATCGGCGAACGCCGCGCGCAGATTTGCAGGATCGTCTGTATGGGACCAGCCCTCGGCGGCCCAATCCTTGCGTTCCTGCACGGCCACGAGGTTGACCGACGCGCCGTCGCGCAAGGGATAGCTGACCAGATGCCGGTGCGGGCCCATGTGAACGCGCGCTTCCGCCGGATGGCCGGTCACGTTCGGCACCACCGCGCGCCAGGCGACCTGGCCGGTGAACCGGGCCGGGGCCGCGGCGTTCAGCACCGGGCGCAGCACCGAATTCAACCCGTCCGCGCCGATAACCAGATCGGCGCTCAGGCTGTCGCCGGTGGCGGTCTCAACCCGGGCGGGGGTGCCGGGATGGATCTGCACGACCCGTTGCAACAGGCGCACCCGTGCCCCGGCATCGCGTGCCGCCGTGGCCAGAACGTCGATCAGGTCGGCGCGGTGGACCAGGCGGTAGTCCATCCCCGGCCCCATCCGCGCGAGATCGAGGCGCAGCACCTCGCGCCCCTGCCTGTAGTCGCGCAACGACACGGCGGTGGCGCGCGGCGCGGCCCCCAGCGCATCGCGCAGCCCCAGGGCGGCGATGACCCGCAGCCCGTTGGGCGACAATTGCAGCCCCGCGCCAACCTCGCGGATCGCCTCGGCCTGTTCCAGCACGGTGACATCGGCCCCCGCCCGGGCGAAGGCCGCGGCCACAGCAAGGCCGCCGATACCGGCGCCGATCACGGCGATGCGCAGGCGTTCCAGATCCATCCGACCGGTCCTTCAGGACGAAAAAGGCGCCCAACCTTGCGGTCCGGCGCCCTTGTTGCGTGGCCACAGCGACAATCAGTCGTCGCGATGCACCTTTTCGCGGCGCTCGTGCCGTTCCTGCGCTTCGAGGGTCATGATGGCGATGGGTCGCGCATCCAGACGCTTGAGCGAAATCGGCTCGCCGGTCTTTTCACAATACCCGTACTCGCCCTGCTCGATCCGCCGCAGCGCGGCCTCGATCTTGGCGACGAGCTTGCGCTGACGATCGCGCGTGCGCAGTTCGATGGCGCGGTCGGTTTCCTCGCTGGCCCGATCGCTCACGTCGGGGATGTTGCGGGTCGAGTCCTGCAATCCCTCCAGCGTGTCGCGCGTATCGGCCATGAGATCCTGTTTCCAGGTAATCAGCTTGCGACGAAAATACTCAAGCTGCCGCTCGTTCATGAACTCTTCGTCGTCTGACGGCCTGTAGTCGTCCGGAAGAAAGGATTCAGGCTTCATATTTGCTCCCTCTTTAACACCGATATCAGACATGGCATTTGACCCGGATATCTGGCACCCCTGCGCGGAGCCGCATAGCCCAAGGTTGGCGCGGTGTCACTAATCAAGTTACCTGCGGGACAGGAAAATTGCCTGTTTCCCCGCACCGAGCCCGAAGAAGGAGCACCCGCGAGATGAAGTTCGAAGGGACCGATGCCTATGTCGCCACCGCCGACCTGACCATGGCCGTGAACGCCTCGGTCACGCTTGAACGGCCGCTTCTCGTGAAGGGCGAACCGGGCACCGGCAAGACCGAGCTGGCCCGCCAGGTGGCCCAGGCGCTGGGCACCGAGATGATCGAATGGTCGATCAAGTCGACCACGAAGGCGCAGCAGGGGCTCTACGAATACGACGCCGTCAGCCGCCTGCGCGACAGCCAGCTGGGCGACGCACGGGTCAACGACGTGCGCAACTACATCCGCAAGGGCAAGCTCTGGGAGGCGTTCGAGACCGACCGCCGCGTGGTTCTTCTGATCGACGAGGTCGACAAGGCCGACATCGAGTTTCCCAACGACCTGCTGCAGGAACTCGACCGGATGGACTTCTACGTCTACGAAACCGGCGAGACGATCCGCGCCCGGCACCGGCCCATCGTCATCATCACCTCGAACAACGAAAAAGAGCTGCCCGATGCGTTCCTGCGGCGCTGTTTCTTCCATTACATCCGCTTTCCCGACGCCGACGTGCTGCGGCGCATCGTCGATGTGCACCACCCCGGCATCAAGCCCGCGCTGCTGACCGAGGCGCTGACCCAGTTCTACGAGATTCGCGAACAGCCCGGCCTGAAGAAGAAGCCGTCGACATCCGAAGTGCTGGACTGGCTCAAGCTGTTGCTGGCCGAGGATCTGACCGCCGAGGACCTCAAGCGGGACGGTGCCGACGCGCTGCCGAAGCTGCATGGCGCATTGCTGAAGAACGAGCAGGACGTGCACCTGTTCGAGAGGCTGGCCTTCATGGCGCGCAGACAGGCGCGGTAGCGACCCGCCGGTCGGGCACCTGTGGCCAACCCGTCCCGACCCTGTCGCGGAAAGCGAGTTCTTCGCAAATCCTGCCCGTCGTTGATCCGGCAGGCCCGGTCAGCATTTATGCCGGGTCGGTTGTCATGCCAGGCGATGGCCACGCATTTGCCAGGCTCATGCTGCATTGCGGCAAAAATCGGGACGAATTCCGCGTGGTCGGAACCGGCATCTGGCACCGATCCGGCGCGGGGTCCGAATCTGTCGTGCGGGACGCCATGGTCGGCGCCGCTTTTCCGCCGTCTTCCGCATCTGGCGCGCTTGAAATCGCTGTCCCTGGACCCCTTTTCCCTTCGCGCTGTTGCTTAACTGCACGCTATAAAGCGATGATTTCCTTAATTACTGATTAATGTCAGGCCGCCCCCTGAAAATCCCGATCCATCGTTCACGTAACGGCTCTGATAATCGCGAATTCGCCGTATAGTGTCCCCACAACAGACAAAAAAGACCCGGATGAATAGGTCATCTGGAACGATCAGGCAGAACTCGACCCATGTCCCAACCCTCGGCTTTGACCGTGCGCCCCCTGGCGCCCGAAGATCGTGCTGACTGGCAGGCGCTGTGGACCGCGTATCTCGACTTCTACGAGACGGCGGTTCCGGCTTCGGTCCAGGACACGACCTTCATGCGCCTTCTGGGCGACGATCCGCGCGACTTCAGCGCGCTGGTGGCCGAAATGGATGGCAGGCTGGTGGGCTTGACCCACTTCCTGTTTCACCGCCACGCCTGGCGCATCGAAGAGGTCTGTTACCTGCAGGACCTCTTTGCCGCGCCCGACATGCGCGGACAGGGCGTCGGCAGAAGCCTGATCGAGGCGGTCTATGCCGCCGCTGATACCCATGGCGCATGCGCGGTCTACTGGCTTACCCAAAGCTTCAACGACCAGGCCCGCAAGCTTTACGACCGTATCGGTGTCCAGACCCCCTTCATCAAATATCAGAGGTCCTGATGCGCCGGTTCATCCTTCCGCTCTATCTTCTGCTCGGGGCCTGTGTGCCCGTGTCCGAGGTCGATACCACGACCCGCGCCGCGACAATCACCGAAAGCACGCTGCCCCCGATGAAGCGTTTTCAGGTGCCGCGTCCGGTGCCCGCGCAGGCCTCGAACCGCGAGATCGCGCGGGACTTCACGGCGCTGACCTTCTCGCTCGAATCCGGCCGCGAGCTTGAACGGTTCACCCGCTTCGAGGGACCGATCAACGTGCGCGTCACCGGCACGCCGCCGGCCTCGCTGTATTCCGATCTCGACCAGGTGCTCTACCGGTTGCGGACCGAGGCCCGGATCGACGTCGCCCGCGACCAGAACGGCCCGCCCAACGTCACCATCGAGGCGGTGCCGCGCGCGCAGATCCGCCGCTACCTGCCGCAGGCCGCCTGTTTCGTGGTGCCGAACGTGTCGTCGCTGTCGGAATACGGCCGGGTGCGGCGAACCACCCAGGTCAACTGGTCGGCGATGACCGAACGCACCCGCGTGGCCGTGTTCCTGCCAAGCGATGCCAGCCCGCAAGAGGTGCGCGATTGCCTGCACGAGGAACTGGCGCAGGCGCTGGGTCCGCTCAACGATCTCTATCGCCTGCCGGATTCGGTCTTCAACGACGACAACGTGCACACGGTGCTGACCGGGTTCGACATGCTTGTGCTGCGGACCTACTACGATCCCGCGCTGCGTACGGGGATGTCGCAGGGTGCCGTGGCCAGCCGCCTGCCCGCGATCCTCGCACGGCTCAATCCCGGCGGAAACCAGCGCCCGACCTCTGTGCTGGATGCCACCCCGCGAGCCTGGGTCCAGGCGATCCAGTCCGCGCTCGGGCCGGGCACCTCTGACCGCAAGTCCGCGGCGCGCCAGGCGCTGCAGATCGCCTCGGCGATGAACTGGCAAGATCACCGCCGCGGCTTTTCGCACTATGCCATGGGCCGGATCACCCAGAGCGAGGATATCAACGCCGCGCTCAACCACTTCGAGGCCGCCGACCGCTATTTCGCGGCCTCCCCCCGCACCAGCCTGCACCGCGCCTATGTCGCATCGCAGCTGGCCGCCCACGCGATCGCGCGCAACAGTCCGGAACGGGCCCTGTCCATTCTGACACCGCAGATCGACGTGGCCGCGCGGCATGAGAATGCGGCCTTGCTCGCCACGCTTCTCATGCTGCGCGCCGAGGCGCTGGAACTGGCCGGACGGGTGTCGGAGGGCCGCCAGGTCCGGGTGGACAGCCTTGGTTGGGCGCGATACGGCTTCGGCTCGGATTACGCGGTCCGCGCCAAGCTGCGCGAGATCGAGGCACTGAACCCGCTGAAGGGAAGGATCGGACGTCTATGATCGTCATTATCGCGGCGCTTGTCGGAGGCATCTGGGGCGGTTGGACAGCAAAGAAACGCCGCGGCAACGGCCTGGACATCGCGCAATATGCCGCCGTCTATGCCATCGGTTTCGCGCTTCTGGGCCTGTTCGCCACCATCGCCATCGAGAAAGTCTTCGTGTAAGGCGGGGTCCATGTTCGTCCCCTTCTTTCAAAAGCTCCGCGATGCGGGCGTGCCGGTGTCCCTGCGCGAATACCTGACCTTTCTCGAGGCCATGCGCGCAGGCCTTGCCACCTATGACCCGGAGGCGTTCTACTACCTCGCGCGGTCGGCGATGGTGAAGGACGAACGCCACATCGACCGCTTCGACCGCGCCTTTGCCGCGGCGTTTTCCGGCCTTGACCAGATCAGCTTCGAGCAGGTTCTCGAAGCGGTCGATCTGCCCGCCGACTGGCTGGAAAAGATGGCCGAAAAGCACCTGTCTGCCGAGGATAAGGCCGAGATCGAGGCGCTCGGCGGATTTGACAAGCTGATGGAGACGCTGCGCGAGCGGCTGAAAGAGCAAGAGGGGCGGCACCAGGGCGGCAACAAGTGGATCGGCACGGCCGGCACCTCGCCCTTCGGCGCCTATGGCTACAACCCCGAGGGCGTGCGCATCGGTCAGAAGGAAAGCCGCCACCGCCGCGCGGTCAAGGTCTGGGACAAGCGCGAGTTCCGCGAATATGACGACAGCGTCGAGATCGGCACCCGCAACATCAAGGTGGCGCTGAAACGGCTGCGCAAATGGGCCCGCGACGGGGCCGCCGAAGAGTTGGACCTGCCCGGCACGATCCGCTCCACCGCCGAGCAGGGCTGGCTGGACGTCAAGACCCGGCCCGAACGGCGCAACGCGGTGAAGGTGCTGCTGTTTCTCGATGTCGGCGGGTCGATGGACGACCATGTGAAGGTTGTCGAAGAGCTTTTCTCGGCGGCGCGCGCGGAGTTCAAGCACCTCGAGCATTACTACTTTCACAACTGCCTCTACGAAGGCGTCTGGCGCGACAATCATCGGCGCTGGGACCAGCAGACCCCGACCCACGAGGTGCTGCGCACCTACGGCTCCGATTACAAATGCATCTTCGTCGGCGATGCGTCGATGAGCCCCTACGAGGTGGCGATGCCGGGCGGGGCGAACGAGCACTGGAACCAGGAGTCCGGCGAGACCTGGCTGACGCGCGCCCGACACCAGTGGCCCGACCATCTCTGGATCAATCCGGTGCCCGAAAAATACTGGGACTACACCCAATCCATCGGCATGATCCGCGCCTTGTTCGAGGATCGCATGGTGCCGATGACCCTGAGCGGCATCGATCGCGGCATGCGCAGCCTCGCCCGCTGAGCGCAGGCGGCGCAAACCGTGGCCGGACAGAGCTGCCAAAGTCGCCTCGGCGTATTTCCGCAGGCATGGCGGGCTGGGGCGGCACACACCCGGAGCGACGGTTGACCTGCCGGGTGAAAGCGGATTGAACTCTAGGCAGAAAACCGGTGCGTGCCGAAAAACACCGGCGAGAATCTGTCTTTTCCGGGGGAAAACAAATGCTTCGCACGGCTTCATGCGGCGTTCTGGGGGTTGTCCTGGCCGCGGCGACAGCGACCTCCGCCCTGGCCAAGGACACCACGATCCGGATCGGCACCGGAGGGGAAACGGGCGTCTACTACCCCACCGGAAGCGCCATCTGCCGTCTTGTGAACCGCAACACCGAAGATCATGGCGTGACCTGCCTCGTGGAAGCGACGGGCGGGTCGGTCTATAACCTCAAGGCGATCCGTGACGGCAGGCTCGACTTCGGCATCGCCCAGTCGGACTGGCAGTTCCACAGCCTGAACGGAACCTCGCGCTTTGAGGACGACATGCCGTTCGACGATCTGCGGGCGGTTTTTTCGCTGCACCCCGAGGCCTTCACCGTGGTCGCCCGCGCCGATTCCGACATCGCGACCTTCGAGGATCTGGCCGGCAAGCGCGTGAACATCGGCAATGCCGGGTCGGGATCGCGCGGCACCATGGAAACCCTGATGAGTGCCAAGGGCATGACGCTTGAGGATTTCGCGCTGGCCACCGAACTCAAGCCATCGCAACAGGTTCGCGCCGTGTGCGACAACGAGATCGATGCGATGGTCTTTGCGGTGGGACATCCCAGCGCCGCGATCCGGGCAGCGACGACCGAATGCGACACGCGGCTGGTCGATGTCTCGGGCCCCGAGGTCGCGGCGCTGATCTCGGACAATCCGTATTACCGGACGGCGACAATTCCGGGCGGCATGTATGACGGCAACCCGGACGATACCGCGACCTTCGGCGTCGGCGCGGCGCTGGTGACTTCGGCGGACGTTTCGCAGGACGTGGTCTACGTCGTGGTGAAAGCCGTGTTCGACAGCCTCGACAAGTTCCGCGAAATGCATCCTGCGCTGGAGATCCTGAAGGAAGACGAGATGAAATCCCAGGGGATGTCCGCCCCGGTCCACAAGGGGGCTCAGAAGTTCTACGCCGAGGACGAGCAAAGCTGAGCCGCGACGGTTGGAGCACGGATCGCCAGTGACCGGTTCTGCGACGGCCCGGGGCGGAAAGCGAACCGATTTTGGCGTGATTCGGGCGCGATCCCGGTGCCATCCCGGCGCCATCCCGGTGCGATGCGGACGATCGGACGGAACCCCGAAGCACCCGGAAGGGTTTGCTTACGAATCAATCTGCAAAACGAGGAACACATCATGACAATCCGCAAGTTCGGCACCGCGCATTGGGCCGGTGATCTGAAATCGGGCAAGGGCCAGGTTTCCACCGAGTCCGGCGTGCTCGACAACACACCTTACGGCTTCAACACCCGGTTCGAGGACAAGCCCGGCTCCAACCCCGAAGAACTGGTCGGCGCGGCGCATGCGGCGTGTTTCTCGATGGCGCTGTCGCTGATCCTGGGCGAGCACGACGCCACGGCCGATGCGATCGACACCAAGGCGACCGTCAGCCTCGAGCAGGATGGCGACGGGTTTTCGGTAACCCGGGTGCATCTGGACGTCACCGCCACCGTGCCCGGCATGGACGCGGATGCCTTCATGGAGGCGGCCAATGCGGCCAAGGAGGGCTGCCCGATCTCCAAGCTTTACAAGGGCGGCACCGCCGAGATCACCATGGACGCCAAACTCGCCTGATCCAGATCCTGAGTTGCGACACCGCAGCGCCCGGCCGTTTGGTCCGGGCGCTTTTCCTTTCGGCCCGGCCACCCCATATTCCAGAGATGATCAAGTTTACCCCGATCCTTCTGGCGCTGCTTTACGGCCTCGCGATGTACCACTTTTCGGCCTGGCGCACGGCGAAAGAGCTGAATGCGCGCTCGACCGAACTGGCGGACCCCCGGTTGCGCGGCATCCTGTCGCGTCTGGCAAAGGCGCTGGACGTGCCGCGGATTCGTGTCGACATCTACGAGATCGACCCGGTGAACGGGCTCGCGGCCCCGGATGGGCGCATTTTCATCACGCGGGGCTTTTACCGAAAATACCAGCAGGGCGAGGTTACCGGCGAGGAACTGGCCTCGGTCATCGCGCATGAGCTGGGCCATGTGGCGCTGGGCCATTCGCGCCGCCGGATGATCGACTTTTCCGGGCAGAACGCCCTGCGCACCGCCTTGGCCATGGTGCTGGGGCGGATCGTGCCCGGGGTCGGCGTCTGGATCGCGAACATGCTGGCAACGCTGCTTGCGGCGCGGCTGTCACGCTCGGACGAGTTCGAGGCGGATGCCTACGCCGCCGCGCTTCTGGCCAAATCCGGCATCGGGATCGGCCCGCAGAAATCGCTGTTCCACAAGCTCGAAGGGCTGACCGGTGCCCGCGGCGCCGCGATGCCCGCCTGGCTACTGAGCCATCCCAAGACCGAAGAACGGGTGGCCGCGCTTGAGGTGCTGGAAGCGCGCTGGTCAGGCGGCGGCGCCGGGTGAGCGACGGTGCGGGGGGGCCAGCCCCCCCTTCGCGCCGGTGGCGCGAATTCCCCCCCGGCGGTATTTGGGAAATGGAAAGGCGGCAGGGCACGCGTGGCCCCGCCCGTCGCCGGTCGGGCGTCTCTCAGGGGGCAGGCGCGGTCACGGTGAAAGCGGCCTCGGCCACGTCACGGCCGTTGACCTGAAGGATCACGCTGTGCGGTCCGGGATGCCATGTAAAGGTGGAGGCCGCCGGTTTCAGCGGGTGGTTTCTGGCGAGGGTGAGCGGTGCGCCGGGCTGCGCCGCCCCCTGCCCCAGTTTGAAAACCTTTTCGCCCGCGCGACCTGACGGGCGGTGAAAGCGGATGCGGTAGTCGACCAGCAGTTTGCCGGGGCGATCGGGCGCGATTTCGGCCGCGATCCGCAGCGCCGCGCCGATCGGCACCGGTTCGGGTGACAGGTCGAGCCGCGCGGTCAACGGCAGATCGGGATCGAAGCCCAGGTGTTCGAGGGCCAGGGGGTCCCCCCGCTTGACGGCTGATCGCAGCGCGTGGCGGGTCATCCAGTCAAGCTCGTCCGGGGTCTGGCGCCTTGCCGCGGCCCATGCATCGAGATGTGCGATGACACGGCGCAGGTCGGTTTTTGTCAGATCGTTCAGGTGGTTGGCCACAGAGCGCGTCACGTAGCGGGTCGGATCGGCGTGCAGCCTGTCGAGCAGCGGCAGGGTGCGGTCCGCGGGAAGGTCGATATGCGCGGCCCAGGGCAGCCGGGGCCGCGTGCCTTCGGAGACGAGGCGGCGGACGTGGTAATTCGCGTCCCCCGCCCAGATCGCAAGGCGGGCCAGGGTGGCGTCGGGCCACCGGTTCAGGAAGGGGCGGATGTAGAACTCCATCGAGAAGCGCTGCGTCGCAAGATAGAGCAGGTCGAGCGCACGGTCGCGATGCGTCTCGAGCCCGTGCCGCACCGCGAGAATGCCGGGCACGGCGTGAATGAACTGGCCGAAATCGTCATCGGCCTTCGCCGGGTCGAGCAGGGGCGGCATGGCGGCTTCCAGGGCCTCGGCCATGGCGGGAAAGTCGCGCGGCAACTGCGCCTCGAGACAGGTTGCGATCCATTCAAGCCGGGCCAGCAGCGTGCGCGTGCCGAACCCGGCCAGCGCCTCGGTCTCGAAGCGGTCCGCGTCGAAGCCCGGCAGGACGCTGTATTCGCGCCCCAGCTGCGCCAGGGTCCGCGCGTTGAACAGCTGATCGGCCAGCGAGAACCCCGCCCCGCCGCCGCGACCGTCCGGCCCGCGCGCCATCAGAGCGTGGCGTTCGTCGCGCCGCCATCGAGCAGCACGTTCTGGCCCACGATGAACCCCGCATGCTGCGAACAGAGAAAGGCGCAGGTCTGGCCGAACTCGGCCGCGGTGCCGTAGCGCCGCGCGGGGATGGTGGCGGCGCGGCGGGCACGGGCCTGGTCCATGGTCAGACCCTCGGCCTGCATGACCGCCCCGTCAAGCGCCGCGGCGCGGTCCGTGTCATGGATGCCCGGCAGCAGGTTGTTGATCGTCACGCCGTCCGGCGCCACCTGACGCGCGGTTCCCGCGACGAACCCCGTCAGGCCGGTGCGCGCGGCATTGGACAGGCCCAGCACGGCAATCGGTGCCTTGACCGATTGCGAGGTGATATTGACCACCCTGCCCCAGCCCCTGTCGATCATTCCGGGCAACGTGGCCTGCATGAGGGCGATGGGCGTCAGCATGTTGGCGTCGAGGGCCGCGATGAACGCGTCCCGGCTCCAGTCCGACCAGAGGCCCGGCGGCGGCCCGCCCGCATTGGTCACGAGGATGTCGACGAAGCCCGCCGCCTCCAGCACCGCGGCGCGCCCGTCGGGGTCGACGATATCGGCCGCGACGGTAGTGACCGACACCCCGTAGGCCGCCCGGATGGCGTCGGCGGTGGCGTCCAGCGCGTCGGCCCCGCGAGCGTTCAGTACCAGATCGACCCCCGCCTCGGCAAGGGCTTCGGCGCAACCGCGGCCCAGACCCTTCGATGACGCCGTGACCAGCGCGCGCTTGCCGCGAATACCCAGATCCATGTCTGACCGTCCTTTCCTGAGGCTGTCGAGAAATGACCTGTTCGACGGCCTTGTGATGCCATAATCGCCGTGCAGAGCGTATAGAGGCGGCACGGCCCTTCTGACCTCGAATACGAGAATGGAACGATGAACACCAGCGGCAGCCCCCGCTCGACCCAGTCCCTGACCGTCTACCGGGCAGAGCATTTTCGCGTGGCGAACGGGGCCAACCTGGGAGACGCGGTCAGTTTCGCCGAAGATCTCGCGCTGGACGACATCTATCGTCTGTCGCCCATTGCGGGCGAGGCGCAGCTGCGCGTGGTGGCGCGCCCGGGCGGGCCGTTTTCCATCGTCGCGGGCTCTGATGTGGGCCGCGACGGGGCCGACCTGCACCTCGATTGCGCGCTGACGCTGATGTCGGGCGATGGCCAGACCACGCAGGCAATCGTGCTGGTCGAGACCGATCGGGACGGCGATGTGCGCAGCCTTTACCTGTTGCCGCTGGCCCCGCTGGAACCGCGTCTCGACTATGCGCTGGTGGGCATCGACACCGAGGGGGCGCTGGCGACCTTCGCCCAGCTGGCCTGCGTGTCTTTCACCCGCGGCACGCTGATCACGCTGGCATCCGGCGAACAATGCCCGGTCGAAGCGTTGAAGGTGGGGGACCGGGTGCTGACGCGCGACGATGGTCCGCAGGCTATTCGCTGGATCGGTCAACGCACGACGCGGGCCGTGGGCGGCTTTGCTCCGGTTGTGATCCGGGCCGGAGCGTTGAACAATATCAATGACTTGATCGTCAGCCCGGATCACCGGCTGTTCATCTACCAGCGCCGCGACGAACTTGGCGCCGGGCGTGCCGAGATCCTGGTGAGGGCGCGGCATCTGGTCAATGGCGATTCGATCCGGATGTTGTCGGGTGGCTTCGTCGATTATTTCCAGATGCTGTTCGACCACCACCAGATCATCTTCGCCGAAGGGATCGCCGCCGAGTCGATGCTGGTCGACGACCGGACCCGGGCGATCCTGCCCAGCGAGTTTGACGGCGCGCTGGAGGCCATGCTGCCGGGTCATCGTGAAAGCGCGCATGGCGACCTTGAGGTTCACAAGGATCTGCTGACGCGCGGCGATGCCGCGGCGGTCCTGCGCAAGTCATCGGGCGGATAGTGAACCGGATGTTTGGTCGCGTTCGCACAAATCGTCGATCAACATGGGATATTTTCGCAAGGTGAAGCGGCCTTGCGATCCGTCATGACCGCAAAGCCGCAAAGCGCACCCTGACAGGTCACCCTTCGGTCAGTCCATGGTATAGTAGAACTCTTCGCGCACGATCTTGCCGTCCGCGACGTGGTAAATGCCCACTTCCTCCAACTGCATGCGATTGCCGCTGTCCTTGTCGGTGGCGTCGACGCGGAACATCACCGCAAAGCGATCGTCGCCGTGCAGGAAGGGCCCGGAGACGTCGTTGGAATGCACCTCCATCGCGTTGTCCCACCAGGCATGTTTGCCGCGAATACCGTCAAGGCCCGCGGTTTCGCGGCTGTCGGTGCCCGGCATGCACATCGCCTCGACCGAGACAGCGTCATCTGCGTAAAGCTTGCCGAGGTTTTCGCTCTCGCGCCCCTCGCGGCAACCCGCCACCAGTTCATTGCCGATGTCCTGCAATGTCATCTCGATCTTCCTTTTGCGTGTTCATGGAATGTTCACGTTACACGATGCAATGTGATTCGAGAATGAATAACGCAGTTCGATGACGACAGTGCAGGCGGAGGGGCGGGATCAGTGGTCGCGCAACGCAGCGATCAGGTCGTCTTTTGTCATGTCGGATCGGCCATCGATGCCGATTTCCCGCGCACGGGAGTAGAGATCATCCTTGGTCCATTCCTCATACGGCGGTTGCTTGCCGCCCTTCTCGGATGGCGACATCCCGTCGTTGGCCTTCGCATTGGCAATGCGGGCGGCCTTTTCCTTCGACATGCCGTCATCGCGCAGATCGTCATACAGCTTTTCGTTCTTGATGCTTGGGCGGGACATATTCTTCCTCCTGGTGTGGCGGTTCAACCCGGGGCCCTGCCGATGGGTTCCTTGCCAAGGGCGCCCCCCGCTTCTATGACGCGATCCATGTTGGACATCCCCAAAAACCGCCCCGCCCTGCCCGCCGAAATCGCGCGGCGGCGCACGTTCGCCATCATCTCGCATCCCGATGCGGGCAAGACGACGCTGACCGAAAAATTTCTGCTGTTCGGCGGCGCGATCCAGATGGCCGGACAGGTGCGCGCCAAGGGCGAAGCGCGGCGCACACGGTCGGACTTCATGCAGATGGAGAAGGATCGCGGCATCTCGGTGTCGGCCTCGGCGATGTCGTTCGACTACAAGAACTTCCGCTACAACCTCGTGGATACACCGGGCCATTCCGACTTTTCGGAAGACACCTATCGCACGCTGACGGCGGTCGATTCCGCGATCATGGTTATCGATGGTGCGAAGGGCGTCGAAAGCCAGACGCAAAAGCTGTTCGAGGTCTGTCGCATGCGCGACCTTCCGATCCTGACGTTCTGCAACAAGATGGACCGTGAAAGCCGGGATACCTTCGAGATAATCGACGAGATCCAGGAAAACCTGGCCATTGATGTGACACCCGCCTCCTGGCCCATCGGCTCGGGCCGCGATTTTGTCGGTGCCTACGACATGCTGCGGGACCGGCTGGAAATCATGGATCGCGCCGACCGGAACAAGGTCGCGGCCTCCATTCAAATCAGCGGACTGGACGATCCGAAACTGGCCGAGCATGTGCCCGGGCCCCTGCTGGAACAGCTGCGCGAAGAGGTCGAGATGGCCCGCGCCTTGCTGCCAGCGCTTGATCCACAGGCCGTCGCGGAAGGGCATATGACGCCGATCTGGTTCGGTTCGGCGATCAATTCGTTTGGCGTGAAAGAGCTGATGGATGGCATCGGCGCGCTGGCACCCGAACCGCAACCGACGGCGGCCGAACCCCGTCAGATCGCCCCCGAAGAGCCGAAGGTCGCGGGCTTCGTCTTCAAGGTGCAAGCCAACATGGACCCCAAGCACCGCGACCGGGTGGCCTTCGTGCGCCTGTCGTCGGGCCATTTCGAACGTGGTATGAAACTGACGCACGTGCGCACCAAGAAACCCATGGCGATCTCGAACCCGGTGCTGTTTCTGGCCTCGGACCGCGAGCTTGCCGAAGAGGCCTGGGCCGGCGACATCATAGGTATCCCGAACCATGGCCAGTTGCGGATCGGCGATACCCTGACCGAAGGCGAGGCGATCAAGGTCACCGGCATCCCGTCCTTTGCGCCCGAGTTGCTGCAAACCGCCCGCGCGGGCGATCCGCTCAAGGCAAAGCACCTTGAGAAGGCCCTGATGCAATTCGCCGAAGAAGGGGCGGCCAAGGTGTTCAAACCCAATATCGGCTCCGGCTTCATCGTGGGCGTCGTGGGACCGTTGCAATTCGAAGTGCTTGGCAGCCGCATCGAGCTGGAATACGGGCTGCCGGTTCGGTTCGAGGCGTCGCAATTCACATCCGCGCGCTGGGTTCATGGCGACCGGCAGGCGGTCGACGCGTTCGTCGCGGCCAACCCCCAGCACATCGCGCGCGACAATGATGGTGACATCGTCTATCTGACCCGATTGCAATGGGATATCGACCGCGTCGTGCGGGACTACCCCGACATCACCCTGTCGGCGACGAAGGAAATGATGGTCTGAGCCGACCGGACGGCAGGGCCTGCCGCCGGTTTTACGCGTTGCAGCCTTGTTCTGGCCGCGAAGGTGCGCCACGTTTTCGTCATGGCCAATTCGTCGCGCAACAGTTCCAGCTATCCCGGCGGTATGGAAGCCGTGCTGACCCAGATGGAGGGGCGGCGCGACCCGATCGGCTATGCCGAGGGCGAGGCGCTGCCACCGCTCGACCTCGACCTTGCCCGCCTGAAAACCGCCATGGTGACCGACCCCGCGGACGACCCCGATGAAGCGCCGCCCTTCCGGTCGACCTACCACCGCAAGCGCTTTGCGTTGCGTCAGGAATTCGCGGGGCGCAGCGAACTGGCCTTCCTGCATGGTCTGCTGATCGCGCATCTGCGCAAACGTACCTTTCCCGACCACACGCCCGCGCTGTTCCGCAGGCTCTGGACCGAAGAGGCAACGTTCCTGATGGACGCGCTCGATCCGCGGTGGCAGGTCTCGGCAATCACGACCTTTGGCGACCATGGCGCAACCGCAGGCGAGCGGGCGGTGGGACTGGCCATGTCGACCTTGTTCGGGGCCATGAAACTCTATGAAAGCGAACGGCTTTTTTCCGGAATCCCGCCGGAGAAGCCCTTTGCGCTGGACAACAGGATCAGGGCAGATCTGCCGCTCGAGATGGATCCCTACGCGCTGGGGTCGGGCGGTCTGGATGTGAACATGCTGGGCCGTCTCTGGCAGGAGGCGGAGGACGAGCCGGTGATCCGCCCGCTCGCCCATGGCTTGATCGAAGCAATCATAGACGACCCGGCCACCATCTTCCGCAGGCTGCACCGGATGAAGATCCGCAAGGCCCGGCGCGCCAAATCGCCGGAAAAGCCGCGTCCGGCGCAAAACCCCGCACCGGTTCCGCCCGGCAGGTCCGCGCGCAAGGCGGTCGCGTTGCGGTGGGGCGTGGTGGCGACGATCCGTGCAGAGACCGAGGACATCTTGCGATTTGCCGCGCACCATCTGGATCTGGGCGCGCACGCCTTGCACATTTACCTTGATGAGCCGCAGGAAGAGGCGTGCGCAATCCTGTCCCGGGATCCGCGCGTGTCCGTCATGACCTGCGACGCGGCATATTGGGCCGCATCCGGCAAGCCGCGCATGGCCGCCCACCAACTGCGTCAGGTCTTCAACGCGACCCGAAGCCTGCGCCAGACCGCTGGCGACCTCGACTGGCTTGCGCATATCGACGTCGACGAATTTCTATTGCCCGACCGACCCGTCGCAGACCTGTTGGCGGGCGTTGCCCCGGACGCCGCGCTTGCGCATCTGGCCCCGGTCGAGGCGTTGGCGGTCCCGCACGGGCAGATGCCGCGGGCCTTCAAGAAGACCCACTCGACCGCCGGTGTGAAAAAAGCCCGGGTTCAGGACATCTACCCGACCTTCGGAATGCACCTGTACGGCGGATTTCTGAGCCACTCCTCGGGCAAGATCTTTGCGCGAACGGGCATTCCTGACACACGGCTGGGCATCCATACATTGAAATACAAAGGTGCGGATGTGTCCAACAAGGCCAAGCTCGACGGCTGCCTTCTGGCGCATTTGCACGCGCCGACCTGGGAAACCTTCGTCAGGGACCTGCCGTTTCGCAAAAGCGTCGGATCCTACGCCAAGCAAAGCGAACGGCCTGACCGATTGGGCGTGGCCGACATCCTGGGCTATCTCGAGGCCGAGGAAGGCGAGGCCGGGATCCGGGCGTTTTTCGACGAGGTCTGTCGCGACACCCCGGATCTGCGGCGCAGGCTGGAGGCGCATGGCATGCTGGTCGAACATGACCTCGATCTCGACGCGTCCGTGGCGCGGGTATTCCGGGGGCGCGCGGCATGAGCAGGTGGGGGATCGTTTCGACGATCAAGGCCCCGCTGCCCCGCATCCTCGAATTCGCCGCCTGGCATCTGGAGGAGGGCGCAGAGAGGATCTTCGTTTATCTTGACGACGGGGACGCCGCGGCGATGCGCGCCCTGTCACGGCACCCCAAACTGCGGGTGGTCGAAACCGATGCCGCCTATTGGGACGGCAAGGGCGGGCGACCGGACAAGCACCAGAACCGCCAGTGCCGCAATGCAAGGCACGCGAATAATCGCAAGACGGAAGTGGACTGGCTTGCCCATATCGATGTCGATGAATTTCTGCTGTGCAGGGGTGGGATCGCGGCGTCGCTCGACAGGCTGCCGCCTGAATGCCTGTGTGCGCGGGTGCGCCCGATCGAGGCGCTGGCACCGGTCGAAACCCCTGGAATATCAAAGCTGTTCAAGGCATTTCATCTTGATCAGGCAAAGCGGAACGCCGCCGCCGAAAGGGTCTTCGGGCCCTGGGCGCAACATCTTTCCGGCGGATTTCTGAGCCATGTGGCGGGCAAGCTGTTCTTCAGGCCAGGGACGAAGGGTTTGCAGATTCGCATCCATAATGTGATTCTGGACGGTCAGCAGAATCCCGGCGAAAGGGCCTTGACCGATATCGAGCTTGGGCATTTCCACGCCGCATCCTGGGAGTCGTTCCGCGCGGCCTACAGGTTCCGGCTGGACCGCGGGTCGTATCGGGACGCCTTGAACCCGCAGGCCCGATCCCAGGGTGCGCTCAAGCTGTTCGACCTGTTCCGCCAGATCGAATCGGCACAGGGCGAGGATGGGTTGCGCGCCTTTTACGATGCCGTGGCAACGGCTTCGCCGACGCTGGTGGCCGATCTGGAGGCCGAGGGATTGCTGCGCCGCTATCCGATGGACCTGCCGAGGCTCGTGCAGCGGCATTTCCCCGCCTGCTGAGACCGTTACGGGACAGGGTCAGGCGGGCTTTATTGACGCGGCAACGGCTTTCGGCTAAGAGGCAAACGTCGCGCGAAGAGGTTTTCGCGCCCCGGCCCAGCGTTCGGTCGGACAGAAGCAGACGCACGGGCCTGAACGTGTCCGTGAATATCGGATACACATGACCAAATTTACCGATCTAAATCTCGGCCCCAAGGTGCTGAAAGCTGTCACGGAAGCGGGCTACGAGACGCCCACCCCCATCCAGGCCGGTGCGATCCCGCCCGCGCTGGAGGGCCGCGATGTTCTGGGCATTGCCCAGACCGGCACCGGCAAGACGGCGTCCTTCACGCTGCCCATGATCACCAAGCTGGCCCGTGGGCGTGCTCGTGCACGTATGCCGCGCAGCCTCGTGCTTTGCCCCACCCGCGAACTTGCGGCACAGGTGGCCGAGAACTTCGAAACCTATTCCAAGCACGTCAAGCTGACCAAGGCGCTGCTGATCGGCGGCGTCTCGTTCAAGGAACAGGACCAGCTGATCGACAAGGGCGTGGACGTCCTGATCGCGACACCCGGACGCCTGCTTGACCATTTCGAGCGCGGCAAGCTGTTGCTGACCGGCATCGAGATTATGGTCGTCGATGAGGCCGACCGGATGCTCGACATGGGCTTCATTCCGGATATCGAGCGGATCTTCTCGCTCACGCCCTTTACCCGGCAGACGCTGTTCTTCTCGGCCACCATGGCCCCCGAGATCGAGCGGATCACCAACACCTTCCTGTCGAACCCCGCACGGATCGAGGTGTCGCGTCAGGCCACCGCCTCGGAGACGATCGAACAGGGCGTGCTGATGCTTCACCCGACGCGCCGCGACCGCACCGACAGCGAAAAACGCAGCGCGATGCGCGCGGTCATCGACGCGGAAGGCGACAAGCTGACCAACGCGATCATCTTCTGCAATCGCAAGGTCGATGTGGATATCGTTTCGAAATCGTTGAAGAAATACGGCTACGACGCCGCGCCGATCCACGGCGATCTGGAACAGTCGCAGCGCACGCGCACCCTAGACGGTTTCCGCGCGGGCGAGCTGAAGATCCTCGTGGCGTCCGACGTGGCGGCGCGCGGTCTTGACGTGCCGTCGGTCAGCCATGTGTTCAACTACGACGTGCCCAGCCATGCGGAGGACTACGTCCACCGTATCGGGCGGACGGGCCGCGCGGGCCGCGACGGCAAGGCGATCACGCTGTGCACCCCGCGCGACGAAAAGAACCTGGAGGCGGTCGAGCGTCTGCTCGGCAAGACGATCCCGAAGCTGGCGAACCCCGCGGGCGAGGCTCCTGAAAAGGCCGCCGACGCCGCGCCCGAGACCAAATCCGCGACAAGCGACGACAAGCCCAAGCGCGCGCGCCGCAGCCGCAGCAAGAAGGACGACGTCGCGCCCGAGGCCAAGGCGGATGCACCCGCGACCGGCACGTCTGTTGCCGAGGCGGTCGAGGTGTTGCCGGTAGCCCGGGATGCGGCAGAAACGGGTGCCGCCCCGGCGGCCCCGGTCGCAGATGCGGCCACCCCGCGCGACCCGGCACCGGGCGCGGACAAATCGCAGGCCAACGCGTCGCAAGATGCCAAGGCCACGCGCGGCGGGCGCGACAACGACAAGTCGCGCGGTCGGCGTGGCGGCGGCAACGCGGGCCGGGGCGGGCGCGACGACAACAACAAGGTTGTCGGCATGGGCGACCACATGCCCACCTTCATCGCCATGAGCCTGGAAGAGCGGATGGCGGGCTGAGCAACTGCCGCCGGCTCCACCGCAAGGATACAATCGGAAAAGGCCGCCCCCGGGGGCGGCCTTTGTCGTTGCCGGGGTCCAGCCCGGGTCAGCTCAGGCGGCTGATCACCACCGTCACTTCCGGCTTCTTGCCGATTTCGTTCTGCGCGGCACTGCGAACCGTGCGACGCAACCCATCTTCAAGGGCCTTGTCATCGGACAGCACCTTCGCCTTGGCTCGCTCGACGAACTGGCCAAGCTCTTCCTCCAGCGCGGCATCCAGCGACTGGCGGCTGCGACCGGTTTCGGACAGGCCCATGATGTCGCACCATGGCTCGCCCAGCGGCTTGTCGTCTTCGTCCAGAACCAGCGTCACGGTGACATGCCCGTTCAGCGCCATGCGGATGCGGTCGCGCACCACGCCGTCCATGGCGCCGACCTTGACCGAGCCATCCAGATAGACGCGGCCGGTCTCGACGAAGTCGCACGGCTTGCCGGTCGACAGGTCGATCATCGTGCCATTCGGCGCAAGCGCGCCCTTGCGACCCATGCTTTCGGCAAGTTTCACATGGGTGCGCAGGTGCCGGTGCTCACCGTGCATCGGGATGACGAGGTCGGCGTTGGTGATCCGGTGCATCGCCACCAGATCGGGGCGGTTGGCGTGACCCGAGACGTGATAGCGCCCGGAGCTGTCATCGACCACGTCCACGCCCTTTTCCGAGAGCTGGTTCATGATGCGGATGACGCCCTTCTCGTTGCCCGGAATGGTCTTGGACGAGAACAGGAACAGATCGCCGTCCTTCAGCTCGATGCCGAAATGCTTGCCCCGCGCCAGCTGCGCCGATGCCGCCCGGCGTTCGCCCTGGCTGCCGGTGACGATCAGCATCAGGCTGTCGCGCGGCACATCGCCCGCGTTCTCGATCGGCACCGTGGTGGGAAACCCTGTCAGCACACCGGTCTCGACGCCCGCCTCGACCATGCGCCGCATGGCCCGCCCCATCAGCACGATGGATCGCCCTGCCCGTTCGCCGGCCTCGGCCAGCGTCTTGAGACGCGCCACGTTGGAGGCGAAGGTGGTGGCGACGACCATGCTTTTCGCATCGAGCAGCAACTTCTCGATCTCGGGGCCGACGGTGGCTTCGGAGCGGCCTTCATGCTCGGAGAAGACATTGGTCGAATCGCAGACCAGGGCGATGACGCCATCGGCGCTGATCTTTTCCCACATGGCGCGGTCGAACGGCTCGCCGACCACCGGGGTCACGTCGATCTTGAAGTCGCCGGAATGCACGACCCGGCCCAGCGGCGTGTCGATCACCATGGACGAGCTTTCCGGGATCGAGTGCGAGATCGGCGCGAAGCCAACGTTGAACGGGCCCGCCGCCTGTTGCACCGGCCAGGGTGCCTGGGTCTTGACGATCTCGGGGTTGAGGCCGCGTTCGTCGAACTTGCGCCGCGCGATATTCGCGGTGAAAGCACGGGCATAGACCGGCGCGCCCAGATCTTCCCAGAAATGCGAGATCGCGCCCACATGGTCTTCGTGGGCATGGGTAATGAAGATCGCCTCGATCCGGTCGCGACGGGCCTTCAGCCAGCTCACGTCCGGAAAGATCAGATCGACACCGGGCGAGGTGTCCATATCCGGAAAGGTGACGCCCAGATCGACGACGATCAGTCGCTCCTGATCCGGCTCACCATAGCCATAGACATAACAATTCATGCCAATTTCACCCGCGCCGCCAAGCGCGAGGTAGATCAAGCGTTTACCGCTCATGAGAGGGTTCCCTCGGTTTTGTTGTAATTGTGGATCACGGTCAGCCCGTGCATCGTAAGATCGTCTTTCCAGTCGTCAAATAGCGCTTCGGATTGTTGAAACAACGAGGCAAGCCCGCCGGTGGCGATAATCTTCATGTCGCGGTCGCGTTCTTCCTTGATGCGGGCACAGACCTCGCGGATGACGCCGACATATCCAAAGAAGATGCCCGATTGCATGCAGGCAACGGTGTTGGTGCCCACAACCGTCTGCGGGCGCGTGATGTCGACATGCGGCAAGGCGGCGGCGGCCTCGTGCAGGGCCTGCAGTGACAGGTTCACCCCCGGCGCGATCACACCACCGACATAGGCACCGTCGGTATCGACCACGTCGAAGGTGGTCGCGGTGCCGAAATCGACGACGATCAGGTCGCCGCCGTAAAGATCGAAGCCCGCGACCGAGTTGACCAGCCGGTCCGGCCCGACGGCGGTGCCGGCATCCACCCGCACGTCGATGGGCAGCATGCAATCGGGCTTGCCCACCACGAGGGGCCGCGTATTGAAATAGCGATCCGCAAGCACCCGCAGGTTGAACACCACGCGCGGCACCGTGGTCGAGACGATCATGTCGGTGATCCGGGCCTCGATACCACGCAGTTTCATCAGCGTCGACAGCCAGACGTAATACTGGTCGGCGGTGCGCTGGTGTTCGGTCGCGGTGCGCCAGGTGGCGATGAACTCTGCCCCGTCCCAGATCGAGAAGACGGTGTTGGTGTTGCCGCAATCGACTGCAAGTAGCATGGCGGCGCCTCCTTTCAGAAAAACACGTCAGCGGCGGCGATGGATGTCCGGCCTTCCTGTGTCACTAGGACAAGTCGACCGGTGGCGTCTACCGTCTCGAAGGTGCCGGTGGTCTCGGCCTGGCCGGTTCGGGCGGTGATCACCGCACCGAGGCGGGCGGCCCGGTCCAGCCAGGCGGCGCGGATCGGCGCAAAACCGTAGGTGGTCAGAGTCGTCTCATGGCGCGCATATGCGGTGGCGAGCGCATCGAGAAAGGCATCGGGGGTGATGTCGGCGCCGGTCTCGGACAGCAGCGACACCGGCGCGAGCGCCCGCTGCTCGACCGCATCCGCATCCGGGGCCGCGCGCAGGTTGACGCCGACGCCGATGGCAAGGTGCCGGATCGACGTGCCCTGCCCCGCCGTCTCGAGCAGGATGCCCGCGACCTTGCCGCCATTGAGCAGAACGTCGTTCGGCCACTTCAGCGCAAAGGGCGCGGCCCGACCGGTCAGGGCGACGCAGGCATCGAACAGCGCCAACGCAACCGCGAACGACCGCAGCGCGACGTCGGCGGCGGGCTCGGTCGGGTGCAGCAGCAGCGTGGCCGCGAAATTGCCTGGCGGGTTGGCCCAGGCGCGGCCCCGGCGGCCACGTGCAGCGGTCTGGTGGCGCGCCAAGATCCAGGTCGCGCCCGCAAGCGCGTCGGCCTGACGCAGCGCCTCGGCATTGGTGCTGTCAACGGTATCGAGGATGATGCGGCCATAGCCGTCGGGCCAGCTCATGAGCGCGACCCGAACCGGCGCTGGACCACACGCGTCCGTGGTCCGCGACCGGGCCGGAGGGGGACGGCACCGTCCCGCCCAAAAGACAAGCGACGCGGCCCATGGGGCCGCGTCACCGCTGGATCAGGTATCCGGGCCAGGATCACGGCACGAGTGTCGCCGCTGCCGCCGCCGCCGCGCCTTCGATGCCGAAGAGGTTGACCACCCCGACCACCATCGCCAGCGCCGACATCGTCAGGAAACCGTAGAGGATGGGCGATGTGCCCTGGTCGAGGCCGTCATCCCGCTCTTCGCCGAAATACATGTAATAGACGATGCGCAGATAGTAGAACGCGCCGATCACCGACGCGACGACCCCGGCGATGGCCAGCCAGGCCAGACCGCCCTCATAGGCCGCGCGCAGCACGTAGAACTTGCCGAAAAAGCCCACCAGCGGCGGCACGCCTGCCAGCGAGAAGAGCAGCACCAGCATGGCCAGCGCCCGCCCCGGCTCCACCTTGGCGAAGCTGTTGAGCGACGCGATGTCGGTCACCGGATGTCCGTCCCGCTCCATCGACAGGATGAAGGCGAAGGTGCCGACATTCATCGTCACGTAGATCGCCATGTAGATCAGCAGCGCCTGCACACCGAACTGCGTGCCCGCCGCGAGCCCCATCAGCGCGTAACCCATATGGGCAATCGAGGAATAGGCCATCAGGCGCTTGATGTTGGTCTGCCCGATGGCGGCGATCGCCCCGAGGAACATCGACAGCACCGACAGGAAGGCGATGATCTGCTGCCAGTCGCCGACGACGCCGCCGAATGCCTCGAACATCAGCCGCGCGAACAGCGCCATGGCCGCGACCTTGGGGGCGGTGGCGAAGAACGCAGTAACCGGCGTGGGAGAGCCCTCGTAGACATCGGGCGTCCACATGTGAAACGGCACCGCCGACACCTTGAACGCAAGGCCCGAGGCCATGAAGACCAGACCGAACAGCAGGCCCAGCGATGCCTGCCCCTCGCCCGCGGCCTCGATGATGCCCGAGAACAGCGTGGTGCCCGCGAAGCCGTAGGTCAGCGACGCACCGTAAAGCAGCAGCCCCGAAGACAACGCGCCAAGCACGAAATACTTCAGGCCCGCCTCGGTCGAGACCACGGAATCGCGGCGCAGCGACGCGACGACGTAAAGCGCCAGCGATTGCAGCTCGAGCCCCATGTAGAGCGACATGAGATCCCCGGCGGAGACCATCATCATCATGCCGACGGCGGCCAGTGCGATCAGAAGCGGATATTCGAAGCGCAGGATACCCCGGCGCGCCATGTAATCCTGACTCATCATCAGGACCGCGGCGGCGGAGACAAGGATCGTCACCTTGGCGAACCGTGCGAAGCTGTCGTCGATGAACATGCCGCCGAAGGCGACCTCGGTGCCGCTGCCGCTGGTCGCGATCCAGAGCGCGACAATGGCAAAGAGACCCGCGGTCACCCAGACCAGCATCGAGGACAGCGTGTCCTTGCCGGTATAGACCGCGCCGATCAGGGCGAGCATGGCAAAGACCGCGATGACGATCTCGGGAAGGATGATGGCGAGGTCTGACTGGATCATGGTTCAGTGGTCCTCAGAAGACTTGGTGGCCACCTGGGTCGCGGATTTCATCTCTGCGACGGCGGTGTCGTAATCGGAAACGAGGGCGGCGACCGACGGGCCGATCCGGTCGAGGATCGGGGCCGGATAGACACCCATCCAGATCGTCATGATGATCAGCGGTGCAAAGATCACCTTCTCGCGACGGGTCATGTCCTTGATGGTCTTGAGGCTTTCCTTGATCAGGTCCCCCATCACCACCCGGCGATAAAGCCAGAGCGCGTAGCAGGCCGACAGGATCACCCCCGTGGTGGCGAACATCGCGACCCAGGTGTTTTTCTGGAAGATGCCTACCAGGGTCAGGAATTCCCCGATGAAGCCCGAGGTGCCCGGCAGCCCGACATTGGCCATGGTGAACAGCATGAAGATCAGCGCGAAGGCCGGCATCCGGTTCACGAGGCCGCCATAGGCGTCGATCTCACGCGTGTGCATGCGGTCGTAGATCACCCCGACGCAGAGAAAGAGAGCGCCCGAGATGAAGCCGTGGCTCAGCATCTGGAAGATCGCGCCGTCGATGCCCTGCTGGTTCGCCGCGAAGATGCCCATGGTGACATAACCCATGTGGGCGACGGACGAATAGGCAATAAGCTTCTTCATGTCTTCCTGCACCAGCGCCACAAGCGAGGTGTAGATGATCGCGATTACCGACAGCCACAGCACCAGCGGGCCGATGACCTCGGTGCCGACGGGGAACATCGGCAGGTTGAAGCGCAAAAAGCCGTAACCGCCAAGCTTGAGCAGGATCGAGGCCAGCACCACCGAACCGGCGGTCGGGGCCTGAACGTGCGCGTCCGGCAGCCAGGTGTGGACCGGCCACATCGGCATCTTCACCGCGAAACTGGCGAAGAAGGCGAGGAACAGGATTGTCTGCATGCCGCCGACCACATGGATGCCCAGAATGTCGAACCCGGCAGCCGAGAAGTGGTGGTTGAGCAGCATCGGAATGTCGGTGGTGCCCGCATCGGCGAACATCGCCACCATCGCGACCAGCATCAGCACCGAGCCGAAGAAGGTATAGAGGAAGAACTTGAACGCCGCGTAGATCCGGTTCTTGCCGCCCCAGATGCCGATGATCAGGAACATCGGGATCAGGCCACCTTCGAAGAACAGGTAGAACAGCACCAGATCGAGCGCCATGAACACGCCCAGCATCAGCGTTTCGAGCAGCAGGAAGGCGATCATGTATTCCTTGACGCGCACTTTCACGTCCCAGCTGGCGGCGATCACCAGCGGCATGATGAAGGTCGTCAGCAGCACGAACAGCACCGAGATGCCGTCGACACCCAGCTTGTAGGTCAGCCCGAGCAGCCAGTCGCCCTCTTCCACCATCTGGAAGCCGGTATCGCTGGGATCGAACTGCGCCAGGATCACCAGCGAGATGAGGAAGGTCGCGATGGTCGCGTAGAGCGCGACCCGCTTGGCGTTGAGGACTGCCGCTTCGCTGTCGCCGCGCAGGAAGACACCGAGGATGGCGGCCGCAAGCGCCGGCAGGAAGGTGACGATGGAAAGGAGGTTATCCATTAGTGCGCTCCTCCGGCCAGCGTCATCCAGGTGATCAGAAGCGCGATCCCGATCACCATCGCGAAGGCATAGGTGAAGATGTAGCCCGACTGCGCCCGGCCCGCGAGGCGGGTGAAGAACGGAATGATCCCCATCGACAGACCGTTGAGCGCGCCGTCGATCGTCGATCCGTCACCGGTTTTCCAGAGGAAGCGACCGATAGCCTTGGCGGGACGCACGAAAAGGAAGTCGTAGATCTCGTCGAAGTACCACTTGTTCAGCAGGAAGAGATACAGCGGGCGCTGATTCTCGGCGAGGCGTTTGGGCAGTGCCGGGTTGACCATGTAGAACAGATAGGCCGTGCCCAGGCCGATCAGCATGGCGATGAAGGGGCTGACCTTGACCCATTTGGGCACTTCGTGCGCCGCGTTCATCACGTTGTTGTCCACGCCGGTGTAGATCGCGCCCTCGCCGGGCTTGCCGGTCAGGACGTAGTGATGTGCGTCTTCGGCTGCGTGATCGTCGGTGGCGTGATCGTCGGCGGCAGCAGCTTCTTCGCCGTGTCCGGCGTCGTCGCCTTCTGCTGCTGCGCCATGCTCTCCGGCTTCGGCATAGGGTACACCGAAGAACTTGCCGACGGTGTCCGTGTGGCCGAAGAAGCTGTTGTACCAGATCATGCCCGAAAAGACCGCGCCAAGAGCCAGCACGCCCAGCGGAACCAGCATGACGGTCGGGCTTTCATGGGCGTGTTCGTGAGTGTGCTTGTCGCCGCGCGGCTTGCCGAAGAAGGTCATGAAGATCAGCCGCCACGAGTAGAAGCTGGTGAACAGCGCCGCGACCACGAGCATCCAGAAGGCATAGCCGCCCTGGGTTCCGGCATAGGCGCTTTCGATCACGGCGTCCTTCGACAGGAAGCCCGCGAAGCCGATATGGGTCAGCGGAATGCCGACGCCGGTGATCGCCAGCGTGCCGATCATCATGGCCCAGAACGTGTAGGGCAGTTTCTTGCGCAGCCCGCCGTAGTTCCGCATGTCCTGTTCGTGGTGCATGCCGTGGATCACCGATCCCGCGCCCAGAAACAGCATCGCCTTGAAGAACGCATGCGTGAAGAGGTGGAACATCGCGACCGAATAGACACCGACGCCGGCGGCGACGAACATGTAGCCAAGCTGCGAACAGGTCGAATAGGCGATCACGCGCTTGATATCGTTCTGCACCAGTCCGACGGTGGCCGCGAAGAACGCGGTGGACGCGCCGATGAAGGTCACGAAGGTCATTGCCTCAGGCGCGAACTCCATGATCGGCGACATCCGGCAGACCAGAAAGACGCCCGCGGTGACCATGGTGGCGGCGTGGATCAGCGCCGACACCGGCGTCGGGCCTTCCATCGCGTCGGGCAGCCAGGTGTGCAGGAACAGCTGCGCCGATTTGCCCATCGCGCCGACGAAGAGCAGGAAGGCGATCAGGTTGGCGGCATTCCATTCGGTCCACAGGAAGGTCAGCTGCGTTTCGGCCAGGTCGGGGGCGGCGGCGAAGACATCGTCGAAGCGCACCGAATCGGTCAGGAAATAAAGCGCCATGATCCCCAGCGCAAAACCGAAGTCGCCGACGCGGTTGACGATGAACGCCTTCATCGCGGCGGCGTTGGCCGAGGGTTTCTTGTAGTAGAACCCGATCAGCAGGTAGGACGCGACGCCGACCCCTTCCCAGCCGAAGAACATTTGCACCAGGTTGTCCGAGGTCACCAGCGCCAGCATCGCGAAGGTGAAGAACGAAAGGTAGGCGAAGAAGCGCGGCTTGTAGGTCTCGCCGTCCTTGAAGTTCGCGTCATGCGCCATGTAGCCCATGGAATAGAGGTGCACGAGCGCCGACACCGTGGTCACCACGATCAGCATGATCGCCGTCAGCCGGTCAAGGCGGATCGACCAGTCCGTGGACAGCGTGCCGCTCTCGATCCAGCGCAGGATCTGGATCTGGTCGGTGACGCCGTCATGCCCCAGAAACACGATCCAGGAAAAGAAGCAGGCCAGGAACAGCAGCCCGGTGGTGATCCACATGGCACCGCGTTCGCCCGTCACGCGCCAGCCGAAACCGGCGATCAGGGCACCGACGAGCGGGGCAAAGAGGATGATGCTTTCCATCGCTTCAGCCTTTCATCACGTTGACATCTTCGACCGCGATGGTGCCGCGGTTCCGGAAGAAGCAGACAAGGATCGCAAGGCCGATGGCGGCCTCGGCGGCGGCGACGGTCAGCACGAAAAGGGTGAAGACCTGCCCCACCAGATCGCCGAGGAAGGACGAGAAGGCCACGAGGTTGATATTGACCGCGAGCAGCATCAACTCGATCGACATCAACAGGATGATGACGTTCTTGCGGTTCAGAAAGAGCCCGAAGATGCCGATGACGAACAGCGTCGCCGCCACCGTCAGGTAGTGTTCAAGTCCGATCATTCTCGGTCCCTCGTCCGTCGTGGCGCGGAAAATTTCACATTTTCCGCTTCGTTTTTCCCAACGGAGAAGCATCAAGACGCTTTTCCGCCCCTCCGGCACATGGCCGGAAAAATCTCATTTTTCCGCACGTTTTTCGCTTTGAAAAACGTGCCCCCGTCACAGTCCCTGACCGGGTTTCACGTCGCGCAGCTCCATCGCGGTGTTCGGATCGCGCAGGATCTGTGCCATCACGTCCTGCCGCTTGACGTCGGTGCGGTGGCGCAGCGTCAGCACGATCGCCCCGATCATCGCCACCAGCAGGATCAGCCCCGCCAACTGGAACAGCAGGAAATACTGGTCATAGAGGATCAGCCCCAGCGCCTCGGTATTGTGCCGGTCCACCGGGATCGCCTGCGCCAGGTTGCCCGCGGCAGACGGCGCCGCTTCCCAGGCCCCGAAAGCCAGCACGAACTGCATCAGGATGACGATCCCGATCAGCAGCGCCAGCGGCATGTACCTGGCCATCTCGGCCTTCAGCTCGGCGAAGTCGACATCGAGCATCATCACCACGAACAGGAACAGCACCGCGACCGCGCCGACATAGACAATGATCAGCAACATCGCCACGAACTCCGCGCCCAGCAGCACGAAAAGCCCCGCCGCGGACAGGAACGCCAGGATCAGCCAGAGCACCGAGTGCACCGGGTTCCGGCTGACCACCGTGAACAGACCACCCGCGAGGGTCGAAATGGCAAAGAGGTAAAAGGCGAAGACGCTCATGTCTCATTGTCCTTGCTGTCGTCCGTGTCTTCCATGACCGAGCGCGCCAGTTCCATCGCGCGCGTCATCGCGGGGATGCCCGCGAACATCGACATCTGCGCGATCGTCTCGGCGATCTCGTCCTTCGTGGCGCCCGCGGCAATCGCATGGCGCACGTTCATCCGGAACGGCACCTCGGCCTGCGCGCCTTGCATCGTCAGCCCCGCCAGGGTCAGCAGCAGCCGCGTCTTGGCATCCAGCCCGTCCTTCGACAGCCCCTTGCCAAAGGACATCTCCATGAAATCCTTGGGCATGGTCGGCCAGAACTTCTCGATTTCACGCGTGTTGAAGGTCTCCAGCGCGGGGTTCAGGGCTTTCGCCATCTGCTGCGCCTGCTGCATGAACATCTCGAAAGGGTTCTGGCTGTCGGTCATCGGTACGGTGCATCCAATTCGAGGTTGCGCGCGATCTCGGCTTCCCAGCGGTCCCCGTTCTCAAGCAGCTTTTGCTTGTCGTAATACAGCTCTTCGCGGGTCTCGGTGGTGAACTCGAAATTCGGGCCCTCGACAATGGCATCGACCGGGCAGGCTTCCTGGCAGAAACCGCAATAGATGCACTTGGTCATGTCGATGTCGTAACGCGTGGTGCGCCGCGAGCCGTCGTTGCGCGGCTCTGCGTCGATGGTGATGGCCTGTGCCGGGCAGATCGCCTCGCACAGCTTGCAGGCGATGCAGCGTTCCTCGCCGTTGGGGTAGCGACGCAGCGCGTGTTCGCCCCGGAAACGAGGGCTGAGCGGGCCCTTTTCGTGCGGGTAGTTCACCGTCGCCTTGGGGCCGAAGAAGTATTTCAGCCCAAGCCCCATGCCCTTCCAGAAATCAGCCAGAAGAAAATAGCTGGCGCGGCGGGAGAAGTCCGTTTGGGTCATGTCACGTCCCTAGACTGTTTGTTTCAATGTTCAAAGGCTCAGCTGCCCACGCTCCAGCGTGCGAAGAGCCCCCAGAACCATCCGAATTTCGCGGCGAAGGCAACGAACACCACCCAGACCAGGCTGAACGGCAGGAATACTTTCCAACCCAGACGCATCAGCTGGTCATAGCGGTAACGCGGGGTGATCGCCTTCACCATCGCAAAGAGGAAGAAGAAGAACGCCATCTTGCCAACCATCCAGAGCGGCCCGTCGGGCAGGAACGGGATGGGAGAAAGCCAGCCGCCGAAGAACAGCAGCGACGTCAGCGCGCACATCAGGAAGATGGCGATGTATTCGCCGGCCATGAACAAAAGGAACGGCGTCGAGGAATATTCGACCTGGTAGCCCGCCACCAGTTCCGACTCGGCCTCGGGCAGATCGAACGGCGGGCGGTTGGTTTCGGCCAGCGCCGAGATGAAGAACAGGAACACCATCGGCAGGTGCGGCAGCCAGTACCAGTTGAAAAACCCGAGATTGCCGTCCTGCGCCCGCACGATGTCGCCGAAGTTGAGCGACCCTGTCGAGATGATCACGCCGATGATGACGAGGCCGATGGACACCTCGTAGGAGATCATCTGCGCCGCCGACCGAAGCGAGCCGAGGAAGGGGTATTTCGAGTTCGACGCCCAGCCGCCCATGATCACGCCGTAGACCTCGAGCGAGGAGATCGCGAAGACGTAAAGCACGGCGACGTTGATGTCGGACAGCACCCAGGTGTCGTTGAACGGGATCACCGCCCAGGCCACCATCGCCAGAACGAAGGACGTCAGCGGCGCGAGGATGAAGACCGCGCGGTCCGACCCGGCCGGGATCACCACTTCCTTGACGACATATTTCAGCGCGTCGGCAACCGATTGCAGCAGGCCGAAGACGCCGACAACATTGGGGCCGCGGCGCATCTGGACGGCGGCCCAGATCTTGCGG
Organism: Roseivivax sp. CAU 1753; assembly: GCF_054482575.1. NCBI lineage: Bacteria > Pseudomonadati > Pseudomonadota > Alphaproteobacteria > Rhodobacterales > Roseobacteraceae > Roseivivax > Roseivivax sp. CAU 1753. Next base: position 251,126 of record NZ_JBTLRF010000004.1, on the reverse strand, counting down.
TCGCCATAAACCAGGAACAGCAGGCTGATCATCACGAAGCCCAGAACCGCAAGGCACTGTGCAACAATGATCAAGGCTGTACCGCCGGGGGACATCATGAAGTCAGACATCGGGTCCTCACACCATCGGTATTCCGTTTTCCGCACAGGCCGAAGCGACGACTTCCGCGTCGATCGTCTTCAACCCGCGGGGTAATGCTGGCGATATGGTGTAAACCGCATCTGCGCGCCAGAGACCACCCTCTTCGTCGACATTTGTGCGCAAATGACGTGCGAATCCGTATCCTCGAATCAAAGCATACTGTGCCGCGGCGCATTCGACATAGTTTTCAACATCAACCGAATCGCGCGCACCCTCCATTTCGACGACGAACTGCACCAGGTCGCCATCGAGAAGACGGGTGTCGATTCCCCGATAGCGGGGCTGGAATGCGCCGTCGTCCCGTCCCGTCGGTCCGCAGGCCAGAAGGCCTGCGGTCACGATCAGCGGCGCGAGACGGACCCACCCCATCGGCTTCACTCTGCAGCGATCTTGATCTTCTTGCGCGCCGCGGCATTGGCGCTGAGTTCGGCCATGAGCTGGCTTGCCCGCGCCACCGGGTTGGTCAGATAGAAATCGCCGAACGCCTGCCCGAAGGCGGCGTCGGACATCCCGGCGTCGGTCTCGACCGGCTGCCAGTCGTTTTCGGCGACCATGTCGATTTCGGCCAGGTGCGGCGCGCCCTTGACCATGTCCGAGCGCAATTCGGCCAGGCTGTCGAACGGCAGCTGCTTGCCAGCCTCGGCGGAAAGCGCCCGCAGGATCGCCCAGTTCTCCTTGGCCTCGCCGGGTGCGAAATTCGCCCGGAGCGCGAGCTGCGGTCGGCCCTCGGTGTTGACGAACAGGCCCTGCTCCTCGGTGTAGGCGGCGGCGGGCAGGATCACGTCGGCCCGGTGCGCGCCACGGTCGCCATGGCTGCCCTGGTAGATGACGAAGGGGCCGTCCGGGACGTCGATTTCGTCCGCGCCGAGGTTGTAGACCACGTCTGCCCCGTCAAGCGCGGCGTCGAGGCCGCCTTCGGTCACCGCGCCCACGTCCATCGCGCCGACGCGGCTGGCGGCGGTGTGCAGCACCAGGAAGCTGGACTTCGTCGATGCCGCAAGCGCCATGGCCGAGGCCAGAACCGCCGCGCCATCGTCACGCGACAGCGCCGCCTGGCCGATCACGATAACCGACGCCTTCTCACCCACGTCCGAATGATCGCGGCCCAGAAGGTCGGTCATGGTCGACGGGCCGGTGCCCAGATGGGCGTATTCATACGTCAGATCAACGGCTTCACCGATCAGGCCAACCTGCGCCCCGGCCGCCCAGGCCTTGCGGATGCGGGCGTTCAGAACCGGTGCCTCGATCGCGGGGTTGGTGCCGATCAGCATGATCGCCTCGGCGGTGTCGAGGTCTTCGACCGCCGCCGTCCCGACATAGCCAGACCGGTTGCCCGCGGGCAGTTTCGCGCCATCGGTGCGGCATTCGACCTGCCCGTCAAAGCTTTCGACCAGTTGTTTCAGCGCATAGGCGGCCTCGGTCGGAACCAGATCGCCGACCAGACCCGCGACCTTGCTGGCGCCCTTGAGGGCCGATGCCGCCGCATCCAGCGCCTCGGTCCATGACGCGGGGCGCAGCTTGCCGCCTTCGCGCAGATAGGGTTTGTCGAGCCGCTGACGCCGCAGCCCGTCCCAGACAAAGCGCGTCTTGTCGGAAATCCATTCCTCGTTGGTGCCGTCATGGTTGCGCGGCAAGAAGCGCATCACTTCGCGGCCCTTGGTGTCGACGCGGATCGAGGAGCCGAGCGCATCCATCACGTCGATGCTTTCGGTCTTGGTCAACTCCCACGGGCGGGCGGTGAAGGCATAGGGCTTGGAGACCAGCGCGCCGACGGGGCACAGATCGATGATGTTGCCCTGCAGGTTCGAATCGAGCGTCTGGCCCAGATAGGAGGTGATCTCGGCATCCTCGCCGCGCCCGGTCTGGCCCATCTGGCTGATGCCAGCGACCTCGGTGGTAAAGCGGACGCAGCGGGTGCACGAGATGCAGCGCGTCATGTGGGTCTCGACCAGCGGGCCAAGATCGAGGTCCTCGGTCGCGCGCTTGGGTTCGCGGAAGCGCGAGAAGTCGACGCCATAGGCCATCGCCTGATCCTGCAGGTCGCATTCGCCGCCCTGATCGCAGATCGGGCAATCGAGCGGGTGGTTGATGAGCAGGAACTCCATCACCCCTTCGCGGGCCTTCTTGACCATCGGCGAATTGGTCCGCACGACCGGCGGCTGGCCTTCGGGGCCGGGGCGCAGGTCGCGGACCTGCATCGCGCAGGACGCGGCGGGCTTGGGCGGGCCACCCACGACCTCGACAAGACACATCCGGCAATTGCCGGCGATCGACAGCCTTTCGTGGTAACAGAAGCGTGGAATTTCACGGCCGGCTTCCTCGCAGGCCTGAAGCAGCGTCATCGCGCCGTCCACTTCGATTTCCTTGCCGTCGATGTTGATCTTGCGGAGGTCTGACATCGGTCTGTCTCACCTTTCCTTGAGAAGGACGCCAATCTGGCTGCCCTTGGCTATTTCTTCACGGCCAAAGGTGCAATAGGCGGCATCGTTGTCCAATGCCACGCCACGCGCCTTCAGATAGGCTTCACCACGCTCGCGCATGCGCTTCTTCTCGGCTTTCGAGGTCACATAATCCTCGATTTCCTCGGCACTGTATCCCATTCTTTTCGCGCGCGATTCCAGCGCGTTGACGGTGGTCCACGCGGTAAACATGCGGGCTTCGATGGCGTCGCACCTGTTGCGCACCTCGTCGGCGATGCCGATCATCAGAAGCGCATCGTCGATTTCCCGAACCTGGCTGAGCGGCGGCTTCGCCTGGGCGGCGGCGGGCATGGCGGTCAGGCCGAGTGCGACGGCAAGGATGGTGGATCGGATGGGGCTGGGCATTTCTGCGCTCTCCTCTTGGATGCTGGTGCCGGTTCGATCCGGCTGTATCGTCCAGAGATGGGGCCTTGACGGCCGGCTATCCAATATCACGGGCGGAGAGTTGCCGAAATTCAGCGCCCTTCGATGCATGTCCCGCGCAGGACGACGCGGTCGCCGTCGCGCGGCAGCGATGTGGGGGGCGTGCCCGCGGGCACGGCGTAATCGATGACCGAGGTGCCAAGATAGCGCACGCAATGGCGCACGGCCTCGTAGCGCGCCGCCGCCGCCGCCCCCTCGAAACCCTTGTCGACGGGCCCCGCCGTGGCGATGAAGTTGGCGCGATCCTTGGCCGGGGCCGAAGCCTTGGCGCGGTAATACTCACCGTCAAAGGCGATCCGCTCGGGGCCGATCCCGCAGGCGGCCAGCCCCAGCGTCGCCGCCATCAGCATCACAAAAGATCGCATGTCGTCACTCCGCCCCCCGGTCTGCCGTCCTTGTCGCGTCTCTTGGCGCGCGTTTCAAGCCGACACCGCCCGGGCGGCGCGTCCGGCCCGTGCGACCCCCCGCTTGCCGGGCGCGTCGCAAACGCCCGCGGACCCCGCCGCGATCATTCCGCCGCGATCGGCGCCTTGCGCTTATGCTTGATCCTGTCCTCGATCTCGTCGCGGAAGTTGCGGATCAGGCCCTGGATCGGCCAGGCCGCCGCATCCCCCAGCGCGCAGATCGTGTGTCCCTCGACCTGCTTGGTGACGTCGAGCAGCATGTCGATCTCCTCGACATCGGCATCGCCGCGCACCAGCCGCTCCATCACGCGCATCATCCAGCCGGTGCCTTCGCGGCAGGGCGTGCACTGGCCACAGCTTTCGTGCTTGTAGAACTTCGCCAGACGCCAGATCGCCTTGATGATGTCGGTATCCTTGTCCATCACGATCACCGCGGCGGTGCCAAGACCCGACCGCTGCTCGCGCAGGTAGTCGAAATCCATGATCGCCTCGCGCATGTGTTCGCCACGAATGCAGGGCACCGAGGAGCCGCCGGGGATCACCGCCTTGAGGTTGTCCCAGCCGCCACGGATACCGCCGCAATGCTTTTCGATCAGCTCTTCAAAGGTGATCGACATCGCCTCTTCAACGACGCAGGGGTTGTTGACGTGGCCCGAGATCGCGAACAGCTTGGTGCCCGCGTTGTTTGGACGCCCGAACCCCGAGAACCAGTCGGCCCCGCGGCGCAGGATCGTCGGCACCACCGCGATGGATTCCACATTGTTCACCGTGGTCGGGCAGCCGTAAAGGCCGGACCCCGCCGGGAACGGCGGCTTCATGCGGGGCATGCCCTTCTTGCCTTCGAGGCTTTCGAGCAGCGCCGTCTCTTCGCCGCAGATATAGGCCCCTGCCCCGTGGGTCAGGTAGATGTCGAAATCCCAGCCCGATCCGGCGGCGTTCTTGCCCACGAGACCGGCATCATAAGCCTCGTTGATGGCGCGCTGCAGCGCCTCTTTCTCGCGGATATATTCGCCTCGGATGTAGATGTAGCAGGCATGGGCCTGCATCGCGAAGGACGCGATCAGGCAGCCCTCGACCAGCGTGTGCGGATCGTGCCGCATGATCTCGCGGTCCTTGCAGGTGCCGGGCTCGGATTCGTCGGCATTGACCACCAGATAGGCCGGACGGCCATCGGATTCCTTGGGCATGAAGGACCACTTGAGGCCGGTCGGGAAGCCCGCGCCGCCGCGACCGCGCAGGCCGGAGTTCTTCATCTCGGAAATGATCCAGTCGCGGCCCTTTCCGATCAGACCCGCCGTGCCGTCCCAATGGCCGCGCGATTGCGCCCCCTGCAGGGATCGGTCGTGCATCCCGTAGATATTGGTGAATATCCGGTCCTGATCCTGAAGCATCGTTTAGTCCTTGTCCTTCTGGCGGTCCCGCCAGAGTTGGTAGATCATCCATATCGCCAGCCCGAACCCGGCAAGTGCCGCCAGATCGAACAGGGCGCGGGTGCGTTGCGGCCAGCCCTGTTGCGCCCCCAAAGCGGTCGCGGCGATCCATAACACGCCGGTCCCGGCGATGATGAGGGCGATTCGACGCCCCCGCCGTGCCAGATCGTCGCTGTTCATGCCTCGGGACCGCCCTTCGCTTCAGGAGACGTCGCCCTTGTCGGCACGCCGGGAGAACTCTGTCTCGCCGCCCGCCGCAAGGATCTTCGCCTGCTCGACCCAGTCGTCGCGGGTCACCCGGCCCTTGAAGCCGGTGAGGTTGTTGTTCACCCAGTTGATTTCGCTGTCGCTCCAGCGGGCAATCTGGTCGTAGTGGTAAAACCCCATGTCGTTCAACATGATCTCGAGCTTCGGCCCGACGCCCTTGATGACCTTGAGGTCATCGGCCTTGCCGTCGCGCGCTGCGTCCAGAGTCGCGGGCTTGTCCTGCGGCGCGCCGGGGGCCATGCTCGCGGCAGTGGCCGCGTCGGTGTCGGCGGCGGTGTCTGGTGCGGTGGCTGCCTGCGGGTCGGGGCTGGCCTGATAGGTCCAGCTGCCCTTGCGCGTGGCCAGTTCCGCCTGACCGGCCAGCGATTTAGACGGTTTGACCTTTGCCCCCGCCTCGGCATCGGCGGTTGCCGAAGCGGACGCCGGAGCGGGCGCACCGGTGACGGCGGGCGATGCCGGGGTCGGCTCTGCCGGCGCCGTTGCGGGCGACGCTGTTGCCGTGTCGGTTGCCGGTTTGGTTTCCGGTTTGGTTTCCGGTTTGGTTGCCGCGGGTGTCTTTGCCGGTGTGCCGGGCGCGGACGAGCTGCGGGCCGTCATCGCCCCTGCCGACCGGGGCGACCCGCTGCAGTATTTCCGGTTGAAGTACATGCCCAGTCCGACGATCACGATGGCGGTCAAAACGATGGCCAAGAAGCCGCTCGCATCGCCGATGGTCAGCAGCAACACAAAGAAGACCAGTCCGATGCCGCCAGCCATCAGCCAGCATCCCTTTCGGCAACTCATCCCGTTTGTCGGTGCAGCCATGTCGTCACTCCCCATCCGCGTGTGTTGCGTCCAAGTTCTTTATACGATGCCCATTTTTACGCATGAAGCAAACTCGGACTTGCCGGATCAGGACAGCTCTTTGGCCTGGGCCACCCAGTCGTCGCGCTCGACGCGGCCCTTGAAACCCTCGAGATGCTCGTCGACCCAGGCGATTTCTGCCTCGGACCAGGCCGCCACCTGATCGAAGTGATAGAAGCCGAGATCGTTCAGCAACGCCTCGAGCTTGGGGCCCACACCCTTGATCCTCTTGAGGTCATCGGCCTTGCCATCGCGCGGCGCATCGAGTTGCTGCGGCTTTTCGCCGACCGTCGCCGGAGCACCGCCCTCGGGCACGTCGGATCCGGTGGCCTCGGCGGGTGCCCTGGACGCGGACTCGGCGGCTTTCGCGGGGGCAGAGGTTTCCGGCCGGGCCGTGCTTTCCGCCGTGGCTTCGCGCTTGTCGATGCCGGTGGAATCGACGGGCTGACCCTCGGCCTTCTTCGTGCCGCGATCGGGTTTGGCGCTGCCGTCCTCGTCGCTGAAGTCGTGCCACGGTGCCTCGAGCGGCACCTCGGTGCCGTCGATGCGCTTGATGGTGTCGCCGATAGTCACCGCCAGATCGACCGACGCGTTGTATTCGTGCCGTCCGTCCTCGGGGTCCTTGAGCGAGGTCAGCCCCGATTTCGGCTCGGACGCGAAGCGCCCGTTCTGCGGGCCGGGTGTCGGCACGCCGCCGGATACCAGCTCATCCAGGATCTCTCCGAAGCGCTTGGCGGTCAGATCCTCGTAATAGTCCTTGCCGATCTGGGCCATGGGCGCGTTCGAGCAGGCCCCCAGGCATTCAACCTCTTCCCAGCTGAGCTTGCCGTCCGCCGATACCTCATGCGCCTTTGCCGCGATCTTTTCCTTGCAGACCGCGATCAGGTCTTCCGCGCCGCAGATCATGCAGGACGTCGTGCCGCAGACCTGGATGTGGGCGACCGACCCGACCGGCTGCAACTGGAACATGAAGTAGAAGGTCGCCACTTCGAGCGCGCGCATATAGGCAAGATCGAGCATCTCGGCGATATGCTCCATCGCGGGCCGCGACAGCCAGCCTTCCTGTTCCTGGGCCCGCCACAGAAGCGGAATGATCGCCGATGCCTGACGCCCCGCCGGGAACTTGGTGATCTGGGTCTCGGCCCAGGCCTGGTTCTCGGGGGTGAAAGCGAAGCTATCGGGTTGCGCGTGGTACAGTCGTCTCAGCATGTCGATCTTTCCGTTGCATCGCCCCGGGCATCACCCGGGATCAGCCAGAGTGGGTCAGCCAGCCGCTTCAGGCAAGGCCGCGGCGGTCTGCACGGGGGCGCAGCTGCCAGTGATCAGGCGAATGCCGCCATTCGACAGCCGCGCGGCGGCCCCGGCATCGACGCGAAACTGGGCCATTTCCTGCGCCTGAAGCCGGTTGAGTCCGGTCTGGATCTCGACGGCCTGATAGTCGCCTTCATCGGTGAGGTCGCACCCGATCGAGGCGATGGCCAGGTCGAAATTCGACACATCGACCTCGTCGGTGCCCTCGGGCGGCGTCTCGCACCCGGCCAGCGCAGTCACCGCCGCCAGAAATGTCAGGCTTTTCAATCGCATTCAGGCTGTCCCCTCAAAACTCATCCCGCACCGCAACCTAGCGGTCCACTTCCCCGAACACGATGTCCATCGATCCCAGGATCGCCGCGACGTCGGCCAGCTGATGGCCCTTGGCCATGTAGTCCATCGCTTGCAGATGGGCGTAGCCCGGCGCGCGGATCTTGGCGCGGTAGGGTTTGTTGGATCCGTCCGACACCAGGTAGACGCCAAACTCGCCCTTCGGGGCCTCGACCGCGGCGTAGATGTCGCCTTCGGGCACGTGGAAACCTTCGGTGTAAAGCTTGAAGTGATGGATGAGCGCCTCCATCGAGGTCTTCATCTCGCTCCGCTTCGGCGGCGACACCTTGCCACGGGTCAGCACGTCGCCCTGATTTTCCGGCATCCGCAGCTTTTCGATGGCTTGAAGCATGATGTGGATCGACTGGCGCATCTCTTCCATGCGGACGAGGTAGCGGTCGTAGCAATCGCCGTTCTTGCCCACCGGGATCTGGAACTCGAATTCGTCGTAGCATTCATAGGGCTGCGCGCGGCGCAGGTCCCACGCCATGCCAGAGCCGCGCACCATGACGCCCGAAAACGCCCAGTCCTGCGCCTCTTCTTCCGAGATCACGCCGATATCGACGTTGCGCTGCTTGAAGATGCGGTTCTCGGTCAGCAGACCGTCGATGTCGGCGAGCACGGGCATGAAGGTGCCGCACCATTCCTCCATGTCGTCAAGCAGATCCGGCGGCAGGTCCTGGTGCACGCCACCGGGGCGGAAATAGGCCGCGTGCAGGCGCGCCCCCGAGGCGCGCTCGTAGAATTGCATCAGCTTTTCGCGTTCCTCGAAGCCCCAGAGCGGCGGCGTCAGCGCGCCGACGTCCATGGCCTGCGTGGTCACGTTCAGCAGGTGGTTCAGGATGCGCCCCACTTCGCAGAACAGAACCCGGATCAACTGCGCGCGGCGCGGCACCACGGTGCCGGTCAACTTTTCGATGACAAGGCACCAACCGTGTTCCTGGTTCATCGTGCCGACATAGTCGAGCCGGTCGAAATAGGGCAGGTTCTGCAGGTAGGTGCGGCTTTCCATCAGCTTTTCCGTGCCGCGATGCAGCAGGCCGATATGCGGATCGCACCGCTCGACCACCTCGCCGTCAAGTTCGAGCACGAGGCGCAGAACGCCGTGGGCCGCCGGGTGCTGGGGGCCGAAGTTGATGTTGAAGTTGCGGATCCGCTGTTCCTGCGTCTGCGCGTCTTCGAAACCCTTGGAGCCGTCCATCACGTCTGCCTTCCGTTACTGTCGTCCTTGAAGGCCATCATCCAAAGCAGGATGACCGCCACCACCGGGAAAATCGCAAAGATCGCCACCCAGTTCGGGATGCCGAACTTCGGTAAAAGTCGCCAGAACGGCACCACGACCAGCACGCCCACGAAAATCATCCAGAGGAAGCCGCCGCCGCCCATCATGCCGTCTCGCCGTCTTTGGCGTCGGACTTTTCATCTCCCGGCAGGACGTATTCCGCGCCCTCCCAGGGCGACATGAAATCGAACTGACGATATTCCTGCACCAGGCTGACCGGCTCGTAGACGACGCGCTTCTTCTCTTCGTCGTAGCGCACCTCGACATAGCCGGTGGTCGGGAAATCCTTGCGCAGGGGATACCCGCGGAACCCATAGTCGGTGAGGATGCGGCGCAGATCCGGGTGGCCGGAAAACAGGATGCCGAACATGTCGAAGACTTCGCGCTCGTACCAGTCGGCCGAAGGATGCACCGAGGTGATCGACTGCACGATGTCCTCTTCGCGCACCGACACCTTGAGCCGGATGCGATGGTTCTGATGCATCGACAGGAAGTGATAGACCACGTCGAACCGCTTGGCCCGGTCGGGGTAATCGACCGCCGTGATGTCGATCAGCGTCGTAAAGCGGCAGGTCGGCTCAAGCTTCAGCCACTCGATCAGGTCGCGGATGTTGGTCGGGGCGACCTGGACGTTCAACTCGTCGCGCACAACCTCCCACGAGACCACGCAATCCGGGCGCTTGGCCTCGATATAGCCGCCGAGTTCTTGCATTGCAGTGCTCATCGCGAGCCTCCTTGACGGGTCAGCGGGTCAACGTGCCTGTGCGGCGGATTTTGCGCTGAAGCGCGAGCAGCCCGTACAGCAGCGCCTCTGCCGTCGGCGGGCAGCCCGGCACGTAGACATCCACGGGCACGATACGGTCGCAGCCGCGCACGACGCTGTAGCTGTAGTGGTAATAGCCGCCGCCATTGGCGCAGGATCCCATCGAGATCACGTAGCGTGGTTCCGGCATCTGGTCGTAGACCTTGCGCAGCGCCGGGGCCATCTTGTTGGTCAGGGTGCCCGCCACGATCATCAGGTCCGACTGGCGCGGGCTGGCGCGCGGGGCGATGCCGAAGCGTTCGGCGTCGTAACGCGGCATCGAGGTCTGCATCATCTCGACCGCGCAACAGGCCAGGCCGAAGGTCATCCAGTGCAGCGATCCGGTGCGCGCCCAGTTGATGATGTCCTCGGTCGAGGTCAGCAGAAACCCCTTGTCGGTCAGGGTGCGGTTCAGGTCCTGAACGGCGACTTCGCGGTCCGCCCCGGCGGTATTCGCGCCTGTCATCACTGCCATTCGAGGGCCCCCTTCTTCCATTCATAGGCAAAGCCGATGGTCAACACCCCGAGGAAGACCATCATCGACCAGAACCCCGTCATCGAGATGTCCTTGAAGGCAACCGCCCAGGGAAACAGGAACGCGATCTCGAGGTCGAAGATGATGAACAGGATCGCGACGAGGTAGAACCGCACATCGAATTTCATCCGCGCGTCGTCGAACGCGTTAAAGCCGCATTCGTAGGCCGACACTTTCTCGGGATCGGGATTGCGCACGGCGATAATCAGCGCGGCGAGAATCAGCACCAGACCAAGGCCAATGGCGATGGCCAGGAACACGAGAATGGGGAGATATTCCCTCAGCAACTCATCCACGGGGATGTTTCCTTTCCCTTGTCTTGCCAACGGTCCGGCGTCAGACCGCGCGGCGCATGCCCTTCCGGACACGTAGTGTTACACTTTCATCTATCCCCGCACTATCCGGGGGTCAACGGGCGCGGCCCGCTTTGCTGCCCCGGAACCCCGGGTTTTCCCCGTAACCGCGACCAAGGGGCGCCCCCGAGATCACCCGGTCGGCACATCGCCAGCCCCGGGATCCCGGCGGAGCCTTATGTGGCTGTGTGTGGCGGTGGTCCTGGAATCTGGCACGGGCAGCGCATGACCGGCCCCGGTCCACGGCGTCAATCGCCCGGCTCAAGGTGGCATCCTGGCGCCGGCGGTCCGCGGGCCTGCGTGGCGACAGACCGATTTTGGCGGGCTCCGGACCAGAGCGGGCTCTGGACCAGAAAAAAGGCGTCTGCCGAAACAGACGCCTTTCACACCGTAGACCCATTAACCGATTATGCACCCGGCTGGGCCGTTTTCACATCACCCGCTTGCTGCAGGCAAATTATGGTCCGCGCGCTGATCCGTTCCCGATCTATTGCGCTGTCGGTGACGCGACTTGCGGTTCGGGGGCGACACGTCGAGAACCCCAAAATTCTGCGAACGGCGACCCGCCGCACCATCACGTCCGACACCGTCATGTATACGAATTTCAGCGAGGCTGGCGATAAAGGCGGGTGGATAGGCGCGCCGCGCCGATGGAGCGGCGGCCTATTCGATTGGATAGGATGCGACCGGATAGCCGGTCATTTCCGCCATTTGGGCGGCCTTTTTTCGAAGAATGCGCTCAGTCCCTCTTCTGCCTCGGCGGTTTGCCAGCGGCTGGCCAGTGCGTCGATGGCCAGGTCGACCTGCGCCCCGGTGACGCGGCCCGCCAGATCACCAAGCAGCGCCTTGGCCTCGGACACGGCGCCGGGCGCGCAGTCAAGATAGGGGGCGACCTCGGCCTCGACCGCGGCGTCAAGCATGTCGGGCGACACCGCCCGGGTCAGCAGATTGAGCCGCACAGCCTCCTGCGCATCGAAGACACGCCCGTTCATGAACACCTCGCGTGCCCGGGCCTCGCCCATGCGCGCGATCACGTAGGGGCCGATATTGGCCGGAAGAAGCCCCAGCTTCACCTCGGTCAGCGCCATCTTCAGCCCCAGCGCTCCGATGGCCACGTCGCAGACCGCCGCAAGCCCGACACCGCCGCCGAAGGCATTGGCGTGGATGCGCCCGATCAGCGGCTGCGGCAGATCGGCCAACGCGCCCAGCGCCGTCGCGATTCGGCGGCTTTCACGGGTGCGCGTGGCGGCGTCCATCTCGCGCTGGGCGCGCATCCAGGCAAGATCGCCACCGGCGCAGAAGGTCGCGCCCTCAGCCGCGAGGATCACCACCCGGACCGACGCATCGGCGGCCAAGTCCCCCGCCGCGGCCTCAAGCGCGATCATCATCTCGGCAGAGAGGGCGTTGTGCTTGTCCGCCCGCGCCAGCCAGAGCGTCGCCACCCCGCGCGCATCGGTCTCAACCCTGATCAGCCTGGTCATCCTGTCCCTCCCCTTTCCTGATCTCGCGGGCAATGGCCGCGGCCTCTGCCAGCACCGCGCGGTCAAGCCCGGTGGCATAGCCCAGCGCCTTGAGCCTGTCATGCACCCGTTCCGTGGCGACGTTGCCCCTGGCGCCGGGCGCATAGGGGCAGCCGCCAAGCCCCCCCACAGCCGCATCGAACACCCGCAGACCGCGCGCCAGCGAGGCCTCGATATTGTCGAGCGCGCGACCGGACGTATCATGGAAATGACCCGCCAACTGGCGCGCAGGGGCGACCTCGAGCACCGCCGTCAGCATCGCATCCACCGCCTCGGGGCGGGCCTGCCCGATGGTGTCTCCCAGGCTGATCTCGTAGACGCCCATGTCGCGCAGGGCGGTCACGACCCGCGCCACGGCATCCGGCGCCACCGGCCCGTCATACGGGCATTCGACCACGCAGGACACGTAGCCCCGCACCGGCAGCCCGGCGGCGCGCGCCGCCTCG
>NZ_JBTLRF010000004.1:0-238549 GCF_054482575.1 Roseivivax sp. CAU 1753 | reverse complement strand
CCCCCCTCCCCCCCCCCCCCCCCCCCTCGGCGACGGGGGCGAAGCGGGCCAGGCTTTCGGCGATGGAGGCGTTGATGTTGGCCTTCGAGAACCCCTCGGAGGCCGAACCGAATATCGCCACCTCGTCCGCCCTTGCGGCAATCGCGGCCTCGAGTCCCTTCATGTTGGGCGTCAGCGCCGCATAGGAGATGCCGTCCTTGCGCTTGATCGTGGCAAGCACGTCGCCCGACGACGCCATCTGCGGCACCCATTTCGGCGACACGAAGGACGCCACCTCGATGCGGCGGAAGCCCGCGCCGCTCAGACAGTCGATCAGGCGGACCTTGTCCGCGACCGAGATTTGCGCGGCCTCGTTCTGCAACCCGTCACGCGGGCCGACCTCGAATATTTCGACGTCACCTGTCATCTCGCGCCCTCCCATACGGGGAAATACTCCTGCGGAAACAGCCGCTCGGCCGGCGCCGGCAGGCTTTTGCGGAACGCCGGACGGTTGGTCACACGGTAATACCACGACTCGACCGCCGGGAACGGATCGGTTCGGGCGAAATGCCGCGCCATGTAGACCGCCTGCGCCACGCCGATATCTGCAGCGGTAAACCGCTCCGCGACCAGGTGTGTTCGCGCCGCGAGCCGTGCCTGAAGCGCCGCGTAGCATTTGCCCAGCCGCGCCGCCTCGAGTTTCATCACGACGGGCGACCGCATCGCATCGTCATAGAGCATGACATGCTGCTGTGTCAGCGCCGCCGCATGCTGGCTGATGGTCTCGGCAAAGTGCAGCCAGACCAGCCAATCGGCCCTGTGCGGCGCGCCGGGCGCGATCCCCAGGTCCGCATCGGGATGCGTCTCGCACAGATACTCGGCGATAGCCGCCGTCTCGATCATCGCGCCGCCATCGATCTCCAGCGCCGGAACCCGGCCCGCGGGCGACAGGGCCAGGTAGTCCGGATCGCGCAGCGACTTGTCGAACGGGTGCGTCACCAGATCGAACGGCACGTCCAGTTCATAGAGCAGCCACAGTGTCCGCATCGACCGGGTCTGCGGCGCATGATGCAGTCGGATCACGCCGCTTCCTCGTCTTCGGCGGCCAGCCGCAACAGGGCCGCGCCCGCCTCGACCTGGTCGCCTTCGCGCACCATCACCTCGGCGACGATCCCGGCGCGCCCGGCGGTCAGCGCATGCTCCATCTTCATCGCCTCCAGAACGGCCAGCCGGTCGCCCGCCGCGACCTCGGCCCCCGCGGCCACCAGAACCCGCACGACGCGCCCAGGCATCGGCGCTTCGATGACATCCGGCGAATGGGCGTTGGCGGCGCGCGCCAGCGGATCGACAATATCAAAGTCCAGTCCGTGATGCGCGAAGACCGTCACCCGGTCGCCATGCCGCACGGCCCCCGAAGCCGGTGCGCCGTCAAAGCGCCACCGCCCCGCCTGCCGCTCGGCCAGAACGGTGGCACCGGGCATCCCGATCTCGACGCGATCCGGTCCGCGCGCGGACACGCCCAGCACGATATCCTCACCGTCGCGCGACAACACCACCCTCTGGGTCAGCGGCTGCCACAGGGCGAATCCCTGGGCCGGTGCCGCGGCCCCGGTCAGTCCCGCCGCACAAAGCGCGGCCTCGGCCAGCACCACGGGTGCAACCTCGGGCGGCATCGTCAATGCCTCGAGATCGCGCGCGATCAACCCGGTATCGACCTCGCCCGCCGCGAAGCCCGGATGACGCGCCAAGGCTCCGAGAAACGCCAGGTTGGTGACCGTGCCCGCCACCTGCGTCTCGTCCAGCGCCCGTGCCAGCTTCGCCAGCGCGATCCCGCGCGTCGGACCATGGGTGACCAGCTTTGCGATCATCGGATCGTAATGCGGGCTGATGGTATCGCCGGCCCGCACCCCGGTATCGGCCCTTGCCCCGGGGCCGAACACCAGATGATCCAACCGCCCCGTAGCCGGCAGGAAACCGCGCGGCACGTCCTCCGCGTAAAGCCGCGCCTCGAAGGCATGGCCGGTCAGGGCGATCTCACCCTGCGCCAGGGGCAGCGCCGCGCCCGCCGCCACGCGCAACTGCCACGCGACCAGATCGATCCCGGTCACTGCCTCGGTCACCGGATGCTCCACCTGCAGACGGGTGTTCATCTCCATGAAGAAGAACCCGTCCGGCGACAGCCCGCCCGCGCCGTCGACAATGAACTCGACCGTGCCGGCCCCCTTGTAGTTGATCGCCTCTGCCGCCCTGACCGCCGCCTCGCCCATGGCCGCACGCATCTCGGCGGTCATGCCCGGTGCAGGCGCTTCCTCGATGACCTTCTGATGGCGACGTTGTAGCGAACAATCCCTTTCGAAAAGGTGAACCGCAGAGGTCCCGTCGCCGAATACCTGCACCTCGATATGGCGCGGCTGGGTCACGAACTTCTCGATCAGCACGTTTTCATTGCCGAACGCCCCCTTCGCCTCGGCTTTCGCAGAGGCCAGCGCATCGGCGAACCCCGCCTCCTCCATGACCAGCCGCATGCCCTTGCCGCCGCCCCCGGCGACCGCCTTGATCAGCACCGGGTATCCGATGCGCCCCGCCTCGGCCTGCAAATGCGCCGGGTCCTGATCGGCACCGTGATAGCCCGGAACCACCGGCACATCGGCCTCTTCCATCAACGCCTTGGCGGCGTCTTTCAGCCCCATCTTGCGAATGGCCGACGCCGACGGGCCGATGAACACCAGCCCGGTCGCCTCGACCGCCTCGACGAAATCCGGGTTCTCCGACAGAAAACCATAGCCGGGATGGATCGCCTCGGCCCCCGTGGCCAATGCCGCCGCGATGATCGCCTCGCCGCGCAGATAGCTTTCCGACGGCGCCGACCCGCCGATCCAGACGGCCTCATCCGCCATGGTCACATGCCGCGCGGCGCGATCAGCGTCCGAGTAGACCGCCACGGTGCCGACCCCCATGGCACGTGCCGTGTCGATCACACGACAGGCAATCTCGCCGCGGTTGGCGATCAGGATCTTCTGGAACATCTTGTGTCTCCGCCTTGCCGAATGCCGCGACAGACCCTGTCACGATCGGACCATAAATACCTCTCGGGGGAGCGCGAGGGGGCGACGCGCCCCTCGCTCCCGCAATTGCCACAGGCCCGACACCGGGCCATCCCGCACCCGCTGCCGCAGATCCCGCTCACATCCGGAACACGCCGAAGCGCGTCTCCTCGATCGGCGCGCAGAGCGCCGCCGACAACGACAGGGCCAGCACGTCGCGGCTCTTGCGCGGGTCGATGACCCCGTCGTCCCACAGCCGCGCCGCCGCATAAAGCGGATGGCTCTGGCGCTCGAACATCTCGATGGTCGGGCGCTTGAAATCCGCTTCGGCCTCGGCGGACCAGTCTTCGCCCGCCTTCTCGATCGCGGCGCGCTTCACGGTGGCAAGCACCCCCGCCGCCTGCTCGCCGCCCATGACCGAGATGCGCGAATTGGGCCATGTCCACAGGAACCGGGGCGAATAGGCGCGTCCGGCCATGCCGTAATTGCCCGCGCCGAAAGAGCCACCGACCAGCATGGTGATCTTGGGCACATTGGTGGTGGCGACCGCGGTCACCATTTTCGCGCCGTGCCGCGCGATGCCCTCGTTCTCGTATTTGCGCCCGACCATGAAGCCGGTGATATTCTGCAGGAACACCAGCGGGACGGACCGCTTCGAACACAGCTCTATGAAATGCGCGCCCTTTTGCGCCGCCTCGGAAAACAGCACGCCGTTATTGGCCACGATCCCGACGGGGCAGCCTTTGACATGGGCAAAGCCGGTCACCAGCGTGTCGCCAAAGCGCGGCTTGAACTCGTCAAAGCGCGACCCGTCGACCAGCCGCGCGATGACCTCGCGGATGTCGTAGGGCGTGCGCAGCCCCGCGGGCACCACGCCGAGGATTTCCTCGGGGTCGTAGGCCGGCTCTTCGGGGCTTTGCCAGCGCACGGTCGCGGGTTTGGTGCGGTTGAAGCTCTCGACCGCGCGGCGGGCCAGCGCCAGCGCGTGATGATCGTCCTCGGCCAGGTAGTCCGCCACGCCTGAAAGCCGCGTGTGCACGTCGCCGCCGCCCAGATCCTCGGCGGTGACGACCTCGCCGGTCGCGGCCTTGACCAGCGGCGGCCCGGCCAGAAAGATCGTGCCCTGATCCTTCACGATGATGGTGACATCCGACATCGCCGGCACATAAGCGCCCCCGGCCGTGCAGGAGCCCATGACAACCGCCACCTGCGGGATATTCTTGGCGCTCATCCGGGCCTGGTTGTAGAAGATGCGCCCGAAATGCTCGCGGTCTGGAAAGACCTCGTCCTGATTGGGCAGGTTCGCGCCGCCGCTGTCCACCAGGTAGATGCAGGGCAGATGGTTCTCCTCGGCGATCTCCTGCGCGCGCAGGTGCTTCTTGACGGTCATCGGGTAATAGGTGCCGCCCTTCACCGTGGCGTCATTGGCCAGAACCATGCATTCCTGCCCCATCACGCGCCCGATGCCCGCAATGGCCCCCGCGGCGGGGGCGGCGCCGTCATACATGCCATGCGCCGCCGTCGCGCCAACCTCCAGAAACGGCGCGCCGGGATCGAGCAGCGTCGCCACCCGGTCGCGCGGCAACATCTTGCCACGCTCGAGATGGCGTTGGCGCGCCCGCGCCCCGCCGCCTTCCGCCGCCAGTGCCGCCGCTTCCTCGATCTCGCGCAGCGCGTCGAGATGCGCGGCGCGATTGGCCTGGAACTCTTCCGAGCCCGGCATCGCCTGAGAGATCAGCTTCATGTCCTTGTCCCTTCCGCCTCGGCCTTGGCGCGAGCTTTCAAATCCTTCCGGATCACCTTGCCGGTGACGGTCATCGGAAGCGCCTCGAGAAAGGCGATTTCCCTGGGGTAGGAATGGCTTGCAAGCCGCTCCCTGACCCAGTGCTGCATGTCCCTAACCAGCGCGTCCGCCTCGGCCTCACCGTCCGGCACCGCGCCCTTCAGAACAACGTAGGCCTTGACGATTTCACCGCGCAAAGGGTCGGGTTTGCCGACCACGCCGACATTGGCGACGGCGGCATGGGTCATCAGGCAATCCTCGATCTCGGACGGACCGATCCGGTAGCCTGCCGAATTGATGACGTCGTCGGTGCGCCCGACAAAGCGCAGGAACCCGTCCTCGAGGATGCCGCGATCCCCGGTCAGCATCCAGCGGCCCTTGAACTTGGCCGCCGTGGCCCGGGGATTGCGCCAGTATTCCAGCATCATCGACGCCGAGCCGCGCTTGACCGCGATGTCGCCCTCGCCCTCGGTCGGCGCTCCGGTCTCGTCCAGCACCGCAATCCTGTGCCCGGGCACGGGACGACCGATGCGCCCCGGATGCGGGGCAAAGAGGTCCGACGCCGAGGAGACCACCATGTTGCATTCGGTCTGCCCGTAGAACTCGTTGATGGTGACGCCCAGCGCCTGCCGCCCCCAGGCCAGCATCTCCGCCCCAAGCGGTTCGCCACCGCTCGCCACGGTCCTCAACCCGCCGATGGTGATCCCCTCGGACTTCATCATGCGCAGCACGGTCGGCGGCAGAAAGACGTTCTTGACCCCGCCGTCCCGGCAGATCTCGATGCAGTCCCGGGGCCGGAACTTGTCGGACCGCGCCGCCACCACCGGCACGCCAAGCGCCAGCCCCGGCATCAGCACATCGAACAACCCACCGATCCAGGCCCAGTCCGCAGGCGTCCACAGCACATCGCCCCGGCGTCCCAGGAAATTGTGGCTCATCTCGACGCCCGGCAGGTGCCCGGTCAGGATGCGGTGCCCGTGCAGCGCGCCTTTTGGCTTGCCGGTGGTGCCGCTGGTATAGATCAGCACGGCGGCATCGTCCGGGCCGGTCACCACGCCCGCCTGGCTGCCCAGCCTTGCCGAGGGCAACCGGTCGCGGGTGATCAGCCCCAGCCCGAAGCCCGCAAGCTTCGCGCCCCCTTCGTCGTCGGTGACCACCACGCCCAGCCCCGAATCGTCGATCCGCGTCTCGAGCGCATCGCGCCCGAACAGCTTGAACAGCGGTACCGAGATCGCGCCCAGCCGCCACGCCGCGATATGCGCCGCGGCGCAAAGCGGCGATTGCGACAGCAGCACGCCGACCCGGTCGCCCCGCATCACCCCCTTCTCGATCAACGCCGCCTCGACCCGGCGCGATCGCTCCCAGAGCTGGGCATAGGTGATGTCGCGTCGTCCCGTGCCGGTCAGATCGATCATCGCGATCCGGTCCGGTTCGGTCGCCGCCCAGCCGTCACAGACCTGGTGCGCCATGTTCAGCTCGTCCGGCAGGTCCCAGCGGAACCCGGCATACAAGGCGTCGTAGGGGCGCGGACGCAGCATCATCTCAGCGCTCCTTCGGCCCGACCAGCCGGTCGAGCCCGCCGAACCGGTTGACGTAAAAGGTATAGTGCCGCGACGGATCGTAGGGCTCGGGGCCGCAGACCACCACCAGCCAGGACACAGCCCCCGGATCGGGCCGGGCGCGACAGTCCGTCGGCGCGGCCCCCGCCCCGGTTCCCGCGGCGTGACGCGCGGTCATGTAGCGCGCGGCATAATCCTCGATCACCTCGGTCTCGGTCACATTCGCCACCAGCCAACCCTGACGCCAGCCAAACAGCGCGGCCAGGGCCACGATCAGCGCAAAGGGCAGAAACAACGCCCATCGCGGCATCAACCCATCGCTGCCATCAACTCGCGCCCGACCAGCATGCGGCGAATCTCGGACGTGCCCGCCCCGATCTCCATCAGCTTGGCGTCGCGGAAGATGCGGCTGACCGGCGTTTCGTTCATGAAGCCCGCCCCACCCATCGCCTGCACGGCCTGATGCGCCTGCACCATCGCCTGTTCGGACGCATAGAGACAGCAGGCCGCCGCGTCCTGGCGCGTGACCTCGCCCCGGTCGCAGGCCTTGGCGACCTCGTAGACGTAGGCGCGCGCGGAATTCATCGCGGTATACATATCGGCGATCTTGCCCTGCATCAGCTGAAAGGACCCGATCGGCTTGCCGAACTGCTTGCGCTCCGCAAGGTAGGGCATGACCTCGTCAAGACAGGCGGCCATGATGCCAAGCCCGATGCCGGCCAGCACGACGCGTTCGTAATCAAGCCCCGACATCAGCACCCGCACGCCGCGGCCCTCGCTGCCCAGAACGTTCTCGAACGGCACTTCCACATCCTCGAAGACCAGCTCCGCGGTGTTCGACCCGCGCATGCCGAGCTTGTCGAAATGCGCGGAGGTCGAGAACCCTTTCATCTCCTTGTCGATCAGAAAGGCGGTGATTCCCTTCGATCCGGCCTCGGGATCCGACTTGGCATAGACCACCAGCGTGTTGGCGTCCGGCCCGTTGGTGATCCAGTACTTGTTGCCGTTCAGACGGTAGTGGTCGTTGCGCTTTTCCGCGCGCAGCGACATCGCGACAACGTCCGATCCGGCCCCGGCCTCGGACATCGCCAGCGCGCCCACATGTTCCCCCGAGACCAGTTTCGGCAGGTATTGCGCGCGTTGCTCGGGCGTGCCGTTCAGGCTGATCTGATTGACGCAGAGGTTGGAATGCGCGCCATAGGACAGCGACACCGACGCCGAGGCCCGCGCCACCTCCTCGACCGCGACGGTGTGCGCCAGATAACCCATGTTGGCGCCGCCGTATTCCTCGTCGACGGTCACGCCCAGCAGGCCAAGGTCCCCCATTTCGCGCCAAAGCTCATTGGGAAAGTTGTTCGACCTGTCGACTTCCGCCGCCATCGGCCTGACGCGCTCCTGCGCCCAGCCATGCACCATCTCGCGCAGCGCGTTGACGTCATCCCCCAGATCGAAATTCATGACCGCGTTGAACACCGGCGGACCCTCCCAAGCCATTATTGAACAGTCGTTCAAATCTATACCGACCCTCGGCCCTCTGCGTCAATCCCCGAGACGACACCGGAACTCGGACACGGACTCAAGGGTTGCATGTCCAAGCGCAAATCGAAAGGAATCAAAATGAGCACCGAGCTGAAAGACGCCTTCTGGAGCCGCATGGACGACGTCCAGGCAGGTCTGCTGACCGCATCCGGCACCCGCCCCATCCCGATGTCGCCCAATGCCGACCGGGCCGAGAACGCGATCTGGTTCATCACCGCCCGTGGCTCTGCTGCCGATGACGGCGCGAAGGCCAATGGCGACGCCGCCTTTTATGTGGCGGATGCCAAGGCGAACCTCTACGCCACTGTCGACGGCACGCTATCGGTCAGCCACGACAGCGCCAAGCTTGACGAGATCTGGAACGTCGTGGCCGCCGCATGGTTCGAGGACGGTCGTGACGATGACGCCATCCAGCTGGTGAAGTTCACCCCGCGCGAGGCCGAGATCTGGGCCACCACCAACGCGGCGGGCTTTCTCTACGAGATTGCAAAAGCCAACCTGACCGACGACACAGCCGATGCCGGCGATCATGGCCGGGTGACATTCTGAAAGGATACCGCATGTTGCGACGCCTGTTTCTTGCATTGAGCGTCCTGCCGTTCGCCGTCCAGGCCGAACAGGTGGGCGAAATCGGCGTCGACTGGGTCGGCAACGACATCATCGTCGAAGCCATCAGCGATCCGGATGTGGCGGGGGTGACCTGCCACATCGCCTATTTCGAACGCGGGCTGTTCGACCGGTTGTCGAAAGGCAACTGGTTCGAGGACCCGTCCAATGCCTCGATCGCCTGCCGCCAGACCGGCCCCATCGAGATCGGCGAGATCGACCGCTCGGACGACGGCGAGGACGTGTTCCGCACCTCGCGTTCGATCATTCTCAAATCGCTGCGGGTCAAACGCATCTTCGACGAAGCCAATCAGACCCTGATCTACATCGCCCACGCCGCGGAACTGACCGACGGCTCGGCCAAGGTCTCGATCTCGACGGTGCCGCTTTACGTTCCCGACTAGGCTGCTGCTTCGGAGCCGGCCCTTGCTTGGGACGCGGCGGACTGGCCGTGGGTGCCGCGTCAAGGCAAACCGCCGAGGGGCCCCGCCCCCGGCGGGGAGACGGATGTTTTCCTTGATGCGGCGCGCACGGTCGGTCAGCACGCAGACCCTGGCAAGGGCCGGCTCCGGGGCTGCTGCTTTGGTGAGCGCCTGACGCCTGCGCCCTCCCAGCCGGACGCCGCCCTACACTGCGGGCTCACCTCGCCATACAGACCTAAAAAAACAGCGTGCGGGGGCGCAAGTCCCCGCACTCCGCCGGATCACCCGGCCAGTGCCGCGATCTCTTGCCGCAGGATGCGGGCGATCAGCGCGCAATCGTCGATCGAAAAGGTCAGCGGCAGGCGCATGTCCAGCAACGCCGCCAGAACGCTGTCAGTGCGCGGCAAGGGCGATGGCGCGGCGTAGCGCCAATGGTCGTAGCGTGCGGTGAAGGCCGACGGATCGGCCCCGAACCACTTCAACACCACACCGCGATCCGCCGCCCGCGACACCAGCGCCGCGATGCGCGCGCCGGGCCAGTCGGGCAGCAGGAACTGAAAGGACGATCCGACGAAGCCTTCGGTCTCGGGCCGCGCCGGTATCACGGCACCCGGCGCCCCCCAGAGCCCCGCCTCGAGCGCCCGGTAGCGCTGGTTCCACGCCGCGGCACGATCGGCCAGCCGGGACAGTTGCGGGCGCAGGATCGCCGCGCGCAGGTTGTCCATGCGGCCCGATACGTTGGGCATCTCGAAGCGCAGATCCTCGAAGGTCTCGGGCGGCGGGGCGGCGAGGTGGCGCTCGTACAGCATGTAGGATCCCGACAACAGGATCATCCGCGCCGCCAGATCGGCATCGTCGGTGATCAGCAGCCCGCCCTCGCCGGAATTGGCGTGCTTGTAGGTCTGCGTCGAAAAGCACCCGATGGCCCCATACCGCCCGGACGGCGTGCCGCGCCAGGACGCCCCCATGGTGTGGGCGCAATCCTCGATCAGGACCAGGCCCCGGTCCCGGCACAGCGCGCCCAGGCGGTCCATGTCGGCGATATGGCCGCGCATGTGAGACAGCAAAAGGACCCGCGCCTGCCCGGCCTTGGCCGCGAGGTCGTCCATGTCGATGGTCAGGTCCTGGGTCGTCTCCACATAGACCGGCCGCGCGCCCAGCGCCGCGATGGCACCCGGCACCGGGGCCAGCGTGAAGGCATTGGTCAGCACCGTATCGCCGGGTCCAACCCCGACGGCCCGCAGCGCGGCCCCCAGCCCGTAGCCGCCCGAGGCCACGGCGAGGCAGTAGCGCGCGCCGGTCAGTGCTGCGAAGTCCTGCTCCAGCAGGGCAGCCTCGCCGAACTCGCCCTCGGCCAGGTTGTAGCGATGCAGCCGCCCGTGGCGCAGCACGGCCAGCGCCGCCGCGATGCCCTCTTCGGGGATCGCCTCTTGCTGGGTGAAAGAGCCGGTGAAGACCTCGGTCATGGCGGACATGCTGCGGCCCATACCGGCACGGCGTCAATCACCGGTCAATCGCCGAGAAGTCGGGCCACGACGCCCGGCAACTCATCGTAATGCGCGATCATCGCATCGGGCGACAGGCGCGCGATCCCCGCCCCTTCCGGCCCGAATCCCACCAGGATGGACGGCACGCCCGCCGCGCGCGCAGTTTCGCGGTCGGTTTCGGTGTCCCCCACGAGGCACGACCGCTCGGACACACCGCCCGCCCCCCTGACCGCCGCGTGAAACGGGGCCGGATCGGGTTTGCGCACCGGCAGCGTATCGGCCCCGATCAACGCGGCGAAGGCATCGCGGACGCCCAGGTTGCGCAGCAGCATATCTGCCAGCCCCTCGGTCTTGTTGGTGCAGATGCCGACCGCGATGCCGCTGTCCTTCAGCGCCGTCACCGCGTCCATCGCGCCCGGGTAGAGAAACGTATGCACCGAGATCGCGTCGCCATATGCCTCGATCAGCCGCGGGAACCAAACCTCCACCTTCGCCGCCACGTCCGCCTCCGAGGAATGCCCGATCCGGTTCAGCCCGGCCCGCAGCATCGCGCGTGCGCCGTGAAAGGCGGTGGCGTCGTCGACCCCGTGCGTCAGCACCGCGCCATAGCCCATTTCCGCAAAGCAGACATTGGCCGCCGCGATCAGATCGCCGCTGGTATCGGCCAGCGTTCCGTCGAGGTCGAAAATCACCGTTCGCATATTCTGTATCCCCCTTGTCACAGCCCGTCACATGCCGTGAACGCGATCGCCTTGCCGTCGCCCGCGGTCCGGTTAAAACGGGCGCGACATAAAGCAAAGAGAATTCCTCATGAGTATTGCGCTTGTCATCCTGGCCGCCGGCAAAGGCACTCGGATGGAATCGGACCTGCCCAAGGTCCTGCACAAGATCGGCGGCGCGCCGATGTTGCACCACGCGATGCAGGCGGGCGCCAGCCTTGAGCCTGAACGCGTCGTCGTGGTCGCGGGGCATGGCGCCGATCTGGTGACGCAAGCCGCGCATGACTTCGATCCCGACACCACGGTGGTGCTGCAAAACGAACAGAAGGGCACGGCGCATGCGGTTGCCCAGGCCGCCGAGGCGCTGGCCGACTTCGACGGCGACGTCATGGTACTGTACGGCGACACACCGTTCATCAGCCGCGAAACGCTCGAGCAGATGTCGGTTGCCCGCGCCGATCACGATATTGTCGTTCTGGGCTTCACCGCCGCCGATCCGGGCCGCTACGGACGCCTTGTCATGCGGGGCGATACGCTGGACCGGATCGTCGAATTCAAGGATGCCTCGGAAGCGGAGCTGGCCATCGACTTCTGCAATTCCGGTGTGCTGGCCGCCGATCGCGCGACGCTGTTCGATCTGATCGCCAAGGTCGGCAATGCCAATGCCTCGGGCGAGTATTATCTGCCGGACGTCGTCGGGCTGGGCCGCGCCGAAGGACTTTCGGCCACCGCGGTCGGCTGCGACGAGTCCGAAACGCTCGGGATCAATTCGCGCACCGAGCTGGCCGCCGCCGAGGCCGCGTTCCAGACCTTGGCGCGACGCCGCATGATCGCCGACGGTGTCACGATGCAGGCCCCGGATACGGTGTTTCTCAGCCTCGACACCCATGTCGGGCGCGACAGCGAAATCGAACCCAACGTCGTCTTCGGCCCCGGGGTCACGGTCGAATCGGGTGCGCGCATCCGGGCGTTTTCGCATCTCGAGGGCGCGCATGTGTCGCGCGGAGCGGTGGTTGGTCCCTATGCCCGCCTGCGCCCCGGCACGGAGCTGGCCGAAAACGTCCGCGTCGGCAACTTCGTCGAGGTCAAGAACACCTATATGGCCGAAGGCTCCAAGGCCAATCACCTCACCTATCTGGGCGACGCCGACATCGGCGAGGGCACGAATATCGGCGCGGGCACGGTCACCTGCAATTACGACGGCTACTTCAAGCATCGCACGGTCATCGGCGCACGATCCTTCATCGGGTCGAGCACCATGCTGGTTGCCCCGTTGACATTGGGCGTCGAGACGCTGACAGGATCGGGCTCTGTCATCACCCAGGATGTCCCCGATGGCGCGCTGGCCCTTGGCCGCGCCCGGCAGGAGACGAAGCCCGGATATGCCCGGAAGCTCTTCGACATGCTGAAATCGAAAAAGAACTCTGCCCGGAAAGGCGTCTGATCATGTGCGGAATTATTGGGATCCTCGGAACGCATGAAGTCGCGCCGTCCCTCGTGGAAGCGCTTCGGCGGCTGGAATATCGCGGCTATGACAGCGCGGGCATCGCGACGGTCAATGACGGCCATCTGGACCGACGCCGCGCGGTGGGCAAGCTGGTGAACCTGTCGGATCTGCTGGTGCACAACCCGCTCGCCGGGAAATCCGGCATCGGGCACACCCGCTGGGCCACCCACGGCGCGCCGACGGAAAATAACGCGCACCCGCATCAGGCCGGTCCGGTCGCCGTCGTGCACAACGGCATCATCGAGAATTTCCGCGAACTGCGCGCCGAACTGACCGCCGCGGGCCATGTCTTTGCCTCGGATACCGACACCGAAACCATCGCGTGGCTGTGTCAGCATTACATGCAGGACGGGCTCAACCACGTCGAGGCCGCCGAAAAGACCCTGTCGCGGCTTGAAGGGGCCTTCGCGCTGGTCTTTCTGTTCGACGGTCAGGAAGACCTGATGTTCGCCGCCCGCAAGGGCAGCCCGCTGGCCATCGGCCATGGCGATAACGAAGTCTATGTGGGCTCGGACGCGATCGCGCTGGCCCCGCTGACCGACCGGATCACCTACCTCGAGGAAGGCGACCGTGCGATCCTGACCCGCACCACCATCGAGCTGCGCGACGAGTCCGGTCACGTGGTCACACGCCCGATGAAGACGGTGCGGATCGACGCCGCGCGGGTCGACAAGTCTGGCCACAAACATTTCATGGCCAAGGAAATCGCCGAACAGCCCACCGTGCTGGCCGATGCGCTTCGGGCTTATCTTGGCGACGACGGCATCCACCTGACCGAGGGCGGCATCGACTTTACCCAGACCGAGCGTCTGGTCATGGTTGCCTGCGGCACCGCCTTCTATGCCTGTCTGACCGCGAAATACTGGTTCGAGCAGATCGCGGGCCTGCCGGTCGAGGTCGATGTCGCCTCGGAGTTCCGCTACCGCGAACCGCCGATCACCGGCGGCACCACGGCGCTTTTCGTCAGCCAGTCGGGCGAAACCGCCGACACGCTGGCCGCGCTGCGCTATTGCAAGGGGCGCGCCGCGCGCATCCTGTCGGTGGTGAACGTGGCCGAAAGCTCGATCGCGCGCGAAAGCGACGTGGCCCTGCCGATCCATGCGGGGGTCGAAATCGGCGTTGCCTCGACCAAGGCCTTTACCTGCCAGCTCAACGTGCTGCTGCTGCTGGCCATCGAGGCGGCGCACCAGCGCGGTCGGCTTGATGACGCGACCCGCGACAGGATGCTGGACGATCTGCGGTCCCTGCCGGGGATCTTCAATATCGGGCTGGATCGCGACAGCGACATCGAGGACGCGGCACTGGCGATCTCGGAATCGCGCGACGTGCTGTTCCTGGGGCGCGGCCTGATGTATCCGCTGGCGCTTGAGGGTGCTTTGAAACTCAAGGAAATCAGCTATATACACGCTGAAGCTTATGCATCGGGCGAACTCAAGCACGGCCCCATCGCGCTGATCGACAAGACCGTCCCGGTTGTGGTTCTGGCGCCGCGCGACGGGCTTTTCGACAAGACCGTGTCAAACATGCAGGAAGTCATGGCGCGGGGCGGCAAGGTCGTGCTGATCACCGATGCCGCCGGCGCTGCCTCGGCCGGCGCGGGTGTCTGGAAGACGATCATCATGCCGAACGTGTCGGACGCGGTCGCCCCGATCCTCTATGCCCTGCCGATGCAGCTGCTGGCCTATCACACCGCCATCGCCAAGGGCACGGATGTGGACCAGCCGCGCAACCTGGCGAAATCGGTCACCGTGGAGTGACCCCCCGCGGATGACGCGGGCGGCGGCGGTCAGGCGCCGCCGCTGACACGATACACATCGACCTCGGGCAGATCGGTGACCGGCACCTCGAGCAGGCGCATCGCCGCAAGCGACAACCGGCTGCCGGTGCCGGACGCCGCGGGGCGCAACTCGACCTTGGCCGACGCCCCGCCCCCGGCGATCTCGACCCGGCCCGGGGTGACCGCGTCCACCAGCGGCGTCTCAAGCCAGAAACCCGGATCCGCCGGTGACCCCAGCGAGACGACAACGGTGCCCAGCAGCGTATCGCCCGCGGCGGAGGGCGGTGCGGCGGCGGCTTCGCGCTCGGCGGCGGTGGTGGTGTCGAAATCCTCGGCGGTGACGGCGGATGGCGGCGGCTTGGGTGCTGCGACCGGCGCGCTTTCGACGGGTGCCGCCTCGGCGGTCGGGGTGGCCATCTGGGTATCGGCCCCGGTATCGGGCTGACCGGCGAAAAAGCCGGACATCTGCGCGCAGCCGCCAAGGGCCAGGCTGGCACAGAGCACGGCGATGGTCTGCGGGCGAAGGGTCTTTGTCACGGGCATGGACATGGACATGGGCATGGCGAATATCTTTCCTGCGGATCGCGGCGTCGGACGCACCCTATCGTCCGTCGGCCCATGAAGAAACACCGCACCGCAAGAGAATCCGCAGCTGGGTGAAAGCCGCAATCTGTCGCCGATGCCGCCACCGGAATGGGACTTTCGTGCCGGGTCAGATCGACGCGCGCCACTTGCCCCGAGGCCCCGCAATCCTTACGCTGTTTTAAATGAAAACGCCCCTCGTCGACCCATTCCAGCGACCGATCAGCTATCTGCGCGTCTCGGTGACCGACCGCTGCGATTTCCGCTGTGTCTATTGCATGTCCGAGAACATGCAGTTCCTGCCCAAGAAAGAGCTGCTGACGCTGGAAGAGCTTGACCGCATGTGTTCGACCTTCGTTGGGCTCGGGGTCGAGAAGCTGCGCATCACCGGCGGCGAGCCGCTGGTGCGGCGCGACATCATGACCTTCTTCCGCGCCATGTCCCGCCATCTTGACAGCGGCGACCTGAAAGAGCTGACGCTGACGACGAACGGCTCGCAACTCGAACGGTTCTCGCAGGATCTGCACGCCGCCGGTGTACGGCGGGTGAACATCTCGATGGACACGCTGGACGAGGCGAAGTTCGCCGACATCACCCGTTGGGGCCGTCTGCCGCAGGTCATGCGCGGCATAGACGCGGCACAGAACGCGGGCCTGCGGGTCAAGATCAATGCCGTCGCGCTCAAGGGGTTCAATGAGGACGAGCTGTTTTCGATGACCGAATGGGCGGCGTCGCGCGACATGGACATGACCTGGATCGAGGTCATGCCGATGGGCGATATCGGCAACGAGGACCGGCTGGGCCAGTATTGGAAGCTTGACGATCTGCGCGCGCGGCTGGCGCAGGAATACACCCTGACCGATCTGCCGGAAAGCACCGGCGGCCCGGCGCGCTACGTGCGGCTTGAGGAAACCGGCCAGAAGATCGGCTTCATCACGCCGCTGACGCATAATTTCTGCGAAAGCTGCAACCGGGTGCGCCTGACCTGCACCGGCGAATTGTTCATGTGCCTCGGGCAGGAGGACAACGCCGATCTCCGCTCGGCGCTGCGCAACCACCCCGACACCGACGGGCCGCTCGAGGACAGGATCCGGGCGGCCATTTCGCGCAAGCCCAAGGGCCACGATTTCGACTATTCGCGCCAAGGTGTCGATGGCCGCGTGTCGCGCCACATGAGCCACACGGGCGGGTAGGCCCTGGCCGAACCATTGTATTGAAGCGAGGTCATCCTCGGGCACGACCCACGGATGACATCCCTTTTCGCAACCGGCGTTTTCGCTTGGGCGTCGCTTATGCGTTCCAGGCCTTGTCGGTCCCGCCAAGCCCGCCTTCCAGCACCCGCGTCGGCAGGCCCATACGGTCAAGCTCGGTGAAAAACGGTTTTGGATCAAGCTCTTCGACGTTCTTCATCGTCTTGGCATCCCAGTCGCCCTTGGCGATCAGGATCGCGGCGGCGACCGGCGGGACACCGGCGGTGTAGGAAATGCCCTGGCTGCCCACTTCCGCGTAAGCCGCTTCGTGGTCAGCGACATTGTAGACGAAAACCTCGGCCTCCTTGCCGTCTTTCGTGCCCTTCACCAGATCGCCGATGCAGGTCTTGCCGGTGTAGTCGGGCGCGAGGCTTGACGGGTCGGGCAGGCAGGCCTTCACCACCTTCAGCGGCACCACCTCTGTGCCCTCGGCCAGCGTCACCGGCTGTTCCGAAAGCAGGCCGAGGTTCTTCAGGACCGTGAAGACGTTGATGTAATGCGCCCCGAAGCCCATCCAGAACCGAACGTCGGCTTGCGGGTAGTTGGTGGCCAGCGAATGCACCTCGTCGTGACCCGACTGGTAGGCGCGCTGTTCACCCACGACCGGCAGATCCCAGTCGCGGCCCGAGGCGAACATTTCGGTCTCTTTCCAGGTCCCGTCTTCCCAGTAGTAGACGGTGCCGGTGAATTCGCGGAAGTTGATCTCGGGGTCGAAATTCGTCGCGAAGTACTTGCCGTGGGAGCCGGCATTGATGTCGACGATGTCGATGCTTTTGACCTCGTCGAGGTATGCGTCGATGGCATAGCGCGCGAACGCATTGACCACGCCCGGATCGAAGCCCGCGCCCAGGATCGCGGTCACGCCCTTTTCGGCGCACAGATCGCGCCGTTTCCATTCGTAGTTGGCGTACCAGGGCGGGGTTTCGCAGATCTTGTCGGGCTCTTCATGAATCGCGGTGTCGATATAGGCGGCCCCGGTTTCGATGCAGGCATCGAGCACGTACATGTTCACGAATGCCGAGCCCACGTTGATGACGATCTCCGCCTTGGTCTTGCGGATCAGGTCGGCCACAGCGGCGGTGTCGCGCGCGTCGACCTGATGCGCCTCTATCACGCCCTCTTGCTTCATCGCCGACTTCTCGTGCACGGAGGCGATGATGTCGTCGCATTTCGATTTCGTCCGCGAGGCGATGTGGAGATCGCCAAGAATATCGTTGTTCTGCGCGCACTTGTGCGCCACGACCTGCGCGACACCGCCAGCGCCGATGATCAGAGTGGATTGGGTCATATGCAAAAACCCCCTTGTCATGTCGGGTGGGTTTGGCCGCCTCAGGAAAGCGCGGCGCGGAAATCTTCATAGCCGAAGTCGCGGACCAGCCGAACCTCGCCGTCGAGTTCTTTGATCGCAATCGCGGGCATCTGCACGCCGTTGAACCAGTTCTTCTTGACCATGGTATACCCCGCCGCGTCCTCGATCGACAGCCGGTCGCCGGGTGTCAGCGCCTTCGGAAAGCGAAATTCGCCGAAGATATCCCCGGCAAGGCAGGACTTGCCGCAGATCTGCCAAAGCTGGTCACCGCTCTCGTGCATTTTCGCGCTCTCGCGGTAGATCAGCAGATCCAGCATATGCGCCTCGATCGAGCTGTCGACAATGGCCAGGTTCTTGCCGTTGAACAGCGTATCGAGCACCGTCACCTCGAGCGTGGTCGACCCGGTGATCGCGGCCTCGCCCGGCTCCAGGTAGATCTGCACCGCATTCTCGCCCGCAAACCGCTTGAGCCGCTCGGCAAAACGCGCAAGCGGATAGCCGTCGCCGGTGAAATGGATGCCGCCACCAAGGCTGATCCAGTCCATTCTCCGGATCAGCGGCCCGAACCGGTCCTCGATATGGTCCAGCATCTCGGCGAAGCGGTCGAAATCCGCATTCTCGCAATTGTTGTGGAACATGAAGCCGCTGACGCGATCGGCCACCGGCGCGATGTCCTTCGGGTCATGCTCGCCCAGCCGCGAAAAGGGCCGCGCGGGGTCGGCCAGATCGAACCCCGAGGTCGAGACGCCGGGATTGATCCGCAGGCCGCGCACATGCCCCGTCGAGCGGGCATCGAAGCGCTGCAATTGCGCGGCAGTGTTGAAGATCACCTTGTCCGACACCCGCAGAACCTCGTCGATCTCGTGATCGGCCCAGGCCACCGAATAGGCATGGGTTTCCTTGCCGAACTTCTCGGCCCCGAGCTTGACCTCGAACAGCGAAGACGAGGTCGTCCCGTCCATGTATCCGGCCATGAAATCGAACACGCCCCAGGTTGCGAAACATTTGAGCGCCAGAAGCGATTTGGCGCCCGACGCCTCGCGCAGCCAGGCGATCTTTTCCATGTTCGGCAAGAGCCTGGACTTGTCGATCAGGTAATAGGGCGTCTGCATGGTCGCGGGCTCCCTTGGCCGTTGGGTGGGTCCGCGCCATATAGGGCCCGCCCTGCCCCGGGGCAAGCCGCGCCGACGGCCCGGTCAGCGCACGGCAGGGGCTGGACGCCGCCCGCCTGCAGGATGCACCCCGCGCGACCGTGTCCGGCGGCGCGGGGCGGACCGGTGCGGCCTAAAGCGCGATCCGGTAGCGGGCGAAGCCGTCGTCGCCGTCCCCCGCGGCCTCGATCGAGACGCCGGTGACCTGGTCGATGTGCCGGGCCCCGGCCGGGCCAGTGTCGAAGATCACGGTGGTGCCGGGCAACGGTGCGAAGGTCCAGTTGGCGTCGGCCTTGGGGTTCACCTTCCCCTGTTCGACAAGGTAGCGCACGATGATATCGCGGTTCGTGTCGGGGCCGACAAAGATCGTGGTCTCGCCGTTCGCGCCCGGGAAATTGCCGCCGCCCCCGGCCCGGTAATTGTTGGTCGCGACCACGAATTTCTGATCTGGGTCAATTGGTTCGCCCATGTATGTCAGGTTGACGATGCGGTTGGCATCGGCCGCGACCACCGCACCTTCGCGGTTGTATTTCGAAGGCTGGCTGAGGTCGATCTGATAGGACACGCCGTCGATCACGTCGAAATTGTAGGACGGCATCTCGGGGTTCAGCAGCGCCGAGTCGGTGCTGCCGGGCTCGATCTGGTTGAAGATCGCCGCCGACCGTTCGAGCCATTCCCCGACGGTCTTGCCGTCGATCAGGACCGCGCGCACCGTGTTGGGATAGAGATAGAGGTCGGACACGTTCTTGATCGCCACCGGTCCCACCGGCACGTCGGTGTAATAGTCCGGGCCACCGCGTCCACCGGCCTTGAAGGGGGCCGCCGCCGACAGGATCGGCAGGCCGTCCCATTCGGTGCCCTTCATCATCTGTTCGATGTACCAGGTCTGTGCCTGGCTGACGATCTGCACCGACGGGTCGTCGGCCACCAGCGCGAAATAGGAATGCAGCGGGGCCTCGGTCTCGCCGACGGCGCGGCGCACATAGGCCAGCGTCGCGTCATGGGCCTCTTGCGTGGCGTCGATCACCGGCTGGTGGTTCTCGACCAGTGGCACCGAAGCCCGGTCGACGCGCTCATAGATCGGTCGGGCCGAGGTTTCGGCGGTGACCACGCGCCACGTGCCCGCCTCGTGTTCCAGCATCAGATCGATCAGCCCCATATGGCTGCCCCAGAACCCCGCCATCACGGCGGGCTTGCCGTTCAGGGTCTGTTCGCCGATGCCGTCGCCGGAATAGTCGGACCCCGGGAACACCAGGTGGTGGTGGCCGGTGACGACCGCGTCGATGCCCTCGACCGCCGCAAGGTGCAGGGACGCGTTTTCCATGCCTTCGCTGTAGGCGTCTGTGGAAATGCCGGAATGGCTGAGCGCGACGACGATCTCGGCCCCCTCCTCGCGCAGCTGCGGCACCCAGGCCCGCGCCGATTGCACGATGTCGCGGGTCGCGACATTGCCCTCGAGATGGCGGCGGTCCCAGTTCATGATCTGCGGCGGAACAAAGCCGATCAGGCCGACCTTCACGGTCTTTTCGGTGCCGTCGCCCAGCGTTACCGCGCGCTCGACGATGGTATAGGGCGGCACCAGCGTGGCATCGTCGGTGGCATTGGCGGCCAGTGCCCCCTTGACCACATTGGCCGAGACGACGGGGAAATCGGCCCCGGCAACGGACTTCGCCAGAAAGTCGAGGCCGTAGTTGAACTCGTGGTTGCCCAGCGTGGCCGCGTCGTAGCCCAGCACGTTCATGGCCGCGATCACCGGGTGCACGTCGCCCTCGGCAAGGCCTTTCTCATAGGCCATGTAATCGCCCATCGGGTTGCCCTGAAGGAAGTCGCCATTGTCGACCAGCATCGCGTTCGTTGCCTCGGCGCGGATGCCTTCGATGATCGAGGCGGTGCGGGCAAGGCCGACCGTGTCGACCGGCTTGTCGGCGTAATAATCGTAGGGATGCACGTGCACATGCAGGTCGGTGGTGGACATGATGCGCAGATGCGCCTGCTGGCCCTGGGCGTTGACCGAAAAGGGATGCAGCGCGACAAGGCTGCCCGCGCCAAAACCGGCAAGCAGGCTGCGACGAGAGATTGCGGATTGGATGGACATGGTGGGGCCCCGTTGTTTGATTGATGCACCATCCTTGCCAGTGCCGGGGATTCGGACAAGGAATGGTTTGAACCAGCGCGTGCTGCCAAGACAGGAATTCGGGTCCAGCGGCGCGCGCCGGATCCAGCGGCAGGTGCATGACCTTGGCGTCGTGGCGTCCGCCGGCCGTGATCGCCGGGCAGGATTGCCCTCGTCATTGCGGGCGGTCCCGGTCGCCGTTGCGCGCCCATCGCCCGATGATCGGCACGATCAGCGGGCCAGACATGACTGCGCCCTTGGGCGCAGCCCGCTGGATCACGCGGCGGGCAAGCGCCGTTCGACGATTTCGGCCCAGAACGAACAGCCCGCCGGGATGGCGTCGTCGTTGAAATTGTATTCCGGGTGATGCACCGCCGCCGTGTCGCCATTGCCCACCAGGATATAGGCCCCCGGGCGCTCTTCGAGCATGAAGGCAAAATCCTCGCCGCCCATCACCAGAGGCGCGTCGTCGCATTGCCCTGAAACCGCGCGGCCCGCCTCTGCGGCGAACTCCGTCTCGGCCTCGGCATTGACCATGATCGGGTAGTTGCGGGTGTAATCGACCGTTGCGGTGGCCCCGAAGGCCTGGGCCGTGTGCTCGGCGATCTCGGTCAGGCGCGTCTCGGCTAGATCGCGCATCCCGGGCGACAGGGTGCGCACCGTACCCTTCATCAACACCCGTTGCGGGATCACATTGAACGCGGTCGAAGAGGTTTCGAAAGACGTGATCGACACCACCAGCTGTTCGACGGGATCGGCGTTGCGCGCGGCGATGGACTGCATCGCGGTGACGATCTGCGCGGCGGTCACGGTCGGATCGATGGTCTCGTGCGGTTTCGCCGCATGGCCGCCGCGGCCCTCGACGGTGATCTCGAACACATCGGTCGCGGCGAAGAACGCGCCCGGGCGAATGGCGAAATTGCCCACCGGCAAACCCGGCCAGTTGTGCATGCCGTAGACCTCGGAGATGTTCCAGCGCGCCATCATGCCGTCGTCGCACATCTCCTTGCCGCCGCCGCCGCCTTCTTCGGCGGGCTGAAAGATCACCACGCAGGTGCCGTCGAAATTCCGTGTCTCGGCAAGGTACTTGGCCGCCCCCAGAAGCATCGCCGTATGGCCGTCATGGCCACAGGCATGCATCGCGCCGGGCGTTTTCGAGGCGTAGTCCAGCCCGGTCGCCTCGTGGATCGGCAGCGCGTCCATGTCGGCGCGCAGGCCCACCGTCCGGCCCGACGTGTCGGTTTTGCCCCGGATGACGCCGACGACGCCGGTCCGGCCGATGCCCTCGACCACCTCATCGCACCCGAAGGCGCGCAGCTTTTCGGCGACCATGGCGGATGTACGGTGCGTCTCGAACAGGATCTCGGGGTTCTGATGCAAATCTCGACGCCATTCGGTGATCTCATCTTGCATTTCTGCAATACGGTTCTTGACGGGCATGGTGGCTCTCCCTGGCTTCGGTGTTCGGCCCAAGCCTGCCTGATGCCCGACGGCTCTGCAAGCAAGCTCAGAGGTTCGGGCCGGGCACCATCGCCGTGCCGTCAGAGAACCGGTCGAACCGGAAGCGCGACAGATCGGCGCCCGGGTCCTCGCCGGTGGCCAGCGCCGCGGCGATGCGCCCGAAGGCCGGCCCCGCGCCGAAGCCATGGCCACACATGCCGGTCACGACAGTCAGCCCCGGCAGCGGTGCGATCCGGTCGACCAGCGGCACCACGTCCGGCAGCACGTCGATCATCCCCGCCCAGGCAGTGCGCACCGGCACCGTTCCCGCCTCGGGAAACGCATCTGCGAATGCGCGCAGGGCAGCGGTGATGGCGGCGCAATTGGGGTCGGGGTTCAGGATACGCATCGCCTCGAAGGGCGAGGCCGCATCCTCGGCCCAGCGGCGCGGGGTGGACCAGGCGTCGGGAAAGCCCGCAGGGGCCCGGGCGCGCAATTTTACCTCAAAGCCGCCCTGCCGCAGAACGGGGATGTACTTGCGCACGGCCCGCAGCGCATCGGGGCCGACGAACAGCTCGGACAGGGTGGCGGGTGCCAGCGTGTAGCCGCCGTCGTCGCGCGGCCGAAAGGCGATGCGGTCATCGACCCCGGCACTGTCGGCGACCTGCGGCACGGGCCCGGTCTCGAAGGCGGTGGCGCGCACCGACAGCTGCGGAATAAAAATGCCGTGCCGCCGCAACAGCAGCGCCGACCACGCCCCGCCGGCCAGCACCACGGCATCGGCCCGGACCCGCCCCTTTTCGGTCACCACCCCGGTCACCCGACCGGCCTCGATATCGAGCGCACGGATCGCGCACCGCTCGACGATGCGCGCGCCCGCATCGCGCGCCAGTCGCGCCAGTTCCGGCACCGCGACCCAGGGCTCGGCCTTCATGTCGGTCGGCGTATGAAGCCCGCCGATCCAGTCCGCGCGCGCGCCGGGCAGCGTCCTAGCGATGTCGGCCCGCGACAGCAGTTGCGACGTCGGGCCGAAGGGCTCCGCCGCCTTGAGCCAATCGGCATATCGCGCAAGCTGGGCTTCGCTGCGCGTCAGGTAATGCACGCCCACCGCGCGCAGTCCCAGACGGCCATGGCAGTCCTGATCGAGCGTGCTCCACAGGCGCTGCGCCTCTTGCGCGATGGGAATCTCGGCCATGTCGCGGCCCTGCACCCGGATCCAGCCCCAGTTGCGCGACGATTGTTCGGCGGCCACCCGCCCCTTTTCCAGCAGCGCCACGTCATGCCCGGCGCGCGCCAGGAAAAGCGCCGTCGCCACCCCGATCACGCCGCCGCCGATCACCACGACCCCGGTTTCGGAGGGCGGCGGACCACCATGTTCGACCGGGTTCTGAAGTTGGAACGGAAACCTCATGCGGACAGGTGTCGCACGAGGCGCTGCATGAAGTCCCGGCCCTTCTCGAACTGGGCCAGGGTGATGTATTCGTCCGGCTGATGTGCCACCGCGATATCGCCCGGGCCGCATACCACCGCGCGATAGCCCGCCGCCTGGAAATGCGCCGCCTCGGTTCCATAGCTGACATGGTGGGAGCCGTTGTCACCGGTGAGCGCGCGCACCAGCGCTTCGGCGGAATTGCCGTCCTCGGGGGCGAAGGTCGGCAGCGCGAAGGCCTCGGTCACCTCGATCCATGCCTCGGGCCGGATGGCCTGCATCCCGGCCTCGACCTCTTGCACCTTCGCCATCAGCCGCGCGCGCCAGAATTCCGGGTCCTCGCCGGGCACGATCCGGAACCCGAGCCCGAAGACGCAGTCCTTGGCGGTGATGTTATGCGCCGTGCCGCCGTGGATCTGGCCGACATGCACGTTGGTGTAGGGCGGATCGAACAGCGCCGCCATCGCGCCGGGCCTGGCGGCTGCATTCTCGGAATTCACCGCATCGGCCCAGGTGATCAGCTTCGCGCCTTCCATGATCGCGGACACCCCCTTGTAGAGGATCGAGGAGTGCACCTCGAACCCGTGCACATGCACCCGGAAGCTGAGGCCGCCCTTGTGTCCGGTGACCGCCTGCATCGTCGTCGGTTCGCCGACGATCACGTCCTGCGCCCGGGGGACGACAGCCTGCATCGCGGCGATCAGCGGCGGCGCGCCGGTGCAGCCGACCTCTTCGTCATAGCTGAGCGCGATTTGCAGCGGACGTGTCAGATCTGCATGCTGCGCCTCGACCAGCGCCCAGATCGCCAGCGCGTCGAAGCCCTTCATGTCGGTGGTGCCGCGCCCGTAAAGCCGCCCCTCGGCCTCGGTCACCTGAAACGGCGGCCTGGTCCAGTCCTGTCCGTCGGTCGGCACGACATCCGTATGGCCCGACAGGATCACGCCACCGTCGATCCCGGGGCCGACATGGGCAAACAGCCCCGCCTTGTCGCGCGCCGCGTTCCAGTGCCGATGGCACGCGATGCCATGACTGCCGAGATAGGCCTCGACCCAGTCGATCAGCGGCAGGTTGGTGTCGCGGGACACGGTCGGAAAGGCGATCAGCGCCTCGAGAATGGCGCGCGGGGACAAGCGGTCGGGCATGGGGGCAACTCCTTCACCCCTAGCCATAGCCGACGACGGGCCTGCCTGCGAAGGGGCGACCGCACGGCAGGCAGGCGGCGCGTCTAGCGCTGTGGCCGCGACACCTCGCCACCGCCGACAAGCGCGCGCACCCCGGTCGTCGAGGGGCCGGATGTCGGCAATCCGCGCAGCACCCGCACGGCGAGATAGCCGAATGCCTGCGCCTCCAGCATGTCCCCGTCGAGGCCGACCGCCTCGACCGGATCGACCGGGCAATCCAGCCCGGCCGACAGCATGTCCATCATCACCGGGTTCTTGCGCCCGCCGCCGGTGACCAGAAGACGCGTCGGCGGCGTCGGCAGATGTTCGAACCCCTGCATCACCGCAGCGGCGGCCATGGCCGTCATGGTGGCGGCGGCATCGGCATCGTCCAGTTCGCGCACCAGATCGAGCATGAGAGAAAAATCTCCTCGATCCAATGATTTGGGCGGCATCTTGCGGAAGTAGCCTTCGTCGAGGAACAGCTCCAGTGCGCCATCGACAACCTGCCCCCGGGCGGCCAGTGCGCCGTCCCTGTCGCAATCCTCGCCCCGGCGCTGCTGCATCAGATCGTTGATCGGCGCATTCGCGGGGCCGGTGTCGAAGGCAAGGCAGGCACCCGGCGTCTCGACCGTGTCGCAGGTCGGATCGACCCACGTGATATTGCCGACGCCGCCGAGGTTGAGGAAGGCCACAGGCTCGGTCGCGCCGATCCATTTGGCACAGGCGAAGTGATAGAACGGCGCCAGCGGCGCGCCTTCGCCACCCAGCCGAACATCCGAGGACCTGAAATCCCACACCACCGGAAGGTCGAGTTCCTGCGCCAGCGCAGCACCGTCCCCAAGCTGATGCGTGCCCTGCCCCTTGGGGTCATGCGCCAGGGTCTGGCCGTGAAAACCCACAAGTTCGGCCCCTTC
The DNA here is from genome assembly GCF_054482575.1 of Roseivivax sp. CAU 1753. Lineage (NCBI taxonomy): Bacteria > Pseudomonadati > Pseudomonadota > Alphaproteobacteria > Rhodobacterales > Roseobacteraceae > Roseivivax > Roseivivax sp. CAU 1753. The sequence continues at coordinate 212,776 of NZ_JBTLRF010000004.1, read as the reverse complement.
GATTTGCGACAGGGCGGCGACATGGGCGCTGTGGACGACTTGTCGGGCCGCATCGAGCCCCGGATCCCCGGGCCACTTTCCCAGGGCATCGCGCAAGATCGCCGTTTCCTCTGCCGTGTAGGGCCGATACACGGTGTCGCCAAATGCGAAGATCCGCTGGCCATCGGTCTGGATCATGGCTGCGTCCACCCCATCGAGAGAGGTGCCCGACATCGCGCCCAACGCCCAGATCGGGCCACCTGTTCTGGAATTCATGCCTGCCTCATGCCGCCCCGCGAAAAGCGGTTTTCAAACCTTGTCTGCAAGCAGTATATCGCACCGGTCGAATGCGGAAGGAAAGACCATGACCTACCACCCGAAATCGGACTTCATGCAGGTCATGATGACACGCGGCTTCCTGGCCGACTGCACCGATTACCAGGGCCTCGATACGGCCCTGACCAAGGGGGTGGTGCCGGGGTATATCGGCTTCGACGCGACGGCCCGGTCGCTGCATGTCGGCTCGCTCATCCAGATCATGACGTTGCGCTGGCTGCAGAAGACCGGCGGCAAACCGATCACGCTGATGGGCGGCGGCACCACCAAGGTGGGCGATCCGTCGTTCCGGGCAGATGAACGTCCGCTGCTGACAGCCGATCAGATCGAAGCGAACATCGCGGGGATCAAACAGGTCTTCGCGAAATACCTCGACTATTCCGATGCGCCGTCGGGGGCTTTGATGCTGAACAACGCCGAATGGCTGGACGGATTGAACTACCTCGATTTCCTGCGCGACATCGGACGGCATTTTTCGGTCAACCGCATGCTGTCATTCGAGAGCGTGAAATCGCGCCTCGATCGCGAACAGTCGCTGTCATTTCTCGAATTCAACTACATGATCCTGCAGGCCTACGACTTCCTCGAACTCAATCGCCGGTACGATTGCCTGGTGCAGTTCGGCGGGTCCGATCAATGGGGAAACATCGTCAATGGGATCGACCTGACGCGGCGGGTGCTGGATCACGAGATATATGGCATGACGACACCGCTCCTGACCACGGCTGACGGCAAGAAGATGGGCAAAACGGCGGACGGGGCGATCTGGCTCAATGCGGAATTGCGTTCTCCTTATGAGTTCTGGCAGTTCTGGCGGAACACGATGGACGCCGACGTGGCCCGGTTTCTCAAGCTGTACACCGAGTTGCCGGTGGACGAATGCGACCGTCTTGGCGCCCTCGGCGGGGCAGAAATCAACGAGGCCAAGATCGTGCTGGCCGACGCGGTGACGACACTTTGCCATGGGCCGGAGGCTGCACGGACCGCCCGGGCCACCGCGCATGAAGTGTTCGAGAAAGGTGGCGCTGGCCCCGATCTGCCGACTTTGGTCTTGCACGCGGACGACGTGGGCGATGGCATTTCGGTCATCCAGTTGATCGTTCGGTCGGGCCTGGCGAAATCCGGCAAGGAGGCCAAGCGCCTGATCTCGGACAATGGCGCACGTATCGACGACGCACCGCTGACCGATGTCGGCCTGATGGTCAGCGCCGACGCGCTTGCCAATCCGATCAAACTGTCGGCCGGCAAGAAGCGTCACGCGGTGGTCAGGCTGGCCGAATAACCGCGGGTCCGCAGTCCAACCGGATTGGCGGCCCCGTCGCACGGCGGGCCTGGGCGGGTTTTCGTCGGTTCCGGCAATTTGATACCTTGTGTTTCATGGTCTGATCTTAACGTACCCTTCATTGATGAGACGTTAAGAACAGACCATGAATGTCGTCTGGACCATCATTTTCCGGTTGCTGAGCTGTCTTTCAAGGCCCGAGCATCCATTGCCCGTCCGGCCAGAAGGCGTGGAACGCAAAGGCAAACAGCAGGTCATGGGGCACATCGCGGCCCCGCCGGTCGGTCACCCGAATCTGTCCGATATCACGCCCCGCCCCGATCCGTCCGGTGTCGAGCGCAGAGGCAAGACCGGCCCGCCATTCGAACGTCAGCCCCGCCTCTTGCAGCTGCCCGGCCTCTGCCAGGCGGGTCAATGGCCACGCGCGCGCGCCCACCCGCACGACCCGTGCCAAGGGGGGTATATCGAATGGCGGCAGCTCGCCGGTATACAGAAACGGACGCGCCGACGTATCGTACCGTTCATAGGGATTGGTCCCGTACCGCCGATTGAAGGCGGGTTCCGCCATCACCAGGCCGTCGGGGTTTGCGCTTCGGAACTGCGCCCAGCTTTCCATCCAGGACGGCAGCGCATCCAGTCGTTTGCCCGTCAGCGTCCCGACGATGGCGCGGCCCTCGGCCTGCTGCCACCAACTTTGGGTCAGACGGTCGTACATCACCATGTCGGACCGCCGCAACTTGCCGGTCACCCCAAAGCTGAGAACCTTCCCATCGACGCGTCGGTCAAAGACGATGGCGGAATTGCAAAGCGGACAGTAGGTAACAGCGACAGGTGTGCCACCAACATTGTCATTCACGATCTCGTGCCACATCAGGTAGCGCAGCGGATAGGCGCGTGCCGGTCCGTCGCCCGTTTGGAACGTGATCACAGCCTCCGAGCCGTCGAGGCCCTGCTTCGTCTCGACCCGGGTGAAGGCCGGATCGTCAAGCGCGGGAATGCCGTCCTTGCCCGGCCCACCGGACATGATTTCAGCCCAATGCGCGATATCACGCCTGGAGAAATCCGTGTCGGGCCATTCATTCTGCCAGAAGGACGGATCGCCCGTCGCCGCGGTCGCCCAGAGCATCAATGCCAACATGAATCGCACGCTATCCCACCTCCTGCGTATCAGCAGACGCAAGAATGGGGGTCCGCGTCAAAACAAATAACGCCACATTGGCGTGATGCCCGCCGACCGGCAGTTCGGGGTGTCAGGCCGGGGCTGCATCACCCGCCGGGCAACTGCCAGCCGATGATGCAGGTTCAGGACGAATGCGACACGGGGTTCGGCTCAGTCGGTCACGCGCACAGCGGTCATGCGGTCGGGTTGCCCCGTCACCGCCCCGCTGCGACCGCTGCCACGCTTGATGGCGTCGACGACGTCCATACCGTCCGTCACACGCCCGACCACGGTGTATTGCCCGTTCAGAAAATCGCCCGGCGCGAACATGATGAAGAACTGCGAATTCGCGCTGTCAGGCGATTGCGACCGCGCCATTCCGACAACGCCGCGCGCGAAAGGCGCGTCCGAAAACTCGGCTTTCAGATCGGGCAGATCGGATCCGCCACGGCCTGCCATGCGCATGTCGCCGCCGATCTTGCCGAACTCGACATCTCCGGTCTGAGCCATGAAGCCGTCGATCACGCGGTGAAAGACCACGTCGTCATAGGCCCCGCTTTCGGCCAGCGCGGTGATCTGCGCGACGTGGCGCGGGGCAATATCCTCGAGAAGATCGATGGTGACCGTCCCGGTGGCCCCTTCACCCGCGATGTCGATCTCAAGCCCGGTGGCCAGCGCAGGGCCTGCGGCACAGATCAATGCGGCCAGACAGATATTACGCATCCGCGGCCACCTTGACCGAGATCATGCGATCGGGTTCGGCAGGCGGCTCGCCGCGGGCGATGGCATCGACATGCTCCATCCCCTCGATCACGCGGCCATAGACCGTGTATTGGCCGTTCAGGAAGTGGTTGTCCTTGAAGTTGATGAAGAACTGCGAATTTGCGGAATCCGGGTTCTGGCTGCGCGCGGCACCGATCGTGCCACGGTCATGCGGAATGCGCCCGAATTCCGCCGGCACATTGGGCAGGTCCGAGCTTCCGGTCCCGGCCATGCGCAGGTTGAAGTCCTTTTCGGTGTTGCCGTTCGCCACATCGCCGGTCTGCGCCATGAAGCCGTCGATGACACGGTGAAAGACGACGTTGTCATAGGCTCCGGCGCGCGCCAGTTCCTTCATCCGCGCCGCGTGCTGCGGTGCCACGTCGCTCATCAGCTCGATCGTGACGGTCCCGTCCTTCAACTCGATGAGGATGGTGTTCTCGGGGTCTTTGATATCGGCCATGCGCCGTCTCCCTGTTCCGTTGTGCGACCCATTAGGTAGCGGCAGGCAGGCAGGCCCGCAAGGCAGGCGTTGACCTATGGTCGCAGGCTTGCGAGATGTTGAACAACAGCTCAACGGAGGACCCCATGGCCTGGAAATCGCTCGATCAGATGGCGCTGGACGGCAAACGCGTTCTGGTCCGTGTCGACATCAACGTTCCGATGGACGACGGGCACGTGACGGATGCGACCCGGATCGAAAGAATCGTGCCCACGATCCGGGACATTCTGGACAAGGGCGGCAAGCCGATCTTGCTGGCGCATTTCGGGCGTCCGAAGGGCAAGCGCGTCGACGACATGAGCCTGCAACCGCTGATACCGGCGCTTGAAAACGCCATCGGGGCCGATGTCGTCTTTGCCGCCGATTGCCGGGGACCCACCGCTGATGCAGCGGTTGCGGCGCTGCAGCCGGGCCAGGTTCTGTTGCTGGAGAATACCCGATTTCATCCAGGCGAGGAAAAGAACGATGCCGCGCTTGCCGCCGAGATGGCGGCGCTCGGCGATGTCTACGTGAACGACGCCTTCTCTGCCGCCCACCGCGCGCATGCCTCGACCGAAGCCATTGCGCATCTCTTGCCCGCCTGCGCCGGTCGGTTGATGGCGGCAGAGTTGTCGGCGCTCGAGGCGGCACTTGGCAATCCGGACCGCCCGGTGGCCGCGGTGGTGGGCGGCGCCAAGGTATCGACCAAGCTCGATCTGTTGTCGAACCTCATCGAAAAGGTCGACATTTTGATCATCGGCGGCGGCATGGCCAACACTTTCCTGGCCGCGCAGGGCATCGATGTGGGCAAGTCCCTGTGCGAGCACGACATGGCCGACACCGCGCGCGAGATCGCGGCAAAGGCAGCCGGGGGCGGTTGCGAGATCCTGTTGCCGCGCGACGTGGTTGTCGCCCGCGAATTCAAGGCCGGAGCCGCCAACGAGACGGTGAAGGCCGAAGACTGCCCGGCTGATGCGATGATCCTCGATGCCGGGCCGGACAGCGTCGCGCATATCCGCGACGTGCTCGACCGCGCCCGGACGCTGATCTGGAACGGCCCGCTCGGCGCGTTCGAGATCGCGCCCTTCGATGCCGCGACCAACGCCGCCGCTGCCCATGCCGCGGAACGGACAAAGTCGGGCAAGCTGGTCTCGGTCGCGGGCGGGGGCGATACGGTTGCGGCGCTCAACAAGGCCGGCGCGGCCGAGGCCTTCACCTATATTTCGACCGCCGGCGGCGCGTTCCTGGAATGGATGGAGGGCAAGACCCTGCCCGGTGTTGCGGCATTGGAGTAACACCCTGCGCGCGGGGGATTCCCCCCGCCGCATCGGCGTGGCATAGTCGTGCAAACGCGCCCGTCAGAGGTGCATGTCCGAGGCAGAGCCATGACCAATCGCACACGTCCAGCCCTTGGCGGGCTTCTCTTCTTTGCCCTTCTGATCTCGGTCGGGGCGTATTTCACCTTCGCCGCCGTGCAGGGCGATTACGGCCTGTTCCGCCGCGCCGAGATCCAGGTCGAGGCGGACGCGCTGCGGGCCGAACTGGCCACCCTAGAGGCCGAGGTGGCGCGGATGGAAAACCTGACCCTGCGGCTGTCGGACGACTACCTCGATCTCGACCTGCTCGATGAACGCGCGCGCGACGTGCTGGGCCTGCTGCGTCACGACGAGGTGGTCGTGCGCTAGGTGCCACCGCCCGCCCCTCCTCCGGCCTAGCGATTGGCGCGCGCCAGAAGCCCCACCGCACACAGCCCGACAAGGATCACCAGCATCGCCGCCGGTGCCGCACCGCCAAGGTTTTCAAGGCTCGCCTGCTGATGCACGCGGGTCGCGAGCGTTTCGTAGTTGAAGGGGCGCAAAAGCAGCGTGGCGGGCAATTCCTTGACGCAATCCACAAATACCAGAAGCAGCGCCGATGCGATCGACCCTCGCATCAGGGGAAAGTAGACCGCGCCCAGCGTTTGCGCACGGTTGCGCCCAAGCGACCGGGCCGCCAGCGCCAGATTGGGTGACACCCGCCCCATCGCCGCATCCGCCGCGCCCTGCGCGATGGCAAAGAAGCGCACCGAATAAGCCAGCACCAGCGCGAAGGCCGAACCGGTCAGCAGCAACCCGATATCGACGCCGGTAACCCGCAGGACAAAATCGGCCAGCTTGTTGTCGAGAAAGGCCAGCGGGATAAGAATTCCGACGCCCAGAACCGCCCCCGGCGCGGCATAGCCAATCGAGGTGATCGGCATCAGCAGACGTGGCAGATCGTGGCCCGACATCCGCACCCCGTACACCATGAACAGCCCACCCGCGACGGTGACCACGGCGGCAAGTCCGCCAACCGTCACCGTGTGCAGCATGGCGCGGCCCAGCGCCGGATCGACCCAGGCATCCGCGTTGGACAACGCATGTTCAAGGATCACCGTCGCGGGCAGACCGAAGCCAAGCGCGCAAGGAAGGGCGCAGGCCAGCGTCGCCAGCCACCCCGCAGAGCCGTTGAGGGCGCGCCGCACGGCCGGGCGATGGCGCGACGACAGGTTGAAGAACTTCATACGCCTGCGCGACGACCGCTCGAGCATGACAAGGAAGACGACCAGCACCAGCACGACGCAGGCGATCTGCGCGGCACCGCCCGCATTGCCCGCCTGCAACCAGACCGAGAAGATGCCCGTGGTCAGCGTCTGCACCGCAAAATAGTCGACAGTGCCGAAATCGTTCACCGCCTCCATCATCACGATGGCACAGCCCGCCGCGATGGCGGGCCGGGCGAGCGGCAGGCCGACGCGCCAGAACCGCGCAAACCCGCCCGCGCCCAGCGATTGCGCCACCTCTTCGGCACTGCCCGACTGTTCGCGGAACGCCGCGCGCGTCAGCAGGTAGACATAGGGATAAAGCGACGCCGACAGCACGATGATCGCGGCCCCCAGCGACCGGATCTCGGGGAACCAGTAGGCACGGGCATCCTGCCAGCCGAAAAAGCTGCGCAACGCGGTCTGCACCGGCCCCGCATATTCCAGGAAATCGACCAGCGCATAGGCCCCGACATAGGCCGGGATCGCCAGCGGCAGCAGCAGCAGCCATTCCAGCCAGCGCCGCGCCGGAAAGTCATAGCGCGTCACCAACCAGGCCGCAGAGGTGCCCACAACCGCCGTGATCGTGCCGGTCGCCAGCATCAGGATCCCCGTGGTCCCGAGATAGCGCGGCAAGGTGGTGGCGGCGAGATGCGGCCAGATATTCTCTTTCGGAAAGGCGGCAAGGCCGATCACCGCGAGGATCGGCGCCAGCACCAGCGTCGCGATCAGCACCGCACCCACCGACCACAGGTTCGGGCGACGGTTGCGCTTGCGGGTCGTGGCGCGGTCGGTCTCGGTCGCTGATGCGGTCATGAAAGCCTTCGGGATTTGCGGTTTAACTGCCAGCCGAAGCGCTTATAGTCGCCCCGCAGGGCAACAAAAAGACCCAGACATGCAGGTAATTCTTCACGCGGGCGTGCACTTCACCGATGAGGGTCGTTTCCTCAAGGGGATGCAACGCAATTCCGATCTTCTGCACCAATCGGGCACGGTTGTGCCCGGTCCCAGCCGGTATCGCCAGCTGCTGTCCGAGGCAGCGCATCAGCTGGCCGGTGGCACCGCGGCCCCCGAGGCCCGCGAGGTTTTGCTGGACGGCTTGCTGGATGAGGACCCCGAGGCCATCGGGCGCATCGTGCTCAGCCATCCGAACTTCTTCTCGGTGCCGCGGCTGGCGATGCAGGGCGGCATGCCCTACCGCAAGGCCGAAGAACGCATCGGCATCCTCAAGGCGCTGTTCGAGGGCGACAGCCTCGAGGTGTTCATCGGCCTGCGCGATCCGTCGTCCTTCCTGCAATCGGCCTACCGCGAGGGCGATTACCCCAGCTTCGAAACCTTCATGGACGGGGCCACCGCCGAAGCGTTTCGCTGGTCGCACCTGATCAACCGCATCCGCGGCGCCCATCCGGATGTGCCGGTGACCTGCTGGTGCAACGAGGATACGCCGATCATCTGGGGGCAGATCCTGCGCGAGGCCTCGGGCATCGACGCCACCAAGAAGATCAAGGGCGCGTTCGACCTGCTGCACGAGATCATGGATCCCGAGGGCATGAAACGCTTCCGGGCCTATCTGCACCAGCACCCGACCATCAACGAACGCCAGAAGCGCCGGGTCATGGTGGCCTTCCTCGACAAATACGCCATGGACGAGGAAATCGAGGAAGAGCTTGACCTGCCGGGCTGGGACGAGGCCCGCGTCGCGGCGCTGACCGCGATCTACGAGGAAGACGTCTGGGACATCGAGCGGATCCCCGGCGTCACTTTCATCGCCCCCTAGCACCCGCCCGCGTCGGGTCACCGCCGACCACAGCACCCGGGAAACCCGGGTTTCCGACCCCACGCCCAGCCCCCCGCCGGGGCCAGAGCGCGCCTGCCGGGGCGGCGCGCTCCGGCGTGGCTCAGCCCATGCCCAGCGCGGCCTTGTACATGTCGAGGATCGCCTCTTCCTCGGCGATGTCGTCGGCGTCGCGCTTGCGCAGCGCGATGACCTTGCGCATCACCTTGGTGTCATAGCCACGCCCCTTGGCCTCGGCCATGACCTCCTTCTGCTGCTCGGCGATGTCCTTCTTTTCTTCCTCCAGCCGCTCCATCCGCTCGATGAACTGGCGCAGTTCGCCCGCCGCGACGCCGTAGCCGTCCGATGCCTGATTGTCGTCCATGAATGCCTCCTGTCGAACCAGACCCGCCGGGTAGCGCGGCGACGCCCGCGCGGCAAGGGGTTGCGGTGGCGCAGACGATCCTTTACCGCCCGGTCGGTGTCGGAACACCTGCGGGGAGAGACAGAATGGACGCATTGATCTGGGGCGGCGCCGCGGTGTCGCTCATGGGCCTGGCCGGTCTCGTCTTCTGCATTGTGAAGGTCTCGAAGGCGCGTCGCAAGGCGCTGCCCGACGACCAGCTGCGCGCCGAGTTGCATAAAGTCGTGCCGCTGAACCTCGGCGCGCTGTTTTTGTCGGTGATCGGGCTGATGCTGGTGGTGCTCGGCATCTTCCTCGGCTGACACCGCCGCTACCGGGCGTCCTGCGCACGATCGGACCCAAAATACTCCGGAGAGCACGAGAGGCAGCGCCTCTCGTCGCGCGCTGCGGGCCCCTTGGCCCGCCGCGCGCGCCCCGCCTACTCTGCCGCGATACCGTCGGTGAATTGCAGCCGGGCCAGCCGCGCATACAGCCCGTCCTCGGCAACCAGGGCATCGTGCCGACCGGTGGCGACGATCCGGCCATGATCCATCACCACGATCCGGTCAGCCTTCTTCACCGTGGCCAGGCGGTGCGCCACGATGATGGTGGTGCGGTCGCGCGACAGGCGATCCACGGCCTCCTGCACCGCGCGTTCGCTGGCCGCGTCCAGCGACGAGGTCGCCTCGTCCAGCAGCAGCACCGGCGCGTCCCGCAGGATCGCGCGGGCGATGGCGATGCGCTGTTTCTGCCCGCCCGACAGCATCACGCCGCGCTCGCCCAGCCACGAATCGTAGCCGTCCGGCAGCGCGGCGATGAAGTCATGCGCGGCGGCCGCGCGGGCTGCCTCCTCGATCTCGGCATCGGTCGCGTCGGGGCGGCCGAAGCGGATGTTCTCGCGCGCCGAGGCGGCAAAGATCACCGGGTCCTGCGGCACCAGCGCGATGTGATGGCGGAACGCATCCCGCGCCATCGCGTCAAGCGCCACCCCGTCCAGCGTGATCCTTCCCGAATCCGGGTCGTAGAACCGCAGCAGAAGCTGGATGATGGTGGTCTTGCCCGCGCCCGAAGGGCCGACAAGGGCGATGGTTTCCCCCGCAGCCACATCGAGCGTGACATGATCCAGCGCCGAGGTATCGGGCCGTGACGGATAGGTGAAGGACACGTCCTCGAAAGCCAGCGCGCCCCGCACCGGCGCCGGCAGGGCCACCGGGGCCACCGGCTCGGTCACCGCGTCCTCGCTGTCGAGCAATTCGACCAGGCGTTCGGTGGCTCCGGCGGCGCGCTGCAACTCGCCGAACACCTCCGACAGCGCTGCGACCGACCCCGCGACCATCACCGAATAGATCACGAACTGCACCAGCGCGCCGACGCTCATCTCGCCCGCGCGCACGTCCCATGCGCCCATCCAGAGCACGCCGACGATGCCGGTGAAGACCAGGAAGATGACGATCGCGGTCATCAGCGCACGCGTCCAGATGCGGCGCCGGGCCGCGTCGAAACTCTGCTCGGTGACCTCCGCGAAGGCCGCCTGCGAGATCTTCTCGTGGGTGAAGGCCTGCACCGCCTGCACCGACAGCAGCGCCTCCGACGCGCTGCCGGACGAGGCCGCGATCCAGTCCTGGTTCTCGCGGCTGAGCTTGCGCAGGCGGCGGCCCAGGACCAGGATCGGCACGACCACCGCGGGCACGATCAGAAGCACCATCATGGTCAGCTTCCACGAGGTGAAGAGCATCAGCACCAGCCCGCCCGCAAAGATCAGCACGTTGCGCAGCGCCACTGAGATCGACGAGCCGATCACCGACAGGATCAGCGTGGTATCGGTGGTGATCCGGCTCAGCACCTCGCCGGTCATGATCTTTTCGTAGAACGCGGGCGACAGCGTGATCACCCGGTCGAAGACCGCCATCCGGATGTCGGCCACGACCCGCTCGCCCAGCCGGGTGACAAGCGCGTAGCGCAGCGCGGTGCCGACGGCCAGAAGCGCCGCGATGCCAAGTGCCGCCGCGAAATAGAGATCGAGCAGCGCCGCTTCGCCGCCCTCGAAATTGTCGACCACCCGACGCACCGCAAGCGGCAGGATCAGCGAGATGGTCGCGGTGGCGGTCAGCGCCACCGCCGCCGCCGTCAGCAACAAGCGATACGGGGCCAGGAACGGCCAGAGCCGCGCCAGAACGCCGAGACGTTTCGACTTCTCGCGTTCTTCGTTTCCCTGCCCTGCGGCCAGCCCTCGCGCCATGTCACCTCCATCGCGTCGCCTCGGGGGTTTTTGGCAGGTTGGTCGCGGGGCCTCAACCCATGGCATGCGGCAAACGGCCCGTCAGGGGCCGCAAATGCGCCACGGACCGTCGGGGAAGGCGGCAGAATGGGGAAACAGAGTGGAGCGGGTAGCGGGAATCGAACCCGCACGACTAGCTTGGAAGGCTAGGGCGCTACCATTACACCATACCCGCCCGGCTCGGCCCGAGAGGTATTTTACACGCCGATCGAGGTCAAGATCGATTCGACCTGTGCGGCCCCGCCGGGACCTCGCGTCCGGCACGACCGAGGCACCGTGTGCGCCTCGGTGCCCCAGTGCCCCAGTGCCCTCTGCCGAGCGTCCGGGGCGTCGCTGGCTCAGCCGGTGGTCCCCAGCGGCAGGTCCGTGATGAGGTGAAAACGCCCCTCGGCGTCCTCGCCGACCAGCGACACCTGGTCCAGCCGGTAAGGTTGCGTCAGCGCCGGGGCGAAATGCGCCGCCGCCCGCGCATCGAGTCCGGCCTCGGGCCGCCCCCCCGACAAGGTCAGGTGCGGCCGATATTCATCGAGCACGTAAGCATAGCCCCACCGCTCCAGATAGGCCCGCTGCCGCGCGGACAGGTTGCGGCCGCGCCGGGCAAGATCCTCTGGGCCAAGATCGGCAGCCAGCGGATCGAGTGCGTGCAGAAACCCGTTGGCGATCCGCGCAATGCCGTCACAGTCAGCCGGGCGCAGCGCGACCATCCGCCCCAGTGCCGCCACGCGCAGCAGGCCAAGCTCGGCAGGCGCACAGGTCCGGGCGCAATCCCGCGCGGCCTGTTCCACCGCGTCCGGATCAACGCCCTCGGCCATGTGGAAGGGCGCCACAATGGTCGCATGCAGCCCGTAGCGGCGCGCTTTCGGCGCCACGACCCGCGCATCGGGCCGGGCGCGCCCCGCCCGTGGATCCCACCCCAACCAGTCCGCGCCGAGATCGCCGAGCGGTCCGCCCGGCAACCAGTAGAGTGCCACCCGTGTCCACATGCCCGTCGCCCTGCCCCGCCTGATCGGCCTTGCCCGTCCTGGTCTTCGGGCCATTCGCGGCCTGCCCCGACCCGGGATTTCCGCCAAAGTGCACACTATTTGCACCGAATTCATCCGATAGGCCAAACTTTCGCCAGATTTTGCCTCTAGCACCAAGCCAATGCAACCGGTGGGGGCCGATGCAATCTCAAGGAGCAGACCATGCTTCGTAAATCGCTGCTAATTCTGACCGCCGCTGCCTCATTCTCCGCGACCAGTGCCACCGCACAGGATGGGGGAGTCGTCGATGCCGACGAAAAGATTTTCGAGGTCGTGATGCTGGGCTACGGCTATTTCCCGGAAGTCGCCTATGCCGGGTCCGACTGGACCATCAAGTTCTACAATGCCACCGACACCCCCATGGCCGCGACCGCGACCGACGGGTCCTGGAGCACCGGCCTCGTGGCGCCCGGTGAAAGCTATTATGTGAACCTGGTCGGCGCTGACGGCGCAGTCATGGGTCGCGATTTCAACAACTCTGTCCCCGACGTTCAGGCCCTGGCCGAAGACGCCGGTGCAATCGCCATCATAGACGCGGTGGAAACGGTCGATGTGGTCACCGATCAGGTCGTGGCCTATGGCCGGATCGAGAACAAGGAGGCGGCTCCAAGCTTCCTTGCCAAGGACGGGCGCCCGATGAGCGACGCAGAAGCCAAGGCGCAATACGGCGACGCGAATTTCGATACCGATGGCGATGGCGATGCGGACGGCTACGACTATTCCGCGATGTTCAAGCAGGAATTCACTGCGCCACTGGATTCGGATGCGGCGGCAATCTACCAATAGGTCGCCCGACCGTCGCCGTCGGGCGACAAGGCAACAGCGCGACCGCCGCCCTTCAGGGTGATGGCGCAAGGGGCTCGATCAGGTCGGGCCCCTTCGCGCGGTTCGAATTCACCTTTGGATCGACGCGGTAATAGTCCAGCGTGCCGTCCGGTGCCGGGCGCATCAGCGGTGCCGCCTTGCCGTCACCCTCTCCCAGCCACTGGCCCCATCCATCCGCGGCAAGCACGACCGGCATGCGGTCATGCAGACAGGCCATTTCCGCATTGGCCGCACAGGTCACGATGGCCGCGGTGCGCAGCCGGTCGCCCGCGCGGTCCCAGTCCTGCCAGATACCGGCAAAGACCAGCGGCGCGCCATCGCTGCGATGGATGTACCAGGGCAGTCGCTTGTCCTCGGCGTCGCGGGTCCATTCATAGAACCCGGTGGCGACGATCAGGCACCGACGGTCGCGGGCCGCGGCGCGGAAGGCCGGTTTTTCGGCAATGGTTTCGGCCCTGGCATTGAACAGCAGCGGGCCATCCGCGGGTTTCTTGTACCAGTGCGGGATAAAGCCCCAGCGCATCGGCTCGAGGCTGCGCCCCGCTTCCGCCTCACCGGCTCCGCGCACCACGTGGATCGCGTTGGTCGGGCAGACGTTGAAATTCGGCACCTCCGGCAAATCGTTCGCCGGGCGCGCGGCAAACAGCTGCGCCATGGCGTCCGGAGGCAAGGTGATGGCAAATCGTCCGCACATGGGCGCTTAACCCCGCTGCCTGTTCAGCCCGGAATATAGCAGGATCCCCCAATCCCCAAGCGCCGCCTCGACCGGCTGCCACAGCGCCCGGAACGCCACCGGATCGTGCCCTGTGGCCCCTGCCATCTCGGTCAGGCTCCGCCGCCCGTCGATCGCGGCGATCAGGGGTGCTGCCTTGCGGCTCAACTCCAGCGGCACGGCGGTACCCCCGGCCCGGAGCACCGGACGCTTGCCCTGCGCGATGGCCCGGGCCAGCGCCTTGGGGTCCAGCCCCCGCAGATGCGGCACACAGGCCCGGTTGCGGCCGCTCGCCGGGCTGGGCAATGCCGCGTCATCGGGCACAAGGTAGGCGTTGTGCACCTTGATGGTGCCGCGCAGCCGCTCGGCCGTTTCCATCGCGGTGATCGGGTCAAGCCCCTGCCCGTCCGGCGTGATGCGCGCCAGATCGTACAGCCCGGGCGTCGCGAAGGATGCCAGTTGCCAGCCCGTGCGCGCCAGCGTGTCGGTCAGTTCGCGCACCGAATAGGCGCGGTCCTGGCTGTGCAACAAAAGGTCGTAGAACCCCGCATCGCTCTGGGTATGATCCACCAGGTTGGTGTTGGCGCGGAACGGGTGCCCCTCGGGCAGCGCCGCGACGATGGTCCTGGCCCGGGCCAGCCGATCCTCGGGTGCTACCCCCTGGAACAGGGCCGCGAAAGCCTGCTGCAGCGGATAGACCCCCGAGCGGCCATGCGGCGCATAGACCATGATGCCCGCGCCGCCACCGGGCGCCAGGGCGGCGCGCAGGGCGCGAAACCCCGCATCCGGGTCCGGCAGATGGTGCAGCACGCCGCAACAGTCGATGTAGTCGAACCGCCCCAGCGTCGGCGCGTCCAGCAGCGATCCGCTGCGAAAGTCGACGCCGGTCAGCCCGCGCGCCGCGATCCGGGCCTCGGCAATGGCGCGGGCGCGGCTCGACAGGTCGAGATAGGTGATCTCGTAGGGCCGCTTGGCGCTGGTCAGAAGCTGTGCCAGCTGGACCAGCCCGTCCCCGGTGCCCCCGCCCGCCACGAGGATGCGGATCGGCACGGACCAGTCGCGGCTTCCCGACCACAGGAAATGATCCATCTCCAGCGGATGCGAGGGCGATCCGGTGACCAGCCGCACCGCCTCGTCCGCCGGATCGCGGTCAGGATAGGGGTAGACCTCGTATTGCTCGGTGACGCTGACCACGCGCGGCGCTCCTGTGTTCTTCGCCCCGAACGCGCCCAAACCCCGACATGCCGGGCGCGTCCTGCCGCTTCATCTTTCCCAAAAAACGCAAATTCGCCGCCGAAACCCGCGCAACCACCCAGTTGTGGCGCGCGGTCAGCCCCAAAAAACGCGCGCGAAGCATCCGCCTTACGCGCGCGGGTCGGGCCGGGCATCGCCCGGGCCGAAACCATTACTTCATGGTGATGCGACCATCGGTATAGGGCGCATAGGGGCCTTGCGCGGCCAGGTATTCCGCCGTGACATCGGCCAGATCGGGGCCAAAATCATAGGCGTCCTGCGCATCGATCAGCATCCTGTAGCCGTCGCCGCCATTGCGGACGAAGTTGTTGGACACCACGCCGTACATCGCCTCCGGATCGATGGGCTCACCGGCCACCATGACCTCCGAGACGCGTGCCCCCGGTTCCGCGGCGGGATCGACGGTAAAGGTCAGACCGGCCACTTGCGGGAACCGGCCGGCCCCCTCCTCGATCTGGCTCACGCCATTCTCCAGCGCCTCGACCACGACCGCGCCGGAGATCCGGAAGGTCGCCAGCGTGTTCTGGAACGGCAGCACGGTCAACACCTCGCCCATCGTCACTTCGCCCGCGTCGATCGAGGCTCGCAGACCGCCGCCATTGGCGATCGCGATCTGCACGCCCTGCGAGGCGACGCGCGCCAGCATGGCATCGGCGACAAGGTTGCCCATCTGGCATTCGCCCGCGCGGCAGGAGTCGCGACCGCCGTCGATGGCCGCCGAGGTCTCGGCCACGACCTTGTTGCGGATCTCGTCCAGCGGTTTGGCCGCTTCGGCGATCCGGGCCACGACCGCTTCGGCCTCGACCACGTCCTTGTCCATGATGATCGGCGCGCCGGTGGCTTCGGTGAGCTTGCCGTCGTCGTCGAAGGTCACGTTCAGCTCGCCCAGGAACTTGCCATAGGCATAGGCCTGCACGATCGCGGTGTCGCCGACCATGGTCGGATACGGGCCCTGGGCGCTTTCCATCTCGCCCAGCAGCGTGTTGGTATGGCCGCCGACGATGACATCGACGCCGGTGGTCTCTTCGGCGACGCGCTGGTCGACGCCGTAGCCCGAATGCGACAGCACGATGATCTTGTTCACGCCCATTTCGGTCAGCTTGTCGACCTCGCCCTGCACCGCATCGACCGGATCGGTGAAGATCACGTTCGGGCCGGGGCTGGCCAACTCGTCGGTGTCCTGCGGCGTCAGGCCGATCAGGCCCAGCTTCTCGCCGCCACGCTCGATCACGGTGGATTTCATGATCGCATCGGCCAGCTGTGCCTCGCCCGAAATATCGGCGTTCGACATCAGCACCGGGAATGCGACCGCGTCGACGAATCCGCGAAGCACTTCGGGGCCGTCGTCGAACTCGTGGTTGCCCACGGTCATCGCGTCATAGCCCATCTGGTTCATCATCTCGGCGGCAAGCTTGCCCTTGTAATAGGTATAGAACAGCGTGCCCTGGAACTGGTCGCCGCCATCGACGAGGATGGGGTTGTTCGACCGTGCCTTCGCCGCCTCGATCGCGGTCATCAGTCGGGCCGAGCCGCCGAAGCATTCTCCGGCGGTGTTGTCTTCGGCCGAGCAGGTCGAATCATACTTGCTGATCGGCTCGAACCGGGCATGGAAATCGTTGGTGTGCAGGATGGTCAGCGAATACTCGGCCTGGGCGGCCCCGGCGAGCAGGGCCAGACCGGCTGCGCTGGAAAGCAGACGAAGCGACATGGGGTTTCCTCTCTGTCGAATGGTGGTTTTTTGTTCTGTGACCGGATGGTGCAACGATGCCCGGCCATAGTCAAAGCTGACGCGAGGGTTCGGGCCCACGATTTTACAAAAATCGTGCACGGCCAGAGTTTTAACTAAAACTCTGGCGCTTGGCACGCGGAGGCGCACATGCCAAAGGCTTGACCATGCGGCACGCGGCGGGCACATCGCGTCCATGTTGATCTATAAAATCCTCCGGGCCCAGGAATGGGCCGAACTGGACGCACAGGGCGTAAGCCAGGGCGCGCCCATCGATGTGGCCGATGGTTATATCCATTTCTCGACCGCCGCACAGGCCGCCGAAACCGCCGCCAAGCACTTCGCGGACGAGAGCAGCCTCAAGCTTCTGGCCTACAATCCGGACGACCTCGCCCCCCTGACATGGGAACCTTCGCGCGGCGGCCAGCTGTTTCCGCATCTCTACGGCCCGCTGCGCCGCGATCAGGCCATTTGGGTCGCGGACCTGCCTTTGGTGAACGGAATCCACGTCTTCCCCGAGGACCTGGCATGAAGCTGGCGGAACAGGCGGGGCTGGCCCTGCTGCACCGGCTCGATCCGGAACGCGCGCATGGGCTGGCGCTGAAGGCGCTGCAAGCCGGGATTGCGGCGTCACCGGGCGTGCTGAGCTCGGACCGGTTGCGCTGCGAGGTGGCGGGTCTGCGGCTGACCAACCCGCTGGGCCTTGCGGCGGGGTTCGACAAGAATGCAACCGCGCTGCGTGGCCTCGCGCGCGCGGGCTTCGGCTTTCTCGAGGTCGGGGCCGCGACGCCGCGCCCGCAACCGGGCAACCCCCGTCCACGGCTCTTTCGCCTGACCGAGGACCGCGCCGCGATCAATCGATTCGGGTTCAACAATGACGGCATGGAGGCCATCGCCACCCGCCTCGCCGCGCGTCCGCGCGATGCGGTGATCGGACTCAACCTGGGGGCGAACAAGGACAGCGCCGACCGCGCGGCGGATTTCGCGACCGTGCTGACCCGCTGCGGTCGGGACATCGATTTCGCCACCGTCAACGTGTCGTCGCCCAACACCGAAAAGCTGCGCGATCTGCAGGGCAAGGACGCGCTCGCGGCGCTTCTGGCCGGGGTGATGGCGGCGCGTGACGGCCTGGGCCGCCCGCTGCCGGTCTTTCTCAAGATCGCGCCCGATCTCGACGATCAGGGTTTGCGGGACGTGGTCGAGGTGGCGCGCGCGGCGTCCCTGTCGGGCATCATCGCCACCAACACCACCCTCGCGCGCGACGGGCTGCGTTCGCCCCATGCGGGCGAGGCCGGCGGGCTGTCGGGACGTCCGGTATTCGACCGCTCGACCCGCGTTCTCGCGCGCCTGTCGCAACTGACCGACGGCACCCTGCCGCTGATCGGCGTCGGCGGCATCGAATCCGCCGAAACCGCCTGGCAGAAGATCCGCGCCGGGGCTTCGGCGCTGCAACTCTACACCGCGCTGGTCTATGGCGGGCTTAGCCTCGTGCAGGAGATCGTCGAGGGACTGGACGCGCGGCTGGCCTCCGAAGGGTTCGGGACCGTCGCCGAGGCGGTGGGCACGGGCCGCGACGCATGGCTCTGACGCTCTGGCACAATCCGCGCTGCTCGAAATCGCGTCAGGCGCTGGCGCTGCTGCAGGCGCGCGGTGCCGATGTGACCGTGCGGCGCTATCTGGAGGACAGCCCCGACGCAGAAGAGTTGCACGCGACTCTCGCCCGGCTGGGACTGCCCGCGATCGCGATGATGCGGACCGGGGACGCCGCGTTCAGGGCGGCAGGGCTGACCGCTGACAGCGCCCCGACAGCGCTGATCGCCGCCATGTGCGCCACGCCGGGACTGATCGAACGTCCGATCCTGATCGCGGGGAATCGGGCCGTGATCGGCCGTCCGCCCGAACGTGTGCTCGACCTGCTTTAGAGGCGCGGCGGCTGGCCTGCGTTCTGCGCGGCATCGATGAAGGCGCGGATCTTGCCCGCATCCTTGATCCCCGGCGCGGATTCCACGCCCGAGGACACGTCGAGTTGCACCGCCCCGGTCATCGATACCGCGCGGCCCGCATTTTCCGGGGTCAGCCCGCCTGCCAGCATCCAGGGCACCGGCCATCGGCGGCCCTGCACCAGCTTCCAGTCGAAGGCCAGCCCGTTGCCGCCCGGCAGCTTGGCCCCCGCCGGGGCCTTCGCATCGATCAGAAGCTGGTCCGCGACGCGTCCGTAATCCGCCACCCGCGCCAGATCGGCCTCGGTCGACACCCCCAGCGCCTTCATCACCGGTAGCCCCATGTGGGCGCGGATCTCGGCCACGCGGTCAGGGGGTTCGGACCCGTGCAGCTGGATCATGTCAAGCGGCACAGCCTCGGCGATCCGGTCCAGCAGGGCGGCACCCGGATTGACCAGAAGCCCGACCTTGGCCACGCCCACCGGTGCCTCGACGGCCAGATCGCGGGCGCGATCGACCGACACGTTGCGGGGCGATTTGGCGAAGAACACAAAGCCGAGATACGATGCCCCCGCCGCCGCCGCGGCCAGCACGTCTTCCTCCCGGGTCAGTCCGCAGATCTTCACGCGCACCTTGGTCATGACGCGCCAGCCTTCCTGTCGATGGTTCGGGGAATCGGCGGTCGCGCGGACGGGGCCCGGTATTGGCCCCGCAGGATCAGCGCGCCTGGTCGAGGATGGCGAGCACCTCGTCCTTGTCCTGATCGCGCTCGGTCTGGGTGCGCTTCAACTCGCGTTCGAGCCGCTTGACCTCGCGCTGCTTGCGCGCGGCTTCGGCGCGATGCTTGTGCTCGCGCAGCCATTCCCAGACGAACCCGAGGATCAGCCCGACCACGATGCCGCCGAAGATCACGATGAACAGCGGCAGTGAAAGGGTCTGCTGCACCCCCAACAGATCGGCCACGTCGGCAGGCAGCAGTTTCAGCGTCACGAACCCGCGATTGGCGAGGGCGACAGCAATCAGCACGATGGCCACAGCGGCCATAAATGCGTAACGGATATATCTCATGTGTTGGTCAGGCCTTTCCGTTCAGACGGTCGCGCAGGAGTTTTCCGGTCTTGAAGAAGGGAACGTGTTTCTCTTCGACCTCAACGGCTTCGCCGGTGCGGGGGTTCCGACCGGTGCGGGCATCGCGCTTCTTGACCGAAAAGGCCCCGAAGCCGCGCAACTCGACCCGGTCGCCTTGCGCCATGGCGCCGGTGATCTCATCGAAGACGGTGTTCACGATGCGCTCCACGTCACGCTG
The DNA here is from genome assembly GCF_054482575.1 of Roseivivax sp. CAU 1753. Lineage (NCBI taxonomy): Bacteria > Pseudomonadati > Pseudomonadota > Alphaproteobacteria > Rhodobacterales > Roseobacteraceae > Roseivivax > Roseivivax sp. CAU 1753. The sequence goes on along the minus strand of NZ_JBTLRF010000004.1, from coordinate 192,980 downwards.
GTATAGGTGCGGATTGTCATCCGCGATTTTCTGGATCAATTCCGACCGGATCATCCGCACATCCCCTTGAACCCTTGAAACGTCATTTGGCGCGTTCTGTTCGGTGCAGTATAGGCCGCGCCGCGCCCATCTGAAACTGTTTCCATGCGCTTTGGACTGGGAAATCACGCCCTTAGCAGGCCAAGGTTGGCGCTCTGACGGCGTTGCGGCAGCGCGGAGCCTCCGCGAGGCCGATCCGCAAGGGTCGGACAAGCTGCCCGATTCGCGAAAAAAAGGCCCCGGGGCGGATGCCCGGGGCCCTTGTCGTGTCCCATCCCCGCGGGGATGTCGATCACTCGTCCTTGTTGCTGCCGAGTGCCGCACCAAGGATATCACCCAGCGATGCGCCCGACGCGGAGGAACCGTACTGCTCGACGGCTTCCTTCTCTTCGGCGATCTCGCGCGCCTTGATCGACAGGCCGAGGCGACGGGTCTTGCTGTCCACGTTGGTCACGCGCACATCGACCTTGTTGCCGACCGAGAAACGCTCGGGGCGCTGCTCTGCACGGTCCCGCGACAGGTCCGAGCGGCGGATGAAGGATTTCATGCCCTCGTATTCCACCTCGATGCCGCCATCCTCGATCGCCGTGACTTCGACGGTGATGATGGAGCCGCGCTTGGTGCCACCGACCGCTTCCGCGAACTTGTCGCCGCCGAGTGCCTTGATCGAGAGCGAGATGCGCTCTTTCTCGACATCGGTTTCCTGCACGACAGCCTGGACCATGTCACCCTTGCGATAGTTCTGGATGGCATCCTCGCCGCGCTCGTCCCAGCTCAGGTCCGACAGGTGGACCATGCCGTCGATGTCGCCGTCGAGACCGATGAACAGACCGAATTCGGTGATGTTCTTGACCTCGCCCTCGACTTCAGTGCCCGCCGGATGCGTCTCGGAGAAGACTTCCCACGGGTTGCGCATGGTCTGCTTGAGCCCGAGCGACACGCGACGCTTGGCAGCGTCGATCTCGAGCACCATGACTTCCACTTCCTGGCTGGTGGAAACGATCTTGCCCGGGTGGACGTTCTTCTTGGTCCAGGACATCTCGGAGACGTGCACGAGGCCTTCGACACCGGGCTCCAGCTCGACGAACGCACCGTAATCGGTGATGTTCGTGACGCGACCCTGATGCACCGAGGACAGCGGGTACTTCGCGCCCACCAGATCCCAGGGATCTTCCTGCAACTGCTTCATGCCGAGGCTGATACGGTGAGTCTCGCGGTTGATCTTGATGACCTGCACCTTGACCGTCTCGCCGATGGCGAGGATCTCGGAGGGGTGGTTCACACGGCGCCATGCCATGTCAGTGACGTGCAGCAGGCCGTCGACACCGCCGAGGTCCACGAAGGCCCCGTATTCGGTGATGTTCTTGACCACGCCGTCAACCGCCTGACCTTCTTCGAGGTTGGCGATGACTTCGGCGCGCTGCTCGGCACGGCTTTCCTCGAGGATCGCACGGCGCGACACCACGATGTTGCCCCGGCGACGATCCATCTTGAGGATCTGGAACGGCTGCTTGAGACCCATGAGGGGGCCTGCGTCGCGCACCGGGCGCACATCGACCTGGGAGCCGGGCAGGAAGGCCACGGCACCGCCGAGGTCGACCGTGAAGCCGCCCTTGACGCGGCCGAAGATCGCGCCTTCGACGCGGGCATCGTCGGCATAGGCCTTCTCGAGGCGGTCCCACGCCTCTTCGCGGCGCGCCATCTCGCGGGAGATGACAGCTTCGCCGCGCGAGTTCTCGGCCGAGCGGAGATAGACCTCCACTTCGTCGCCCACGTTGATTTCCGCAGGTTCGCCGGGATTCGCGAATTCCTTGAGATCGACGCGGCCTTCCATCTTGTAGCCGACATCGATGATGGCCTGGCCCGCTTCGACAGCGATCACCTTGCCTTTGACGACAGAGCCCTCATCGGGCGTGTCCATTTCGAGGCTTTCGTTCAGAAGGGCCTCGAATTCCTCCATGGTAGCGTTCTGAGCCATGTGGCGTGTTGTTCCTTTACGTCTTCGTTTTTCTGGCCGCGCGGTTGTCTCCGCCGGTCTTTGGGTTGGTCCGGGCGTGCAAAACAAAAGGGGCCGGACGGGTCCGACCCTGCTCACCTCTTTTGTTCTGCGGCATTGATGCCGTCTCGACAGGCGCGCTCATAGCGCCGTTCCCGGCATATGGCAAGGGTCGGGGGCGGTCAGAGGCGGGAGGGGACGCGGCTTTTGCCATCCGCTGCCGATCCCGGGAGTGCCGCGGGTGTGCCCCGGGTGTTCTCTGGCCGACACCGCCGCCTCCGCCTTGCCGCACGCGCCTTTGCCTGTGCCTGTGCCGCCGCGGGGGTGTTTGGTCCTAATCGGTGGCGTCGAGCCGCCGCAGCGCCCGCGCGATCCGCAGGTTGAGCCCGCGATCGGTGCGCGCCTCGGCGTTGATGCGGTCGAACTCGGACAGTGTCAGCCCCGGTGCCGCCTCGATCATCGCCCGCAGCTCCGCGTTTGCGGCGTCGATCAGGGCGCGCCGGGCGGTGGCATCCCCGGCCTCGAAATACCGCGTCATGGCGTCGCGTTTCAGGTCCGCCACGCGATGCGCCACCTCGGCGAAAGTCGCGATCTTGGCGTGCGTATAGGTCGGGCTGAAGGCTGCCTGCTCGGGCTTGATGTCCTGCGCGACGGCGGGCGCTTGCAACATGCCCAGCGCCAGCATCGCGGCCAGAAGAGGTTTTTGCGTCATGGTTTTCCCCGTCGTTTTGCCATCGGCGCCGGGACCGGGACGCCCCCGCGCCACGTCCCCACACTGACAAACCGGACGCGATCCGTAAACCTCTGTGCTGATTCGGGCGGGTCGGGCGCGCTAGTCGCCCAGATGGGTCGCGAGGGCGCGAACCGCCTCTTCGTCGCGGCAGGTATCCTTCGGCACCCCGAGCCGCCCCCTGCCCTTCCACGCGGTCGACACGCCCTTGCAATGCAGGAACCGGAAGCCCCGCGCGGGCAGATTGTGCAAAAAGCCCAGCTTTTCGAAGCCGTGGATGTCCCAGCTGAAGCCGCCACATGGCCCGGACGGATCGAGGCACCACTTGGTCGGGCAGGTCTTCGGCGGATCGTGCCGCCAGACGTGATCGGCATGGACAAACGGCGGCGCGCTGCCGGGCGCGGGGTTCATCCACTGGCCCCTGATCTGCAGGAACTTCAGCCGCGATGCGCGCACCGCCTCGAAGACGCTGCCCCGCCCCAGCACCAGCTCGTCGAGATCGGCGTTCAGCACCCCGCCCGCGCGGTCCAGTCCGCGCAGCCTGAGCGCATTGAAAAGCGCGGTCTGCAGGTATTTTTCGGTCCGTCGGAAGGGGGGCTTGCCGATCGGTCCGTAGCGGTAGGGGGCCTCGAACACCAGCGGTGCGACGCCCTGCGCGCGCAGGGTGTCGGCGATGTCGTCGGGGCCATAGGACGTCGAGCCGTTGTCGATCACCACCACCGCATCGAGCCCATGCGCGGACCGGGTGAAGCGCGCATGATCGGCGATCCAGCGCAGGTCGTTGTCGCGGTTGATGTAGAAATGCACCCGCGCGCCGTCGATGCCGGGCAGGCCCGCGTGATGCACGATGCTTTCGCCGGTCCAGTCGCCGATGCGCACCGCGACCCGGTCCGGTGCGCGCGGCGCGGCCAGTTCCAGCACCGCGTGCCGCTTGTAGGGCCGGGAACGCAGGACCCGCGCAGCCAACCCGTCCAGCGAAAACGCGGCCCCCAGCACCGCCGGCTTGAGGTTGTTGAACGGCGGGCAGACCAGATGCACCACGCCCCGCCGCCAGATCGCATCGTACCAAAGCGTGTCTGCATCAAAGCCGTCGGCATAGCCGTAGGGGCGGTATTTTTCCCTGAGGATCGAGGTCCGGCGCAGATGCGCAGGCAGGGTCAGCCGCGCGAACTGCATCACCGCACGCGGGTGCCGCCGCGCGCCTCGATGGCCCGGATGGCGGCGTCGACGGCTTCGTCCACCGTCAGGTGCGTGGTGTCGATCTCGACGGCGTCGTCGGCGGGCTTCAACGGCGCGTCCGCGCGGCCCATGTCACGGGCATCGCGGGCGCGCACGTCCTCGAGCACGCGGTCGAAATCCACGGTTTCGCCTGCCGCGGTGAATTCGTCAAAACGGCGTCGCGCGCGCACCTCGGCCGAGGCGATGACGAACAGCTTGGCCTCGGCGTCCGGGCAGATCACCGTGCCGATGTCGCGCCCGTCCAGCACCGCGCCGCCGTCGCGCCGGGCAAAGGCGCGCTGGAAATCGACCAGCGCCGCGCGCACCTCGGGGATCACCGCCACCTTCGAGGCCGCCTCGCCCACATGCGGCTTGCGCAGGCCGTCCACGTCGAGATCCGCCGCCCGCAACGCCAGTGCGGCCTCGATGGGCCGTTCGCCGTCCAGCATCCGGCGGCCAACCGCCCGATACAACAATCCGGTATCGAGATGCGCGCAGCCGAAGACGCGCGCCACCTCGCGGCTGATCGTGCCCTTGCCGGATGCGGCGGGTCCGTCGATGGCGATGGTGAAGGCCATGGGTCTCTCCGTTTTCAGCGCGCCGCGAGGGCAATGTCGGGATCGTCCTGCGCAGCCTGCGGCGTACCGTCGGTGATCTGGTAGTAGGACCCCTTGTCGGCGCAAAAAATATGGCCTGCAAGGGTCAGATCGGCCGGATGGCTGTCCAGCGTGCCCGCGAAGATCGACAGGTGCCTGTCGCGCCGCCAGAACAGGTTCGACCCGCAGGTCGGGCAAAATCCACGCTCTGCCCCGGGTGACGACCGGTACCAGCGCACCGCCCCGGTCACCGTGATATCGGCGGGATCGGCGGCGGTGGCGGCGACATGGTGCCCCGAGGTCTTGCGACATTGCATACAGTGGCAGGCGACCACCGGGCGAAGGGGACCGGTGACCGCGTAGCGGATCGCACCGCAGAGACAGGAACCGGTCGCGCTCATGCGGCGTCGCGCGAAATCGTCGCGCCAAGCGACGCCATCAGCGGCTCGAAGATCGGAAAGGACGTGGCGATCGGGCCGCCATCGTCCACGCGGCAGCCCTTCTCGGCGGCAAGGCCGAAGACCAGGAACGCCATCGCGATGCGATGATCGAGCCGCGACGCCACCGTCGCGCCGCCGGTCACGTCGCCAAAGCCCCGTCCGTGGACGCGCCACCAATCCGCGCCCTCGTCGACGTCGATGCCGTTGGCGCGCAGCCCCTCGGCCATGGCGTCGATCCGGTCGCTTTCCTTGACCCGCAATTCCTTGACCCCCGGCATGTAGGTCGCGCCTTCGGCATAGGCCGCGACCACCGACAGCACCGGGTATTCGTCGATCATCGACGCCGCGCGCGCCGCGGGCACCTCGATCCCCCTGAGGTCGGGCGAAAACCGCGCGCGCAGGTCGGCGACCGGCTCACCGCCCTCTTCGCGCAGGTTCTCATAGCTCAGATCGGCCCCCATCTCGCGCAGGGTGGTGAACAGCCCCGCACGCGTCGGGTTCAGCCCGATATTGGGCACCAGCACGTCCGACCCTTCGGTGATCAGCGCCGCACAGACCGGAAACGCCGCCGAGGACGGATCGCGCGGCACCACGATGGTCTGCGGCCTGAGTTCGGGGCGGCCCTGCAAGGTGATGAGCCGTCCACGCGGTGTGTCCTCGACGCCGACCTGGGCTCCGAAGCCCGCCAGCATCCGCTCGGAATGGTCGCGCGTCGCCTCGGCCTCGAGGATTACCGTCTCGCCGGGGGCGTTGAGCCCCGCCAGCAGCACCGCGGACTTCACCTGCGCCGAGGGCACCGGTGTCTCGTAGCGCACCGGCAAAGGGGTGTGCGCGCCGGTGATCGTCATCGGCAGTCGCCCGCCCGACCGGCCCATCGCCTGCGCACCGAACAGCCGCAGCGGGTCCGTCACCCGCGCCATGGGGCGCGCATTGAGGCTGGCATCGCCGGTGAAGGTGGCGGTGATGGCGCTGGTGGCCATCGCCCCCATGATCAGCCGCACGCCGGTGCCGGAATTGCCGCAATCGATCACCTGGTCCGGCTCTGCAAAGCCGCCGACGCCGACGCCATGCACGACCCAGGCGTCGTCCGCCTTGAAAACCTCGGCCCCGAAGGCCTGCATCGCGCGCCCGGTATCGAGCACGTCCTGCCCTTCGAGCAGGCCGGTCACCCGCGTCTCACCCACCGACAGCGCACCGAGGATCAGCGCGCGATGCGAGATGGACTTGTCGCCGGGCACCTCTGCGGTGCCGGTCAGCGGCCCGGATTTCTGCGCGGTCATCGGAATGGCGGGGCCGTGGGCGGACATGGGCGTTCCTTCGCTCTGCAGGGTCACCGGGCTTTAACAAGACCGGGTCAGGCCGTCCATCGGTGCCGCGGTGAAAACGTCCCGGCAAGGCACCTCGCCTGCCGCCCGCGCCCGCCGGAGGCCAGGGCCCGTGGGCCCTGGACGACAGGACCTGCGCGGGTGCGCCTGCACCCGCACCGCCGGATCATTCGGACCGATCAATGGATCAGCGCTTGCGGAAGGTCAGGTAATGCGGCGTCCGGCCCTCGCGCAGCGCCTTTTGCTCGTAGCGGGTCGAGATCCAGTCATCCCAGGGCTTGCGCCAGTCGTCCGGTCCCTCGGCCAGCCATTCGAAGCCGGCGCGCGGCACCTCGGTCAGGGTCTGGCGCACATAGTCGCCGATATCGGTCGCGACCCGGAACTCTGCCCCCGGTTTCAGCGCCCGGGCCAGCGGCGCAAGGTGCTCGGGGGTGACAAAGCGGCGCCGGTGATGGCGCTTTTTCGGCCACGGGTCGGGATAGAGCAGGAACGCCTTGTCAAGCGATGCCGCGGGCAGCACGTCGAACAGGTGCCGTACGTCCCCGGGGTGGATCGCGACGTTCTGCGCCGGGTTGTCGCGCAGCTTGCCCAGCAGCATGGCGACGCCGTTGATATAGGGCTCGCAGCCGATGATGCCGGTGCCGGGGTTGGCCAGCGCCTGATGCACCAGGTGCTCGCCGCCGCCGAAGCCCACCTCGAGCCAGACGGGCTTGTCCCCGAACCGCGCCGCAAGGTCGATCTCGTCGCGCGCCGGATTGTCCTCCCACGTGACCGCTCCGGGCGCGTAATGCGCCAGATCCTCGTCGAGATAGGCCTCCTGCGCCTTGCGCAGGCCCTTGCCCTTGAACCGGCCGTAAAAGTTGCGCCAAGGGGCGCCCGAAGGGTGTCTGTCCGTCATGGTGCGGCGGGATAGCGGCTTGGCGGCGCGGGCGCAACGCCTGGCTCAGAGGGCGGCGATCAGCGCCAGGATGGACAGGGCCAGTGCCCCCATCCCCGCGATTTCGCGCCGGGTGATCGTCTCGCGGAAGACCAGCGCCGAGACGGCGATGGAAAAGATCAGCTCGACCTGCCCCAGCGCCTGCACATAGGCCGCGGTCTGCAGCGTGAAGGCGGTGAACCAGCCCAGCGATCCCGCCATCGAGGCAAAGCCCAGCCAGACGCCCCGACGCCGCGCCGCCCAGACCGCCGCCAGCGTGCCGGGCGCGCGCATCCTCAGCCACAGGCCCAGCACCGACGATTGCATCAGCGTCACGATGGACAGGGTCATCACCGCGCGCAGAAACGCATCCTCCGAGGCAACCGCCAGCGTCGCCCCCCGGTAGCCCACCGCCGAGACCGCAAAGAAGAACCCCGCCGTCAGTCCCAGCGCCACCGCGCGCGGTGCGATCCGCTGCCACCAGCGCCCGGTCAGACCCGGGGTCTCGGACAGCAGCAACACCCCCACAAGGCCGATCAGGATCGCCATCCAGCCGCCTGGCGACACCGCTTCGCCCAGCACGATCACGCCGAGGATGGCGGTCTGGATCACCTCGGTCTTCTTGAAGGTGATCCCGACGGCGAAATTGCGCGCCTCGAACAGCGCGACGACGCAGACGGTGGCCAGAATCTGCCCGATCGCCCCGAGCGGCGCATAGACCCAGAAGGCCGCCCCGAGCGCGGGCAGATCCGATACCGACAGCCACAGGTACAGCCCGAAACACCCCCAGGCGAAGGGCATCGCATAGACAAAGCGCGTCAGCGTCGATCCGGTCGCGGACAACCCGTCCAGGCTCAGGACCTTGTGCAGCGCGAAGCGCAAGGTCTGGAACGCCGCGGCGGCCAGGGTCGCCACGATCCACGGCTCCATTGCGACCACTCCCTCGAAGACGCCCGTTCAGGGCGGATGAGACGCTGCCCGTTCAGAACGGCAGCGGATGATCCCGGTGCACCCGGTCGAGCGCGGCCAGACAGTCGTCGCCAAGCCGGGTCTCGACGGCGCCCAATGCGTGATCGAGTTGCTCCAGCGTCGTCGCCCCGAAGATCGACGAGGTTACGAAGGGGCGCCGCGCCGACCACGCCAGCGCCATCTGCACCGGATCGTGCCCGAAATCGCGCGCCACCTGCAGATAGGCCGCCGCCGCCACCAGGGCGCGGTCGGTCTTGCGGCCGCCAAGCCCGCCCTCGCCGCCATTGGCAAGATCCACCGCCATCCGGCTGCCCTTCGGGATGGCACCGTCCTGGTACTTGCCCGACAACAGCCCTGCCGCCAGCGGCGAATAGGGCAGGAACCCGACCTCTTCATGCAAGAGCACCTCGGCCAGATCGGTATCGGCCATCCGGTACATCAGCGAGTACTCGTTCTGCACCGACTGCATGCGCGGCAACCCCTCGGCCTCGGCGATGCGGTTGAACGCCATCGTCCCCCAGGCGCTGTCATTCGACAGGCCCATGGCGCGGATCGTGCCGCGATCCACCTCACGCGCCGCCCAGCCCAGCACGTCGGCCATGTGCTGACGGGTCTCCTTGGTGTCCTGCATCTCGGGCGCGAAGCCCCAGTTCTGCCGAAATCCGTAGGACCCGCGATTGGGCCAATGCAGCTGGTAGAGGTCGATCACATCCGTCTGCAAGCGCCGCAGCGACGCCCCGAGCGCCTCGGTCAGGGTCTCCGGGCTGATCGGCGCGCCGTCCCGAACCGCCATAAGGCCCGCCCCAGACACCTTCGTCGCCACAACCCATTCGTGCCGCCGACCGGAGCTTGCGAACCAGTCGCCGAGGATTTCCTCGGTGCGGCCCACGGTCTCGGCCCGGACCGGGTTCACCGGATACATCTCCGCGGCATCCATGAAATTGACACCCGCCGCGGCGGCGTGTTCGATCTGGGCATGCGCCACTTCGGGCGTGGTCTGGTTGCCGAAGGTCATGGTCCCGAGGCAGAACTCGGTCACGTTCAGGCCGGACCGGCCAAGTGCGTTCTTCTTCATTGCGGAAGGCTCCTTTTGTCGCGGTCATCCCTAGCGCGTCGGCTCAGACCCGCAAGCCCCGACCGACATCCGTCGGCGCGACCGCCACCGATTTCATCACCGCAAAACAGGCCCGCCCTTCGTGCAGGTCGAGCGCGTCGGCGCTGCGCCGCGTGACCCGCGCGAGGATCGTGTCCTGCCCGACGGCCAGCTGCGCGATCATCCCCGGCCCCTCGCCCATGCGCAGCGCCATCACCCTTGCGGGCAGGATGTTGAGCGCCGAGATATGGGTCGGCCGCTCGGTCGCGACGATCACGTCCTGCGCCAGGATCCGCACCCGCAGCGCGGTGCCCACCGCGGCGTCGATCCGCGGCAGCCACAGCGTGCCGCCCGAAACCGACAACCCGGTCAAGCCGTCGCCGTCATGGCCCAGAACCCGCGCGGGCAGCATCGCCCCGGCCTCGCGCACCCCCATGACTGGCACGAGGTCGGGATCGGACAGCAAGGCCTCGGCGGGACCCGCCTTCAGCACCCGCCCCTGGTCGAGCACGACAAGATGCGTCGCCAGCCGCGCCACCTCGGACAGGTTGTGGCTGACATACAGGATCGACAGCCCGGTCTCGGCCCGGAGCCGTTCGAGATAGGGCAGGATTTCAGCCTTGCGGGGGGCATCGAGCGCCGCCAGCGGCTCGTCCATCATCAGCAGGCGCGGCTCTGCCAGCAGCGCCCGCCCGATCGCCACCCGCTGCGCCTCTCCGCCCGACAGCGCGCCGGGACGCCGGGCCAGAAGCGGCTCGATCCCCAGAAGCTCCGCTATTCGCGGCAGCGTACCGGCGTCAGCCAGCCCCTGCGCGCGCCGCCCGTAAAGCAGGTTCTGGCGCACATCGAGATGCGGAAACAGGCGGCTGTCCTGAAACACGTAACCCAGCCTGCGCCGGTGTACCGGCACCGATTGCCGGGACGCGGCATCGAACAGCACCTTGCCATCCAGAACGATTCGCCCCCGATCCGGCCGCAGCAACCCGGCCACCGCATTGATCACCGAGGTCTTGCCCGACCCCGACCGCCCGAACAGCACCGTCACCCCTTCCGGGGCCTCGAACCCGACATCGAGGGTGAACTGCCCCAGGTCGTGACGGATGGCCACCGACAGCGTCATCTTCCGGCCACCCGCCGCGCCACGCGCCGGGCCAGCACTTCGGACACCGCCAGCGCCGCCATCGCGATGCCGATCGAGATCGCCACCAGCATCATCGCCGCATCCTCTCCGCCCGGCACCTGCAGGAAGGCATAGATCGCCGAGGGCAGCGTCTGCGTCTCGCCCGGAATATTGGACACGAAGGTGATGGTCGCACCGAATTCGCCCATCGCCTTGGCAAAGGCCAGCACCCCGCCGGCAACCACCCCGGGCAGGATCAACGGCAGGGTGACGGTCACGAAGACCCGCAGCCGCGAGGCCCCGAGCGTCGCCGCCGCCGCCTCGAGCCCCGGATCCACCGCCTCGAGCGCCAGACGGATCGCGCGGACCAGCAGCGGGAAGGCCATGATCGCCGCGGCCAGCGCCGCCCCGGTCCAGCGGAAGGCCAGGGTGATCCCGAAAAGATCGTGCAGCACCGATCCGACGGGTCCTTGCCGACCGAAGCCCAGAAGCAGCAGGTATCCGGTCACCACCGGTGGCAGGATCAGCGGCAGATGCACCAGCCCGTTCAGCACCCCCCGCCCCGCGAATGGCACACGCGCCAGCAGATAGGCCACACCCACGCCAAAGGGCAGCGCCGCGAGCGTTGCCCAGAACGCCACCTTCAGCGACAGCCGCACCGCCTCCCATGCTTCGGGTCCAAGCGTCTCCATCCCTGCCGCGATACCCTAACCGGGGGCCGCCGCAAAGCCATGCGCGGCAAAGATTGCCTGCGCTTGCGGACCTTGCAGCCAGATCAACAGCGCGGCGGCCTCCGTCGGCGCGCGCCCGGTACGGGTGACCGCGGCGGGATAGCGAATCGGCGGATGCGCGTCTTCGGCAATGCGCGCCACGATGTGCACCCGCGGCTCGGCGGCGGCATCGCTGGCATAGACGATCCCCAGCGGGGCCTCGCCCAGCGCCACCAGCGCCAAGGCGGCGCGCACGTTGTCGGCCTCTGCCAGGCGCGGGCGCAGCGCGTCCCACAGGCCCAGCGTCTCAAGCGCGGCCTTGCCGTAAATCCCTGCCGGCACCGCATCGACCAGCGCCATGGCCAGCCGTCCCTCGGGGCCCAGCCGTGCGATCAGATCGTCCCCCGGCTGCAACAGGCCCGGCGGGTCCGCCGCCGCTGCCGCCGCGCCATGCCCGATCAGCACCAGCCGGTTGCCCAGCAGCGTTACCCGCGTCTCGTCCCGGATCGCCCCCTGTTCGGAAAGCCAGTCCATCCAGTCGGCATTGGCCGACAGGAACAGGTCCGCAGGCGCGCCTCGGGCGATCTGCCGCGCCAGCACCGAGGACCCCGCCGGGGCGATCCGCACGTCATGCCCGGTCTGTGCCGTCCACCGGTCCGCCGCCGCGCGCAAGGCATCCCGCGTCGAGGCCGCCGCAAAGACGGTGATCTCCGCCGCCGCGACCGGGCAGGCCGTCATGGCCAAAAGAGCAAGCACAATCAAACGCATGACGACATGTCCTCCGAAGACCAGAGGTGGCATGCGCGGCGCTGTCGGACAAGCCCGGTTTCGTCGCGCGGGCGCCGCGCGGGCGTCATGCGGGGCGCAAGCCCACTTGAGAACATAGCGCGAACAAACTACACTCACCCCATGGTCGAAACCCTCCTCAGACGCGCCCCCCTGAAGGCCCCGCCCGCGATCGCGCTGACCGGCGATATCCGTCTGACCGAAGGCCGCGTGCACGAGGTTTGCGGCCGCGCCCGGCGCAGCTTCGCGCTGCAACTGGCCGGGGTCACGCAAGGCCCGGTGATCTGGATCGGCCCGCCCGGGGGCTCCGGCCTCAACCCCGACGGCATGACCGCCTTCTGCGACCCCGCGCGGCTTCTCTTCGTCGCCGCCCCGCGTCCCATCGACCGGCTCTGGGCGCTGGAAGAAACGCTGCGCGCAGGCGCGGTGGCGCTGGCCATCGCCGATCTCTCCGAGCCACCGGGCCTCACCCCGGTGCGCCGCCTGCAACTGGCCGCCGAGGCCGGCAGCACCCGCCAGTGCCGCCCCACGGGCCTTGTCCTGACCCCCGGCTCCGGCGGATGCGCCGGGGTCGAAAGCCGCTGGCAAAGCGAGCCGTGCCACGGCCCGGGCCGCACCCTCTGGCGCACCGATCGCCCGCGCGCCCGCATGGCCCCGCCAAAGGCCTGGGACCTCACATGGACCAGGGATTGCCCGACCAGCAGCCCGGCACGCCCCGGCACCGCCGCACCGCCCGACCGAACATCCTGATCGCCCCCCCCAGGCCCCGCCCCGCCAGGCACCGCAAATCACGGACCGCACCCGTCACATCCCGGGCACCGCCCCCCCTTCATCTTTCCGGAAAAAACGCCGGGGTGAATTGGTTGCCCCTGGGGCAACCAAGAGGGGCCGCGCCCCTCCCCTGCCCGATGATCGGCACGATCAGCGGGCCAGACCTGCGCGGGCGGCACGCCCGCCCCGCCGGATCGCGCGCCTCCGGATCACCCACTGGCCCCCGCAGCGACGATGGGCTACACGGCCCGAAAGCCCGCACCCAGGACCCCGAGGCACGCGACATGGCACGACATCTCATCACTTCCGCGATCCCGTATATCAACGGCATCAAGCACCTGGGCAATCTCGTGGGCTCGCAACTGCCCGCCGATCTCTTCGCCCGCTACCAGCGTGCGCGCGGCCACGAGGTGCTGTTTCTCTGCGCCACCGACGAACACGGCACGCCGGCCGAACTGGCGGCCCGCAAGGCCGGTCAGCCGGTCGCCGAATACTGCGCCGAGATGCACGCCGTCCAACGCCGCATCGCCGACGGTTTCCGCCTGTCCTTCGATCACTTCGGGCGCTCCTCCTCGCCGCAGAACCATGCGCTGACGCAGCATTTCGCGGGCGTGCTTGCCGACCGGGGCCTGATCCGCGAGGTCTCGGAGACGCAGATGTATTCACCCACCGACGGGCGCTACCTGCCCGACCGCTACATCGAGGGCACCTGCCCCAACTGCGGCTTCGAGGAGGCGCGCGGCGATCAGTGCGACAACTGCACCAAGCAGCTCGACCCGGTCGACCTGATCGATCCGCGCTCGACGATCTCGGGTGCCACCGACCTCGAGATGCGCGAGACCAAGCATCTCTATCTCTGCCAAAGCCAGATGAAGGACGAGCTGGCCGCCTGGATCGACGGCAAGACCGACTGGCCGATCCTGACCACCTCGATCGCGAAGAAATGGCTCAATGACGGCGACGGTCTGCAGGATCGCGGCATCACCCGCGATCTCGACTGGGGCATCCCGGTCAGGCGCGGCGATCAGGACTGGCCCGGCATGGAGGGCAAGGTCTTCTACGTCTGGTTCGACGCGCCGATCGAATACATCGCCAGCGCCCAGGAATGGGTCGCGGCCGGCAAGGGCGACAACTGGCAGCGCTGGTGGCGCACCGATCAGGGTGCGGACGACGTGCGCTACACCCAGTTCATGGGCAAGGACAACGTGCCGTTCCACACCCTGTCCTTTCCGGCCACCATCCTCGGCAGCCGGGAGCCCTGGAAGCTGGTCGATTACATCAAGTCGTTCAACTACCTGAACTATGAGGGTGGCCAGTTCTCGACCTCGCGCGGGCGCGGTGTCTTCATGGACCAGGCGCTGGACATTTTGCCCGCGGATTACTGGCGCTGGTGGCTGCTGAGCCATGCGCCCGAAAGCTCGGACGCCGAGTTCACATGGGAAAATTTTCAGACTTCGGTGAACAAGGATCTGGCCGATGTCTTGGGCAATTTCGCCAGCCGGGTCACCAAGTTCTGTCGCTCGAAATTCGGCGAGGTCGTGCCCGAGGGCGGCAGCTTCACCGATCGCGAAACCGCGCTTGTGGTCGCGCTGTCGGAAAGGCTGGCCGAGTACGAACGCCATATGGAGGCGATGGAGGTGCGCAAATCCGCCGCCTCCCTGCGCGCGATCTGGGTGCTGGGCAACGAGTACCTGCAAGAGGCCGCGCCCTGGTCGACCTTCAAGCAGGACCCGGAGGCCGCGGCGATGCAGATCCGTCTGGGCCTCAACCTCATCCGGCTCTATGCCGTGCTGTCCGCGCCGTTCATTCCCGATGCCTCGGCGCAACTGCTCGCGGCGATGGGCGATGCGCAGGCCGCCTGGCCCGAGGATGTGAACGCAGCGCTTCAGGCGCTGCCGGCGGGCCATGCCTTCAGCGTGCCCGAGGTGACCTTCCGCAAGATCACCGACGCCGAGCGCGAAGAGTGGCAGGTCCGGTTCGCAGGCAAGCGCGACTGACCGCCTGCGCCGCGCCCCGCCCCCCCGGATGCCGAGGCGACGCATCCCGGATGTGACGCGGCTTCAAGACGGTCGCGCCGCATCCGGGCCGTGGCCACAAATCCGGACCATGATGCCCGTGCTGCCCCGGACCTGATCCGGGGCCTCGCGGCAACACCCCACACCAGACCCCTGCAGCACCATTCACTTCGGCAGCGGCAAAAAACGCCCCCGCGCAAAAAAAGACCGGGCGCCCGACGCCCGGCCCTTGTCATCCTGTCGACGCGCGGCGCAGTCAGCGCCGCACCGATGGATCAGGCGGCCTTGATGTCCACAAGTTCGATGTCGAAGTTCAGGTCCTTGCCCGCCAGCGGATGGTTGGCATCCAGGGTCACTTCGGTCTCGGTGACCTCGGCGACCATCACCGGCATGACCTGGCCAGTCGGCGTCTGGACCTGAAGCTGTGTGCCGACCTCGAGCGGGATATCCGCCGGGACCTGTTCGCGCGGCACGGACTGCAATGCTTCTTCCTGACGCTGGCCGTAAGCGTCGTCCGCCGCGATCGCGACCGACTTCTTGTCGCCGACGCTCATGCCGGGCAGCGCCTGATCGAGGCCGGGGATGATCTGGCCCGATCCAACCGTAAATTCGAGCGGATCGCGCCCGGCGCTCGAATCGAAGGTCGAGCCGTCATTGAGCGTACCGGTATAGTGGATAGCAACAGTGTCGCCGCTTTTTACCTCGGTCATGAAAAGTCCAGTTCTGATTGGGAGTGAGTTTGGATGAGGCCGCATCGCGTGCGGGTGCTCGTCGGTCCCCTGCAAGATACGCATCCTGCCATGATTTGCAAACCGGGCGCGGCGGATTCGCGCAGGTCCGGTGCACAAGGCGGTTCCGACCCCCATGTGCGAAGGGAACAAAACGCCATCGTGCGGATTGTATCTATGGTGTGGCCCCGAGGCCATCACCCGCGCATCACGCAACCGCGAGCGCTTGCGCGACACACCAGAGCCTTCACTATTGCGGGTCTGCTCGATAAAAAAGGTCTGCCCATGTTTACACGTCGCACATTCATCGCCGCTGCCACGGCGACCCTTGCCGCGCCTGCCATCGCGCAAGCCCAGGGATTTCAGCTCAACCCCATTTTCCTGCCGCAGACGGTACGGGTGAAACCCACGCTTGCACCGCAACAGATCATCATTCTGCCGCGCGCGCATTTCCTCTATTTCGTCGAGGCCCCGGGTCTCGCGCGGCGTTATGGCGTCGGCGTGGGCAAGGCCGGGCTGGAATTTTCCGGCGAAGCGATCATCCAGGTCAAGAAGGAATGGCCGACCTGGCGTCCGACCGAGGAAATGATCGAGCGCGACCCCGAGGTCTACGGCCGGTTCAAGGACAATGACTATGTCCAGCCCGGTGGCCAGTCGAACCCGCTGGGCGCGCGCGCGCTCTATCTGTTCCAGAACGGGCGCGATACGTTCTATCGTATCCACGGCACCACGCAGCCCTCTTCGATCGGGCGGTCGGTATCGAACGGCTGCATCCGGATGATCAACGACCATGTGATCGACCTGTACAACCGGGTGCCGACGGGGACGAAAGTCATCGTCGCCTGACATGGACAGGACCCGGCGCTTCGATCTGATCGTGGTCGGCGCCGGTCCGGCCGGCAGCGCCGCGGCGGCACGGGCGGCCTCTGCGGGGCTGAAGGTGGCGCTGGTCGACAAGGCCACGTTCCCCCGTCCCAAGCTGTGCGGCGGCGGCTTTACCGGGCGGGCCATGGCGGCCTATGGCCGGGCCTTCGGAACCGGCGCGCCCGACGCGCCGTATCTGACCGCCACCGCCGTCACTTTCGGGGCCTTCGGGCGCGAAATCGGGCATTTCGAGGATGTGCCGCCGATCCATCTGGCGATGCGCAAATCCCTGGACGCGGCGCTTTTCAATGCCGCCGAGACCGCGGGCGCGCACAGCTTTACCGGCACCGCGCCCTCGACACTCGACATCGCGACGCCCGGCCTAAGCGTCGGCGATCTCCGCCTGACCGCACCGGTGCTGATCGGTGCCGACGGCGTGTCGAGCATGGTGGCACGCAGCCTGTTCGGTCGCCCCTTCGATCCCGGCAATATCGGCTTCGCGCTTGAGGTCGAACGCCTCGAGACCGGACCCGACCGGGTCATGCGCATTGACTTCGGCGCGGCGGACTGGGGCTATGGCTGGGTCTTTCCCAAAACCTGCGGCACCACCATCGGCATCGGCGGCGTGCATCTGCGCAATCCCGACATGAAGCATCGGCTGGCGGCGTATCTGAAGACGCTTGGCCTGCCCGATGACGCCAGGGTCAAGGGCCAGTTCCTGCCCTTCGGCGCGCCGCGCCGGGTGCCCGGGCAGGGACAGGTCCTGCTCGTGGGCGACGCGGCGGGACTGGTCGACCCGATCACCGGTGAGGGCATCGCCTACGCGCTGGAGTCGGGCCGCATCGCCGCCGAGGCCACACTCGCGGCCCTTGCCGCCGGTGCGCCCGAGACGGTCCTCGCACGCTATATTCGTCAGTTGCGGCCCATCCACAGCGCCATGCGCCACGCCCGGGCGATCCGGCCCCTGCTGTTTCAGCCCCGCCTGCGCGACGGCTTCATCAAGAGCTTCATGCGGTCCCGAACACTCAAGCACGACTACCTGCGCATGCTCGCCGGTGAGACGGAATACGCCGAAATCTCGCGCAAACTGGTGGCGCGCTTGCCCCATCACCTTTGGCGTGCGATTATTTTGTCCAGCAAGGACAGACAACAGATCGCCCCGCGCCTGCCCTGATCCTGCCGCAATCAAGACCCCTTAATGATTTCGTAATGAAACACCGTAAGACTGACACGACGGAAAGGGTGCATAACATGATGATCATCGCATTGATCGGCAGCAGCTGTATTGGCGGTCTTGTGGCGATGCTTGGCGTCATGACCTTCAGCATCGGCGTCTGGATGGGCCTGGCGCTTTACCTCGGGATCGCAATGACAGGCATCGTGCTTGCCATGATCGCGCAACTCGGACGACAGTCGCAGAGCCAATTCGAAGTATCGCGCACGGCCTGACCGGTCCGGCGCACCCTGGCGTCGACGTAGGCAGCGGCGAAGACTTGGGCGAAGGCACCGGCGCAGACACCGGCAGCGGCGCTGGAAACTCCCCTTAACCTGATCAAGATCGACGCTGGCACTGAGATCTCCGTTGGCGCGGGCATCACCGTCGGCACCGGGATCTGCACCGGCACCCGGATCGACCGCGGTGCAGGCACGATCGACCGCGGTGCAGGCACCGGCGTCGGCATCGGCGCGGGGGAATCGGGATCGGCCGCAACGGCAGCGGCCCTGCCCGGATCGACGTCCCCGACGGGATCGACCGTGACCAGGGCCTGGACGACCCGCGGCGGTGTTTACGACCTCCACTTGTGCCGATGCACGCCTGAGGTCAGTCCTGCCCGCCCGCGGCGTCGAGTAGTTCGACTACCACCGGCCCGATATCGTTGACGATACGCACCACCCCATCCTCATTGGGATGTATGCCGTCATTCTGCATGTAATCCATCAGGTTGGTGGGGCCCGCGCCGTTGCCATCGCGCAGCCCGGCAAAGAACTCCGGGTAGAACAGCGTGTCGTATTCCTGCGCCAGTTCGACATAAAGCGCGTCAAACGCCCGCTTGTAGTCGGGTCCGTAGTTAGACGGCGCGTACAGACCGACCAACAGCACCGGCAGACCGCGATCCCGGGCCACCTTCAGGATCCCGTCGAGGTTGGCGCGCGATGTCGCGGGCGCGATACCGCGCAGAAGGTCGTTGCCGCCAAGCGCCACGATCAGCGCGTCCGTGTCCTCTGACAACGACCACGCCACGCGCGACAGCCCGCCCGCCGTGGTGTCGCCCGACACCCCTGCATTGACCACGTTGACATCCCGTCCCGACGCGTCCAGCCATCTTTGCAGGGTCGGCACGAAGCCCTGGTTGCGGGGCAGCCCGTAGCCCTGGGTCAGCGAATCGCCTAGGGCCACAAGCTCCAGTTCCTTTGCCTGTGCGGTGCCGCACAGCAGCATCAGCGCCACACATGCGTTGAACGCGGCGCGCGTTGCCCCATATCTGAACCAACTGATCATTTGTATAATGCGGATATTGCTCGACATGGCCACTCCCACGGAAATCGTGCTTTCCCTTAAAGATGTCACTCTCAGCTTGAACGGCAATGCCGGGATGGTGGAGATTCTGCACGGCATCTCTCTCGACGTCCACAAGGGCGAAACCCTGGGCCTGGTCGGGCCGTCCGGGTCGGGCAAATCGTCGCTCCTGATGCTGATGGGCGGACTCGAACGGGCGACGGACGGGTCGGTGATGGCGCTGGGTCAGGACCTGACGGCGATGAACGAAGACGGGCTCGCGCGGTTCAGGCGCAATCACATGGGCATCGTCTTTCAGTCGTTTCACCTGATCCCGACGATGACGGCGCTGGAAAACGTGGCGACGCCGCTGGAATTGGCGGGCGACCGCGACGCCTTCGACAAGGCCCGCGCCGAGCTTGAGGCCATCGGCCTTGGCCATCGTGCCGATCACTACCCGGCACAGATGTCGGGTGGCGAACAGCAGCGCGTGGCGCTGGCCCGCGCCGCCGCGCCGCGCCCCGAGATCCTGCTGGCGGACGAGCCCACGGGCAACCTCGATGGGGTCAACGGCGAGGCGATCATGAACATGCTCTTCGGGCTGCGCGACCGCCACGGTGCGACACTTGTGCTGGTCACCCATGCGCCCGCGCTGGCCGATCGCTGCGACCGCGTGGTCACCCTGACCGACGGGCGCGTCTCGACCGACGCCATGGCCGAGGCCGCGGAATGAGCCTGCAGACAGCCGCGACCTTCGCCCGGCGGGAACTGCGCGGCGGGCTGAAGGGGTTTCGCATCTTTCTTGCGTGTCTCGCACTGGGGGTGGCCGCGATTGCCGGGGTCGGCTCTGTGCGTTCGGCGATCCAGGCCGGGCTTGAGGATCAGGGCGCGATCCTTCTGGGCGGTGACGCAGAGGCGCAATTTACCTATCGCTACGCCACCGAAGCCGAGCGCGCATGGCTCGACAGCGTCGCGACCGAGGTTTCCGAAGTGGTCGATTTCCGCTCCATGGCGGTGGTCGGCGAGGGCGACGCGGCCGAGCGGGGCCTGACCCAGATCAAGGCGGTGGATGCCGCCTATCCGCTGCTCGGGCAGGTGCTGCTGACACCCGATATGCCGCTGGCGGAGGCCCTTGCCGGGGACCGCGCGGTGATGGCCCCGATCCTGGCCGACCGGCTGGGCATCGCCCCGGGCGACAGGTTCAAGCTGGGCACCAAGACCTTCACCCTCAGTGCGGTGATCGAGACCGAGCCCGACGATGCGGGCGGCGGGTTCGACCTCGGTCCGCGCACCATGCTGCGCACAGACGCGCTGGAGGGGGCGGGCCTTCTGGAGCCGGGCACCCTGTTCGAGACCGAGTATCGCATGGTCCTGCCCGAGGGCACCGACCTCGACGCGATCAAGACCGAAGCCGAGGACCGCTATCGCGACGCCGGTATCCGCTGGCGCGATGCCCGCAACGGTGCCCCCGGCACGGCGCGGTTCGTCGACCGGCTGGGCGCGTTTCTGGTGCTGGTGGGGCTGTCCGGGCTTGCGGTTGGCGGCATCGGCGTCTCGGCGGCGGTGCGGGCGTATCTGGCGCGCAAGACATCCGTGATCGCCACCCTGCGCACGCTGGGCGCAACGCGCGAGACAATCTTTCTGACCTATTTCATCCAGGTGGGCGTTCTGGCCCTGCTGGGCATCGTACTTGGCCTCGTGCTGGGGGCCGGTGTGCCGCTTCTGTTCGCGCCGCTGATCTCGGACGCGCTGCCGGTGCCGACGCTGTTCACGCTGCACCCGGCACCGCTGATCGAGGCTGCGATCTATGGCGTTCTGACGGCGCTTCTGTTCACGCTCTGGCCGCTCGCGCGCACCGAAGACGTCCGTGCGGCGACCCTGTTCCGCGACGCGCTGTCATCGGCCAAGGCGCTGCCCGCGCCGCGCTACCTCGTGGCGACGGCGGTTCTGCTGGTGGTGCTGGTCGCCACGGCGATGACCTTTTCGGGCGATGCGCGGCTGACGCTCTGGACCGCGGGCGGCATCCTTGGGTCGCTGCTTATCCTGGTGGGCGCGGCCTTCGTCATTCGCTGGGCCGCCAGGCGCGCGACCCGCCCGGCCCGGGGGCGCGCGGCGCTGCGCTGGGCCCTGGCCTCGATCGGCGGTCCGCGCGAAGAGGCGTCCTCGGTGGTGCTGTCGCTGGGTCTTGGCCTTGCCGTTCTGGCGGCCATCGGCCAGATCGACGGCAACCTGCGCTCGGCCATCGACCGGGACTTGCCCGACGTGGCCCCGTCCTATTTCTTCGTCGACATCCAGAAGGATCAGATGCCGGTTTTCCGCGACATTGTCGGAAACGACGATGCGGTCAGCCGCATCGACAGCGCGCCGATGCTGCGCGGGGTCATCACCGAAATCAACGGCGTGCCCGCGACCGAAGTGGCGGGCGATCACTGGGTGATCCGGGGCGACCGGGGCATCACCTATGCCGCCCTGCCCGACAGCCGCACCCGCATCACCCAAGGCGAATGGTGGCCCGAGGATTACACCGGCCCGCCGCAGATCAGCTTTGCGGAGGAAGAGGCGCTGGAACTTGGCCTGTCGCTGGGAGACACGATCACCGTCAACATCCTGGGCCGCGACATCACCGCCCGGATCACGTCGTTCCGCGTCGTGGACTTCTCGACCGCGGGCATCGGCTTCGTGATGACGATGAACCCGGCCGCGGTTGAGGCCGCCCCGCATACCTTCATCTCGACGGTCTATGCCGAGGCGGGGCAAGAGGCCCGCGTCCTGCGCGCGGTGGCCGAAGCCTTGCCCAACGTCACCGCCATCGGGGTCCGCGACGCCATCGACCGGGTGTCCGAATTGCTGGACGGCATCGCCGAGGCAGTGCGCTGGGGGGCTGCGGCAACGCTGGTGACCGGTTTTCTGGTGCTGATCGGTGCGGCGGCGGCGGGCGAACAGGCGCGGACCTACGAGGCTGCGATCCTCAAGACGCTGGGCGCGACCCGTGGCCGGATTCTGTCAAGCTTTGCGCTGCGATCCGCGCTGCTGGGCGCCGGGGCCGGGCTGGTCGCCATCGTGGCGGGCATCCTCGGCGGCTGGGCGGTCTCGACCTTCCTGATGGAGACGTCCTTCGCGGTGGTCTGGCCTTCGGCGCTCGGGATCGTGTTCGGCGGGCTGATCGCGACCCTTCTGGCCGGTCTGGGCTTTGCCTGGCGGCCCCTCGCGACGCGCCCAGCGCAGGTCCTCAGGGCACGGGAATGACTTGGCAGCGCGGGGCGCTTGGCGTAACCCAAGGGCCTTGGCTGAAGGAAGAAAGACATGTCCGATACACTGCCCATGACAGTCACCACCCTGACCCGCGCGCAGAAGCGCCAGGTGCTGAACCTTGTCCGCCGCGCCGCCCGCGCCGAGATCCTGCCGCGCTTCCGCAGTCTGTCGCCGAGTGAGGTAAGCACCAAGTCCGGCCCACAGGACCTTGTGACCGACGCCGACCGTGCCGCCGAGGCGATGATCGCGCGCGGACTGCAGCAGATGTTCCCGCATGCGCTGATCGTCGGCGAAGAGGCGGTGTCCGACAATCCCAAGATCGCGGATGGCCTGCCCGATGCAGAGATGGCCATCACCATCGACCCGGTAGACGGCACCTGGAACTATGCCAACGGCATCGCGACCTTCGGCGTCATCGTGGCCGTCGCGCGCTACGGCGTGCCGGTCTTCGGGCTGCATTACGACCCGGTGATGGACGATTGCATCTGGGCCGATGCGGGCGGATCGGCCGAGTTCGTCAAGGGCCGCCGCGCACCGCGTCCGGTGCGGGTGAAGGGCGGCGGCGCGATTGCCGATCTTGCGGGCTTTGTGGGCCTCAGCCTGCTGCCGCGCGACAAGCAGGACGCGATGGCCGCGACCTTCCCGAAGTTGCAGCGGGCCATGCAGATCCGCTGCGCCTGCCACGAATACCGCGTCTTCGCACAGGGGGGCGTCGACTTCGTGCTCGCCACGCAACTGACCCCCTGGGATCACACCGCAGCGACGCTGATTTCGTCGGCTGCGGGGGGACATGTGGCGATGCTCGACGGTTCGGAATACCGGGCGGGCATGCGCGATGGCCATCTGTTGGCGGCCTCGGACAAGGCCACCTGGGAACGGCTGCGCGATCTCTGGGCGTTCCTGCTGGACTGAGCCCCCGGAACTCCGGCGCGACCTTCGCCACCGCGCATGCGGCCCGCCGCGCCCCTGGCCATCCCTGCAGCACCCAGCCCCCGGTCTTGTCGATGGATACCGGGGGCGGCTCCGGTGCAGGCCCTACTCTGCCGCCTCGGCGTATGCCTCCATCGGCGGGCAGGTGCAGATCAGGTGCCGGTCGCCATAGACGTTGTCCACCCGGTTCACCGGCGGCCAGTACTTGTCGACCCGGAACGCGCCCGGCGGGAAACACCCCTGTTCGCGCGGATATGGCCGGTCCCAATCGCGCACCAGATCCTCCATCGTGTGCGGCGCATGCTTGAGCGGGTTGTTCTCGGGATCAAGCCGCCCCTCCTCGATGGCGCGGATTTCCTCGCGGATCGCCAGCATCGCGTTGCAAAAGCGGTCCAGCTCGGCCTTGGTCTCGCTCTCTGTCGGCTCCACCATCAGCGTGCCCGCCACCGGCCAGGACATCGTCGGCGCGTGGAAGCCGCAATCGATCAGTCGCTTGGCGATGTCATCGACGCTGACCCCGGCTGATTTCTGGAACGGTCGCACATCGAGGATGCACTCATGCGCCACCCGGCCCGCATGCCCCCGATAGAGCACGTCATACGCCCCCTCGAGCCGCGTCGCGATGTAGTTGGCGTTCAGGATCGCGCTCTTGGTGGCCTGTGTCAGCCCCGCTCCGCCCATCATCTTGATATAGGCCCACGAGATCGGCAGCAGCGACGGCGACCCGAAAGGTGCCGCCGACACCGGCCCCGGGCCGTCCCCGCCCGCGGTCGGATCGCCGGGCAGGAAGGGCGCCAGATGCGCTTTCACGCCGATCGGCCCCATGCCCGGCCCGCCGCCGCCATGCGGAATGCAGAAGGTCTTGTGCAGGTTCAGGTGACTGACATCGCCGCCGAGGTCGCCGGGCTTCGACACCCCCACCATCGCATTGAGGTTGGCGCCGTCGATATAGACCTGCCCGCCGTGGCGATGGGTGATGGCGCAGACCTCCTTCACCTCGGTCTCGAACACCCCGTGGGTCGACGGATAGGTGATCATCGTGCCCGCCAGGCTGTCGGCGTACTTCTCGGCCTTGGCGCGGAAATCCTCCAGGTCGATAGAACCTTTCGCGTCGCATTTCACCGCCACGACCGTCCAGCCGACCATCTGCGCCGAGGCCGGGTTGGTGCCATGCGCGTTGACCGGGATCAGGCAGACATTGCGGTGCCCCTGGCCTTGCGCGCGGTGCCAGCCCGCGATGGTCAGCAGTCCCGCATATTCCCCCTGCGCGCCGGAATTGGGCTGCATCGAGATCGCGTCATAGCCGGTAATCGCACAGAGCTTGGCGTTCAGATCGGTGATCAGCCGGGTATAGCCTTCGGCCTGATCCTTCGGGCAATAGGGGTGCAGCATCGAAAACTCGGGCCAGGAGATCGGCATCATCTCGGCGGCGGAATTCAGCTTCATGGTGCAGGATCCCAGCGGAATCATCGCCCGGTCCAGCGCCAGGTCGCGATCCGCAAGTCGCCGCATGTAGCGCATCATCTCGGTCTCGGCACGGTTCATGTGGAAGACGTCGTGCTGCAAATAGTCCGAGCTGCGGATCAGCCCGTCGGGCAGGCGATACTCGGCCTCGTCGGCATAGGTCCGGTCGATCCCGAAGGCCCGCCATACCGCCTCGATCTTCTCGGGGCGGGTGGTCTCGTCCAGGGTGATGCCGATGCGGGTATCGTCCAGCGCACGCAGGTTCACCCCCTCGGCCACGGCCGCTGACATGATCTGCTGCTGCCTGTCGCCCACCGCGACCGCGAGGGTGTCGAAAAACGTCGCGTTCTCGACCGCGAAGCCCGCCTCGGACAGCCCCCGGGCCATCGCCACCGCCTTGAGATGGATGCGCTGCGCGATCGCCTTCAACCCCTCGGGGCCGTGAAACACCGCGTAGAACACGGCCATCACCGCCAGAAGCGCCTGTGCCGTGCAGACGTTCGAGGTCGCCTTCTCGCGCCGGATATGCTGCTCGCGCGTCTGCAATGCGAGCCGGTAGGCGCGGTTGCCATGGGAATCGATCGACACGCCCACAAGCCGGCCCGGCAGCGCCCGCTTGTAGTCGTCCCTGGTCGCCATATAGGCCGCGTGCGGGCCGCCATAGCCCATCGGCACACCGAAGCGCTGGGTCGAGCCGACGGCGATATCCGCCCCCATGGCCCCCGGCTCGGTCAACAGGCACAGCGCCATCGGATCGGCCGACACGATGCCCAACGCGCCCGCCTCGTGCAGCTTCGCGATCGGACCCGTAAAGTCCTGCACGCGCCCGTCGGTCCCCGGATACTGAAAGATCGCGCCGAAGACCGCCTGCGGATCGAGCGCGTCTGGATCGCCGACGATCACCTCGATGCCCAGCGGCGCGGCACGGGTCTTCATCACCGCGATATTCTGCGGGTGGCAGTTCCGGTCGACGAAAAACGCCCGCGCCTTCGACTTCGCGACCCGCCCTGCCATGGTCATCGCCTCGGCACAGGCCGTGGCCTCGTCCAGCAGCGACGCATTGGCGATCTCCAACCCGGTCAGGTCCGACACCATGGTCTGGTAATTCAGCAGCGCCTCGAGACGCCCTTGCGAAATCTCCGGCTGATAGGGTGTGTAGGCGGTGTACCACGCCGGATTCTCGAGGATGTTGCGCTGGATCGCGGGCGGCGTGACGGTGCCGTGATAGCCCTGCCCGATCATCGTCGTCAGCACCTGGTTCTGCTTGGCGATCTGCCGCATCTCGAAGATCAGCTGCCGTTCCGACAGCGGCGCCCCGAAATCGAGCGGTTCGGCCTGCCGGATCCCTTGCGGCACCGTCTCGTCGATCAGCGCCTTGAGATCGGCCACGTCAAGCGTGGCAAACATGTCGTCCATTTCCGCGGGCGACGGGCCGATATGGCGCCTGTTGGCGAAATCATAGGGATCATACTCGGTCGGCGTGAAGGCCATGCGACGTCTCCTTCCAGGGCGTGGGAACAGCGCCGCGCGGCATCGGATGCGCGCCCCCCGCCCCTTTCCATTTTGCAAATACGCAGTCCCGTCCCCGGCCACGCGCGCCGGGGACGGGACTGTGCGCTCAGGCGATGTAGGCCTTGTAGGCGGCTTCATCCATGTATTCGTCAAGCGCCGAGGCATCCTCGATCTGCATCTTGAAGAACCACGCTTCGCTCTCGGGATCCTCGTTGATCTTCGCGGGCGCGTCGGTCAGCACCTCGTTGACCTCGACGATCTCGCCATCGAGCGGCGCCAGGATTTCCGAGGCCGCCTTGACCGATTCGATCACCACGACCTCGTCGTCCTTCGACACCGTCCGGGGCACGTCGGGCAATTCGACGAACACCACGTCGCCCAGTTGTTCGGCCGCGTGCGCGGTGATGCCGACGGTCACGATACCGTCGTCGTCAATGTCGAGCCATTCGTGTTCTTCGGTGTATTTCATATGCGGGGTCTCCCGTACCTGCTGGATGACTATCGTTTGAAACTGGGGGCCACGAAGCGTGGCGCCGCCACCGTGAGCGGACGGCGCTTGCCGCGCAAGTCGCCAAATAGCACCGTGCACTGCGCCGCCAAGGCCGCCGGGACGTACCCCATGGCCATCGGTCCGCCGAATGTCGGGCCGAAACCGCCCGAGGTGATCTGGCCGATAGGCGCGCCGCCGGTCTCCTCACCATACAGGACCACCCCTTCGCGCATCGGCGCACGCCCCTCGGGCACCAGCCCGACGCGCTTGCGCGCGGCACCTTCGGCCAGTTCGGGCAGGATGCGCGCGGCGCCCGGAAAGCCGCCCGCGCGGTCGCCGCCTTGCCTCCGCACCTTCTGGATCGCCCAGGTCAGGCCCGCCTCGGCGGGGGTGGTTTCGGTGTCGATATCGTGCCCGTAAAGGCACAGCCCAGCCTCGAGCCGCAGCGAATCGCGCGCGCCAAGTCCGATCGGTTCGACATCCTCATGGGCCAGCAGCTTGCGCGCGAATCCCTCGGCGGCATCCGCCGGGATCGAGATCTCGAAGCCGTCCTCGCCGGTATAGCCCGACCGCGACACCCACAGCGCGACCCCGTCCACGACCACGTCGCGCACGTCCATGAACTGCATGTCCGCGACCTCGGGGGCGTGGCGGGCCAGAACCTGCACGGCGCGCGGCCCCTGCAACGCCAGAAGCGCGCGGGTGGCGATGTGCTTGACGACGACGCCGGGTTCCAGGCCGCGACGCATCAGCGCGATATCGGCGTCCTTGCAGGCGGCGTTGACCACCAGGAACAGGTGATCGCCCTTGTTGGCGATCATCAGGTCGTCCTCGATCCCGCCCGCGTCATTGGTGAAGAACGCGTAGCGCTGCCGCCCGGGCCCGAGCCCGATCACATCCTGCGGCACCAGCGTCTCGAGCGCCTCCGCCGCATCGCGCTTGCGCGACAGCAACAGCACCTGGCCCATATGCGAGACATCGAACAGCCCCGCCTTCTCGCGCGTGTGCAGATGTTCCTTCAGCACGCCCAGCGGGTACTGCACCGGCATGTCATAGCCCGCGAAAGGCACCATCCTGGCCCCGAGTTCCACATGCAGGGCGTGCAGCGGCGTCTTCAGCAGGCCCGCCTCGGTACGCGGCGCGGCTTCGCTCGCCGTCGCGGCCATCGGCCCCGGGCAGCCCGGCGCATGGCCGCCGCCCGGTCCGTGCGGCATGCCGCAGCCGCATTCGAGGTTGCGCCAGTCGTCGTAGTCGCGCGTGTCGGGCTCTGGCACGGCGTCCCCTCCCTTGCATCGGGTCCGGGGTCACGGCCCCGCACCCCGTGAGCGGCAAGGCAAGCCCTGCCTGGAACGCCCCCTCTGTCCCGGTGCCTGAGATCGTTATCCCTTCGGCGGACACGGGCCGGGCAATACCCGCCGCGCCTCTCTCCAGAGTTTTTGCCCGCGACGGTCCCTTGGGCCTGAGAGTTTCCGGGGCGGTTGCTCCTTCGGCACCGGCATCTCTGCCGGTTCTCCCATCGCGTGCGATATGGTTAATCGAGTGGTGCCGCCTCTGCAAGCGAGGCAGACGGCCCGTCGATGCCAAGAACCCGCGACAAGGGCGCGTTGTCCAGCACCAGGTCGTCCAGCGTCACCTCGTCGAGCGCGCCATAGAAGGCCTCGGCGGCGGCGGCCAGGGTGTGGCGCAACCGGCAGACATCGATCAGCGGGCAAGTATTGGTCACCGAGTCGAAGCATTCCGCCAGCGGCGCGCGCGCCTCGAAGGCGCGAAACAGCGGGCCCAGCGGGATCAGGTGCGGCGGTCGCGCCAGCTTGAGTCCGCCATGCCGCCCGCGCCGCGTTTCCAGATAGCCCAGCTGCGCCAGCTGGTTCACGATCTGGCCAAGGTGATGTTCGGACGCATTGCAGGTGCGCGCAATCTCGGCCTTGGTGACAAGGTGCGGCGCGTGAACCGCGCAATACATCAGGACGCGCGCCGCTATATTCGTTCGCTTGGTGACGCGCATCGGTCCGCCTTCCGGATGACGCAGAGGTTTTGCACACCTGTCCTGCGATGGGCGACAGGTTATTGATTTTTGCCATCATGCCCGCACATAGGGGGGGATGACCACACCTTTCTTTTTTGGATACGGGTCTCTGGTGAACCAGAGAACCCATGAAAACCGCCCGGCGCACCTTGCCACGGCGCGTGGCTGGCATCGTGCCTGGGTCGCCGTGGACGCGCATCCGCTGGCCATTCTGACCGCTGTGCGGGCACCGGAGGCGCAGATCGACGGGCTGATCGCGGCGGTGCCCGGTCATGACTGGGGCGCGCTGGACCTGCGTGAAAAGGCGTATGACCGGATCGAGGCCACCGCCGAGATAGCACATCCGGTGGACGAACTGCATTCCATCGCGATCTATTCGGTGCCCGAAACGCGCCGCGTCGTTCCGCATGGCGACAGTCCGATTCTGCTCAGCTATCTCGACGTGGTGCTGCAAGGCTATCTCGAGGCGTTCGGCGAAGACGGCGCGAGACGCTTCTTCGAGACGACCGAGAACTGGGACACCCCGATCCTGAACGACCGCGCGCAGCCGCGCTATTCGCGCGCGCAATCCCTGAGCGCGAAAGACATCGCCTGGATCGATGCGGAACTCGCGGCGCGGGGGCTTCGGGCAAAGGCCTGACCGGGTCTTCGGGCACGGGTTCTGGGGCACGGGTTCTGGGCACGGGGCCGATCCGCGTGCCAGGCGCTGACCTGCCCCGGACCCGAACCGGGGTCTCGCCGGTTGCCTCAGCCGGACCGGGCGCGCACCACCTGCATCAGCGGCATCACGTCGGCCATTTCCGGACCGCGATCCATGCCGGTCACCGCGCGGCGCAGCGGCATGAACAGCCCCTTGCCCTTGCGTCCGGTCTTGGCCTTGACCGCCTGCGTCCAGCTTGACCAGGTGTCCGCGTCATAGGGCGGGTCCGGCAGCAGCGTCATGGCCTCGGCCACAAATGCCGCATCTTCGGCGTCGATCCGGGGTTCGGCGCCTTGCGAAAACAGCGTCCACCACCCTGGCAGATCCGCCCGGGTGGAGATGTTGTCGCGCGTCACCTGCCAGAACAGCTCGGCCTTGTCGTCCGGCACGCCCAGCGCGCGGATCTCATCGGCCATCTCGGCATAGGGCAGCCCGTGCAACTTGCGCGCGGTCAGCGGATAGAGGTCGTTGACGTCAAACTTCGTGGGGGCCGCGCCGAATTGCGACAGCGCAAAGCCCTCGGCGATCTCGTCCAGCGACAGGCGCAGCTCGATGGGTTGCGACGACCCGAGCCGCGCCATCAGCGACAACAGCGCCTCGGGCTCGATTCCCGCCGCGCGCAGGTCCTTCAGCGCCAGCGTGCCCAGCCGTTTCGACAGGCTTTCGCCCTGCGGTCCGGTCAGCAGCGAATGATGCGCAAAGACCGGATGGCCCGACCCGAGCGCGGCCATGATCTGGATCTGCGTCGCGGTATTGGTGACGTGGTCCGACCCGCGCACCACATGGGTGACGCCGAATTCGACGTCATCGACCACCGAGGCCAGGGTATAAAGAAACTGCCCGTCGCCCTTGATCAGCACCGGGTCCGACACCGAGGCGGCGTCAATCGAGATCGGCCCGAGGATGCCGTCCTCCCATTCGATCCGCTCCTGGTCGAGCTTGAAGCGCCAATGGCCGTTGCCCCGTTCGTCGCGCAGGCGGGCCTTGTCGGCCTCGGACAAGGCCAGTGCCGCGCGGTCATAGACCGGCGGGCGCCCCATGTTCATCTGCTTCTTGCGCTTGAGATCCAGTTCGACCGGCGTTTCGAAACACTCGTAAAACCGGCCCTTTTTGCGCAGCGCATCGGCGGCGGCGTGGTACTGGTCGAGCCGTTCGGACTGCCGTTCGACCCGGTCCCAGCCCAAGCCCAGCCAGTCGAGGTCGCGCTTGATGCCGTCGACATATTCCTCTTTCGACCGCTCCGGATCGGTGTCGTCGATGCGCAGGATGAAGGTGCCGCCCTCCTGCTTCGCGATCAGCCAGTTCATCAGCGCGGTGCGCAGATTGCCCACGTGGATATAGCCTGTGGGCGACGGGGCAAAGCGGGTCACGGTCATCGGGGGGTCCTCGGTCTGGATTGGCGGATCGTCTTTCACAAAGCCCCGCACTTGTCCATATGGCCCCCCTTGCAGCTTCGGTCCGACGCGGCCAGCTTGGGACCGGGCGCGACAGACCCGCCCGTCCCAGACCCGACCGCCACAGACCCGGTGCCCCGATGCGCGCCTTCATCGCCCTGCCGATCCCCGCCTCCGATGCCGAGGTCCTCGAGGCGATGGCCGACCGCCTGGATGTGGGCCGCGCGGTGCCCAGCGAGAACGCGCATCTGACGCTGGCCTTTCTGGGCGACGCGGAAGAGGCGCTGCTGCGCGAGGTGGCGGATGCGCTCGAGACCCTGTCGCCGCCGGAATTCACCTTCGACCTCGCCGGGATCAGGAGTTTCGGGCGGGCGCTGGCGCTGCAGGCGCATGGCGGTGCCGCGCTGATCGACCTGCAGGCGCGGGTCAGATCCCGGCTCCACGGTGCGGGCCTCGCGCTTGAGCGGCGGCGCTTTCGCCCGCATGTGACCTTCGCGCGGCTGCCCGAGCGTCTGACGCTCGAGGACGAGGCCAGGCTCGCGGCGTTTCTTGCGCGCGAGAACACCATGGCGCTGCGCGGCATTCCGGCCCGCGAGGTGGTGCTTTACGAGTCGATCCTGACCCGTGACGGCGCGGTGTATGTACCGCTGGCGGAGTTCGCGCTGTCCTAGCTGGGACGCACCGGCCAGCGCGTCGCAAGATCGTCCAGCCCGGCGCGGATCAGTTCGGCCAGCACTTCCTCGTCGATATCGGCCAGCCTGTTCACGTAAAGGCAGGACTTGCCGGTCTTATGCTTGCCGAGGCGCGACAGGATCGCGCTGAAATCGGTGTAGCCCGGCAGGATATAGATCGACAGCGCGGCTTTGCGCGGCGAAAACCCTGTCGCCAGAAACCGCCCCGACCGACCGCTGTCATACGTGTAATCGTAGGTGCCATAGCCGATCATGGTGCCGCCCCACATCACCGGCGACCACCCGGTCACGTCGCGAAACAGCGCATCGAGACGCTTGCCATCGGCCCTGCGCCGCTCGGGCGTGACCCGATCAAGAAAGGCCGTGACAGAGGCGTCGTTGGGCTGGGTCTTGTTGTCGGTCATGACTGCGCCATCCTGCACCGGGACCCCGGTTTGTCCCAAGCACAAGTTTTACATGGGGGTGCTTTCCTCTGGGGGGCCGAGGGGCCATATCCCCCGCATGACAGAGATCAGCCTGACCGAGATGGAGGCGCTTGCCCGCCAGACCATCGAAACCCTGCCCGCGCCCTTCGCCAAGGGGGCGGCGGGCATCGTGCTGCGGGTCGAGGACTGGCCCGATCCGGACATGCTGCGCGATCTGGGTATCACCGATGCACGCGAGTTGACCGGGCTGTATGACGGTATTCCGATGACCGAGAAAAGCTTCTCTGACCCCGCCCCCTGGCCGGACACGGTCTGGCTGTTCCGGCAGCCGATCCTGGCGGAATGGCACGACCGGCGCAACGTGGAGATCGCCGACCTGGTGGCGCATGTCACGGTGCATGAACTGGCGCATCACTTTGGCTGGTCCGACGATGATATCGCGACGATCGACCGGTGGTGGGAATAGCACAGGGCCCGGTGAGGCCCCGGATCGGGTCCGGGGCACGGGGCGGCCCCGCAGGGCGCGACGCAACGCGCGTGGGCCGAGGTTCAGGGCTGCCGGGCGGCGCCGATTGCGTCCCAGAGCGCCCTGGCGGTTGCCGCGGTATCGAAATCGCGTTGCGCCCGCGCCCGCGCGGCAACGCCGATTCGCTGTCTCAATCCGGCATCCACGCAAAGCCTGCGTGCCGCATCACCGATGGCATCCACGTCGCGCTGAGCCACCAGAAGCCCGTCCTCGCCATCTGCGATCATGTCCGCGGTGCCACCGATGCGCGAGCAGATGACCGGCAGGCCCGCGGCCATCGCTTCCATCACCGCGACCGGCGCGGCCTCGCCATGGCCGAAACTGGTCAGCACGAAGACATCGGCCGCCTGCAGGGCGTCCCGCACCGCGTCCTGTGACAGCGGCCCCACCATCGCCACATGGTCCTGCAGGCCAAGCCGCGCGATCTCGGCACGGATGGCGCCTTCCGCCGGGCCCGACCCCGCGATGGTGTAGCGCAGCGCGTGTCCCTCATCGACAAGCCGCCGCAGCGCCTGCAGGAAAAATACGTGCCCCTTCACCGGGTTGAGCCGTGAGACCGACAGGAATTCAACCGGTGCACCATCGGGCCGGTCAGTGCGATCCGCGGCAAAGCGCGCCGTCTCGACCCCCATGGTGATCACCGGGACATGCCGCCCCGGCGCCACCGCCAGAACCTCGTCTCGCAGCGGGCGCGTGACCGTCGTCACCAAGGTGGCATCCGCAAATTTTGCTGCATGATCAAAGCCGTACACGTCGAGATTGCCGTGGACGGTGATGCTGTAATCCGGCCCCCCGAGCAAGCGCGCCAGCGCCCCCAGATGCGCGGCATCGGCGCAGGAATGGATGTGCACATGGTCGATCCCCTGCGCGTCGCAGGCCGCACAGAGATCCGCCGCCGAGGGCAGCAGCGCCGCCACCCGCACGCGATCCTTCACCCCGCCCCGTTCGAGCCGACGCAGGTAGGACAGCGCCGTCGCCACCTGCCGGGGGCGGCGCGCCAGCCAGCCGGCAGCTGCCGTCGCGCGGGGCGGGAAGACGTAATGCGTTTCGGCGCGGGCGGCCTCGGCGAAGGCGTGGGGGCATTCCTCGGGCGCGGGCCTGCGCGATGAAAACAGCCGCACATCGACGCCCAGCGCGCGCAGCGCCTGCACCTCGCGCCAGAAAAACGCGTGGGTCTGGGTCGGAAAGGCGGGCACGAAATAGCCAAGGCGCGGTGGTGTCGTCATGGGGCGTTCCTGCCAGAGATTTGCGCCAAGACTATGACCGCCGCGCGGCGTCAGGGTCGCTGCGCGCGCTTGCCGTCGCGCCAGCGGTTGACGATGGGATAGCGCCGGTCGAGCCAGAAGGCCCGCCGCGTCAGCCGCGTGCCCGGCGCGGACTGGAAGCGCTTGTATTCGCTGATATACACCAGATGCTCGACCCGCACCGCGTCGTCCCGCGAAAAGCCCGCCGCGACGCAATCCTCGATCGAGCCTTCGTCGTCCACGAGGATCTGCAGGATCGCGTCGAGCACCGGGTAGTCGGGCAGCGAATCGCTGTCCTTCTGGTCTTCGCGCAACTCGGCCGAGGGCGGCTTGGTGATGATCCGGTCGGGGATGACCGCGCCGTCCGGGCCCATCATCCAGGGGCGGTGATTGGCGTTGCGCCAGCGGCAGGTCTCGAAGACGCGGGTCTTGTAGAGATCCTTGATCGGGTTGTAGCCGCCCGCCATGTCGCCGTAGATCGTGGCATAGCCGACGGCGACCTCGGACTTGTTGCCGGTGGTCAGCAGCATCTCGCCGAACTTGTTGGACAGCGCCATCAGCAGAAGGCCGCGCAGGCGGGACTGGATGTTCTCTTCGGTGACATCCGGCTCGGTGCCCTCGAACAGGGGGGCGAGCGTGGCCTCGATGGCGGCGCGCCCCGGACCGATCGGCACAAAATCGTAGCGGCAGCCCAGCGCTTCGGCGACGGCCCGAGCATCCTCGAGCGAATGCTCGGACGTGTATTCCGACGGCAGCATCACGCAGCGGACGTTTTCGGGGCCAAGCGCATCAACGGCGATCGCCGCGACGATGGCCGAATCGATCCCCCCCGACAGGCCCAGCAGCGCCTTGCCGAAGCCGGTCTTGCGCATATAATCGCGCACGCTTTCGACCATGGCGCGGTAATCCTGCTCCCAGGCGTCGGGATGGGGCACGAAACGGCCCTTGTCGGCGCGCCAGCCGTCGGGGGTGCGGGTCAGGGTGACGTGGGCGATCTCTTCGTCGAAGACCGGCAGCTGCACCGCCATCTCGCCGCCCGGGTTGAGGATGAACGAGCCGCCGTCGAAGACCTGATCGTCCTGACCGCCCACCATGTTGAGGTAGATCAGCGGCAGGCCGGTCTCGACGGTGCGGGCGACCATGTGGTTGAGCCGGATTTCGTACTTGTCGCGGTGGTAGGGCGATCCGTTGGGCACCAACAGAAACTCGGCGCCGGTCTCCTGCAGCGCCTCGGCGACGTCCTCGTACCAGGCGTCTTCGCAGATTGGGCTGCCGATGCGGACATCGCCGATGGCATAGGGTCCGGTCAGCGGGCCGGGGGTGTAAAGCCGGACCTCGTCGAACACCGCCTTGTAGGGCAGGTTGTGCTTTTGCACCGCGGTGTGGATCTCGCCGTCCTTCAGGATGAGATAGGCGTTGTAAAGGTCGGTGCCTTCCAGCCACGGCGACCCGATGGCGATGGCCGGGCCGTCGGCGCATTCCACAGCCAGTGCGCGCACCTCTTCGATGGCGGCGGCATGAAAGGCCGGACGGCGGACAAGGTCCTGGGTGTTGTAGCCGGTGATGAACATCTCAGGGAAGGCCACGAGGTCGCTGCCCGCGTCCCGGCCCTGTTCCCAGGCGGCACGGGCCCTGGCGCGGTTCCCCGCGAGGTCGCCGACAACCGGGTTGAGTTGCGCCAGCGTCAGTTGGAATGTGTCCGCCATGAGATATGGGCCCTTGTCCAGTCCTGCCGGTGACATAGCAGATCATCGCCCGAGGGGAAGCCGGAGGAACAGAGGCCCGGGCATGCGCGAAGATGCGGGGCTTCCGCCGATTGGGCGAAAGGCGTTGTGTCGCTGCGGTTGGTTGACTAATTTCACACGAACACCCGCGGGGATGCGGCCAACAAGGGCGGGACAGGGCAGGATGACGTTCAACGCACGCAAGACATGGATGGGCACCGCGCTGGGCGCGCTGCTGCTGGCATGGCCGATCGGCGGACAGGCCCAGGACGGCGAGGTCATCTCGAAGCAATACGACGATGGCGGCGTCTACGAGGGCACCTTCAAGGATGGCCTCCAGCACGGCACCGGCACCTACACGCTGCCCAATGGCTATGAATATACCGGCGACTGGGTCGCGGGCGAAATTCGCGGGCGCGGTGTGGCGCGCTTTCCCAACGGCTCGATCTACGACGGCGATTTCGAGGCTGGCAAACCCGACGGCGTGGGCCGCATCGTGTTCGCCGATGGCGGCACCTACGAGGGCACCTGGGTCGACGGCAAGATCACCGGCCAGGGCATCGCGGTCTATGCCAACGGCGTGCGCTACGAAGGCTCGTTCCGCAACGCGCTGCATCACGGGCGCGGCACGATGACCTCGCCGGGCGGCTATGTCTACGAGGGCGACTGGATCAATGGCACCAAGGAAGGCCGCGGCAAGATCACCTATCCCGACGGCTCGGTCTACGAGGGCCGTGTCGCCGACGGCCAGCGTGACGGCGAGGGCACGCTGATCATGACCGACGGGCTGGTCTACGAGGGCATGTGGGACGACGGCCAGATCGACGGCAAGGGCAAGCTGACCCAGCCCAACGGCGACATCTACGAGGGCGAACTGGTCGCGGGCCGCCGCGAGGGCCAGGGCCGCGTGACCTATGCCAATGGCGATGTTTACGAAGGCGCGTTCGTCGCCGATCAGCGCGAGGGTCAGGGCACTTTCCGGGGGGCGGACGGCTATGTCTATACCGGCAACTGGGTCGCGGGCGAAATCGAGGGCCAGGGCCGCGTGACCTATCCCGACGGGTCGGTCTACGAGGGCCAGTTCCGCGGCGATCTGGCCAATGGCAAGGGCAAGATCACCTATCCCGACGGCTCGATCTACGAAGGCGACTGGGTCGATGGCGTGATCGAAGGACAGGGCCGCGCGGTCTATGCCAACGGCCTGATCTACGAAGGCGGTTTCCAGAACGCCAAGAACCACGGCATCGGCGTGATGACCTATCCCGACGGCTACCGCTATGACGGCGAATGGGTCGAGGGCGAGCGCGAAGGCCAGGGCGAGGCGACCTATCCCGACGGCACGGTCTATACCGGCGCGTTTCTCGACGGGCAGCGCCACGGCGAAGGCCGCATCGTGATGCCGGACGGCTTTCAATATGTCGGCGGCTGGGTCAATGGCGAGATCGAGGGCCAGGGCGT
Source organism: Roseivivax sp. CAU 1753 (assembly GCF_054482575.1). NCBI lineage: Bacteria > Pseudomonadati > Pseudomonadota > Alphaproteobacteria > Rhodobacterales > Roseobacteraceae > Roseivivax > Roseivivax sp. CAU 1753. The sequence goes on along the minus strand of NZ_JBTLRF010000004.1, from coordinate 156,330 downwards.
CGCGACCTATGCCAATGGCGACGTCTACGAGGGCACCTTCGTCGGCGGCAAGCGCCAGGGTGAAGGCACCATGCGCTATGCCACCGGACAGCAGGCGCGCGGCGAATGGATCAACGGCGCGCTGACCGGCGGCACCGCCACCACCACGTCGCCGGACGCCGAGGAAGAGACACCCGCACCGCCAGCCGCGCCCGAAAACTGAGCCCGCCCGCCTGTCACGGAACCGCAGCGCCCGCCGCCACGTTTCCCTGTCTCACAACAAGGAGCATGACAAATGGGACTGGCGACCGGAGACCGCGTGGAATGGGACTGGGGCGATGGCACCGCCAAGGGCGAAATCGTCGAGCGGTTTACCCAGGATGTGACCCGCACCATCAAGGGCACCGAAGTGAGCCGCGATGCGTCGGTCAACGAGCCCGCTTTCCTGATCGAACAGGACGACGGCGACCGCGTGCTGAAATCCGTCACCGAAATCAGGAGGGCGTGAACGCGGTGAAATGCCGGACGCGGGCGGCGGATCTGTGGCCTACTGCGGCGTGATACCCCACACCCCCACCGCCGCGCCCCAGGGAGACGCATCATGCCGACCGAAAGACTGACGTTCGAGGGCCCGTCGGGCGCAACCCTGGCGGGCAGGCTTGATCTGCCGGACGGGCCGCATCTGGCGACGGCGCTGTTTGCCCATTGTTTTACCTGCGGCAAGGACATCGCCGCCGCGCGCCGGATCGCCGGGCGACTGGCCGCCGAAGGCATCGCGGTCTTGCGCTTCGACTTCACCGGGCTGGGCCATTCCGGGGGCGAGTTCGAACACACGTCCTTCACCTCGAATGTCGGCGATCTGGTTGCCGCCGCCGAGGTGCTGGCAGACCGCGGCATGGCCCCGTCGCTGCTGATCGGGCATTCGCTGGGCGGGGCGGCAGTGCTCAAGGCGGCACCGCGGATCGCGTCGGCCAAGGCCATCGTGACCATCGCGGCCCCCTTCGACCCCGAACACGTGACCCACAACTTCTCGGCGTCCCTCGACCGGATCGAGCAGGACGGCGTCGCCGAGGTCGACCTTGGCGGGCGACCGTTCCGCATCGGGCGGGATTTCATCCGGGACGTGGCCGCCACCGAGCTTGCGCCGATCCTCGGCAATCTCAAGCGCGCGCTTCTGGTCATGCATGCGCCGCGCGACGCCCAGGTCGGCATCGCCAATGCCACGCAGATCTTCACGGCGGCACGGCACCCGAAAAGCTTCGTGACGCTGGACGGGGCGGACCATCTGATCTCGCGCCCCGAAGACGCGGAATACGCAGCCTCGGTCATCGCCGCGTGGGCCTCGCGCTACCTCGATCTGCCGGTCCCCGCACCGCCCCCGGACGCGCCCGAAGGCATCGTGCGCGTGTCCGAAAACGACGCCTCGGGTTTTCTGCAGGACATCATCGTCGGGCGGCATCACATTGTCGCCGATGAGCCGACATCGGTCGGTGGCACCGACCTGGGCTTTACCCCCTACAACCTTCTGGCGGCTGCGCTCGGGGCCTGCACGGCGATGACGATTCGCATGTATGCCCGGCGCAAGGGCATCGATCTGGTGCATGTGGAGGTCGATGTGCATCATGACAAGGTCCATGCCGAGGACGCGGCGGCCGGTGCGCAGAAGGTCGATCATTTCTACCGGACGATCCGGCTCGAGGGCGACCTCGATGACGAAACGCGCGACAAGCTGAAAGCCATCGCCGACAAGTGCCCGGTGCACCGCACGCTGGAACAAAGCGCCGAGATCCGCACCGAACTGGCGGCGGCGGATTGACCGGCTTGCGAATCCGGGGCCTGGGCGAGATCGCCTTCCGCTGTCGCGACCTCGCCGCGATGCGGACTGCTACGGCGGCGTGCTGGGTGCTGCCCCGCTGGCAGACGGGCACCGCCCGATGCGGAATCGGTTCAGACCACCTCGCCCTTCGAAAGCCGGTCGAGGAACGCGTCGGCCTCGCGCAGCACGGTCTCCTTGCGGTCGTCCTTCATCCGGTCCCACGTCGCGTACATCTGACCCATGCGCGGGTTTTCCGCGAAGCGCTCGCGGTGCCGGTCCATGAAGTGCCAGTAAAGCAGGTTGAACGGGCAGGCCCCCTCGCCCGTCTTGGTCTTGGCCGAGTAGTGGCAATCCCTGCAATAATCTGACATCCGGTCGATATAGGACCCTGACGACACGTAGGGCTTCGACGCGACCACGCCGCCATCGGCGAACTGGCTCATCCCGACCGTATTCGGGGCCGTGACCCACTCGAAGGCGTCGAAATAGACCCGCATGTACCACTCCTCGACCTCTGCCGGGTCGATACCGGCCAGCAGCGCGAAATTGCCCGTGACCATCAGCCGCTGGATGTGGTGCGCATAGGCCTCTTGCCGCGTCTCCTCGACGGCCTTGGACAGGCAGCGCATCTTCGTCTCCCCGCCCCAGTAAAGCGCGGGCAGGCCCCTTTGATGATTGAGCGCGTTGCGGCGCGGGTAATCCGGCCCCTCGCGGAAATAGATCGCGCGCATGTATTCGCGCCAGCCGATCACCTGCCGGATGAACCCCTCGGCGGCATTGATCGGCACGTCGCCGGCCTGCCACGCCTCCGCGACCGCATCGCAGACCTCGCGCGGGTCCAGAAGCCCGATATTCATGTAGCCCGAGATCACCCCGTGATAGAGGAACTTCTCGTCGCTCATCATGGCGTCCTGGAAATCGCCGAATCGGGGCAGCGCATGCTTGACGAAATGGGTCAGCGCGCGGCGCGCCTGGCCCTGATCGGTGGCGAACCAGAACGGTCGCAGGTCGCCGAAAGCGTCGCCGAACCTCTCCTCGACCAGCGTCAACACCGCTTCGACGGTGTCATCCGGGGTGAACTGCATCGGACCGTTGAAATCGATCTCGTCCGGCGCGGGCTTGCGGTTGTCGTGGTCGTAATTCCACTGCCCGCCCGCAGGCTTGTCACCCTCCATGAGATAGCCGGTCTGTTTGCGCATCTCGCGGTAGAAATACTCCATCCGCAGGGACTTGCGGCCCTTGGCCCACTCCTCGAACCAGCCCAGGTCGGTCAGGAAGCGGGTGTCGCGCAACTGCCGCACCGTCAGGTTCATTTCGTTCAGAAGCGCAATCAGCCGGAACTCGCCCGGCTGGGTCGCGATGACCTCTTTCGCCCCGGTTTCCTCCGCCCGCCGCATCAGCTCGCCCGGGATGGACCCAGCATTGTCGGCGTCATCGAGCCGCGTGTAGCGCACATTCCAACCGGCATCGCGCAACCGCGCCGCGAACTTGCGCATCGCCGCGAAGATCAGGGCGATCTTCTTGGGGTGGTGCTGCACGTAGGACGCCTCGTCGGCAACCTCGGCCATCACCACGATATCGCTGTCCCTGTCGGCCTCGCGCAGCGCCGAAAGCTCTTCTGACAACTGGTCGCCCAGCACGAGGACGAGGCGGCTCACCACGGGATCTCCTTGAAGGCATAGTCGAAGAACAGCCCCGAATGCTCGGGCTCCAGCGTCGCGAACAGATCGCACAGCCGCTGCGCTGCATGCTCGGGCGTGACGGTCGGATGGCTGTCGGCGTATTTCGCGGTGAACGCCGTCTCGACCGTGCCGGGGTGCAGCGCCACGCAGGCCAACTGCTTGTGCGAGCGGGCAAATTCGATTGCCGCCGTGTGTACCACCTGGTTCACCGCCGCCTTGGCCGTCCGGTAGGAATACCAGCCCCCCAGCCGGTTGTCGCCGATCGAGCCGACCCGCGCCGACAGCACCGCCATCACCGCGCGCTCGCGCCGGGGCACCAGCCCGATCGCGTGCTTGAGCACCAGCGCCGGACCGATCGCGTTCAGCCGGAACTGATCCTGCATCGCCTTTGCATCGAGATCGCGGATCGATTTCTCGGGCACGGCGCCGTCGATCTCGAGCGCGCCGGTCGCGCAGAACACCAGGTCAAACGGTCCCTCCAGCGCGCCCAGATGCGCCGCGACCGAGGCCTCGTCGGTCACATCGAGCCCGCCCTCCGACCGCGACACCCCGGTGACCGCGACGCCGCGCGCTTCCAGTTCCCGCGCCACAGCAGAGCCTATTCCGCCCGACGCGCCGATGATCAATGCATGTTTCATCACCGATGACCTAGAGACCGCGACCGCCGCTTCAAGCCATCCTGCCGAAACTCCCGACGCGCCGCCTGATCCCGCCACGCCGGGCGCGCCGCCGGGCAGGATGCCGGCCCCCCGCAACTTCACCTTTCTGAAAAAACGCAAATCCCGCACTCTGCCTCAGGCGAAAGGGTCGTCCGGATAGTCCACGCCCATCAGGTAAAGCCCCTGCGGCGGCGCCACCGGTCCGCAGGCCGCCCTGTCCCGCGCCGCCAGCGCGCGCGCCACATCGTCCGGCGCCCAGGCCCCGGTCCCGACCTGCACCAGCGTGCCGACGAAGGACCGCACCTGGTTGTGCAGGAACGACCGTGCCCGCAGGCGGAACTGCACCTCTGGCCCGGCATCGGTTTCGACCATGGCGATCTGCAGCGCGTCCAGCGTCTTTACCGGGCTTTTCGCCTGGCACATGGTCGACCGGAAGGTGGTGAAGTCGTGATGCCCGATCAGGGCCCCTGCCCCGTCGCGCATGGCCTCAACGTCCAGCCTGCGCGACACCTGCCAGACGTGTCCGGCCTCCAGCGTGGCCCGCGCGCGCCGGTTCAGCACCCGGAAGAGATAGCGCCGTTCGCGGGCCGAAAACCGGGCGTGCCAGTCCCCGCTGACCTCTGCCGCCGCGAGGATGGCCACCGGGGCGGGCTTGAGATGGTAGTTCAGTGCCTCCTGCAGACGGAACGGATCCCAGGGCTTCGCGAGGTCCGCATGTGCGACCTGCCCGCGCGCGTGCACGCCCGCATCGGTGCGCCCGGCGGCGGCAATGGCATGTGCACCGGGCTCAAGCCGTGCCAGCGCCGTCTCGATCGCCGCCTGCACCGAGGGCTGTTCCTTCTGGCGCTGCCAGCCCGAAAACGGCGCACCGTCATATTCGACTTTGAAAGCATATCGCGGCATGACCGGGGCGATAGAGAATGTGCGGCACCCCGGCAAGGCCCTGCCCACTGGCAGAGCCACGCCCGACCGCCTATCTTGACATGACAGGGCAGCAAGGTCGGGAACAGGCGTGATCATCGGAGAGATTGCAGACAGGCTCACACGGGGCGTGGAAAGCGTTGGCGACACGCTGTCGGGGGCCTTCTTCGAACCGGTGATCCGGCTCGGCGTGACCGGGCTCGCGCGGTCGGGCAAGACCGTGTTCATCACCTCGCTGGTGGCCAACCTGATGGAACGCGGGCGCATGACGCAGCTGTCCGCCGCCGCCGAGGGTCGCATCACGGCGGCCTATCTGCAGCCTCAGCCCGACGATACCCTGCCGCGCTTCGACTTCGAGACGCATCTGGCGGCGCTGACCGCGAAGACCCCGCACTGGCCCGACAGCACCCGCGCCATCTCCGAGTTGCGGCTGTCGCTCAAGGTCAAGCCCACCGGGCTTCTGGGCGGGCTGCAGGGCCCGCGCACGATCCATCTCGACATCGTCGACTATCCCGGTGAATGGCTTCTCGATCTGGCATTGCTCGACACGTCCTTTTCCGAATGGTCGACCGAAACGCTGGCCCGGATCGACACCCGCGACAGCGCCGCCGATTTCCGCGCGACGCTTCAGGGCGAGGACAGCGCGGCCGCGCTGGACGAGCTGCGCGCGCAGGCTCTGGCCCAAAGCTTTACCGCCTACCTGCACGCCGCCCGGGCCGAGGGCTATTCCGACTGCACCCCGGGCCGGTTCCTGCTGCCGGGCGACCTGGCCGGCTCACCGGTGCTGACCTTCGCGCCGCTGCCGCCCAATCCGGGCGCACCGCGCAAGTCGCTCTGGCGCGAATTCGAACGCCGCTTCGAGGCCTACAAGGCCCGCGTCGTGAAGCCGTTCTTCCGCGATCACTTCGCCCGGATCGACCGGCAGGTCGTGCTGGTCGACGCGCTGGGCGCAATCCACAAGGGCCCCGAGGCGCTGAACGATCTGCGCCGCACCATGGCCGATATCCTCGGTGCCTTCCGCCCCGGCCGGAACGCCTTTCTGACCCAGCTTCTGATGGGCAAGCGGGTCGAACGAATCCTCTTCGCCGCCACCAAGGCCGACCACCTGCACCACACCCAGCACGACAGGCTGGCCGCCCTGATGAAGGCGATGACCCGCGAAGCCTCGGACCGCGCCGAGTTCGCCGGGGCCAAGACCCGCGCCATGGCCATCGCCAGCCTGCGCGCCACGGTCGAGGAAACCCGCGACGTCAAGGGCGAACAGCTTGACGTCGTGCGGGGCCGCCTGCTCGGGACCGGTCGCGAAGCGGCGCTCTGGCCCGGCGATTTGCCGCAGGATCCGCGCCACCTCTTGAACGGCAACACCACCGACTGGCTGGCGGGCGATTATGGCATCATGTCCTTCGCCCCTGCCCCCCTGTCGCTGCGCCCCGGCGACGGACCGCCGCATATCCGTCTCGACCGGGCCGCCGAATTCCTGATCGGAGACCGCCTGTGAGCGACCGCAAACGCCCCGTCCTGATCGAGCTTGATGCGGATGCGCCCCCGGCCCCGGGTCCCGCCGACGCGCCGCCGGTGCCGGATCACGGTCTGGATGCCCCGCCCACGGGCGCGGCCATGACCACCGCCGCCACCCTGGCCGCGCGCCGCCCGTCGCGTCTGGCGCGCTGGTTCTGGTCGCTTGCGGGGCTCATCCTGACCACGGTCATCTCGGTTGCCGCGTGGAACTTCGCCACCGGGCTGGTGGCCGCCAACCCGATCCTCGGCTGGGCCGTCGCGGGTCTCTTCGCGCTGTTCCTGCTGGTCACCCTGCTGATCGTGATCAAGGAATTGTCCGCCTTCGCGCGGCTCAGGCGGCTCGATGTGCTGCAACGCGCCGCCGATCACGCGCTGGCCGAGAACAGCCTCGAGGCCGCGCGCGATGTGACCGGGCGCCTGTCCGCGCTCTACGCCGCGCGCGAGGACACCAGATGGGGCCGCGAGAGACTGGCCGAACGCCAGGCCGAGGTGTTCGATGCCGAGGCGCTGTTCGATCTGGCCGAGCGTGAACTGCTGGGCCCGCTCGATGCGCGCGCCACCGCCGAGGTGCAGGCGGCGGCGCGGCAGGTCGCCGCGGTCACGGCACTGGTGCCGCTGGCCTTTGCCGATGTCGCCGCGGCGCTGTCGTCGAACCTGCGCATGATCCGCCGCATCGCCGAGATCTATGGCGGCCGGTCCGGCACGCTGGGATCGTGGCGACTGACCCGCGCGGTGTTCTCGCACCTGGTGGCGACCGGTGCCGTGGCGGTGGGCGACGACATGCTCGAGCCGATCCTGGGCGGCGGCCTGCTGGCCAAGCTGTCGCGCCGCTTTGGCGAAGGTCTGGTCAACGGCGCGCTGACCGCCCGGGTCGGCGTCGCCGCGATGGAGGTCTGCCGCCCGCTGCCGTTCTCGGGCAAGCGCCGCCCCTCGGTGCGCCGCATCGTCACCACGTCGCTGACCGGGCTTTTCGACCGCTCCGGCGACAAGACCGCACCCTGAGGGGAAGCGCCGCCGCCGCGCCGTCATATTCGGCGGGGGCGGCGGGCACGTCGGGTGCCGCGGTCGGTGCGACCTGCCCGGTGGCGGCGTCGGGGCTGGCGGCATCCTCCGGCGCGCCGCTGCCCACCAGACCCAGCACCACCACCAGCAGCACCACCGCCCCGACCACCAAGGCGATACCGCCCCAAAGGCGGCGCGGCGGGTCTGCGGCGCGCAGCGGGTCGCGCCTGTGATCGGTATCCGGACTGCTCTGGCCGTGATCGATTTCGTCGCGATGCGACATTGGACCTCTCCCTTGGATGATGGCATCTGCACTGGTCGTGCCGGCAACGCGGGCGGGAATTGCACCGGCACCGGGGAGCAGGATGCCATCTTGTGCCCGCGGGTCACGCGTCACCTCAAAAGCCGCCGCATCCGGCTGACAGCTGCCAGATCGCGCCGCGGCCACGGGCCGGGAATCGCCGTTCCAAATGCCTGGTGCAGGATCGTGGGCAAACCCGCGCCGATGCCGACCGGGGTCGCGCTGCAACCTGCCGATGCCGGGGCAGAGCACCTTCGCCCCGTCGCCCGTCGCCCGGGGTCGGGCGGGATGGGCGGCACGGACCCGCATGGCCCACAGGGTCGGGTATACCTGTCTCGACAGAACGGCGCTGTCGCGGCATGATACCGGGGTCCGGTCGGGTTTTTTTCGACCGTCACACACTTTTTGACTGACGTTTCATCTGTTGTTTCCACCCCTTGTTTTTAAGGGAAATCCTCATGTTTCTTGCGTTTTCCGACTATACCCTTCAGGACATCTGCAGCGCCGCCGGGCTGCTTGGCGTGGCGACCTACATCGCCAACTACTCGATGCTGTCGCTGCGCATCCTGTCGAGCGAAAGCACCCTGTACTTCGTCATCAACACCACCGCCGCCACGTTGGTGATGATCAGCCTCAGCCAGGATTTCAACATGGCCGCGGCGCTGATCCAGGGCTTCTTCATCGTGCTCGGCACCGTCGCGATCTCGATCCGCCTGCACCGCCACATTCGCAAGCGGATCAACGCCCGGTTGGGACGGGCGCATACCGCGCATGTGCACCCCTCGGGCTAGCGGTCCGGCGGCACTGGACCATCTTTCCCGGCTTGCCTATAACGCCGGACAAGATGACCCGGTACATGACGCTCAATCGAATTACATGCCCGGCGCCGTAGACACGGTTCGCCGGGACAAAGGCGTCTGCCCTGCCGCGCCGCCCCTCGCCCCCATCGCAAGACCACCTGATTCCGAGGACGCCACATATGTGCGCCGAGACCGTGACCGATCAGCCTGACTACAAAGACACGCTGAACCTGCCCAAGACCGACTTTCCCATGCGCGCGGGTCTGCCCAAGCGCGAACCTGACTGGCTGGCCCGCTGGGAAGCCATCGGCATCTACGACCGGCTGCGCGACAAGGCCGCCGACGTTGCGGGCACCGATGCCGCGCGCCAGCCTTTCACGCTGCATGACGGCCCGCCCTATGCCAACGGGCACCTGCATATCGGCCACGCGCTCAACAAGATCCTCAAGGACATGACCGTGCGCGCACAGCAGATGATGGGGCGTGACGCGCGCTACATCCCCGGCTGGGATTGCCACGGCCTGCCGATCGAGTGGAAAATCGAGGAACAGTACCGCGCCAAGGGGCGCGACAAGGACAAGGTCGACATCGTCGATTTCCGCCAGGAGTGCCGCAAGTTCGCCGAGGGCTGGATCGACATCCAGCGCGACGAGTTCAAGCGGCTGGGCGTCACCGGCACCTGGGACAAGCCGTACCTGACGATGGACTTCCGCGCCGAGCGCATCATCGCCGAGGACTTCCAGACCTTCCTGATGAACGGCACGCTTTACCAGGGCTCGAAGCCGGTGATGTGGTCGCCGGTCGAGAAGACCGCGCTGGCCGAGGCCGAGATCGAGTATCACGAACACCAGAGCCACACCATCTGGGTGCCGTTCGAGGTGGTGCATGGCGGGCATGTGACCATGGCCGAGGGCGAGGATGACGACTACGCCGGGGCCGATTCGAACCTTGTGGCCGATGCGATCCACGGCGCCAAGGTGGTGATCTGGACCACGACGCCCTGGACCATCCCGTCGAACAAGGCGGTGGCCTACAACCCCGCCATCTCCTACGGGCTTTATGAGGTCACGCGCACCCCCGATGAATGCTGGGCGGCGCCGGGCGACCGCTATCTGCTGGCCGACACGCTGGCCGAGGACGTGCTGACGCGCGCGCGGCTCGAACCCGGGGCCTGGACGCGTGTGCGCACCGTCACGGCGGACGAGCTGTCGACGCTGCGGCTGGCGCATCCGCTGCGCGGTGCCGACGGGGCTGGTGGCTTCTGGGACTACGATGTGCCGATGATCGACGGCGGACATGTCACCGACGAGGCGGGCACCGGTTTCGTGCACACCGCGCCGAGCCACGGCGCCGACGACTACGAATGCTTCCTCAGGCGGGGCTGGCTGGACCGGATGACGCACAATGTCGGCGAGGAGTCCGAGTTTTTGCCGCATGTGCCGTTCTTCGCCGGGCTGCGCGTGTTCAACCACAAGGGCCGCGAAGACAAGGCCAACAAGGCGGTGATCGACAAGCTGGTCGAGGTTGGCGGATTACTCGCGCGGGGGCGGCAGAAGCACTCCTATCCGCATTCCTGGCGCTCGAAGGCCCCGATCATCTTCCGCAACACGCCGCAGTGGTTCGCCGCCATCGACCGCCCCGTCGGCGACGGGCAGGACGATCTGGGCACCACCATCCGGACGCGCGCGCTGACCGCCATCGACCAGGTGAAATGGACGCCGCAGACCGGGCGCAACCGGCTCTATTCGATGATCGAGGCACGGCCCGACTGGGTGCTGTCGCGCCAGCGCGCCTGGGGCGTGCCGCTGACCTGCTTCACCCGCAAGGGCGCGCTGCCCACCGATCCGGACTTCCTGTTGCGCGACGACGCGGTCAATGCCCGCATCCTTGCGGCGTTCGAGGCGGAAGGGGCCGATGCCTGGTACAAGCCCGGCGCGAAAGAGCGGTTCCTCGGCAACGATCACGACCCTGCCGAATGGGATCAGGTCTTCGACATCCTCGATGTGTGGTTCGATTCGGGCTCGACGCATTCGTTCGTGCTGCGCGACCGCGACGACGGCTCCGAGGACGGGATCGCCGATCTCTACCTCGAAGGCACCGACCAGCATCGCGGCTGGTTCCATTCCTCGCTCTTGCAAAGCTGCGGCACCCGGGGGCGCGCGCCCTATCGCGGCGTGCTGACCCATGGCTTCACGCTCGACGAGAAGGGCAACAAGATGTCCAAGTCGGTGGGCAACACCGTGGCCCCCGAGGACGTGACCCGGCAATACGGTGCGGATATCCTGCGGCTCTGGGTGGCGCAGTCGGATTATACCGCCGATCTGCGCATCGGTCCCGAGATCCTGAAAGGCGTCGCCGACAGCTATCGGCGGTTGCGCAACACGATGCGCTTCATGCTGGGCGCGCTGGCGCATTTCGACGAAGGCGATCGGGTCGATCCGGTCGACATGCCCGAATTGGAACGCTGGGTGCTGCACCGACTGTCCGAGTTGGACGAGAAGGTGCGCACGGGCTACGCCGCCTATGACTATCAGGGTGTGTTCCAGGCGCTGTTCAACTTCGCCACGGTGGACATGTCGGCGTTCTATTTCGACATCCGCAAGGACGCGCTTTACTGCGACGGCGATACCGCGCGGCGGCGGGCGGCGCGCACCGTGCTGGACATCCTGTTCCAGCGGCTGACCACGTGGCTGGCCCCGGTGCTGGTCTTCACGATGGAGGAGGTCTGGCTCGAACGGTTCCCCGGCGACGACACCTCGGTGCATCTGCAGGACATGCCCGAAACCCCCGCGGACTGGCGCGACGATGCGTTGGCGGCGAAATGGGCCGAAATCCGGCGGGTCCGGCGCGTGGTCACCGCGGCGCTGGAAGTGCAGCGCACCGGGAAGGTTATCGGGGCCTCGCTCGAGGCGGCCCCCGTCGTCCATGTGGACAGCGACACCGCACGGGCGGCGCTGGGATCGGTGAGCTTCGAGGATATCTGCATCACCTCGGATGTGACGATCACCGGCGATCCCGCCCCGGACGACGCCTACCGCCTGCCCGAGACGTCGGGTGTCGCGGTGGTCTTCGCCAAGGCCGAAGGGACCAAGTGCCAGCGCTGCTGGAAGATCCTGCCCGACGTGGGCAACCACTCGCATGACGCGACCTGCGCCCGCTGTGACACCGCGCTGAGTTGAGCGCCGGACCCAAGGATTTTAATTAAAATCCTTGGGCTCAATAATCTTGATCAAGATTATTGGGCGGCGACCTCCGGACACTGGACAAGCGCGCCCAGAGACAGGACCATCGCCCCATGAGCGACACAGACACCGCCCCCGCCTATCAGGTCCTGGCCCGGAAGTACCGGCCCGAGACCTTCGCCGATCTCGTCGGTCAGGACGCCATGGTGCGCACCCTGAAGAACGCCTTTGCCGCCGACCGCATCGCGCAGGCCTTCATCATGACCGGCATCCGGGGCACCGGGAAGACCACCACCGCGCGGATCATCGCCAAGGGCATCAACTGCATCGGCCCCGACGGGCGAAGCGGCCCGACGACCGAACCCTGCGGGGCCTGCGAGCATTGCGTCGCGATCATGGAAGGCCGTCATGTGGACGTGCTGGAAATGGACGCCGCATCGAACACCGGCGTTGGCGACGTGCGCGAGATCATCGATTCGGTGCACTACCGGGCGGCCTCGGCGCGCTACAAGATCTACATCATCGACGAGGTTCACATGCTGTCGACCAGCGCGTTCAACGCGCTGTTGAAGACGCTGGAAGAACCCCCCGCCCACGTGAAATTCATCTTCGCCACCACCGAGATCCGCAAGGTGCCGGTCACCGTGCTGTCACGCTGTCAGCGCTTCGACCTGCGCCGCATTGAACCCGAGGTGATGATCGCGCTGTTGCGACGGATCGCCAGAGGAGAGGCCGCCCTGATCACCGACGACGCGCTGGCGCTGATCACCCGCGCCGCCGAAGGGTCGGCCCGGGACGCCACCTCGCTGCTCGATCAGGCGATCAGTCACGGTGCCGGAGAGACCACCGCCGAACAGGTCCGCGCCATGCTGGGTCTGGCCGACCGGGGCCGTGTGCTCGACCTGTTCGAGACGATCATGCGCGGCGATGCGGCAGCGGCCCTGACCGAACTGTCGTCGCAATATGCCGACGGGGCCGATCCGATGGCGATCCTGCGCGATCTGGCCGAGATCACACACTGGATCTCGGTGGTGAAGATCACCCCCGAGGCCGCCGAGGACCCGACCATATCGCCCGAGGAACGCTCTCGCGGGCAGTCGCTGTCGCAGACGCTGGGGATGCGACCGCTGACGCGTATGTGGCAGATGCTGCTGAAAGCGCTCGACGAAGTGGCCGCCGCCCCGAACGCGATGATGGCCGCCGAGATGGCGGTGATCCGGCTGACCCATGTGGCTGAACTGCCCTCGCCCGAGGATCTGGTGCGCAAGCTGCAATCCGAAGCCCCGCCGCAAGCGCCGTCTCCTGCGCCCGGCGGCGGCGGCGGCGGTGGCGGCGGTGCCCATGCCCCGCAGGCATCGGCACCCCCTGCGCAGGGCGTCCCTGCCGCCGCCCATGGCGGGCCCGCGGGACCATCGGCACAGCTCGGCAGCGCGCTGCGGGCGGTGGCGCCGGATGCGGCCCTGTCGCGCTATCCCAGCTTCGAGCATGTGCTGGAGCTGATCCGAGCCAATCGCGACGTGAAGCTGCTGATCGAGGTCGAGACCGGCGTCCGCCTTGCCGCCTATCAGCCGGGCCGCATCGAGTTTACCCCCGCCGCCAATGCCGCCTCCGATCTCGCGCAGCGTCTGGGGGCGGCGCTGACCCGTTGGACCGGCAATCGCTGGGCCGTCACGCTGGTCAATGACTGTGCCGCCGCGACCATCGCCGAGACCCGCGATGCCGACGCACAGGCGCTGCGGGCCAGCGCCGAAAGCCACACCATGGTGCGCGCGGTGATGGATGCGTTTCCCAAGGCGCGCATCCTCAAGGTCACCACCCCCGAGGAAGAGGCGCTCGAGGCGCAGGCCGAAGCCCTGCCCGAGGTCGAGGACGAATGGGACCCTTTCGAGGACGACTGACCTTGTGGGCGGGCCTTCGGGTTCGTATCTCACAGAGAACCACCGACATGCAGGAGATGAGAGATGTTAAAAGGACTTGGCGGGCTCGGCGACATGGGCAAGATGATGAAGGCCGCGCAGGAAATGCAGACCAAGATGACCGCTCTGCAGGAAGAAATGCACAGCATCATGGTCGAAGGTCAGGCCGGCGCGGGGCTGGTCAAGGCGACCTGCTCGGCCAAGGGCGAGCTCAAGACGCTTGATATCGATCCGTCGATCTTCAATGGCGACGACAAGGAAGTGGTCGAGGACCTGATCCTCGCGGCGATCAAGGACGCGCAGGCCAAGGCGCAGGAACGCAGCCAGCAGGAAATGGGCAAACTGGCCGAAAGCATGGGGCTGCCCAAGGACATGAATCTGCCGTTCTGAGCGGGTCAGACCGGTGGCGGACCGCTCCGAGATCGACTCGCTGATCGACCTGATGGCCAAGCTTCCGGGGCTTGGGCCGCGTTCGGCGCGGCGCGCGGTGCTGCACCTGATCCGCAAGCGCGGGCTGCTGTTGCAGCCTCTGGCCGAGAGCATGGCCGAGGTGTCGAAAACCGCGCGGGAATGCCTGAACTGCGGCAATATCGGCATGTCCGATATCTGCGAGATTTGCGCCGATGACCGCCGCGCCACGGGGCTGTTGTGCATCGTCGAGGATGTCGCAGACCTTTGGGCGATGGAGCGCGCGGGCGTATTTTCCGGGCGCTACCACGTGCTCGGCGGGACGCTGTCGGCGCTGGACGCGATCGGGCCGGACGACCTGCGCATCCCGCGGCTTCTGGACCGGGTGAGCAGCGAGGAAATCACCGAGGTGATCCTTGCGCTGAACGCCACAATCGACGGGCAGACCACGGCGCATTACATCGCCGACCAGCTCGAGGGCCGCGTGGCGCTGTCGTCGCTGGCCCAGGGCGTGCCCATCGGCGGAGAGCTGGATTACCTCGACGACGGTACGATCAGCGCGGCCCTGAACGCGCGCAAACGGCTGTAACGGTCCCGGTCGGGTGGCGGCCTCTGCGACAGCGCGGAAACCTGCGCCCCCCCGCCCCGCACCCGATGCGGGGCCTCGTTGCGGCCACGGAAGCCATGCCGGGAACGACACAAGCCGTTGCCACCCGGGCATTGCCGTGAGGTATCGGCGCACGTGATGGGCCCCGATGTCGGCCTGCGCGCCGGATTCCGGGATGCCGCGCACTGCACGACCCGTCGCGGGCGACAGGGGGCGATGCCACAAAAACGCCGGTCGGTGGCTGCCACTCGAACCCGTCCGGGAATGCGTGGCAGCGACCTCTTATTCCGTCGTTTTCCCGTCGAAATGCTCGTGGGATGAGTCCGCGTCCGCCTTGGTTGCGTGAACTGTGCCGTCCAGGTGCTCTGGCGGCCCGTAAATGGTGTAAAGCCGGAGCGGCTCCGAGCCGGTATTGACCACATTGTGTTTGGCTCCGGCGGGCACGATCACGCCGTCATCAGCCTTGACCTTGTTGACGACGTCGTCGATCCGCACCTCTCCGGTACCAGTCTCGAAGCGGAAGAACTGGTCGCGGTCGTCATGGATCTCTTCGCCGATCTCCTCACCGGGCTTCAGCGCCATCAGCACCAGCTGAAGGTTCTGACCCGTATAGAGAACCTGGCGGAAATTATCGTTGTCCTCGGTCAGTTTTTCTATGTTGTCGGCAAAGCCCTGCATGGCGGGTCTCCTCTGGATTGCGATCGGTGCCCAATGGCACGGAGCATCTTTGATATGCGTCGACACATACCCGGCTCAGGGTATTAAATGAGCCTTCCAGGCACAATTTGCAAAGGCGGGAGATCAGATGACCGATCCCGCGGACACAGAACACAGGACGACCATCCTCGAGCTTCCCGAGGCCGTGGGCGCGTGTGACAGCTTCGAGGGCCTCCAGAAAGCCTTTTACGATATGAGGATGGTCGGCTTCGGCCGGTATGACATCCGTCGTCTGGGTCACAGGAGGCGCTGAAGGAAAAGCCGGGTGACAGATACCGGCAGGCATCCGAACTGGCCGACGATCCGGGTGCCCCCCGCGCGGCATTCGTATCCGAAGACGCGATCGGCGTACTGCGCCGGTATCGGCAACAGGTCGGCCAAAAATGTGACAAAACCGCAAGGGTTTTGCCAAGGGTTTGTGTCACAAGAATTTTCAATGTCTTTAGTGGGCAGACCACCAGCGCCAAAAACGGCCTTTTTTGGCGCAATGGTTCTGACAGGGGGTTTATGTCCGGTGTGCGGGACAAAGCACCATTTCGCTGCGGTTGCGCCAATGTCGCCTATTGCGAAACGGGAACCAGTTGAAGCTTTCCCTTCTGCACCATCACTCCTTTAACGTAGACTGTCCTTCAAGATGCTTTCCCAAGCCTGCAACCATTGCGTCCATCAGAGGCTTGTAGTCCGCAAAATACTGTGGCGGCGCGTGCATCGAAGTCTTTGAAGGCTTAAGGAACGCAGGGCCGACGCGAAGCGCATGTGGAAGGCGTGGTATCATGAGGTGACACAAGAAGCCCTGCACCAGCAAAGCGAACGCGAAATGGTTTCCGGGCTTCTTGCCCTTCTTGCTGATCCTGTATGCGTTCACAGGAAGGATGATGCCCGAGACAACCTCCTGTGAAAATCCCCCGTCAGTGGGCGGGCGTTTATCGTAGAGCCTCTTGATGGAACAAGAACAGGATTTCAGCGTATTTTCCCGGCCGCCTAATAAAAGGGCTAAGAGCCGTGCCCTGTCGCGCACACTAACCCTTGCATTCGCATACATACTATTGCCCGTCACGCTCGCCCTCCAGCAGACCGACGCAAGGCACTGGGCAAGGTGATTTGGCGAAAACTCATACCTGACGCCGAGGCCGTCGGCTTTAATCTGCTTGTCCCACGCCTTGAGGGCGTTGGTAAGTGGGCTATCGAAATTCTTGTTGAAATTAGCTTCGCATTCCCGGCAGAGCAATTTTGCCTTGCCGGTGTTCTGACTTAACCCGATCTTACCTTTGCCTTTTGGTATGCTGATAAGTTGCCCGTTATTGCGCCTTGAAATAGCTTTGAAGAACCCATCGGGAATTGAATGCGACGCGCATAGCTCACAATCTCTTTGGCAAAACGCGCAAATCGGCATTTGTCGGCTTTCGATATCAGGGCTCGGGTCGGACGTTTTCGCATACCATGAGTGGGAGGTCGCAAAAGGTTAACTTTCGTATCATTTGAGCGCGCCTTAAAGCCGACTTTGGTACCGGTTGCAGCATCCGTTGGTCTAGGGCTCGTTCCGGACCTTCTCCGCACCGCAGGATGTGCCAAAACTCAACCGTTTCTGTCATCGGCGGAATCGACCGTTTTTGTCCGCGCCACAAAGCGTGCCACTGGCTCAGGCACGGCAAACTTGAGGGTTCTCCGCAAGTCGCCCCCCCATTACCCCGGCACCGCAAACCAGAACACCCGCGCCGGGGCGCGGGTGTGTTGTGTGACGCTCGGGTGGCGAAAGTCGGGATCAGCGCTTGGCTTTGCCGTGACCCTCGTCCTCATCGTCGTCGTCATCGTCATTGCCGCCATCGGGCAGGTTGAAGAAGGATTCCGCGTCGGCGTAGTCGCTGTCGGGCTTTTCCTTTTCGTCGTCGCGCGGATCGGAGAGCGAGAACGTCTCGAGCCCCTCCATGTTCGACGGCAGGCGCTGTTCGGTATCCATGCCCAGCGACTGCTCGGTCGAGACCAGCTTGCGGCGCTCGTCGTCGTTCATCACCTGGTCCACACCCTTGGAGGCCTTGGCCACCGCCGCGTCCAGTTCGGACTGGCGGCAGAGGCCAAGAGCCACGGGGTCGATGGGTTGCAGGCTCGAGATGTTCCAATGCGTGCGTTCGCGGATCGACTGGATCGTCGGCTTGGTGGTGCCCACCAGCTTGGAGATCTGGCCATCCGACAATTCCGGGTGGAACTTCACCAGCCACAGGATCGAGGCGGGCCGGTCCTGACGCTTGGACAGCGGCGTGTAGCGCGGGCCGCGCCGCTTGTCTTCGTCAACCGCGGCGGGGTTGTGCTTGAGCTTGAGCGATTGCGCCGGGTCCTTCTCGGCGCGATCGATGTCGTCCTGCGTCAGCTGATTGTTGGTCACCGGGTCGAAGCCCTTGACGCCGGTGGCCACGTCGCCATCGGCAATGCCCTGGATCTCAAGCTCGTGCATGTCGGTGAAATCGGCGATCTGCTTGAAGGTCAGGGTTGTGTTATCCACAAGCCAGACCGCGGTGGCCTTGGGGTGCAACAGCTTGGCCATGAAACTCTCCTTACCATATCTTCTTCGGCTGACCGGGCCTGGACCCAGCCGCGTCCCGGCTGGCCGGGACAGTCACCATTGTCGGGAAACTTGGCTGCTATATAGTCACGACATGCGAAAGTGGAAAGAGAAAATCAGTCTCGCTTGTCTGGCGGTGTTCGCGGCGTCGGCGGCTCCTGCCGAGGGCGAGATCGCCGGCGCGTTCGACTATTACGTGCTGGCCATGAGCTGGTCGCCGACCTGGTGCGCGCTGGAAGGCGATATGCGCCGGTCGCCGCAATGCGACGCGGACCGGGATGCGGGCTGGATCCTGCACGGGCTCTGGCCGCAGAACGAGACCGGCTGGCCGTCCTATTGCCACACGCCGCACGCGCCGCCGAGCCGTGCGATGACGGCGGACATGGCCGACGTCATGGGCACGTCTGGTCTGGCCTGGTACCAGTGGAAGAAGCACGGCACCTGCTCGGGGCTGACCGCCGAGGCCTATTACGCAACCGCGGAAGAGGCGTTCGACGCGGTGGTCCTGCCGGATGTCTTCACCCGCCTGACGGTCCCCGTGACCCTGCCCGCGTCGGTGGTGGAGGCGGCGTTTCTGAAAGACAACCCGCAGCTTGAGCCGGACATGCTGACGATCACCTGCCGCGAAGGCCGCATCCAGGAGGCGCGGTTGTGCCTGTCGAAGACGCTGGAGCCGGTGCCCTGCGGGCGCGACGTGGTCCGCGATTGCGAGCTGAGCGACGCGCTGCTCGATCCGGTGCGCTGACGGCACGCCGCGCAAGTGCCCCGCTGCCCCTGTTATCGCAGCGCCGGTCGACGATGGATGAGGCACCCGCCGCGACCGTGGAGGCATGGTCCGGGCGTCGGCAAGCGGACGCGGACGGCAAGGGGGCGCTGCCCCCTCTTCGGCCCGAGGGCCGAATTCACCCCCGGCGTATTTCGTGAAATGGAAAGGCAGGGGGGCGCGAGGGGCACGCGATCGGTGTTCCGGTGGTGCGACGGTCGGTGCCTATTGCGAGCGGCAGGCCAGGGCGGCACTGGCGGCGGCGCGGGACCAGGGGCCGCGCGTCCCGGCGGTCAGGCCGGTGCCATCATAGGTGACAGCGACGAGTGTCGACCAATCGCCCCGGGCGAGGATCAGTGCGGGCGGTGTCGCACAGGTTGCGACACCGCCGATGATGTCGTCCCAGCCAATGCGGTGGTTGCTGACACCGCCCAGAGCCGCGATCTCGACCAGCGCGACGCCTTCGATGTGGACCAGCCGCAGTGTTTTCGCGAGATGCGGGCGGTCCACGTAGGCGATCTCGATCCGGCCATCGCCATCGAGGTCGGCGACCCCCGCGGGGGCAAGCCAGCGCCGCGTCTGGCCGATGAAGGCACCGGTGGCGAGATGCGCGAGCTGGGTGCCGTCCCAGCGCCAGATCGCCAGCCGCGCGCCGAGGTCGGCATGGGTCTCGACCGCGATCACCTCGGGCTTGCCGTCGCCGTCCACATCCGCGAGGCGCGGCGCGGTGTCCTCGAAAACCATCGGCGCGGCCCAGTGGGCGGTGACCTGGCGTCCGTCGGACAGCGTCACCACCAGGTCCTCATGCTCGACCGCGTCACCGAGCACGCCGTGATCGTAGCGTGTCGTCGGACCGTCATAGCGCGCGGCCACGATCTCGGACCCGGCGGCACCGGTGGCCTGCGCCGCGGCAAGCATCGCGAGGATCAGTGCGCCGCGCATTCAGATCTGCTTTTCGGGCATCTGCACCTTCAGGCCGTCAAGCGCGTCAGAGACCTTGAGCTGGCAGGTCAGCCGCGAGCGTACCGGATCGGGCGAGAACGCGAAGTCGAGCATGTCTTCCTCCATGTCGTCCTTGGCGGGCAGCTTGTCGACCCAGTCGGGATCCACGTAGACATGGCAGGTGGAACAGGCGCAGGCACCGCCGCAATCGGCCTCGATGCCGGGAATGCCGTTGTCGCGCGCGCCCTCCATCACGGTCAGGCCATTCTTCACGTCGACCACATGTTCTGTGCCGTTATGCTCGATATAGGTGATCTTCGCCATTCATCGCTCTCCTGGGACTGCTGTCCCGTCTACCTAGGGGAGGCTCTGGCAAGGATAAAGGGGGGAGTCGTCACGGGATTGCCTGCGACGGCAAATGTTCTATATTCGTTCTCATGCAGATCCTGTCCTCTTCCGCCCATACCGACTGGCCGCGCCCGCCGTCCTGCCTGACCGCAGAGCGTCTGGGCGTGCCACCGCAGGGCGCGCGCATCGCCGTGGCGGGGCTGGTGATTCTGCGGCAGCGGCCCGGCACCGCGAAAGGGGTGATCTTTCTGACGCTGGAGGACGAGACCGGGGTGGTCAATGTCATCGTCTGGCGCGCCATGTACGAACGCTTTCGCCGCGCGGTGATCTCGGGGCGGATGCTGCGGGTGACCGGGCGGCTGCAGCGCGAGAACAGCGTGACCCATGTCATCGCCGAGCAGATCGAGGATATCTCGGCCATGCTCGACCGATTGCTGACCCCGTCCGAGGCGCTTTCGCGAGGCGGCGAAACAGGGTAGACTTGCCGCAACAGAGGCAGAGCAGAGGCCCGTCCATCCCATGATCCGCATCGCGGCGCCTGTCGCCTGTCTTGCGCTTGCCGTGGCCTGCACGCCGCTGGGCGACGCACCCGAAAAGGATGTCCGACCGGGCTTCAACACGATGGGGCTTGGCGACGACGATTCCCGCCCCGATCCCGCCGGCGGCTGCTATGCCACCGAGCGGACGCCGGCCGCCTATGTCGAGGTTCCAAGCCAGGTTCTGGTGGTCCCGGCCGAGGTCGATGCGGACGGCACCGTGACCCGCGCGCCGATCTATCGCAACACCACCGTGTCCGAACTGGTCCGCCCGGGGGCGGAACTGCGCTTTCCGGCACCCTGCCCGCCGGTCTTCACGCCCGAGTTCATCGGCACGCTGCAACGGGCACTACTGGCGCGGAACTTCTACGGCGGCGCGGTGACCGAGCGCATGGACCCGCCAACGCGGGCGGCGATCCGGGCGTATCAGACAGCCCGGGGTCTGGACAGCGACAAGCTGGCGCTGGAGACGGCCAAGAGCCTTGGGCTGATCGCCATCGATCTGCCGGAGCTTGAGGCCCTGTGACACAAGGGCTGGCCGGACAGGCGGGCCATAACACGCGGTCGGGACAGGAAGCGCAGGGTCGGGACATGAAAAAAGGGGCGCATCACGCGCCCCTTTTCCGATCCCAGTCCGGCAGTCCGGCAGGATCACTGTTCGAGGCCGAGCGCCACGAAACGCGGGTCGCCTGCCCGCCGCACCAGAAGCAGGATGGACTTGCGCCCGGCGTCGCGCGCCTCGGTGATGCGCGCTTCGAGGTCGGCAATCTCGGTCACCGGGGCGCGGCCTGCCTCGGTGATGACATCGCCCGCCCGCATGCCTTTTTCGAAAGCCTCGGTGGCCTCGTCCACGGCGGTCACGACCAGGCCGGACGCACCGGCATCGAAGCCGTATTCCTCGGCCAGTTCGGGTGTCGGCGGCGTCAGCGTCAGGCCCAGGATGTCCGAGGATGACGGCGTCGCGGGTTCGGCCTCGGGCGGGGTGTCGCTGTCGGCGGATTCCGCGTCCTCGCGGCGGCCCAGCGTCACCATCAGCGTTTCGGTGGCCCCGTCGCGGTTGACCACCACGCGCACGGTCTTGCCGACGGCGGTGTTGCCAACCTGGCGGACCAGGCCGCGCGTGTCGATCACGTCGCGCCCGTCGAACTTCATGATGACATCGCCGGACAACATGCCCGAGTCCTTCGCCGGGCCTTCCGGCACGTCGGTGACAAGCGCGCCCTTGGTCGAGGGGAGACCCATCGCCTCGGCCACGTCATCGGTCACGTCCTGGATGCGCACGCCAAGCCAGCCGCGCCGGGTTTCACCGAATTCCTGTAGCTGGTCGACCACGCGGGTGACCACGTTCGACGCCATCGAGAAGCCGATGCCGATGGAGCCGCCTGTGGGCGACAGGATCGCGGTGTTCACGCCGATGACCTCGCCGTCCATGTTGAACAGCGGACCGCCGGAATTGCCGCGATTGATGGCGGCATCGGTCTGGATGTAGTCGTCATAGGTGCCCGAAAGCGCCCGGTTGCGCGCCGAGACGATACCTGCCGAGACCGAGAAGCCCTGCCCCAGCGGATTTCCCATCGCCATGACCCAGTCGCCGACGCGGGCGACATCGCTGTCGCCGAAGCTGACGAAGGGCAGCGCCATGTCGGCCTCGACCTTGAGCAGCGCGATGTCGGTGTTGGGGTCGGTGCCGATCACCTTGGCGGGCAGTTCCAGACCGGAAAAGAACTCGATCAGGATTTCGTCCGCACCTTCGATCACGTGATTGTTGGTGACCACGAAGCCGTCCTCGGAGATCACGAAGCCCGAGCCCAGCGCCGAAGACCGGCGCGGCCGGTCGCCTTCGCCGTTGCGGTCCTGGAACTCGCGGAAGAAGTCCTCGAACGGAGACCCTTCGGGCACGATGCCCTGCGGTCCGGTGCGCCCCGCGACGGTGGTCTCGGTGGTGATGTTGACGACCGACGGGCTGATCCGCTCGGCCAGGTCGGCAAAGCTGCGCGGCGCGTTGCCCTGCGCACTGACGAGGACGGATTGCGCGACGATCAGGACGATCGAGAGGCTGGCAAGCCAGAACAGGCGCAGGGCCGGTCGCGGATCCCGGATCCGGGCGATGGTATGGGCGGTCAAGTGGGGCTCCCTTTCGGTCTTGGACCGGCATTAAACAGCCGATCTGATATCTCTGGGCACAAGATAGGCGGATTTCTCAAGGTCTCAAAGGTCGATCGTACCGGTCAAGGGGATGTGACTTGGGAAATTCCGCGCGCAACACGGCAAGTGACCGCCACGGGGCGTCACGGGGCACCACGTCGGCCCTTGCGCGCGGCGGATAACCGCATCTTGAGGCGGGTCAGCGCCATGCTGGTGCGCGGCAGGAAGACATAGCTGATCAGGATCACGTTGACCGAGATCAGGAGCACGCTTCGCGCCATCGGCGGCACCGCCCCGGGCAGAATAATGTCGGCAAGGTAATCGAGCAGTCCGCCGAGCACGACGATCCAGAAGATCAGGATCAGGACCACCTCGATCTTGCTGACGTGCGACCGGGGGTGCAGCAGGCGCGCCAGATCGTCGAAGGTCGTGTGTTTCGAGCTTTCCTGCGGATGCCGGTCCAGTTCCGCCAGAAACTGGATGCGCAGCGTGCTGCGTTCCCAGCGTTCCAGGTTCCTGCGCGAGTCGAAGGCAAAGACGGTGACCAGCTCGCAGGTGGTCTCGCCTTCCGACAGGCTGTTCTGTTCGCCGAGATAGCCGGGGATCGTGCGCCGCCTGCTGCAGCCGTGCAAGCGCTGCGGTGATGTCGTCCTTCAGCGCGGGCCGGAAGCGTCGGACGATGACGGACAGAACCGGACGCGCATCCTTGGTCATGGGCAGAATTCTTCCTGGTCGCAATGCAATGTCGGGTCCGGGCGGGCCAGCGCCGGGTGCGCAGGGGGCGAAAGCCCCGCGGCGACCAGGCTGGTCAGAGCGCCAGCCAAAGCACGATGACGCCCGTCACGCATGTCAGCAAGCCCAGCGCCCGGCGCTGGTCCAGCGGCATCGCCGACAGCGCCTCGAGCACACGTTCCACAAGCGAAGGGGCCAGCGCATAGGCCAGCCCCTCCACGATCAGCACTCCGGCAAGCATCACCAGAAGCGTTTCGGCCTGCATGGGTCAGTTCCCCACGGCAGCGCCGTCGTCTTCGTTCGCGGCGTCGTCTTCGTTCACGGCGTCGTCCGACCGCTGGCGGATGTCCTGCTCGGCCTCTTCGTTGCTGCGTTCGATCTGGTCGCGCGCGCTGTCCGGAAGGTCCGGAGACAACTCGGACGCGGGGGCCAGCTGGCGCAGCGCGTCGACATCGGTGTTCGACGACGCGACCGCCGAAAGACCCTCGGCCCGGATCGCTTCGAACAAGGGCCCGACAAATTCGCTGTCGGGCGAGATGACCAGCGTCGAGTTGCTGCTGTTCATCGACGTCTCGAGTGCCGAGAGCGACCGGTAGAACGAGAAGAACTCGGGGTTGTCGCCGAAGGCTTCGGCATAGACCCGGTTCCGCACGGCGTCCGCTTCACCGCGCACGATGTCGGCTTCGCGGTTGGCTTGCGACGTGGTCTCGACCACGGTCCGGTCGGCTGCGGCGCGGACCCGCTGGGCCGCCTCGTTACCGCGTGCGATCTCGTCCGCCGCTTCGCGTTCGCGCTCGGCCCGCATCCGGGCGAAGGTCGCATCGAGGTTCTGCTGCGGCAGGTTGGTCTGCTTCAGCCGCACATCGACGATTTCAAGGCCAAGGCTGTCGGCCTGGGTCCGTGCCTGTGCCCGGATCCGCACCGCGAGGCTGCGGCGATCTTCCGACAGGATGGTGTCGGAGGTGACCTGATCGGCACCCAGAACTTCGCGGATCTGCGCGTTCAGGATCGACGACAGCCGGTCCTCTGCGGCGCGGATGCCGCCCACGCCGACGGCCTGCCGGAACTGCACCACATCGGCGATGCGGTAGCGCGCAAAGGCATCGACCACGAGGCGGCGGTCATCCGAGGGCGTGACCTCGATGGTGTCGGTATCGAGCGACAGGATGCGGTCGTCGTATTTCACCACTTCCTGGATGAAGGGCACCTTGAAGCCGATGCCCGGCTCTTCGCGGACCTGCTTGATCTGGCCGAATTGCAGGACCAGCGCCTTTTCGCGTTCATCGACGATGAACAGCGCCGACAGCGTGCCCACCACGATCAGAACGACGACACCGATCAATATGTTGATCTTATTCATCAGTTCGACCCTCCGGTCTGGGTGCGTCCACGGTTCAGCTCATTGAGCGGCAGATAGGGCAACACGCCCTGGCCACTGTCCGGGCTGGCCTCGTCGAGCACGATCTTGTCGATCGCGCCGAGGGTGCGCTCGATCGTCTCGAGGTAGAGACGACGTTGCGTGACCTCGGGGGCCTGGTTGAACTCCTGCGCGACCGAGATGAAGCGCGACGCCTCACCGATGGCTTCGTTGACCACGCGGGCACGGTAGCCCTCGGCCTGTTCGAGCGTCTGCGCCGCCTGGCCGCGGGCCTCGGCGAGGACACGGTTGGCATAGGCGTCGGCCTGCCGCTGAAGCCGGTCGCGTTCCTGTTCGGCGGCCTGCACCTCGCGGAAGGCGTCGATCACCTCGGCGGGCGGATCGGCCTGGTCGAGGTTGACACGGACCACGTTGATGCCCGAATCGTACTCGTCCAGCGTTTCCTGGATGTTCTGCAGCGCGGTATCGGCGATCACGCCCCGGTCCCGGTTGAGGATCGGTGCGAGGTTCGACGCCGCGATGATTTCGCGCATCACCGATTCCGACACCGCCTGAACGGTCAGCTGCGGGTCACGGATGTTGAACAGCAGTTTCGCGGGATCCTTGATGTTCCAGACGACCTGGAACTCGATATCCACGATGTTGGCATCGGTTGTCAGCATCAGCCCGTCGCCATCGCGACCGCGACGCTGGCCGATGTTCTCGGTGCGCTCGGAGGTGACGTTGATCACATCGTAGGTGACGAACGGCCAGGGCGCGATGTTCAGGCCCGGCGATCCGGTCGAGGAATACTTGCCGAGGAACAACTCGACCGACTGCTCTTCCGGCTTGACGGTGTAGAAGCTGGAGAACAGCCAGACACCGGCGGCCACCAGCACCGCGATGACCGCCGTGCCGCGACTGAAGCCGGAGCCGCGACCGCCGCCGCCACCACCGCCGCCGCCGGTCTTGCCATCGTCCTTGCCGCCCATCAGGACGCGCAGGCGTTCCTGCCCCTTGCGCACGAGTTCGTCGATTTCGGGCATCTGGTTGTTGTCGGGACGCCGTCCGCCGCCGCCACCGCCGCCTTGCGGGCGCTGCGAACCGTTGTCGCCGCCCCCTTGCCCGCCGCCGCCCCATGGGCCGCCGCTATTGCCTGCCATGTGGTGTCTTCCCTTCGTCAAAGCAGTCTACATTGGTCTAAAACTGGTAGGCCGGACCCGCAATTCAAGCTGTGCGCGTCGGCTTACGCATTGTAACGATCTCTTCGGACATGGTGGGATGCACCGCGCAGGTCCGGTCGAAATCCTCTTTCGTCGCACCCATCTTGATCGCGATGCCCGCAAGCTGGATCATTTCGCCCGCGTTCGGTGCGACGATGTGACAGCCCAGGATCTTGCGATTTTCCTTCGAGACGATCAGCTTCATCAACACCCGGTCCGGCTTGCCGATGAAGGCCGAGTGCATCGGGCGGAACGAGGTGCAGTAGATCTCGACCTCCTCCTGCTCGGTGGCGTCGGCCTCGGACATGCCGACAGAGCCAAGCTCGGGCTGGGTGAAGACCGCCGAGGGGATCAGGTCGTGATCCACCGGGGTCGGGTTGCCCTTGAACACCGTCTCGACGAAGGCCATGCCCTCGCGGATCGCCACGGGCGTCAGGCTGACGCGGTCGGTCACGTCGCCGATGGCGTAGATCGAGGGCACGGCGGTCTGGCTGTAGTCGTCGACCAGGACGGCACCGCCGCGACCGAGCTTCACGCCGACCTCCTGCAGGCCCATGTCGTCGCTGTTGGGCTTGCGTCCGGTGGCAAACAGCACCGCATCGAAGATCTTTTCGCGCCCATTGGTGGCCTTGACCCAGATCGGGCCCTTGCGGGTCTCGTCCGCCGCCCCGTCACTGCCGCCATCCATGCCGCTGTCGCCCACGACCGCGCCCGCGTCCTTGACCGGCGCGCCCATGCCGTGCGTCGCCGCGTCGTCGTAGTCGCCCGGCTCGGCGCAGCGCATCTCGACGATATTGGAGCCGGTGTGGATCTCGATGCCACGCGCCTCCATCGCCTCGGCGATCAGGCCGCGCGCCTCGTCGTCGAAGCCGTTGAGCACCTGTGCCCCGCGCACGTAGAGCGACACCTCGACGCCGAGACCCGCGAGGATGTTCGCCATCTCGCAGGCGATGTAGCCGCCGCCGATGATCAGGATCGACTTTGGCAACTCGGTCATCAGGAAGACATCGTCGGACACCATGCCAAGCTGGGCATTGGGCAGATCCGGGCGCACCGGGCGGCCACCCGTGGCCACGAGGATGTGCTTGGCGGTCTTCTCGGTGCCGTCGGACAGGGACACGGTGTGCGGATCCTTGATCGTGGCGCGTATGTCGAACCGCTCGACGCCGGTACCGTCGAGCAGCGACTTGTAGACCCCCTCGAGGCGGTCGAGTTCGGTGTGCAGGCGATCGGAAAAGACCGACCAGTCGAAGTCGCCCTGCTGCATCGACCAGCCGTAGCCTTGCGCATTCTCGGCGGCGTCGGAAAACTCGGAGGCGAAGACCATCAGCTTTTTCGGCACGCAGCCGCGGATGACGCAGGTGCCGCCATAGCGGCTGTCCTCGGCCAGGGCCACCCTGGCGTCCGCCTCGCTGGCGGCCACGCGCGCGGCCCGCACGCCGCCGGAGCCACCGCCGATCACGAACAGATCATAGTCGAAATCGCTCATGTCTTACCTCGATGCTGTTTGCTGCCCGTAGACCACACGGGGCCGCGGATGGCCAGACGGTAAGGGCAAGGATCGGGCCGCCGCGGCGCGTGGCCCGCCAATGCGCCATACCGGCAGGTCCGCAGACGGCGGGGCCGGTTGCGCAGCGGGGGCTCTGCCCCCGCACCCCCGGAGTATTTCCGGTCCGATCGTGACAGGTGCGCGCGGATGGGCGGCGCTGCGGGACGCGGCGTCAGATATCGCTGAACAGGTTGTCGTCCTCGACGAAGTCCAGCCGCGTTTCACTGACGGTGCCTTCGTTGATATCGCGCATCTCGCAGCGCCCGTCGCCATAGCCGATGATGACCTTGTCGCAGATGTCGATGAACAGACCGTTCTCGACCACGCCGGGCATCTGGTTCAGAACCAGCGCCATCTGCCGCGCATTGCCGATGCGGCCGAGATGCAGGTCGATGATGTAATTGCCCTCGTCGGTGATGAAGGGGCGGTCGCCGGTCATGCGCAGCGAGGACTTGCGCCCCATCACATCCATCGAGATCAGCAACTCCTCGATCAGGGTCTGGGTGGTCTGCCAGCCGAAGGGCACCACCTCGACCGGGAGGGGGAAATGGCCGAGGGTCGAGACCTCCTTGGCGGCGTCAGCGATTACCACCATCTGGTCCGAGGCGGTGGCGACGATCTTTTCCTGCAGCAGCGCGCCGCCGCCGCCCTTGATCAGGTTGAGCTCGGGATCGAATTCATCCGCGCCGTCGATGGTCAGGTCGAGCCAGCGCGCCTCGTCGAGCGAGATCACCTCGATGCCGACATCGCGGGCCAGTTCGGCGGTGCGCGACGAGGTCGGAACGCCGCGGATCCGGAGCCCGTCCTCGCGCACCATTTCGCCCAGGCAGCGCACCAGCCAGGCGGCGGTCGAGCCGGTGCCGAGGCCCACGCGCATGCCGTCCTCGACCAGGTCGGCGGCGGTCTTGGCGGCGACATACTTGGCCTTGTCGATCGGCGACAACTCTCCGGACATGGGCATCCCCTTTGGTGGCGGCGCGGTCCTTATAGGCGCAGACGCCATGCGGTGCGAGGGGCAAATGCGCGGCTTTGGCCGCGGTTCTGCCCGAGATGCCGTTTTTGAACGCCGGCGCGCGCGGTGTCTTGCTAGGGTGGCCCCGAATCGGGACGTGGAAGTGGATGTGCCGCGATGTTTCTGTCTGTCTTCGAGATGTTCAAGGTCGGCATCGGGCCATCCTCGTCGCACACCATGGGGCCGATGGTGGCGGCGGCGCGTTTCCTGCAGGCCATGCGGGCATCCGGCTACAAGTTCAGCGGGGTGCGCGGATCCTTGCACGGCTCGCTGGCCTTTACCGGCGTCGGGCATGCCACCGACCGCGCGGTGATCCTGGGCCTCGCGGGGTTTGCGCCGGAAACCTATGATCGCGACCGCGCCGGGGCCGAACTTGCACGCATTGCGCAGGACCGGCGTCTGACCCCGGAGGGACTGCCGCCGCTTGCCTTCGATCCGGACCGGGATCTGCGCTTCGACTATGACACAGCCCTGCCCGGGCACGCCAATGGCATGCGGCTCGAGGCGGTGGATGCGCAGGGCGACGTGCTGCTGCAGGAGGTCTATTATTCCGTCGGCGGCGGCTTCGTGCTGACCGAGGCGGAACTGGCCGAGGGGCGCGACACCGATGACGGGCCGCCGGTGCCCTATCCGTTCAAGACCGCCGCTCAGATGCTTGAGATGGCGCGCGCCTCGGGGCTGAGCATCGCGCAGATGAAGCGCGCCAACGAGCTGTCCCGCCGCCATGCCGGGGCGCTGGACACCGGGATTGCCCGGATCTGGGAGGTCATGGCAGCGTGCATGGATCGCGGTCTCGAGGCCACGGGGCACCTGCCGGGCGGGCTCAATGTGCGCCGCAGGGCTGGCGCGATCCGCACCGCGCTGGAGGGCGAGAGGGGCATGAACCTGACCGCGCCGCATACCATCAACGACTGGATCTCGGTCTATGCCATGGCGGTCAACGAGGAAAACGCCGCCGGGGGCCAGGTGGTGACCGCGCCCACCAACGGGGCGGCGGGCGTGGTTCCCGCGACGATCCGCTACTGGCTCGATCATGTGCCGAACGCGGACCGCGCGCGGCTGCCGGATTTCCTGCTGACCGCGGCGGCCATCGGCGGTCTGGTGAAATACAACGCCTCGATCTCGGGGGCGGAAGCGGGCTGTCAGGCCGAGGTGGGCGCGGCGGCGGCGATGGCGGCGGCGGGGTTCTGCGCGGTCATGGGCGGCACCCCCGAGCAGGTCGAGAACGCCGCGGAGATCGCGCTCGAGCATCATCTGGGCATGACCTGCGACCCGGTGCGGGGCCTCGTGCAGGTGCCCTGCATCGAACGCAACGGTCTGGGCGCGATCAAGGCGATCTCGGCGGCATCTCTGGCGCTGCGCGGCGATGGCGCGCATCTGGTGCCGCTGGACGCCTGCATCGAGACCATGCGTCAGGTCGGCGTCGACATGTCCGAGAAATACAAGGAGACCTCGCTCGGGGGGCTGGCCGTCAACGTCCCCAATTGCTGATTGCCGACGCCGATCGCGCGCCATACCGTCGGGCGAGCCACTCGCCGCGTCACCACCCCGAGGATCCGCATGCCCCCCGACAGCGACACCATCGCCACCTGGCGCGACCATTACTGCGACATGCTGCTGATCCGACGCTTCGAGGAAAAGGCGGGCCAGCTTTACGGGATGGGGCGGATCGGCGGTTTCTGTCATCTGTGCATCGGCCTGGAAGCGGTGATCGTCGGCTGTGCGACCGCGACCCGAGAGGGCGACGCGCGCATCGCATCCTACCGCTGTCACGGGCACATGCTGGCCGCAGGGATGGACCCCGGTCGCATCCTGGCCGAGATGACGGGCGCGGCCACCGGCTATTCCGGCGGCAAGGGCGGGTCGATGCACATGGCGTCGCCCGGGCATGGCTTTTTCGGCGGGCATGGCATTCCCGGCGGACATGTGCCGATCGGGGCCGGGCTGGCCTTTGCCCAGCGCTATGACAAGACCGGCGGCATCACCCTTTGCGCCCTGGGCGACGGGGCTGCGCATCAGGGCCAGGTTACCGAGACCTACGATCTGGCGGTGCGCCTGGGGCTGCCGATCCTCTTCGTGATCGAGAACAACCGGACCGCGCCGGGGGTGGCCCCCGTCCCCGGGGGGCAAGGCCTGCTGGATCGCGCCGCGGCGCATGGCATCCCGGGTCGCGGCGTGGACGGGATGGACGTGGTGGCGGTGGCCGAGGCTGCCTGCGCGGCGGCGGCTGAGGTGCGCGCGGGGTTGGGGCCAAGGGTGCTCGAGGCGACGATAATCCGCTTTCAGGGACACGCAATGGCCAGCGCCGACAAGGCGCTGTCCGCTGCGCAGATGCGCAAGGCCCGCACCATGCGCGACCCGATCGCGGCCCTGAAACAGCGTCTGCTCGGGGCGGGCTTGTCCGAGGACACGCTGAAAGCGATCGATATCGCGGTGAAGGAGACGGTCGGCGATGCTGCCGAAATGGCACGTGTCGCCCCAGCGCCCGATGCGACGGGCCTGCGCGCCGCCATGACGGCAGAGGGTTGATCGGGATGGGCCATATCCGCATGCCCGAGGTGGTACCCGGCCTGACCGAGGCGCGGCTGGTGTGCTGGCTGGTGGCGCCGGGTGATCTGGTCGAAGACGGCGATCTGCTTGCCGAGATCGCGACCGACAGGGCGGTGTTCGAGATCGAAGCGCCCGGTCCCGGACGCATCGGCGCGCTGCTGGTCGCGGAAGGCACGCGGGCCGTCGCGGTCGGCACCGCCATCGCGACGCTGCAAAAGGACGACGCGGGCGAGACGGCGGACCGCCCCGGCGCGGAGGCGTCTGCCGCCCGTTCCGACCCCCGCCCTGCCCCCCGCCCTGCCGCCGCGCTTTCCAGCCCCCCTGCCACCGGTGCCGCCACCGGGCCGCTTGTGCCGAACGACTGGCCCGAGGGCACGGCAACCCGGCAGATGTCGGTCCGCGACGCCCTCTGCGCGGCGCTGGACGAAGAAATGCGCCTCGACCCGTCGGTCTTTGTGATCGGCGACGGGGTTGCGGCGAAGCAGGGGTCCTTCACCGTGACGCAGGGGCTGATCGACAGTTTCGGGGACAGGCGCGTGGTCGATGCGCCCCCGGTCGCGACCGCCCTGGCCGGTCTGGCCGTCGGGGCGGCGTTCGCCGGTCTGCGGCCCGTTGTCAGCTTCCCGTCCTTCGGGCTGGCGTTGCAGGCCATCGACCAGATCGTCAATTCCGCGGCCAAGTCGGACGACATGACCGACGGGACGCTGTCGGTACCGGTGGTGTTTCGCGGCCCCCATGGCGGTGGCGCGCAATCCGGTGCCCAGCGCGCGCAGGACGTCGCTGCGTGGTTCGCCCATGTACCGGGGCTTAAGGTGGCGATGCCCTATGCCGCATCCGACGCCAAGGGCCTGCTGAAAGCCGCGATCCGCGATCCGGGCCCGGTGGTCCTGCTGGAAAACGAAAGCCTCTATGGCCGGCTGTCCGAGGTGCCCGACAGCGAGGGTCGGCTGGTACCGCTGGGCCGCGCACGGGTCTGGCGCAGCGGTACCGATGTGACGCTGGTTAGCTTCGGGATCGGCATGGTGGCCACGCTCGAAGCGGCCGATCTTCTGGCCCGCGACGGTATCGCCGCCGAGGTGATCGACCTGCGCAGCCTGCGTCCGCTGGATACAGCGACCCTGATCGCCAGCGTGCGCGACACCGGGCGCTGCGTGACCGTCGAACAGGGCTGGCCGCAGGGCGGCATTGGCCAGCAGGTCGCGGCGGCACTGATGGCCGGGGCGTTCGACCGGCTCAAGGCTCCGGTGTGCAACGTCGCCGCGCTGGACATGCCGCGCCCCTATGCGGCAGGGCTGGAGGCCGCCGCCCTGCCCGCCGCCCGCGACATCGTGGCCGCGGTGACGGCCATGCTGACCCGATGAGCACGGTCGAGGTTCTGGGCCGCGATGTGGCCCGCGAGGCGTATCGCATTCGCACCGAAGGACGTGTCGCGCTGGTGCCCGAATGCCTCATGGGTGGCCTGCGCCCGGGCGACCGCCCGTCGCATCAGGACGCCTACGAATGGATCGCGGCGCATCGACAGGCCTTGTCCGCAGCGGTCGCGACCTTGACGGAGGGGGGCACGCCGAAACCGCCCTATGACCTCGTCACCCTGGACGAGACCGGCGCCTGACGCGTTGCGGCAAGCGGTGTCCCGGGTGGTCCGAATTCAGGGGACCGGATTCTAGGTGGTATGCGCGAGCAACTGGTCCATGCTGATCGAGGGTTGCGCGCAGCCTGCCTCGCCGACGATGCGCGCAGGCACTCCGGCCACGGTCTTGCAGGATGGCACTTCTTCCAGCACGACCGAGCCTGCCGCGATGCGCGAGCAGTCGCCGACGCGGATATTGCCCAGCACTTTCGCGCCCGCGCCGATAAGGACGCCATCGCCGATCTTGGGATGACGGTCTTCCTCTTCCTTGCCGGTCCCGCCAAGGGTCACCGAATGCAGCATCGACACGTTGTTGCCGACCACCGCCGTCTCGCCGATGACGATGGAGTGGGCGTGGTCGATCATGATGCCGCGCCCGATGCGCGCATTGGGGTGAATGTCGACGCCGAACACCTCGGAGCACCGCATCTGGAACAGATACGCCAGATCGCGGCGGCCCTGACGATATAGCCAGTTGGCCACGCGGTAGGCCTGGATCGCCTGGAAGCCCTTGAAGAACAACAGCGGCTGGAGAAACCGGTGGCAGGCCGGATCGCGTTCGTAGACCGCAACGATATCGGCCCGCGCGGCCAGCGCCAGTTCCGGGTCGGCGCCGTAGGCCTCGTCGCAAATCTCGCGCAGGATCTGCTCGGAGATTTCGCCCGATGTCAGCTTGACCGCGGTGCGATAGCTGAGCGCCCGTTCGATGGTGGGGTGATGCAGCACCGAATAATGAATCATGCCGCCCAGAAGCGGCTCTTCGGCGACGGCCTTTTCGGCCTCGTCCATGATGCGTGCCCAGACCGGGTCCAGCACGGACAGACTGCTTTTCGTCTTGGCCATTTCCGCCTCCTTTGACGCGTCGAGTGTATCAGATAGGCTGCGCGAGACGAAACGCAAAGCCCTCTGAAGTGACGAAACGGTGGATGATGACGCAGAGACCCGCTGGAGGTCGCTGATCGAGGCGCGCCTTCTGGCCCTGGACGAAGACGACCGGCTGGGCCAGGGCGGCCAGTCGGTGGTGACGCTCGACCAGCAATCGGTGGGGCGTCTGAGCCGGATGGATGCGTTGCAATCGCAGGCCATGGCCAAGGCCACGCAGGCGCGCCGCGATGGGCAACGCCGGGCGCTGCAGCAGGCGCTTGCGCGGCTGGTCGAGGGCGCGTTCGGATATTGCGATGCCTGCGGCGACGAGATCGCCGAAAAACGGCTCATGCTCGATCCGACGGCAAGGCGGTGCGTTGCCTGCGCCCGGTAACGAGCGTCGCGGGATGGCGCGCGGTCAGCTTCGAGGCTGCCGCGCCCGCGCCGGTACGGATCGACCGATCCGGCGCGGGGCTGTCCTTAGGCGTTTACGACCAGCCGTGCCGCCGGCCCGGGCCCGAACCGTGCCGAGATCTGCGCCACGTCGATCCTCACCGGCCCATTCGCAAGGTCCGTCGCACGTGCCTGCGCCGCATAGGTCCACGCCGGGCTGGCAACCGTCGCCTCGCGCAGGACGGTCGCGCCCCGCATCACCCGCACCAGGTAGGCTTCGGTCTCCTCGGCCAGTGGCGGCTCCGCCAGTTCCCAGTCGTCGCCATCGATCCGGGTGCGGCGCACCCAGCTGAGCTGCAGACTGCCCGCCGCCTCGACGCCGCGCAGGTGCACCGGGCTGTAGGGGCGCAGGCCGACGCCGTCGAAGGCCAGCGTCCGGTGCACGTAGGTCGGATCGTCGATGCTTCTGCTGGATGGCCCGATGCGGAAGTGGATCGCCTGACGTCGCTGACTGGCGCTCATCTCGATCTGTTCCGGCGTGCCGTTCAGGCGCACCACGACCGATCCCGCGGGCCAGACATCCGGCATCACCCCGTCGGTCCCGGCCTGTCCGCGCAACAGGGTCGACACAAGCCAGCTTTGCTGGGTCAGCATCTCGGCGTCGCGGAACTGCAGGACTTCCCAGTTGCCGGGTCCGCCGTCGCCGATGGCCAGCACGTTGGCCCCGCCCAGCAGCGCCTCGTCCGACACCGACTGCAACGCCCCGGAGTAAAGCCGGATGCGCAGCGGTTCGGCCCGATGCAGACGTCCCGATGGCGCTGCGAAAAGCGCACTTTCCGTTTCGCCCACCACCGAGTGGCCGGTGATGACGCTGTTCAGGCTGTAATCCGCATCGCTCGGCGCGGAATAGACCGCGACGCTGCCGGGCCAGGGCGTGGCATAGGCGGCGAAATGCGGCGCGTGTGGCACCTCGTCGCCGGTCAGCAGCGGCAGGTCCAGAAACAGCGGTGTCACCGGCGCGGCGGGCACATAGCGGGTCAACTGGCCCGGCACGTCCGAGGTGGCGGCGGGGATGTAGATGTCATCCTCCATCCGCACCGCCTCGATAAGCTGGCGGTCGGTCACCTCGACCCGATCGATGCGTGCATGAACCGGCCCGCCCTTGCCCGGAAGCGCGACCACGTCGCCCGCGCGCACCTGCAACGCCGAGGGCGGCAGCGCGAATTTAAGCGTATCGCGAGCGATCCGCGCCTCTGACAGCCAGCGCTCCGCGATCTGCCGTCCCTCGGCACGGGTCAGCGTCAACGCAACCTCGCTGTCGGCCACAGCATGGGTGCGGTCGTCGGGCAGCACAGCCTCTTCGGCGACGGTGTCGTGATCGCCTTCGGCCTCGTAGAAATGCAGACGCACACGGCCCGACAGATCGACCTCGTTGGCGCGGGTCTGGATCAGCGCGCCCTCGACATCGTCGTGTTCGGCCAGCAATTCAGGATCGACGGGCACCACATCGCGGCCTTCGCGCATGCGGAAGACCAGCACGCCGTCCCGCTCGATCGCGTCGAACCCGTAGCTGAGCATCAGCGGCTGCAAGGCGCGCCGCCCGTCGGCGATATCCGGCACCAGATAGCCGCGGACCATGCCGACAAGATCGCTCACGTCGTAGTCGGTCAACCCGACCCGGTCGCAGATCGCCGCCACCACCGTGGCCAGCCGCTGCGTCGACAGCCGCCCCGTGATCCAGTGGCCCCGGCGGTAGTTGTCGCCATCGGCCCAAAGCTCGGTCAACGCGGGAAACCACGGGTAGGGGCGCGCGTCCCAGGCCCAGACGAACGCGCGGGACATGTCGATCATCGGGGCTTCGTAAACGCCCGACACCGGGTTGTTGACCGGATCGCTCCAGTGCAGATGCGTCGCCCGCAGGTACTGGCGCTGGATATCCTCGTCCGGTTGCCCGTTCGACCCGCGCGGCAGCGCGCTTTCGGATGACTTCGGATCGAGAAAGACGTTGGGCTGGTTGGTGCCCTTGTCGACCGCGGGACAGCCCAGTTCGGTGAACCAGAAAGGCTTGGACTGCGCGATCCACTCGGTCGGAGCGATTTGCCGCACGCCGCCGATGCGGTTGTGGTGCGAGTTTTCCCACCAGCCGCGCAGGTCCTTGTAGCGAAACACCCAATCCTCGCCATAGCCGGTATCGACAATGGGCGTGCGGCGCTGCGCCGCGATCGCCTCGGGGCTGGAATAATACCAGTCGAAGCCTTCCCCGCCTTCGACATTGGCGTCGAGGTAATCGAGGTTGTGGATCCGACCGTAATCCGCGTCGGCATGGTCGCGCCCGTCGCGCCAGTCGGATAGGGGCATGTAGTTGTCGATGCCGATGAAATCGATCTCCGGGTCGGCCCAGAGCGGATCGAGGTGGAAATAGACGTCGCCTGATCCGTCATTCGGACGGTAGCCGAAATATTCGGACCAGTCGGCGGCGTAGCTCAGCTTGACGTCCGGGCCGAGGATGCTGCGCACCTCGCCCACCAGCATCCGCAGCGCCGCAACGAAGGGAAAGCCCTGATCGTCGCGGATCTGGGTCAGACCGCGCAACTCCGATCCGATGCAGAACGCATCGACCCCGCCCGCCGCCTTGGTCAGCGCGGCGTAATGCAGGATGAAGCGGGAAAAGGACCACTCTTCCGGGCCGCTATAGCTCACGCTCTGGCCCGAGATCTGGAAGTCCGACGCCTTGGCCGTGCCGACGAAGGCCGCCACTTCGGCCTGCGCCGCGCTGGTCCTGTCGCTCGACCCGTCCTGACCCGGGGCCTGCGCCAGCGTGATGCGCCCGCGCCAGGGCAGCGGCGGCTGGGCATCGCGGCCATAGGGGTCGGGCAGCTGGTTGTTCTCAAGCTGCTCCATCAGGATGAACGGATAGAACATCACCGCCTTGCCGTCTTCGCGCATCCGGGTGATCGCCTCGATCACCGAACGGTCGGCGGGCGTGCCGCCATAGACCGGCTTGTCGTCGATGCGCGGTACCTGCAACGCGCTCGACCGGTTGAGCCCGGCCACTTTCCAGGGCATGCCGCCTGCCTCGTCGGTCTTCTGCTCGACCTTGGGGCGCACGGAACACTCTGCGCAGCGCAGGTCATTGCCGAACCAGCTGACCACAAGAGAAACAGCGTTGCAATTCGGGGCCTGATCCTCAAGCGCCCCGAGAGACTGAATGAAATCGGGTACTTCAGAGGCGGTGTTGACGTTGATCGCAGCGGATGAACTGCCGCCGCCGCCGCCGTAATACTGCTTGGATGTTGCCAGCGTGTATTCCCCGGTGCCGGGCAACATCGCGACGCCCTGCAACAACTCGGGCATGTCGTCGGCGGCCTGATTGACGCGCAGCACCTCGAAGGACAGCTGCGGCACCCGGTTGCCGTAATCCGCCAGCTTGAAATCCTCGAGCACGACATAGGCGGTGCCGCGATAGGCGGGCACCTGGCCTTCGCCCTCGACCGCCTCCATCTTGGGATCGGGAAGCTGGTCGCGACTGCCGGGATAGACCCGCATGTTGATGTCGTTGGCCGAGATCTCGACACCATCGGCCCAGACCCGAGACACGCCCGCGATCTCGCCCTCGCACAGCGCCAGCGCCATATTGACGCTGTAGTGATAGGTGGTGATCTCGGGCGATGCGGGCGCGCCCTTGCCGCCGTCGTCACCGCCTTCGGTCGTCGTGCTTTCCTTGAAATGCGTGGTCCAGATGACCTGACCGCCGACGCGCACCCGCCCGTAGACCTGCGCAATCGCGCGGCCCTCGCCCGAGTTCGACAGATGGAAACGCTCGACCCGACCGGTCTCGATGCTCTCCGACCCCTGCCCCATCAGGCTCTGGTCGATGGCGCGGCCCAGCGTGGCCCCGGCAAAGCGACCCCAGGCCACCATGGACAGCCCCAAAAAAGAGCCGCCGATGGACCCGCCGAACGCGGCCCCCGCCGCCGAAAGTAGGATCGTTGCCATCAGATGCGCCCCTCGGGTGTGTCGGGAAAGGAAAAGCGCGCCACGATGCGCCGCGCCCAGGGCCGGGTCAGGGCCGATTCGATGACGCCGTGGCCGGAATAGGCGTGGATGAACCATGCCTGCGGCTCTGGTGCCGAAACGATGCCGAGATGCTTGGCGACCGACCCTTCGCGCATGCGGAACAGGATCACCTCGCCGGGCATCGGGACACCGCCTGTCACCGGTCGCAAATGGCGCAGGCCTGCTGCCCAGAGCGCCTCTTCACCCTGCGGTTCGGACCAGTCCATGCTATAGGCGGGCACCGCCTCGGGTTCAGCGCCGAAGACGTCGCGCCAGACACCCCGCACCAGCCCGAGGCAATCGCTGCCGACCCCGGCACGCGATGCCTGGTGCCGGTACGGCGTGCCGATCCAGCCGCGCGCGGCCTCGACGATGTGGGTCGCGGTGCTCATCTGCGGCTTCCTCCGGACTTGTTCGACACGTT
The DNA here is from genome assembly GCF_054482575.1 of Roseivivax sp. CAU 1753. Taxonomy (NCBI): domain Bacteria; kingdom Pseudomonadati; phylum Pseudomonadota; class Alphaproteobacteria; order Rhodobacterales; family Roseobacteraceae; genus Roseivivax; species Roseivivax sp. CAU 1753. The sequence goes on along the minus strand of NZ_JBTLRF010000004.1, from coordinate 117,741 downwards.
GAGCGGATGCACGACCAGGAAGTCATCCCCCGGAATATCCGGAAACCCCTGAAAGTTCAGAAGGTTGGCAAACTTGTCCCGGCAGGTGTCGAAGCGTTTGTCGCAGCCCGCCACGATCCGCACCCGGTCCCCCGGCGCGAGATCGGCGCGAAACGGTTCCCACAGGTCGATGCGGCGCGCGTCGGCCTCGGTCGCATCGCGCTTGATCCAGCGGCTCAGCCCCTTGGCGGCACCGTCAAGCACATCCGCGCGTCCGCGCTGGAACCACCCGGCCTCGAACTGCGGCAGGGGCGGAAAACGCAGGATGCGGTTGTTGTCACATTCGATCAGTGGCCCTTGCCAGGCAAACGCCGGTTGCATCAGATCGAAGCCGCAGGTCGCATCCCCCAACACCGCCGTGCAGGGGCGCTGATAGATCCTGCCCACCGGGCGGTTGAGTTTGTCCGACAGGCCCCTGAGTTCGGCCTGAAACGCGCCACCCGCGCGGCGGATCTCGCCGATGTGGCCACGAAACAGAATCTGCCGGGCATCGACATCCTGCCAGTTGACCAGCCAGGCCACGACCTCGGCGTCGTCATAGCGCCCGGCCTCGATGTCGACCTCGGACAGCGCCGCATCGGACAGCGCGCCCATGGCTTCGGAATTGTCGACCGACAGGCCGGTGCCCTGTTCCAGCGCCCGCGCGGTCAACCCGCTTTCGGCCTTGAAGACCAACCCGTCGAAGGCAAGATCCAGATCGTGATCGGTAAACCCCAGCCGCAGCCCGTCGCTGCGGATCACCTCCCAGCAGCGCACCACATTGGTGATACCGGTGCCGAGATGGGCATAGAGCGCGTCTGCAGCGGCAGTCATACCCGCACCTCCACCACCGGCACGCTGGGCACTTCCCCGGCCTGGAAGCTGGCGACGCTGGTCTGGATCGCACTTGCATCGAACCGCACCGGAACGTCGAATTCATAGCCCGCCGTGATCGCGATGCCGGTGGTCGGCGGCTCGGCGAAGGTGACCAGGCCGGTGTCCTCATCCACCTCGAAGGCCACGCCCGGGCGCAATTCGGTGTCGTGCAGGCCGACCCGCACCGTGCCCGCGACCGGCTTGGTGATGGGTCGCGCGTAGCTGCCCTCGCCCGACCGATAGGTCTTGATCAGCGGAAATTGCAGCGTGACGCCGTCGCCGTAGCCGATGATCTGATCCTCGAAATGCGGCGCACGCGACGGGACAGAGGATTTGAAATCCGACCAGTCCTTCCACCGGAACGCGTAAAGCTGACCGCGCCGCGCCTCGAAGAACGCCACCAGTTCCGCGATATCGTCGAGCGACCGCAACCCCACGCCCGCATCATAGCGGCGGCGCGATTGCGACCAGGGGGTGTTGCGCTCCTCATAGCCGTTGGCAAGCGTCACGATCTCGGTCTTGCGCTCTGGCCCGCCGACCGAACCGAAGCTCAACCGTGCGGGGAATCTGACGTCGTGGAATTCCATGGCCCTGTCCTTCCTGTTGTCTCAGCGTGTCTCAGCGATTGCGCCCGCCGCGCGACAGCGCCCGGCTCATCTGTGCGGCGATCTGGCTTTGGCTGCGCTGGAAGCCCTGCACATCGGGGGTCGAGATGTTCATGGTGACATGCACGCTGCCGCCACCGCCGCCGCCCGCCCGCACGCCCAGCTTGCCGTCGGCACCGCGTGCCAGCGGCATGATCGCCTCGGGTCCGGCCTCGCCCATCAGGCCCATGCCGCCGCGCATCGGAAAGGTCGTGGGGCCCGAGACGACGCCGCCATTGGCGAACGGCATCACCCGGCCCTGCGCGAAGGACCCGCCATTGGCGAAGGGCGTGTATTGCCCAAACACGCTGTTCACACCGGACGAGATCATCCCTCCCAGATGGTCCGCCACGGGGTTGATCGCCGCCTTGTAGGCGGTGTCGATCATCGCCTGCGCCACCTCGTTCAGCGCCGAGGTCAGGCTCATGCCGTCCAGCACCACACCGTCGATCGCCGAGGACAGGCCGCTCGACAGCGCCGATTGCAGCCGCCGCACGCCGCCGCCGGTTTCGGCAAACGTCTCGTGGATGCGCTTCATCTCGGCGTTGAAACCCGCCGCCATGCTGGCAGCCCCCGTGAGCGACGCATCGAGCGCGTCGATCTCTGCCTCAAGTCCGTCGAGTTCACTCATGTTCCGCTCCTGTCCGTATCATCGGGAAAGACCGCCATCAGTGCATCGAGGCGCGTGCGTCCCATCGGTTTCGGCCCCGCGCCCTCGCCCAGCATCAGCCGCAGCTCGGCCGGCGTCAGCGCCCAGAATTCCGCCGGCCTGAGCCCGAGCCTTGTCAGCCCGGCGCGCATCAGGTCCGGCCAGTCGAACTGCGCCGCGTTCATTCGGCCCCCGGCGCGGCGAAGGCGCGGGCCAGCAGCATCGCCGCCGCCCGTGCCGCCGCCACCGGCCCGCCCGCGATATCCGCATGGGCCAGCGCCTCGGGGCGCACGTCCCAGCCACCGCCGCGCAGCCCTGCCACGATTAGCGCCAGCACGTCGCGGCTGGCAAAGCGTCCCGCCTCGAACCGCTCGACCAGCGCCACCAGGCTGTCGGCCTGAAGCCGCGCCTCAAGCTCGGCCAGCGCCCCAAGCGTCAGGCGCATGATCCGCGCCTCGCCGTCGATCACGATCTCGACCTCTCCACGCCAGGGGTTCTCCATCGGCTCAGCTCGCCGCGGCGACGAAGTTGACGACACCGGCAGACGCCATCGAGACCTCGTAGGTTGCCTCGCCGTCATGGGTGCCCGCATATTCCAGGCTCGTGACCTGGAACGGCCCGGTCACCGTGCCGAAATCCGGGATCACCACCTGGAAATTGGGCGTCTCCGCGGAAAAAAAGATCTGCCGCGCGCGCTCGTCAGTATCCGCATCGCGAAAGATGCCCGACCCCGAGATCGCGGCAGAGCGCACGCCCGCCCCGCCCAGAAGCTCGCGCCAGCCGCCCTGACTGTCGAGAGAGGTCACATCGACCTGCTCGGCGTTGAAGCTGATCCGCGTCGCGCGCAGGCCCGCCATGGTGTGGAACTGGCCATCGCCAGTCAGATCCACCTTGATCAGAAGGTCCTTGCCGTTTTGGGCAACCATGTCCGTCACTCCGTTCTAGGGGTTCATTCGTCATCCACGCGGGCGCGGAAGATCATCTCGATCCGGCGAATATCGCCGGACCGGCGTTTGGCGTCGGCCTTCAGGAAGTTGAGGCTGACCAGCCGCCCGCGCGTCATCGACAGCGCCGCACCATCCAGCGCGTCGCAGATGGCCGCCGCCGCGCGCTTGGCGCTGCGAAATCCCGCCGCGTCGGTCGCGACCTGCACCGATACGTCGTGCCAGGCCCCGCGCACGCCCGCATCGCTTGCGTCGCGCACCTTCTCGGGTCCGAGCGAGACATAAAGCTCGGGCAAGGGCCCCGCGGGCAGCGCGTCGTAGACATGCCCGCCCACTTCCAGCGCGAGGCCGGGATCGTTGACCAGCGTCGTGTAAAGCGCCTCTTGCAGCGCATCCGACAGGGCATAGCTCATGGCGTCACCTCTTCCTCGACGGTGCAGACCAGGTAGCGCGCGGTAGGGCCGTCCTCCTGCACCGCCAGCACATCGAAAAGCCGCGTGCCGCTGCGAAACCTGTCGCCCGCGCGGGGCCGTCCGCTGTGCCCCTCGGGCATCGCGCGCACCCGCACCCGGTAGCCCGCCCGCGCCACGGTGCCCGCATCGATGCGCGCCTCGCGACCCGATCGGGGCGTCATCTCGCCCCAGAGCGTGCCCAGCGCGGACCAGCTCGTCGCCCGCCCGCCCGCACCGTCGGGCGCGGCGGATGCACGTTCCAGCACAAGCTGCCGGTTGAGACGCGGCGCGCTCATGCGCCAAAGCCCATGCGCACCGGGCGATAGCGCGCCAGCAGGCTGGTGACGCCGAACGGCATGCAGCCCTCGGCCAGCGACGTCGCATCGCGGTATTCGTAGTAATGCGCGGCCAGCAGCAGCACCGCTTGCGCAAGATCGCCGGGCAGATCCCCGAAATCGGCCACGTATCCGGCGGTGAACCGCAGCTCCGCCACCCCGCCTGCGGGGATCGACGGGAGCGCGCTGGCGTTCGCGCGCAGGCACGGCACCTGGCTGTCGCGCTCCAGCCGGTAGGCGGTGGGGGCGACCACGCTGGTCGTGCCATGCCGGTCGATCAGCGTCACGCTGTTGATGGATTGGACCGGCGCGGTCCCGAGGCCTTGCGCATCCGGCGCCGCCCAACGGGTCACGCCCAGCAGGAAATCGCGCGACAGCAGCGTCTTCGACGTGCGCCCCTCGATCACCGCGATGGCCGCGCGCAGAAAGCCGGTCAGGACTGCGTCTTGCACATCATCCTCGGCAAAGCCCGAGCCCATCCTCAGATGCCGCTTCAGCCCCTCCACGGGAAGTGCCGCATCGGGCACGATTGTCTCTTCGGTCAGCATCATGGGTGTTCGTCTCCGCTGTGCGTTCCGGGCCGGGTTACCGGCACACCAAAGGCGGGCGGCGGGGTCTGGTCCGCCGCCCGGATCACATCGTGCGTCAGGCTGCGGCGCAGACCAGAAGCTTGATCGCCGCGAAGTCCGACACATCGCCGCCGACGCGCTTGGTCGCGTAGAACAGCACATGCGGCTTGGCGCTGAAGGGATCGCGCAGGATGCGCAGGTCCGGACGCTCGGCGATGGTGTAGCCCGCGCCGAAATCACCGAAGGCGATGGGCGTCGCGCCGGCACCGATGTCCGGCATGTCCTCGGCGATCACCACGCGATAGCCCAGCAGGCGGGCGGGCTCTCCGCTGGCGAACCCGTCCGACCAGAGGTGGCGGCCATCCGCGTCCTTGAGCTTGCGCAGGGAACCGGCGGTCTTCGAGTTCATCACGAAGGCCGCGTTGGCGCGGTATTCCGCCCCCAGCGCGTAGACCAGCGTGATCAGCGCGTCGCCGTCGCCGATATCGCCCGCCGACCCGGTCGCCACCGTGCCGACCGATCCCCAGGTCCAGGCATCGTTGTCGACCTGCGGATGCGACAGGATGCCCTTGGGCTTGTCCGCGCCATCGCCGCTGATGAAGGCCGCGGCCTCGGCACGGCTGAACTTGTCGGCAACGCGCCCGGCCAGCCAACCCTCGACGTCGAAGGCCGCATCGTCGAGCAGGCGCTGAGACGCCTTGGGCATCGCGTTCAGTTCATACAGCGGGATCGAGATCCGCTCGATGGTGGGCGTACCGCTTTCGGTGGTGCCCGAGGTCTCGTCGGCCCAGCCGGCACCCGCATCGTTGCGGTCGATCAGCACGTCATAGGACGTGGCCTCGACATTGACGACGCTGGCCACCGCACGGATGGACCCGGCGCCCGCCAGAACCGAGGCGATGTTCTCGGAGGTCTGCGGATCGACGAGGTAGCCGCCGTCCGAATTGACCGCCGTGGACATGGCCTTGCCCTCCAGCTCGAGACCGCGCAGCGCGTCGTCATCACCGGTGCGCAGATAGGCGTTGAACGCCTTCTGATGAGGGGCTTCGAGATCACCGGCGCTGGCGAGTGCAGGACGGGATGCCTTAATGGCGGATTTTCGATCAAGCATGGTCAGTCGCTCTTCCTGTGCTTTGAGTTGTCCATAGAGGTCGGCCCGCATGGCCTTGATGTCCTGGGCAAACCCCGCCATCGCGGTGCCCACCTGGACGACCGGAGACGCATCTTCCCCGGTCCGAGACGTGTTCTCGGCTTTTGTCATGTGCTGTTTGGTCCCGTTTCGTCCCGGCGCGCGTCAGCCGCCCGCCATGTCAAGGCGCAGATCCGTGATGGTCTGTGCCAGTTCACGCCAGGCCGCGTCGTCGGGGTGGTCCCCCTTGCCCGCAACCCGCGCACTGGGCAGCATCGGGAAGGTCACAAGCGACACCTCCCAAAGCTCCAGTTCCGTAAGGACCCGCTGGCCCTTGTCATTCTTGGTGGCCCTGAGCGTCCGGTAACCGATCGACAGCCCGTCGATGGCCCCCGCCTCGATCAGCGCCGCCGCCTCCTTGGCCCGCGCCACGCCGTCCAGCAGGCGGCCCTTGACCCATAGACCGGTGGCGTCCTCGCGCACCTCGTCCCAGATGCCGATGGGCTGGGCCGGGTCGTGCTGCCACAACAGCTTGACGCCGCGCCCCTCCTGCCCGAGCCGGGCCAGCGAGGTGGCATAGGCCCCCCTGGCCACCACGTCGCCGCCCTGATCGCAGGCGCCGAACCGTGACGCATAGCCCTCGATCGTCATGCCGTTCTTGACCGTCACGTCGGCCTCGAACCGGCAAAGCTTGTGTTCCAGTTCCATGTCTCTCTCCCGTTCCCGAAGCTCAGGGGGTGACGCTCAGGATGCCTTGCACACCCTGCGCGCAGATTGTCGCCATCACGCCGTAAACGGCGAGCCACAGGCGGCGTTCGAGCCGTTCCATCAGCGCCTCGATCCGGTCGAGCCGCGCGGCCAGGTTGCGGAACTGCATGTCCGACAGGCGTTCATGGGCTTCCAGCTTGAGACCCGGCGCGCAGGCGAACCGCTCGGCGGTGATGCGTTGTTCACCCATGCGCATCCTCCGCGATCGGCGGCAGCCCCAGCAGACGGCGCTTTTCTTCCGGGGTCAGGAAATCCGCGCCCGCCACCCGCGCCCATTGCTGATCCCGCTCGCCTGCCAGCGCCGACACCTGATCGAGGTCGGGCTTCAGCTCCAGCGCCTCTCCGGAATGCTGCGACAGCCAGGTGCCAAGCGTCGCCGCCACCCGTGTGGCCAATGGCAGCACGGTCAGCCGGTAGAAGGCCCGGTGCGCTTCCTGGTAATTGGCGAAGGTCGCCTCTCCGGGAATGCCCAGCAGCATCGGTGGCACCCCGAAGGCGACGGCAATTTCGCGCGCGGCGGCTTCCTTGGACTTGTGAAACTCCATGTCCGACGGCGAAAACCCCATCGGTTTCCAGTCGAGCCCGCCTTCCAGCAGCATGGGCCGCCCGGCGTTGCGCGCACCCTGGTGATGTGCCTCCATCTCGCCGACGAGCCGGTCGTACTGCTCGGGGCTCAGCGATCCGTATCCGTCGCCACCGGTATAGACGATGGCCCCGGACGGGCGGGCGGCATTGTCCAGCAGTCCCTTCGACCAGCGCGAGGCCGAATTGTGCACATCCATCGCCTGAGCGGCGGCCTGCATCGGCGACAGGCCATAATGGTCGTCCTGCGGATTGAATGACTTGATGTGGCAGATCGGCCCGAGCTCTCCGGTCATGTCAAAGCGGTGCTTGCGCGCGCCGACGCTGTATTCATACGCCACCGGCCAGCCGTCATTGCCCGGGATCAGCCGCATCCGGTCGGACCGCAGCACGTGCAACTCGTAAGGCAGGCCCGCGCCACCGCTCACCGCCTCGAGGTAGCCGTCGCCCGACAGCAGCAACTGGCCATACAGCGCCTCGAGCAGTTCCGCCCGTCCCTGCCCCGGGTTGGGCTGGCGCAGCAGCGCCGTCAGCGGGTGCGTGTCATAGCGACGTTCCTCATCCTGCAACACCAGCGGCAGGGCGGCGGCGGCCTCGGCGATCAACTTGACCGCGCGAAAACCCACCGGGTTGCCCGAAAAGCCGGTCTTGGTCAGCGACACGGTGTCCCGCGGGGTCCAGGCAACACGGCCCGAGCTTGCGTAAGCGATGACCGGACCGGTGGCCGATGCCTTGGTCTCGGGCAGGACGCTCTGGGCTTTGCCACGGAAAAGCTGAAACACCATGCGGGCTCACTCCTGATTATCACTGGGGCATCGCGCCCCGGGGTCACTGGCGTCCGGGGCGTTGACCCCTCAGCCGATGAAATGAGGTTTAGAGATCGGGGGTTAACGGCGGTTAAGGGGTGCGTTCGGGGCGTCCGGCGGGGCGCAACACCCCGCCGCCCAGTCACAACCCCCGCAGGCCAGGGCGCGCCTTGCGGGTGTTGCGCAGCATCAGATCGGTCAGCGCCCAGACCAGCGCGTCGACCCGGTCGGGCGATCCCTTGCCGTCATACCCGGTCTGCGTCATGCGGCACATCTGGTCCTCGAGCTGGCCCAGACCCCGCAGGTGCCGCACGTGCCCGCGTTCGTAAAGCGCCGCCACCGGTTCGGCCCGCGCAACCTTGCCGCGCGCCGCATGGACCTTGGTCACCGGCACATCCGGATCGACCGAGCGCAGCACCTCCTCGACCATGTCGCCGCCCTGGTTGACCTCGGCGACCAGCCGGTCGGCCTGCCACCGCGCCATTGCCGCGATCGCCGCCTCCGCCCAGGCGGCGGGCCGGACACCCTGAACCGTGGCATCCTCCAGAACCACCGCCACCCCATCGCCGGTCACGCCCGCCACGATGATCCCGCAGGCATCCGACCCCGCATGCCCCGACGCCGGTGGATCCACCGCCACGATCACGCGCACCATCTCGGGCGGGCGTTCCACATGCCCCGCCTCGATCATGCCCGATGTCCAGAGCGCGCCCTCCGCCTCTTCGATCAGCAGTCCGTCGAGTTCCTGCCGTCCAAGCCTCGTGTCCCCATAGCGCGTCTGCACTTCCTCAAGGAACGATGCCGCGAGGTTGGCGCGATTGGCCTCGGTCGCGGCATGGGTGACAGCGGTCGTCTTGCGGCCCAGCAGGTCCTTCAGCACCGCGACATTGCGCGGCGTGGTGGTCACGCAGACCTGCGGATGGGTCCCGAGCCGCAGGGCGAATTGCAGCATGTCCCAAACCGCTTCGCCCTTTTTCCACTTGGCCAGCTCATCCGCCCAGGCCCCGTCGAATTGCGGGCCTCGCAGCGCTTCCGGCTCATGCGCCGAAAACGCCATCGCCTCGGCACCGTTGGGCCAGACCAGGCAATGCCGCGTCGCCAGCCACTTCGGTCGCCGGTCGGGCGGACAGCAGGCCAGGATGCCGCTGTCGCCGAACACCATGACCTCACGCACCTGGTCCAGCGTTTCCCCCAGCAGTGCGATCCTGCGGCAGCGGCCAGGATCGAGGGGTCGTGCCCCCTCGACCTGCGCGCGCACCCACTCGGACCCGGCGCGGGTCTTGCCCGCACCGCGCCCGCCCATGATCACCCAGCTTTTCCACGCGCCCTCGGGCGGGACCTGGTGCGCCATCGCCCAGACCTCGAACAGGTAGGGCAGCGCGATCTGGGTGCCGACGCCCAGTTCAGTCAGGCTCCCCGCGCGCACAGCCGCATTGCGGCAATCGCGCAAGACGGCAGCGCAGCTCTTCTCTGGATTTTTCGAGGTCGAGGCCCCAGGCCCCGGCGATACCGGCCTTTTCGCGTTCGATCTTGACAAGTTCTGCCTCCGTTTCGCGCAGTTGTCTGAGCCAGTAACGCGCCTCTTCGAGGATGCGCTTGCCCTGTGCCTTGTCCTCTTTGGTCATTTCGTCGGCGCGCACCTTCTGTCTGAGGTCCTTCAGCGCCATCCGCAGTTCAGCCAGTGTCTCGAGGAACTCCTCCCGTTCCTCTTCCAGCGCCGACGCGCGGATCTCTGGGGTGATCAGGCTCATATGCTCGATCCTTTCTTGAGGGCGGTCCGCAGACCGGAACACCGCCAGAACCGCCATCCGGCACAATGCCGCCGGGCTTCCCGTCGTCTCGCGATGTTCGATTGGTTTTACGGAAAGGACGTCCGGATTGTCTTACAGGGGCGCACGGCCCTCCGGACAGACGACCTCAGGGCGTGAGCGGCCAGAGCATCGGGATCAGGAACGACGCCACGATGCCGATCACCAGGTTCATCGGCACGCCGACACGAATGAAATCCGTAAAGCTGTAGCCCCCGGGGCCATAGACCAGCGTGTTGGTCTGATACCCGATCGGCGTGGCAAAGGCGCAGGACGCCGCCACCATGACCGCCACCACAAGTGGCCTCGGGTCGACGCCAAGCACGTCGGCCAGCGTGATGGCGATCGGGGTCATGACCACGGCGACCGCATTGTTGGAAACCAGTTCGGTCAGGATGCTGGTCAGGAAAAACACCGCGAGCACCACGAACACGCCGTCCAATCCGCGCATCCACGGGGCAACCCAGTTGGCGATCATCTCGACCGCGCCGGTCTCGTCCAGCGCCGCTCCGATGGCGAGCATGGCGAAGATCAGCGCCAGCAACTGCCCCTCGACGAAGGAAAACGCCTCGTCGGCATCGATGCACCGGGTCAGCAGCACCACCGCCACCGCGACGATGGCCAGGGCCAGGATCGGTGCCATGCCCAGCGCCGACAGCACCACGATGCCCGCCAGCGCGCCCAGCGCAACCGGCGCATGACTGCGCCGAAACGCCCGCGCCGAGGGCTGGGCGACGTCGACCAGCGCCATCTCGTCCGCAAGCCGCTTGATGTCGTCCGGTGTGCCTTCGATCAACAGCGTATCGCCGACCCGCACCACCAGCTCGTCCAGTTGCCGTCCAATATTCTGGTTCCGCCGGTGTACCGCCAGCGGGTAGACGCCAAAGCGCCGCCGCAACCGCAATGCACCCAGCGACCGCCCGACCATCTTGCAGCCCGGCGTGATCAGCACCTCCACGGTCGTCGTCTCCACCGACGAGACCTGATCGACCCGCTTCAGCGACTTGTTGCGCTGCAGGCTCAGGATCTCGGTCATCTGGGTGCGCAGCACGATGCGGTCGCCGACCGCCAGCGTCACCGCCTTCAGGTTGCGTCGCAGCGACTCGTCGCCCCGGATCACGTCCACCAGCCGCACCCCGTCGCGCTTGAACAGCTGCACGCTCAGAACGTCGCGGTCGATCAGGTTCGAGTCGGGCGGAATGACCACTTCGGTAAAGAATTTCATCCGCGACCGGTCGGACAACATGCCCGCCATGCTGGTCCGGTCGGGCAGCAGAATCGGCCCGAGCACGAACAGATAGGCCATCCCGACAAGAACCAGAACAATCGCCAGCGGTGTGATCTCGAAGATGGTAAACGGCTCGAGCCCGCGGGCACGTGCCACACCATCGACCAGCAGGTTGGTCGAGGTGCCGATCAGCGTCAGCGTGCCGCCAAGAATGGCCGCATAGCTCAGCGGGATCAGCAGTTTCGACGGGGCCACGCCCAACGTGCGCGACAATTGCACGAAGATCGGCAGCATGACGACCACGACCGGCGTGTTGTTCATGAAGGCCGAGGCCAGGACCACCACCGCCATGATCCCGATCATCGCCGACTTGGGGTGCTTCTCGGCGCGCGACTGCGCATAGGAGGTAAAGGCGTCCAACGCGCCGGTGCGCACCAGCGCACCCATGACGATGAACATCGCGGCAATGGTCCAGGGCGCGGGGTTCGACAGCACCGCAAGCGCGCTGTCATAGGGCAGAACGCCCAGCACCAGAAGCGTCGCAACACCCCCCATGGCGACCACCTCGACCGGGTAGATCTCGGACACGAACAGCGCGAACATCACGAGGATCACACCCATGGTGACATAGGCCGCCGTTTCCTGGCCGAACTGAAAAATCTCCATGCGTTCTGCTATCCCGCCGCGATCATCGTGCCATATTGACGAGTGTCAGGCGCGCCGACAAGGCGGTGCGTCAGCGCGGTGCCTCGGGCCCGGCCTGTTCCAGCCGACCACCCTGGCGCACCATCGCGATCCGGGTGGCATGGCCGGTGCGGTCATCGGTCTCCACATAGACGCCCGACAGCGTGGCCGCGCCCAGCGCCGGTTGGAACCGCGCCTTGGGCATGCCGGTGATGAAGCGTCGCAGCGGCTCTTCCTTGTCCATGCCGATCACCGAATCGTAGTCGCCGCACATGCCCGCGTCGGACATGAAGCCGGTGCCGCGCGGCAGGATCTGCGCATCCGCCGTCGGCACATGGGTATGGGTTCCGACCACAAGGCTCGCCTTGCCGTCGCAGAAATGCCCCATCGCCATCTTCTCCGACGTCGCCTCGCAATGCACGTCGACAAGGATGGCCTTGGCCTGACCGCCCAGCGGATGGGCCTTGAGAACGCGCTCGAGATGACTGAACGGATCATCAAAGGGCCGCTTCATGAAAACCTGCCCCAGAACCTGCACGACCAGGACCTTGCGGCCGCGCCGGTCCTCGAACAGGCGAAACCCGCGTCCGGGGGCCACCTTGGAAAAGTTCAAGGGCCGGATGATCCGGGTATCCGCCTCGACGCCCTGCAACATGTCCTTCTGGTCGAAGGCATGATCGCCCAGCGTCACGCAATCCGCCCCGGCCTCGAACAGCAGCTTCGCATGCGCCGTGGTAAGCCCCGCCCCGTTGGACGCGTTTTCCCCGTTGACCACGACGAAATCCAGCTTCCAGGCCTCGCGCAGGGCGGGCAAGCGGTCGCTGACCGCCTGTCGGCCCGCGCGGCCCATGACATCTCCGAGAAACAACAAATTCATGCCGCCCCGAGTGCGCGAGCCACGCCGCTTTTGCAAGTCCCTTGTGGCCGGGGCCCCCGCGTTGATGCCGCAAAACGCCGTGCCCTCACGATCGGACCGAAAATACTCCGGAGAGCACGAGAGGCAGCGCCTCTCGTCGCCCGCTTGCGGGCGCCTTGCACAGCGGCGGGCCGCATGTCTCGAACGAGCCGCGGCGCGGCCCCCGTTCCCATGCTTGCAGCGCAGGGCCTGCGCGTCCAGTGTCGCGCAAGACCAGTGTCGCGCAAGGCTCCGAGCGCCCCTTGCGTTTCCGCGGTGCACGAAGGAAAAAGAGGCCATGTCAAAAAGCTCCGACAATCCCGCCGATCCGTTCAAGAAGGCGCTCGCCGAGGCCACCAAGGTGATGGCCCACGACCCCGACCTGACCGTCAGCTACACGGTCGATCCGTCGGGCGTGTCGGGCGACGCCATGCGCCTGCCGCAGGTCTCGCGCCGGATGGGCCGCGACGAGGTGCTGCTGGCCCGCGGCACCGCCGATGCGCTGGCGCTCTATCGCCGTTATCACGACGCGGGCACCCATGCGCGATACTCGCCGCAGGGCGACATGGCCCGCGAGATCTACGAAGCGATGGAAACCGCCCGCTGCGAGGCGATGGGCGCGCGGGACATGCCGGGCACCGCGGGCAATATCGACGCCAAGATCGGCCATGAGGCGCTCCGCAAGGGCTATGACCAGATCCGCGACGCCTCGGACGTGCCCCTGCCGCAGGCGCTCAACTACCTCGTCCGCCATCTCGCCACCGGTCGCGATCTGCCGCCCGGCGCGCAGAACGTCATGGATCTCTGGCGCAACCACATCGAGGACCAGGCCGGCACCACGCTCGACAATCTCGGCGACAAACTGGCCGATCAGTCCGAGTTCGCCCGCTTCACCCGCAAGATGATCACCGATCTGGGCTATGGCGACCAGCTTGGCGACGATCCCGACGATCTCGACGACGAGTCGCAGGATGACGCCGACGAGGGCGGCGAGGAACAGGACGACCAGAACCAGGGCGACGAGGACAGCGGCGAGGAAGACGCCGACGCCTCCCCCGAGCAAAGCCAGGAACAGACCCAGGACGCCAGCCAGGCGCAGGTCTCAATGGAGGATGTGGGCGATCAGGATCAGGCCGATGAGGTCGAGATGCCCGAGGGCGAATCCCCGATGGAGCCGCCGGCCCCCCAGCCGGTGTCGGATGCCGATCCCAACTACCGCGTCTACACCGCCGAATTCGACGAGGAGATCAAGGCCGAGGAACTGGCCGAGCCCGCCGAGCTCGAACGCTTGCGCGCCTATCTCGACCAGCAGCTCGATCCGCTGAAGGGCGCCGTGTCGCGGCTGGCCAACAAGCTGCAGCGTCGCCTGCAGGCGCAGCAGAACCGTTCGTGGGAGTTTGACCTAGAAGAAGGCATACTCGATGCGGGCAGGCTTGCCCGGGTCGTTTCGAACCCGACCACACCGTTGTCTTTCAAGGTCGAGAAGGACATGGAATTTCGCGATACGGTCGTGACCCTGCTTCTGGACAACTCCGGCTCCATGCGGGGACGGCCGATCTCGATCGCGGCGATCTGCGCCGACGTCCTGGCCCGCACGCTCGAGCGCTGCGACGTCAAGGTCGAGATCCTCGGATTCACGACCCGGGCGTGGAAGGGCGGCCAAAGCCGAGAGAAATGGCTCAATTCGGGCCGCGAACAGCAACCCGGACGGCTGAACGACCTGCGCCACATCATCTACAAGGCCGCCGACGCGCCCTGGCGACGGGCGCGGGCCAACCTCGGTCTGATGATGAAAGAGGGCCTCTTGAAGGAAAACATCGACGGCGAGGCGCTCGAATGGGCGCATCGGCGGCTTGCGGGGCGACCCGAGGCGCGGCGCATCCTGATGGTGATTTCCGACGGCGCGCCGGTCGATGACAGCACGCTGTCGGTCAATCCCGCAAATTACCTGGAAAAACACCTGCGCGACGTCATCGCCATGGTCGAGCGCCGCCGCCAGGTCGAGCTGCTGGCCATCGGCATCGGCCATGACGTGACGCGCTATTACGACCGCGCGGTGACCATCACGGATGTCGAGCAACTGGCCGGAGCGATGACCGAACAGCTGGCGTCGCTGTTTGACAGCGACCCGCGCGCCCGTGCCCGGCTGTTGGGCATGAAACGCGCATCGTGATCAGGGGTTTCGGATCGGCTTGACGCCGACCCGACCCTCCCCCCCCCCCCCCCCCCCGGCCCCCTTGCCGCCGGTCGGGACGGCTGGCAGCGTGGGATTTGCGTATTTGGAAAATGGAAAGACGGGGGCAGGGGCATGAGCGGCACGGACAGCGCAGCGTTTCAGAGCTTTGCGGAAACGGCGCGGCCCGAGCAGGGGCCGCCGCGGCTGGCGGCGCTTCGGTGCGAAATGGATCGCAACGGCCTGGATGGATTCGTGGTGCCGAAGGCCGACGCGCACCAGGGGGAATACGTGGCCCCGAGGGACGACCGCCTGGCCTGGCTGACCGGGTTCACCGGATCCGCAGGGCACTGCGTGGTTCTGGCCGAGGCCGCGGGGGTCTTTGTCGATGGTCGCTACCGGGTGCAGGTCCGGGCGCAGGTTGCCGATGAGTTCACGCCGGTCGACTGGCCGGAGGTGTCGCTTGCGGCCTGGATCAACAAGACCGCGCCCCCCGATGCGGCCATCGGCATCGATCCGTGGCTGGTCAGCGTCGATCAGGCCGACCGGCTGACGGCAGAGCTTGCGACAGCGCGGATCCTGCGGACCGACAACCTGGTCGACCGCATCTGGGACGACCAGCCGGGCCCGCCGATGGGCGCGGTGTCGGTGCACCCGCTCGACCTTGCCGGCGAACCCCATGCCGACAAGATCGGGCGGCTGGCCCGGGCGCTGGGTGCCGCCGATCACTTCGTTCTGACCCTGCCGGACAGCATTGCATGGCTGCTGAATATCCGCGGCAGCGACATTCCGAGAAACCCGGTCGCGCACGGATTTGCCATCCTGCACCGCACCGGCCGGGTCACGCTGTTCATGGCCGAGGAGAAGCTGCAGGGACTGGGTGGCCATCTGGGGGCAAGCGTGACAGTCGCCGCGCCGTCGGAGTTTCTGACACAGCTTGCGGGTCTCGACGGCTGTGTCGGAATTGATCCGGTCTCCTGCCCGCTGGCGGTGGCGGATGCGCTCGAGGCCGCGGAGGTGCCCGTGCACCGGGCCGACGATCCCTGCATCCTGCCCAAGGCCTGCAAGTCCGAGACCGAGATCGCCGGCGCGCGCGCCGCGCATCTGCGCGACGGCATCGCCATGTGCCGCTTTCTGGCATGGCTCGATCGGACAGCCCCGGGCGCGTTGACGGAAACGGACGTTGTCACACGGCTGGAAGGTTTTCGTCGCCAGTCCGAAGACCTGCGCGACATCTCGTTCGAGACCATCGCGGGCGCGGGGCCGCACGGCGCCATCGTGCATTACCGCGTCACCGAAAAAACCGACGCGGCGCTTCGCGACGGCCAGTTGCTGCTGGTCGATTCCGGCGGGCAGTATCGCGACGGCACCACCGACATCACCCGCACCATGGCCATCGGCAGCGTTGGCGACGAAGAGCGGCAGACCTTCACCCGCGTGCTCAAGGGGCTGATTGCAGTGAGCCTGCTGCGCTGGCCCGAAGGGCTGGCCGGGCGTGACATCGACCCTTTTGCCCGCGCGGCCCTGTGGCAGGCGGGCCTTGATTACGGCCACGGCACCGGCCACGGCGTCGGCGCGTATCTGTGCGTACACGAAGGCCCGCAGCGCATCGCGCGCACCGGCACGGTCGCCCTGCAGCCGGGCATGATCCTGTCGAACGAGCCCGGCTTCTACCGCGAAGGCGCCTATGGTATCAGGATCGAGAATCTTGTCGTGGTGCAACCGGCAGTCGGCTTGCCGGGCCAGACTGTCGAGAAGATGCTGTCCTTCGAGACCTTGACCTACGTGCCGATCGACCGGCGCCTGATTGTCGCCGAAATGCTGACCCGGGACGAGCGCGACTGGCTTGATGCCTACCACGCAACGTGCCGGGCACGGCTGGCGGATGCGCTAGACGCTGAAACGCGCGACTGGCTCGAGGCTGCGACAGCACCGCTGTGACGCGATCCGGTCCAAGCCCGACGGTCGCCAAGGCGGGCCACAAAACGAAACAACGAGGAAGACTGCGATGACGAATGATATCACGATCCGCCCCGCCGAGGGCACCTGGGTGGTCCGGGCCGGGGGGGCAGTGCTTGGTGAAAGCAGCGCGGCGCTGGAACTTCACGAAACCGGGCACGCGCCGGTGATCTACTTTCCGCGCCAGGATATCGGCATGGCGTTCCTCGACCGGACCGACAAGACGACGACCTGCCCGAAGAAGGGCGTCGCGCATTACTATTCGATCATGTCGAAATCGAAGACCTATGCCGACGCGGTCTGGACCTACGAGGAACCAGGCGAAAACGCGGCTGACATCAAGGAATACCTGGCGTTCCATGTGCAGGATGGCGTGGCGGTCGAACAGCTCTGATCGGCTTGCCCTGGGGGCCGCGGCTAGGGCCGTGTGCCGACCATCGGGCGTCTGCTGGCAGGACAGTGGCGCACGAGCGCCGCGTGCCGCCACGGGTCAGCTGTGTTCTTCCGCGGCGGTGGCCGCCAGCGCGCGGTTATAGGCCTTGAGCGCGTCGACATGGAACAGGGCGCCCTGCATGACGGGCACGTCTGACTCCGCGTCGCGCTTGACCACGGGCAGGAACGCGACGCCGGACTTCTCGAACATGGGCAGGGCCGTCTCGAGCGTCGAGCTGGCGTTCACGAACAGTTCCTGCTCGATCATGGTCTGGCAGGCTTCCGCGTCGGCAGCCTTCAGATCGGTCGGTTTGCGCATCACGCCCGAGACCCCGAACATCGTCAGCAGATAGGCCTGCGGCCCGGCGGCCAGATGCACGTTGCGCTTCCTGAGCTGGCTGAGAAAGAACGACCGGTCCACCAGTCGCGACGCCACCGAGGTCGACATCGAAACCGACACCATCACCGCCAGCCCGGTCTGCCAGTCGCCGGTCAGTTCGAACACGATCAGCGTGGTCGAGATCGGCGCGCCCAGCACCGCCGCCGCGACCGCCCCCATGCCCGCCAGCGCATAGAGCGTCGAAGAGCCCGACTGATTGGGAAAGATCCCTGTTGCAATCAGCCCGAAGGCCAGCCCGGTCAGCGCCCCGATCATCAGCGAAGGCGAAAAGACGCCGCCGCCCATCCGCCCGCCCAGCGTGATCGCGACCGCCACCACCTTGAGCACGACGAAAATGATTGCCTCGTGGGTCAGCAGGTTGCCGGTCAGCGCCAGCGACGTGGTCTCGTATCCGACGCCGATGATATGCGGATAGAAGATCGCAAGCGCCCCCAGCAGCACCCCTGCCACCGCGGGGCGCAGGAAAAGCGGCAGGCCCAGCCGGCGCTGCAACTCGGTGCCCCAATCGTCGGCCATGAAGATCGCGCGCATGGTCACGGCCGCGATCAGCCCTGCCAGCAGCCCGAGAAGCAGGAAGGCCGGCAACTCGAGGTAGAACTCAACCGTCGTGGTCCCGGCGAGGCGAAATTCGGTGACGTCCCCGAAGGTCAGCCGGTTGATCACGGTACCCGCGGCACTGGCCACCACGATGGGCGCGAAGGCGTGCAGGGCGAAGTGCCGCAACACCACTTCCAGCGCAAACAGCGCACCCGCGATCGGGGCATTGAAACTGGCCGAGACGGCGGCAGCCACCGCGCAGCCCAACAGGTCGCGCCCGGTAATGCCGTCCACCCGCAACAGGTTCGACACCCAACTCGCGATCATCGCCGCGATATGCACCACGGGTCCTTCCCGCCCCGACGATCCGCCGGTCGACAAGGTGATCCACGAACACAGCGCCGACGCGACGCCCGCCTTCTTCTCGACCCGCCCATCGTTGAGCGCGGCCCCTTCGATCACGTCCGACACGGTGCGCACCCGCCCGTCCGGGGTGAAGAAATGCACGATCAGACCGACGGTGATACCGCCCAGGATCGGAATCGTCATGACCCAGTACCACGGCAGCGTCTCGGCAAAGCTCGCCAGAAGGTTGGGGTCCTCGATGCCGTAAAGCGCGGTCTGCAATTTCTCGATCGCCAGCCGGAAACCGATGGCGGCAAAGCCCGCCGCGATGCCGACCAGCAAAGCGATGAACCAGAACTGCACCTGTCCCGGCCCCTCGTGGCGCAGCAGGTCCCAACCGCGTCCGGCGCTGGAACTCAGGCTGCGCCACTGACGTGATAGAAAGGCGGGTTCTGTGATCTGTCGCGATGGGGTTTCGGGCATGATGCCCATCCATAAGCCATTCGCCACATCGCGCGAAAGGGGGGCTGGGACCGATGCGCTATCCCTGCAACAGCGCCCGCGCCGCGGCCCGCGCCTGGCTGGTGACCGTGTCACCCGCGAGCATCCGGGCAATCTCGTGCTCGCGCTCGTCCGCATCGAGGGCGGTGACCGTCGAGGTGGTGACATCGTCGCGGACGTGTTTGGCGACCTGCCAATGGTGCGCACCAAGCGCGGCAACCTGCGGCGAATGGGTGACGACCAGCACCTGCCCGCCGTGGGACAGTGCCGCAAGCCTGCGCCCGACCGCATCCGCCGTGGCCCCGCCGACGCCGCGGTCGATCTCGTCGAAGATCATCGTGCGCCCGGCCTCGCCCTCGGCCAGACAAACCTTCAGCGCCAGCAGGAACCGGCTCAACTCCCCGCCCGAGGCGATCTTGTTCAGCGGGCCGGACGGCGCGCCGGGGTTGGTGGCCACCGTAAAGGCCACCGCATCGCGCCCGTCGGGGCCGGGCTCGGCGTGGCCGATCTCGGTTTCGAAGACCGCGCG
The DNA here is from genome assembly GCF_054482575.1 of Roseivivax sp. CAU 1753. Lineage (NCBI taxonomy): Bacteria > Pseudomonadati > Pseudomonadota > Alphaproteobacteria > Rhodobacterales > Roseobacteraceae > Roseivivax > Roseivivax sp. CAU 1753. The sequence goes on along the minus strand of NZ_JBTLRF010000004.1, from coordinate 98,478 downwards.
CTCCATCTTCAGCGGCGCCAGCTCCGTCGTCACCGCCACATCGAGCCGCCGCGCCGCCGCGCGCCGCCGTTCCGACAGCGCCGCCGCTGCCGCGTCGTAGTCGGCATCGGCTTCTTTCAGTGCGCGTTTCAGCGCGCCGACGTCGTCGGCACCGCGGTCCAGCCGGTCGAGCCGCCCGCGCAAGGTCTCGGCAAACTCCGGCAGCGCGTCCGGGGACACCCCGTGCTTGCGCGCAAGGCCCCGGATCGCAAAGAGCCGCTCCTCGACGGCCTCCAGCTCGCTTGCGTCGAAGCGCAGATCGTCGAGGCAGGCCTCGATCCCCGACACCGCATCCCCCAGCTCGACCATCGACCGCTCCAGCGCCGAAACCGGCGCATCGACCGCGCCGTCCGCCCGGTCGGCCACGCCCTCGAGCCAGCGCAGCGCCTCGCCCATCGCCCCCTCCGCCGCCTCTGACAGCATCTGGTGGGCGCGGGCTATATCGTCGCGGATCTTCTCGGCCCCCTGCATCTTGCGGCGCGCGGCATCCAGCTCTGCATCGTCGCCGGGCTGCGGTGCCAGTGCATCCAGTTCCGCAACCGCATGGCGCAGGAATTCCTCTTCGGCACGCACCTCGGCCAGATCCGCCTCGGCCTGCGCCAGCGCCTTCGCCGCTTCGGCCCTTGCCCGCCATGCCCTGCGCGTATCGGTCAATGCCGCCTCGGCGTCCGCATAGGCGTCCAGCAGCACCCGGTGTCCGCGCGGGTTGAGCAAGCCCCGGTCGTCGTGCTGGCCGTGCAGTTCCACCAGCGTCTCGGACAGCCGCCGCAGCACCTCGCCCGAACAGCGCCGGTCGTTGACCCAGGCGGTCTTGCGCCCGTCGCGTGCATTGACCCGGCGCAATATCAGGTCGTCCTCGACCGGCAGACCCGCATCCTCCAGGATGGCCCGCGCGGGGTGGTCCGGCGACAGATCGAACGCCGCCATGACTTCGCCCTGCGCCGCCCCTTGCCGGACCAGTTCGGCGCGCCCGCGCCAGCCCAGCACGAAGCCCAGCGCATCGAGCAGGATGGACTTGCCCGCCCCGGTTTCCCCGGTCAGCACGTTGAGACCCGGCTGAAACGTCAGGCTCAGCCGATCGATGATCAGCATGTCGTGGATTTCGAGCGCTCGAAGCATGAAGGTTGTCCGTCAGGCCGGGCCGTGGCCCGCCCGCCTCAAAGCCATTCGCCCTTGACGGTCTGGCGATAGATCCGCGCCAGCCAGCTTTCGCCGCGCGCCCGCATCTCGAGCCCCTGCCCCGTCAGCAGCGCGAAGCTGTCCTGATACCATTCGGTCGATTGGTAGTTGTAGCCCAGTATCGCGCCGGCGGTCTGCGCCTCGTCGGTCAGGCCCAGCGACAGATACGCCTCGACCAGCCGGTGCAGCGCCTCGGGCGTGTGCGTGGTGGTCTGGAAATCCTCGACCACGACCCGGAAGCGATTGACCGCGGCGGCGTAGTGCTGACGCTTGAGATAGTAGCGCCCGATCTCCATTTCCTTGCCCGCGAGGTGATCGAAGGCCAAGTCGAACTTCAGGATCGACGAGCGCGCGTATTCGCTTTCGGGATACCGCTCGATAACCGTGCGCAGCGATTGCAGCGCCTGGAAGGTCAGACCCTGATCGCGGCCCACTTCCTCGATCTGGTCGTAATAGCTCAGCGCCAGAAGGTACTGCGCATAGGCGGCATCGTCGTCGAGCGGGTAGAAATCGATATAGCGCTGCGCCGCGGACCGGCTGTTCTCGTAATCGCGATCCTGGTGGTAGGCGAAGGCCTGCATGATCAGCGCGCGCTTGGCGAAGTCGGAATAGGGATACAGCCGCTCGACCTCGGCGAAATACTCTGCGGCGTCATCCGGACGGTTGCGATCCAGCTCGAATTCGCCGCGCTCGAAGATCTGCTGGGCGGTAAAGTTTTCGAGAGGCTGGTCCGACGCTTTCGGCTGGCCGCCGCTGAAGAAGTTGCCGACGCTGCTGCTCACGGAACTGGCCGCGCCGCAGCCCGACAGCGACAACGCAAGACACCCAGCCACGAGTGCCGATTTCACCGATGCGCCCCCTGCCATGCCCGCTCACCTTCGTCCGTCTCAGAGGGCCTTGACGCCCGGTTGTCATCCGGTCCTAGCACATAAATTTCCGGGGCAAAACGCCTTAACGGCATTTCAGGATGGCGTGGCGAAAGGCAACTCAGGCGACCGCCGGAACCTCGTCCAGAACGACACCGAAACCCGGCAGATAGGCGCGCGTCACGCTGTCACAGTCGGCCATGCGATAGGCACCTTCGGTGGTGAACAGCGCCTCGAGCAGCATGTTCGTCATCGAGTGCCCGGCGCGCACACCGGTATAGTGCCCGAGGATCGGCGCACCGGCCAATGCCAGATCGCCCATCGCGTCGAGCATCTTGTGCCGCACCGCCTCGTCCGCGTGGCGCAGGCCGCCCGGGCTCAGCACCTTGTCGCCGTCGACGACAACCGCATTCTCGTAGGTGCCGCCAAGCGCCAGACCCTGCGCCTGCATCGCCTCGACGTCGCTCAGGCGGCAGAACGTCCGGCTGTCGCACAGCTCACGCACGAAGGCTCCGTTGACGAGGTTCAGGCGCTTTGCCTGCGCGCCGATGGCGGCGTCCTCGAAATCAATGTGGAATTCCATCGAAGGCGTGCGGCTCGGTTCCAGCCGCGCCCAGCCGCCTGCGGTCTCGACTGTGACCGACTTCATCACCTCGATCGCGCGGACCGGCGCGTGCAGGCTGCGCAGACCGCGTGCGAGGATGGCCTTGACGAAGGGGGCGGCGCTGCCATCGAGGATCGGCACTTCCGGTCCGTCGATCTCGATCATTGCGTTCTGGATGCCACACCCGGCAAGCGCCGCCATGATGTGTTCGATGGTCGACACCGACACACCGGCGCGGTTGACGATGCGGGTGCACAGCGGCGTGCGTTCCGCCGCGTCCCAGCGGGCGGGCACCAGGGTATCGCCGAGCGAGATGTCGACACGCTTGAACCAGATGCCATGCTCCGCCATCGCAGGCCGAACGGTCATCCGGACCGGGCGGCCCAGATGAAGACCGTGGCCTTCGAATGAAATCGGCGCTTTGAGCGTGGTCTGCAATGTAACCCCTTTACGCACCGGGAACGGCGCATGGTTCGTGTTGTTGACTGATGAACTAGTCGCCCCGGGCGGCGGGCTCAAATCAAGTATTGCAACCGGTTGAAACATGCCCTGTAACATTTGGGCGGACCCCCGCCTACCCACCCTAAATTACGGATAACAAACGAAAAACGCCCCCGAAATTCGGGGGCGTTCTGGCTCGTTTGTGAGGTCGGATCAGTTCGCTTGCCGCCTCAGGAAGGCCGGAATCTCGATCCGGTCCTGATCTTCGTCCTCGTGCTGGTCGACAACCGGATCGGGCTGGCGCGCATGCATCGGAGGCTGGGCCCGACGCGCGGGTGCCGCCGCTTCCTGGCCATGACCGGTCATGCGGTTGATCAGCGAATTGATCCCGAAGCGCGGCTTGTCGGCTTCGGACTGACGGGCCTGCGCCGCGGCCTGCGGACGCGGGGCCGGTCGTGCAGGTGCCTCTTCGCGTGCCCGGTCCGCCGCGGCCTGAAGCCGGGCCAGCGTATCGGCCGACGGCGTTCCGGCAGCCTGCGCGCGCGGTGCGATGAAGGCTTCGGGGTTGGCGTCCATTGTATCGGACTGCGGCTGGAACTCGGCCACGCGCGGCTGATAGGCCGGGGGCGGCAGACCGTCGTCCGGCTCGGCTGCGCGCTCGTCCTCGAAGATGTGCTCCATCTCGTCTTCCGCGGCGGCGCGCTGGCTGTCGATCTCGGAAAACAGCGACGGCTCTTCGTCTTCGTAGGTCTCACGCGACTGCGCGGCAACCGCGGGTGCAGGCTCCGGCTCGGCGGCGCGCGGCTCGGGATGGGACGCCTGCTGCTTGAGCGGCTCGGACAGCTTGCGGCGCGGAACCGCCATTTCCGAGGCCCCTTCCGAGGCATCGATGCCGGTGGCCACGACGCTGACGCGCATCTGACCTTCCAGCGAGTCGTCCAGCGTCGAGCCGACGATGATGTTCGCCTCGGGGTCCACTTCCTCGCGGATGCGGTTGGCCGCTTCGTCGAGTTCGAACAGTGTCAGGTCGTGCCCGCCGGTGATGTTGATCAGAACGCCCTTCGCGCCGCGCAGGCTGATCTCGTCGAGCAGCGGGTTCGCGATGGCCTTCTCGGCGGCCTGGATCGCGCGATCCTCGCCCTCGGCCTCGCCGGTGCCCATCATCGCCTTGCCCATCTCGTCCATGACGGCACGGACGTCGGCGAAATCGAGGTTGATGAGGCCCGGGCGGACCATCAGGTCGGTCACGCCCTTGACGCCCTGGTACAGCACGTCGTCCGCCATCGAGAAGGCCTCGGTGAAGGTCGTGCGCTCATTGGCGAGGCGGAAAAGGTTCTGGTTGGGAATGATGATCAGCGTATCGACGACCTTCTGCAGCGCCTCGACGCCGTCCTCGGCCTGCTTCATCCGCTTCGCGCCTTCGAACTGGAAGGGCTTGGTGACCACGCCGACGGTCAGCACACCCAGTTCGCGCGCCGCCTGCGCGATAATCGGCGCGGCGCCGGTGCCGGTGCCCCCGCCCATGCCCGCGGTGATGAAGCACATATGCGCGCCGGCCAAGTGATCGACGATCTGCTCGATGCTTTCCTCGGCTGCCGCGGCACCGACGCTGGCGCGTGCGCCTGCGCCCAGACCCTCGGTCACCTTCACACCAAGCTGGATGCTGGTATGCGCCCGGCTTTGCTGAAGCGCCTGCGCATCCGTGTTCGCGACCACGAAATCACATCCGACGAGTGATTTCTCGATCATGTTGTTCACGGCATTGCCGCCAGCACCGCCCACACCGAACACGGTGATGCGCGGCTTCAGCTCGTCGTGCCCGGGCACGGAAAGATTCAAAGTCATCGCTAATCCGCCTGATTGTTGTGGACCGATTTCTGGCCCTTTTTCGCCTATTTTCCCCAAGTATTAACGCCGGAAGCGCGTTTCGTCACTAAGAAAACTGCAATTTCCTACCAAATGTGGCATTTTCTGGGCAGTTGTTTGCGGTATTTCGCCGATCTACCGACATATTGCGTTTACCAGTTGTCCCGGAACCATTTGACCGCGCGCTGAAACGACTTCGCGGGCAGCCGGTCCACCGGGATCTCGAAGTCCCACCATTCGTCTTGCGGATGCGCGGCAAAGAGGCACAGCCCCACGGCGCTGGCAAACCCCGGCCCGGTCGCGGCCTGCGGCAGGCCATGCACCCGCATCGGCCGCCCGAGACGCACCTGCTGCCCGAGGATCTTCGCGGCCAGCCCGTCGAGGCCGGGGATCTGGCTGCCCGCGCCGGTCAGCACGATCTGCTGGCTTGGCAGGTGGTCGAACCCCGCCGCATCCAGACGGGCGCGCACTTCCTCCAGGATCTCCTCGACCCGTGGCCGCATGATGCCGATCAGCTCGGCCCGGCTGACGGTGCGGCGGTCATGTTCCCAATCGCCGGTCTCGCCGCCGATCTCGATCATCTCGCGGTCGTCCATGCCGGTGGCGACGACGCCGCCATAAAAAGTCTTGATCCGTTCGGCGGTGGCCATCGGCACCTGCAGGCCCATGGAAATGTCGGATGTGATGTGATCGCCGCCCATGCGCACCGCATCGGCATAGATCATGTGCTTCTTGATGAAGATCGACAGCCCCGTGGCCCCGCCGCCCAGATCGATACAGGCCGCCCCAAGCTCCTGCTCATCCTCGACCAGCGCCGCGATCCCGCTCGAATAGGCAGAGGAGGCAAGCCCCGCGAGTTCCAGATCGCACCGCTTGACGCAATGCGCGAGGTTCTGGATCGCCATGGCGTCGACCGTCAGCATGTGCATGTCGGTTGCCAGGTCCTGCCCGATCTGCCCGCGCGGATCGCTCAGACCCGACCGGTGATCGAGCGCGAAGTTCACCGGTTGCGCGTGCAGCACCTCGCGGCCATCGCCGAAATCGGGCACGTCACAGGCCGACAACACGCGCGCCACGTCCTGTTCGCTGACCTGGGTGCCTTCAAGCTCGACCTGCCCGGCAAGCCCGTAGGACCGCGGCTCGGCCCCGGAGAACGCCGCGATCACATGATCGACCCGGATCTGCGCCATCTTCTGTGCCGCCTGCACCGCGGTTCGGATCGCGCGCTCGGTCTCGCCCATCGCCGCAATCTCGCCGAAACGGACGCCGCGCGACCGCGTTGTCGCCGCGCCGATCACCCGAAACCCCGATTGCCCGGCCAGCGATCCGACGCCCTCGGCTTCCATGTCGCGTGTCGTGCCGTCGAAGCGCAGGATCAGACAGGCGATCTTGGAAGATCCCACATCAAGGATCGCCACAACCCCTCGCTGCATCGCGGCCTTGCGCATGTTGCGCATAGCGCGTTGGGATTCATAGAGCTCGATCATGGCGTTGTCAGTCCCCTGTCTCGATTTGCCGGATGCGCCAGAGGTCCTCCAGCGCGGTTTGTGTCATTCGGAGCGTGGGCCGCTCTCTCAATCTCAGATCGACCGCGACGATGTCGCGTTCCAGCAGGTCGACCGCCTGATCCATCGCGATGGCGCGCTCCAGCGCGCGTACCGGACCGGTTTCGGGCAACAGAATGCGCTGGCGCCGGTCCAGAACAATGTCCCAGCGCCGCTCGCCCATGCGTTCGAGTCCGCGCACACGGTGATGCAGCGGCCCCGCGGCAGCCATCAGGCGCAACGCTTCGTTGACGTGCTGATCGGCCCCGGAACCGGCAATCACCGGCAATGTCGGATGTGTTGCGCGCGCCGCCACGGTGCCGGTCATGACGCCCTCGCGGTCAAGCAGCTCAAGACCCGCCTCGGTCCGCCAAAGCACCACCGGCTCGCGCTTGCGAACGTTGATCTGCAGGATGCCGCCCTGTCGCACGAAGATGCTGGCGCTTTTCACCGCATCGAGCCCGACGATGGTCTGCCGCATCGCATCGAGGTCCAGATCAAAGGACGACACCGGGAAATCGACGGGCACGACGGCGCGAATGCTCTCGGAAATCTCCGCGTCGGCACCGTCGATGGCCATGAGCTTGACCATGAATTCGGGCCGTTCCTCGATGGCGGCGCGCGCATCCGCCCAGGCCAGCGCGATCATCTCGCGGTTTCCGTCGATCGACAGCCACCAGCTTGCCGCCCCGAAGGCCAGCGCGAACGGCAGGCCGACGCGCAGAAGCAGCCGGTACAGCGGTGTCAACATCATCCGCTCGACGCGGTATTTCAACCGCGAGGGGGCCGGATCGAAGCGTGTCATCTCTGACATGAGGCATCCTCCACCATCCACCGGCAAAGCTGCCCGAAGGTCATGCCGACCGCCTGCGCCTGTTCCGGCGACAGCGACGTGGGCGTCATGCCCGGCTGGGTGTTGGTCTCAAGCAGCACCAGCCCGTCAAGGCCGCGCTCCGAATCCCAGCGGAAATCGGTGCGCGTGACGCCGCGGCAACCAAGCGCGTCATGCGCCCGGACCGCATATTCGAGGCAGGCGTCGAACACGTCGCCGGGCACCTCGGCAGGCACCACGTGGCGCGATCCGCCGGGCTTGTACTTGGCGTCGTAGTCGTACCAGCCGTCGGTGATGATGTCGGTGACCGACAGGGCGCGATCGCCCACCACGGTCGTTGTCAATTCGCGGCCCGGCGCAAACGCCTCGACCATGACGATCTCGGGCATGTCATCCGACAGGCGGGGCGGCGCTGCGTCCTCGGCCTCGACCAAGTAGACCCCGACGGACGATCCTTCATTGTAGGGCTTGACCACGTAGGGCGGCGTCATCACATGCGCCGCCATCACCTCGGCCTTCGGGGCCAGGCGGCTCTCGACCACCGGCAGCCCGACATCGCGGTAGACCTGCTTGGTGCGTTCCTTGTCCATCGCCAGCGCCGAGGACAGCACACCCGAATGCGTGTAGGGCAGCCGCAGCCATTCCAGCAGTCCCTGCACGCAGCCATCCTCGCCCCACCTGCCGTGAAGCGCATTGAAGACCACATCCGGGGAAGTCTCTGTCAGACGCGTGACAAGATCGGGGCCCGCATCGACCTCGATCACGTCAAAACCTTCTGCCCTCAAAGCGGCGGCGCATTCCTTGCCGGAACTCAGCGACACCTCCCGCTCCGCAGAAGGTCCGCCCATTATTACCGTCACCTTGGGGTGTGCCCTGCTCGACATCCCCAAAACTGCCTCTGTGCGGGGCTTTGCCCCTTGTTGTATCGCGTCACACCTGCCTGGGGCCGCGATCCTGTTCGTGGGGCTTTTCGCCCTCTTCCACGCGCGCCGGTTCACCGATGCGCATGATTTCCCACTCTAGCTCTATTCCACTGGTTTGGAAAACCTTTTTTCGAACGTCTTCGCCCAGACCCTCCAGGTCCGCCGCCGTCGCGTTGCCGGTATTGACCAGAAAGTTCGGGTGTTTCTCGCTCATCTGCGCGCCACCCCGCCGGGCACCGCGCATGCCCGCCTGGTCGATCACCTTCCAGGCCTTGAGGTCATGCACGTCATCGGCCCGCCCGGTCGAGGAATGCCCCGCCGGGTTGCGGAAGGTCGACCCCGCGGTGCGGTCCTTCGTGGGCTGTGTCGCGTCGCGCTTGGCCAATTGGTCCCGCATGCACGCGGCTAGCGCCTCGGGATCGCCGGTCGCCCCCTCGAAAACCGCCTCGACGATCACCATTCCCTCGGGCAGATCCGTCTGGCGATAGCGAAACCCGAGGTCCCGCGCCGTCAGCGTCACCACCTCTCCCGCGCGTGTCACCGCCGTCGCCTCGACGAACACATCCGCCACATAGGTGCCGTAGCAGCCCGCGTTCATGCACACCGCGCCGCCCACGGCCCCCGGGATCGTGCGCAGAAACGTCAGATCCACACCCGCCTCCGCCGCCTTCCTGGCCACATGCGCATCGAGCGCCGCGGCCCCGGCGCGCACCCGCGTCCCCTCGACCGCGATGCCGTTGAAGCCCCGCCCGAGCCGGATCACCACGGCGCGCAGCCCGCCGTCGCGCACGATCAGGTTCGACCCGACCCCCATCGGAAACACCGCCATATCCGCGGGCAGGTCGCGCAGGAAACCGGCAAGGTCGTCCAGGTCCGCAGGCTGGAAGAACCAGTCCGCCGCCCCGCCGACGCGCAGCCAGGTCAGTTCGGCAAGCGGACGCGCCTGGCTCAGGCGGCCCCGGGTTTGCGGCATCTGCGTCATGCCGCGTCTTGTCCCGCGCCACAGCTCGAACCGCAAGCCCCCCCGGCCGGCCTTTCCATTTTCCAAATACGCAGGAAAACCGACATCGCCGCCCCGCGCCTCATGTGCCGGCGCGGAACTGCCGCCGCAGCCAGCGCCCAAGATAACGCATCGGCCAGCGCAGGACGCTCGCGCCGGCGGCAAAGACCAGCAGGCCGACCCACGGCCCGTTCTGATAGGTCACAAATCCCAGCAGCGGAATGCCAACCGCGATCAGCACGTAGGCCCGGGTCCAGTGATTGTCGCGCGACGGGATCATCGCCAGCACATTGGCGGTCAGCGCCCATACCAGCGCCAGTATCAATGACAGGCTCATTCGGGCACGTCCGGCACCTGCCCGCGCATACGGCCCCAGATATAGCGCACCGGATTGCGGAACATCGACAGAAACGCCGCCAGCCCCGCGATCGCCCATATCGCACCGATGCTCAGCCCGATCCAGACCAGCAGCACCGGTGCCGCGATCATCAGGATCGCCCCGAGCAGATATTGCCGCCGCGTCGGCAGGCACGCGACGATCGTTGCCGCGATCACCCAGAAACATCCCGCCAGCAATGCAGGCGCCATCGTTCAGCCCTCCAGCCGTTTCGGCAGGTTGTTCGCCCAGGCCGAGATCGTGCCCGCGCCCAGGCAAACCACCATGTCGCCCGGTCCTGCCTCCGCCCGGACCAGCGCCTCGAGGTCGTCCTCGTTGCTGATCGCTTGGGCGTTGCGATGGCCGTGCCGGACCAGCCCCGCCACCAGATCGTCCCGGCTTGCACCGGGAACCGGGTCCTCGCCCGCCGCGAAGACGTCGGCAATGGCCACCACGTCGGCTTCGTTGAAGCAGGCGCAGAAATCCTCGAACAGGTTCGCCAGCCGCGAATAGCGATGCGGCTGATGCACCGCGATGACCCGTCCGCGGGTCGCATGGCGCGCGGCCTTGAGCACGGCCTGAATCTCCACCGGGTGGTGACCGTAGTCGTCGATCACCGTGACCCCGCCAACTTCGCCCACCCGGGTAAACCTGCGGTTAACGCCGCCGAATTTCGCCAGCGCGTCACGGATCTCTCCGGTCTTCATGCCCAGATGCCGCGCCACCGCCACCGCCGACAGCGCGTTCGAGACGTTGTGATCGCCCGGCATCGGCAGGCTGCATCCCTCGATCACCTGGCCCTCGGCCTGCAGGGCGATGTCGAACTTCGCCACCCCGGCCTCGTAGCGCAGGTTGATGGCGCGCACATCGGCCTGGGAGTTGAACCCGTAGGTCACCACCCGCCTGTCGGTCAGGCGGCCCACCAGCCGCTGCACCTCTTCGTGGTCGGTGCAGCACACGGCCAGCCCGTAGAACGGGATGTTCGAGACGAAATCCATGAAGCCCTTCTTCAATCGCTCGAAGTCGCCCCAATGCTCCATGTGTTCGGGGTCGATATTGGTCACGATGGCGATGGTGGCGGGCAGCCGGTTGAAGGTGCCGTCGCTTTCGTCGGCCTCGACCACCATCCATTCCCCCTGCCCCATCCGCGCGTTCGACCCGTAGGCGTGGATGATGCCGCCGTTGATCACCGTGGGGTCGATGCCGCCTGCGACCAGAAGTTCCGCCACCAGCGTCGTGGTGGTGGTCTTGCCATGGGTGCCGGCGACGGCGATGTTGGATTTCAGGCGCATCAGTTCGGCCAGCATCTCGGCCCGGCGCACGATCGGCAGCCCCTTGAGCCGCGCGGCATCCAGTTCCACATTGCCGGGCTTGATCGCCGAGGAGATCACCACCACTTCGGCATCGGCGAGGTTCTTGGCGTTCTGGCCCACGTAGATGCGCGCGCCAAGGCTCTCCAGACGTTCGGTGATCTTCGACGCCTTCAGGTCCGATCCCTGCACGCTGTAGCCCAGGTTCAGCAGAACCTCCGCAATGCCCGACATGCCGATGCCGCCGATGCCGACAAAATGGATCGGCCCGACATCGGTGGGCAACTTGGTGGCGGCGGCAGCATTCATCGGGCGGTTTCCTTGTCTTTCAGGGCTTCGACCATGGCGGCCAGGTGCAGCGCGGCGTCGGGTCTGGCCACGCTCAGCGCGGCCTGCGACATCTGCAATGCACCCGCCGGGTTCTGCAGCACGCTCTGGATCGCATCGGTCATGGCGTCGATGGTCAGTTTCGATTCCGGAATGCGGATGGCTGCCCCGGCATCGGTCAGGGCGCGGGCATTGGCGGTCTGGTGATCGCTTGTGGCGGCGGCGTAAGGCACCAGGATCGACGGGCGGCCGATCACCGCCAGGTCCGCCACCGAAGACGCGCCCGCGCGCGAGATCACCAGCTGTGCCTCGCTCATCCGGGCGGGAATATCGTGGAAAAAGGGCTGCACATCGGCGTCGATGCCCTGTTCGGCGTAGAACGCCGACACCCGCGGGCCATCCTCGGCACGGGCCTGATGGCTGACGCGAAGGTGGCGCAGGGTTTCCATCGGCAGGGCCGCGATCGCGGGCGGCACCACGTCCGACAGGATGCGCGCGCCCTGCGATCCACCGATCACCAGCAGCGACATCGGATAATCGCCGGGCGAAATGTAGGCCGCGCCCTGCCGCTCATGCACCGACAGCCGCACCGGGTTGCCGGTATGCACGGCCTCGACACCCTCGGGCAGCACCGTGGGCCAGGTGCCGCAGGCCACCGCATCGACGCGCTTGGCAAACATCGCGTTGACCCGGCCCAGCACGCCGTTCTGTTCGTGGATCATGCGTGGCAACCGCAACAGCGTGGCCGCGGCCAGCGCCGGGATCGACGGATAACCGCCAAATCCCACGACGACGTCGGGGCGATCGCGCCGCATCCGGTTGGCCATGCCGATCACGCCGCCGGTCACCCGGAACGGCACCAGCGCTTTTGCCAGGATATTGCCGCGGGCAAAGGTCGCGCTCGTGACCTCTTCGATCTCGACCGAATGGGGAAAGCCGCCGGTGTAGCGTGCGCCGCGCGCGTCCGTGGACAGTTTGACGCGCCAGCCGCGGCGCAGCATCACTTCGGCAAGCGCCTGCGCCGGAAACATGTGCCCGCCGGTGCCGCCCGCCGCCATGACGAGAAGCGGACGTCCGTCCTGTCCCATATCGCCTTGCTCCTCTGCCTTGCGCGCCGGACTGGTCAGCGCAGCCGACCGCGCAGGATATCACCGATCTCTCCTTGCGGGCGCGTGCGTGTAAAGGCAAGAAGCATGCCGACCGAGATTCCCATCGCGATAAGCGAGGATCCGCCATAGCTCACGAAGGGCAGCGTCATCCCCTTGGCAGGCAGCAGCCGCACCGCGACCCCCATGTTGATCATCGCCTGCACGCCGAACATGCAGGCCAGACCGGTCCCCGCGAGCCGGATAAACGGGTCGCGTTCCTTCATCAGCCGCAGCAGCGACCGGACGACGACACCCGCATAGAGGCAGATGATGAACAGGACAAGCACGAGGCCGTATTCCTCGGCGGCAACGGCGATGATGAAGTCGGTATGGGCATCGGGCAGCGACCATTTCACCTGGCCCTCACCGACGCCGACGCCGAAGAACCCGCCCTCCTGGATGGCATTGGTGGCGTAACCGATCTGCGTCGTCGGATCGATGTCGGGATTGAGAAAACCGTCGATGCGACGGGCAAAATGCTCGGAGTTGTTGTAGGCGAACATGCCGCCCATCACCACGAGGCCGGCCATTCCCAGCAGCAGGAACATCGGCGCACCGGCGACGAAATACATCACGCCCCAGCCGAACAGGACAAGGCAGGCCTGGCCGAAATCGGGCTGCATCGCCAGCATCAGCACGATGGCCATGACCAGAAAGAACGACCACAGACGCCCCGGCGGTCCGCCGATCTCGAGCGCGGCGGCCATCATCCAGGCGGCCACGATGATGAACGTGGGCTTGAGGAATTCCGACGGCTGCACCGAGGCGAAGCCAAGGCTGTACCAGCGCACCGCCCCCTTGCCGAAATCGGTGCCGAAGACCGGCAGGAAGGCCAGCGCCACGAAGGCCGCCAGAAAGCCAAGCACCGCCAGCCTGCGCACCAGAAGCGGCGACATCAGCGAGGTCGCGACAAGCGCGATCAACGCCAGCCCGCCGAACACCGCCTGCCGCTGCACGTAATGGAACGGATCGAACCCGTTCCGCTCGGCCAGCGGCGGCGAGGCCGCGAGGCCCAGCAGGATGCCGATTGCGAAAAGAATGAGGATGCAGGACAGCGACCATTTGTCGATTGTCCGCCACCATTTCGGCAGCACAGGTTCGCTGTCGCGCACCCGGACTGTGCCGTAAACCATTTCGGTCATGGAAAAACCGCCTGAATATCTGCCTCGAACGCCCGGTTTTCCGGGTCTGGCGCGAGCCTAGCCAATTCAGGCGCGCAACGCCAGAAAAACAAGCGGCGGCGCGGCGCATGATGGCGGGCGTCGCAAATATGTTCTCGAAGGGCTTGGGATGACGCGCTTGACGCCCTGTTCCGGTGTCCGCGCGACCCGTGCGACCGCAAGTTGCAGACAACGCGGCCCGGACATCGTTGCAGATGCCCGGGCCGCATGGTCAATCGTTCAGCCCGCCGGTCAGGTCAGCGGGGCTGGTTGCAACGGCAGGTCATGCCGCTTTCAGTGTGCCACGGATCGGATAGTCCTTCTCGCGGATAAATCCGATGCCTTTCATCAGTTTCTGCAGATCGGGCCGCGCGAAAGGCGCGTTCGACAGATCGACGATCTGCACATTGCCTTCCGCGTTCACGACGATCAGTGCGGGCTCGGCAAAGGGGCGGTCGGTTTCCTGCGGGCTGCGCGGCTGCGACACGAACAGACCCAGGGCCTGCATGTCCTCGACGCTCAGATCGTAGCCGATCGGCAGGTTGACCCCGGTTTCGGAGGCGAAAACGCGGGCCTTTTCTTCCGGGTCGGCGGACACCGCCAGCAGATCGACGCCCAGTTCGGCAAAGCGCGGCGCGAGGTCCTGCAATTCCTTGAGGTAGCTTTTGCAGATCGGGCAATGCAGACCGCGATAGACCACGACCATCTGCCAATCGTGCCCGCCCTGCGGCGCACCGAGCTTGGCGCTCTGGCCAGACAGGGTTGAAAGGGTGATGTCGGGAAGGGGGTGTCCGGGGGTAATGCGTGGCATGGATGCTCCTGCGTTCGGGTATAGAGTCACGGACAAATGCGCCGCATCCGTGCCCGTTCCATCACGCTGCTGTCATCCGGTCTGCGCCTTGATCTGCATCCAGATCGCGCTCGGGTCGATCAGGGTCCATTCGCGGCGCAGCCCCCCGGGGCCGAATTCGGCCTGGCTCATGCCCATCACGTGCACCTCCGCGCCGGTGGGCGCGCCGAACAGCCCCGGCCCGTCATGCCGCCCCTCGAGCGACCAGCGCAGGAACGCGCGCGGCGGCAGAAGCGGCGACTCGAGCCCGAACCGATGATGCACCGTGAAGCGCGCCGACGGAAACGCCGCACGCAGACCCAGCCAGAAATGCCGCGCCCCGGCACCGCCCCGCCGGGTGATGCGGCCCGGCAACTCGATCTCGGCGGCGGGATCGGTCTGGTCGTCGAACAGATCGAATCCGCCGTCCATCGCACGCACCAGCAGATCCGCCCAGGCGCGCCCCCAGTCGCTGCCGTTGCCCGGCGCGGTGTAGGCTCCGGGCTCGTCGATGGCGGGCCTGAACGGCGCGCTATCGCGATCGCCCCATTGCAGACGATCGGCTGCCCAGCGTTCCGCATCGAGGCCCAGATCGGCGAAGATCGCGGCGGTGTCGCGCAGCCGCCAGATCTCTCCGATGCAATCGCCCTTGGCGGCCACGTCCATCAGCACCCGGTAGGCGGCGATCCGTCCGGTGGGCGGGCCGTAAAGACCGGCACCGGAATGCACGCCCTCGCAGAACATGCGCGCCGCCCCGGCCCGCGTGCCGCCCGCAATCGCCGTCCAGCCGGCATCCTCGATGTAAAGCTTGCGCTCGGGGAAGGCGGCCATCGGCTGCAAGGCCGCGGTGGCAATCGCCAGCCGCCCCTGCAACAGGTGGTCCGGTCCGCGCAGGATGGCGTCGGCGTGCAGGTGCGCGTCGAACCGCGCCCCGAAGTCGGCCCGCCCCCAGACCGCCGCGATCACGTCCCGCAGCGTGTCGGCGAAATCCACGCCCTTGTCGATCCAGTCTTTCAACGCCCTGTCCCCTGACCTGGTCCCTCGTGTCTCCCGGTCTAGCAAGGTATTGGTTAAATGAGCATTAATACACGTTCAGGGCAATTTCCGCGCCCAGTCCACGATCCGCGACGCGACCGGGTCCGTCATCTCGGGCGACAGCAGATCCCCCGCGATGACATGGGCCTGCGGTTCGGTCCGCTCGGCGTCCACCTGCATGATCTCGACCGGGCCACCCCATGCGGCGGCCACGTCGCGGGTCACGCCCGCATCGACCACCTGGTCGCGATCCGAGAAGACCATCAGCGCGGGCACATCGACATCCCCGTGCGGCAAGCCGCGCGCGATCCTGACGCTTTCGGCCATCGGCAAAAGCGCCACGGTCGGATAGCGCGTTGTCCAATGGGCGCGATGCGCCTCACTGACCGGCTCGAAGCCGCGTTCCCGCCCTGCCACCAACGGCCCCCATAGCCGCACGCCGGGCCATGTCAGGATGGTGGCCGCGCGGTTCCTGACCCGGAAATTGGGCGAAACCATCGCGATCCCGGCAACACCCCCGGACATCCGGGGATCATGCGCGGCAATCGTCGCCAGCGACGCGCCGGTCGAGGTCGCGATGATCAGCACCCGGTCGCCGATGGCCCGCCCGATGGCCAGCGCCTCGGCCACATCCGCCATCCAGTCCGGCAGGCTGGCCCCGGCCAGCGCATCGCCGTCCTGGCCATGCCCGGGCAGCCGCGCGAAATACAGGTTCGCGCCAAGCGCTTCGGCGACACGGTCCGGCACCGGCCGGATCTCCTCGGCGCTGGCGGAAAAGCCGTGCAGGTAGACCACTGCCCAGTCGGTGCGCGTCTCGGACGCTCCGGCCCAGACGACGCGCTTCTCGGTGCCGGGGCGGATGCCGTCGACCTGCGCCTCCGTCGCGCGCAGATAGCCGTCGACCCCATCGGCCAGCCGGGCCTCGTCGAAGACCGCATCGACGCGGACAGGTTCCTTCGGTGCCAGCCAGAGCGCGACCGCAAAGGTCAGACCGACCGCCGCTGCGACATAGCCGACCCAGCTCATCGCCGCGACCCGCACAGCACGCTGTCCACCGCGTCTTCGATCAGCGCCAGGCAAGCGGCGTCCGAGAACCGGTGATCCGCGCCCTTCACGAAGGTCAGTTGCATGTCGGGGCTGTCGATATGATCGAACAGGCGCAGCGCAGTCTCGCGCGTGACCGACGCATCCTCGGAGCCCTGCAACAGCCGTACCGGATAGGGCATCGGCAGGGGCGCGCGCAGAACCAGGTGCTGACGACCGTCCTCGATCAGCCGGCGGGTGACGATATAGGGCGCGTCGTAATCCGACGGCATGGCGATCCGCCCCTCCTCCATCAGCCGCTGCCGATCAGCTTCTGAAAACCCGGCCCAGAAGCCGTCCTCGGTGAAGTCGGGCGCGGCGGCGATCCCGACGAAACCGACGACCTCCGGCAGGCGGCGCGTCAGGATCGACCCGATCCAGCCGCCCATGGACGAGCCCACCAGCAGCACCGGTCCCGGTGCCGCGTGCCGGATCACGACCTCTGCGTCCGCCGCCCAATCGCCGATGGCGCCGGCCACGAAGTCGCCGCCCGACACGCCGTGCCCGGAATAGTCGAGCCGCAGAAAGGCGCGGCCCGCGGCCTTTGCCCAGGCTTCAAGATGCACCGCCTTGGTGCCCGCCATGTCCGACATGTAACCGGACAGAAAGACGATGCACGGACCCTGCCCTTCGGACTTGGCATAGGCCAGATCGCGGCCCCCGGGGCCAGCCGTCCGCTGAATGTCACTCATGTCGCGCCTCGCGTTGCTCTGCCCCACCAACATGCCCTCGGCTGGCCCGATCCGCCAGTCCTGCGCATCCCGCCTGCATCCATCCGGCAGCCAAAATACGTTACCCTATTGTCACGTGACTATAGAATCACGTATAAACATCCCATGGACGCCATTTTCAAAGCCCTCAACGACCCTGCCCGCCGCAAGTTGCTGGACGCGCTCCGGCTCAAGGACGGACAGACGCTGACCGAACTGGAAGAGCAGCTCGATCAAAGCCGGTTCGGCGTGATGAAACACCTCAAGGTTCTGGAAGACGCCCACCTGATCGTCACGCGCAGGCGCGGGCGGTTCAAGGACCACTACCTCAACGTGCTGCCGCTGCAGGAGATGGTGGATCGCTGGGTCCATCCCTTCCTGACCGATCAGGCGCGCGGCCTGTCATCCCTCAAGACCAGACTGGAGAGCCGAGCCATGGCCGAGAAACCCGATTTTGTCATGTCCACATTCATCGACTGCACCCATGATGCGCTTTGGGACGCGCTGACCAGGGGGGCGTCGATCGCCGAATATCACTTTGCCTGTTCCGATGTGACGGGCGACTACACCGCCCCCGGCGATACGGTGGTCTGTCGCTTCCCCAATGGCGACCCGCTGCTGACCAACCGCGTCCTTTCGATCGACCCCAAGACCCGGATCGAGCTGGAATTCGCGCCAAGCTGGGGCGGCGACGACACGCCCTCGCGGTGCATCTACCTGCTCGAGCCGCAAAGCTCGGGCATGAAGCTGACCGTCGAGCACTTCGACATCCCGGCCAGCCAGACGGGCATCGCCGACGGTTGGGCGCGCCTGTTCTCTGGCCTCAAGACCTATGTCGAAACCGGCAAGGGGCACCGCTTTGCGCCAGAGCGCGCGTCATGACCCCCGAACTGACGGTCCTGACCCTCGTGGCGGTCCTCGCGGCGTCGCTCTGGGTGCCTTATATCATCGGCGTGAACGTCACCCATGCGCCGCTGCCCGCCGACAGCCGACCGCACGACCCCGGCAGCCTCGCGCCATGGGTGCACCGGGCCTTCCGTGCGCACCTCAACCTTCTGGAACAGGCTTTGCCATTCGGGTTGGTGGTGATCGTCGCGCATCTTGCAGGTGTGACGAACACGCTGACGGTGACCGCGTGCTGGGAATTCGCGGCCCTGCGCGTGGTTCATGCGGTCTGGATGATCGGCGGCTTTCCGGTCCTCCCGGTCCGACCGCTGATCTTTGTCGGTGGCTGGATCGCGATCCTGGCCATCGCCGTCACGGTGCTGCTGGCCTGATTGCCCGCGGTCATCCGCGGACAACCCGACAGGGCGGGGCGTTTCAGCCCCGCTCTTCCACCTCGTTCAGGCCCAGCGCCACCACGGCCCCCATCGCCGACAGGACCGCGAAGACGCCCAGCGCCACCTCCGGGCCCAGCGCGGCCAACCCGCCGCCCAGCGCGCCGACCAGCAGCAACAGCACGCCGATCGTCGTGTTGGCCAGCGCCGCGTATGAGGCGCGCTGATCTTCCGGCGCCATGTCCACCAGATAGGTCGAGCGACCCGAGCGGACGCCTTCATAGGCGATCTGCAACCCGAACAGGATCACCGGCGTGACCCAGATCGCTTCGGTCAGACCGGCAAGCGATGCCAGCACCGCGACCGCCATCGCAGCCCCGCCGCCAAAGCCGGACAGAGCCAGCACCTTGCGCGACGACCTGTCCGACAACCGGCCCCAGACGTAGGACGACAGAAACGCCGCCGCCGCCGAGGCCAGCAGCAAGGCCCCCAGCTTCTGCAGGGCACCGCCGCCCTCGCCGAGCAGGATCAGGTACGGCGGAGCCAGCGCCGTGGCGGTCAGCAGGCCGCGTGCGGCGATGAACCGGCGGAACTGCGCGTCCCGTTTCAGTGGCGCGAGGTTCAGACCTTCACGTTCAGCAGGCTCCGACGCCTCTTCCTCGAGCCGCGAAAAGACCAGCGCCGCCAGCAACCACAGCACCGCCGCCACGCCGACCGCGATGGCCAGCGGCGTGACCTCCTGCAACAGGCCGGACAGCAGCAGCAGCGCAAAGATCAGCACCCCCGCCGACGACACCGATCCGGCAACGCCGCTGACGGCCCCGCGCCGGGACACCTCGATGGTCTTGCCGAGGATATCCTTGTAGCTCACCGAACAGGCCGCCCGCGACACCGCAAGGATCGCCAGAAACCCGCAGATCGCGATCCCGCCGCGCCAGCCTTCAAGCATCAGGGCGGATACCGCGATTCCCGCCGCGGCCCCCCCCTGACCCAGCGATCCGGCCACCCAGACCCACTTGCGATGCGCCATCTGTTCGACCGTGCCCGCCAGCAGCACCTGCGGCAAAAGCGATCCGGCCTCCCGGATCGGCACCAGCAATCCCACCAGAACCGCCGGTGCACCGATCGCCTGCAGGATCCAGGCCAACACCAGCTTGGGCGAAATCAGACCGTCCGCGACCTTGGTCATCGACAGCGACAGCATGTGCCGCAACCCGTTCCGCGCTTCGCGGGCAGAGGCTTCGCCATCATCATCGGTCAGCTTGCCATAGACGTCTTTCACGCGCGGGTTTGTCTGATCGACCATCGGGATGCCTTGCCTTGCCGTGCTTTGTTGCCACAGACCCGAACCCCCCGCTTGACAGCGGGTTCCCTCGCGCGCCATTCAGTCGCAATACGACATAAACCCGCAACCGGGCGTTCCGTGGGCGCCAAACCGACGAGGAGTGCTGGCCGATGGCCCAGATATCCCTGACTTTCCCCGATGGCAACGCGCGCGACTACGCGGCTGGCGTAACGCCTGCCGACGTGGCCGCGTCGATCTCGAAATCGCTGTCGAAAAAGGCGATCTCGGCAACCGTGAACGGCGCGCACTGGGACCTGCAATGGCCCATCGAGGCCGACTCCGCCATCGCCATCAACACCCTGCAGGACGACGCCCCGGCGCTTGAACTGATCCGTCACGACCTGGCGCATATCATGGCCCGCGCCGTGCAAGAGATCTGGCCCGATGTGCAGGTCACCATCGGCCCCGTCATCGAGAACGGCTGGTACTACGATTTCGACCGTGCCGAACCCTTCACCCCCGAGGATCTGGGCGAGATCGAAAAGCGCATGAAGACGATCATCGCCGCCCGCGATCCGGTCCGCACCGAGATCTGGCCCCGCGACAAGGCCGTCGCGCATTACGAGCAGTCGGGCGAACCCTACAAGGTCGAACTGATCGACGCGATCCCGGGCGATGAACCCCTGCGCATGTACTGGCACGGCGACTGGCAGGACCTCTGCCGTGGCCCGCACCTGCAAAATACCGGTCAGGTGCCCGCCGATGCGTTCAAGCTGATGTCCGTTGCCGGGGCCTACTGGCGCGGCGACAGCGACCGCGCCATGCTTCAGCGCATCTACGGTGTCGGCTTCAAGAACAAGGACGACCTCAAGAAACACCTGCACATGCTGGAAGAGGCGGCCAAGCGTGACCACCGCAAACTCGGCCGCGAGATGGACCTTTTCCACATGCAGGAAGAGGCCCCCGGCCAGATCTTCTGGCACCCGAACGGCTGGTCGATCTACACCCAGCTGCAAGACTACATGCGCCGCCAACAGCGCGCAGGCGGTTATGTCGAGGTCAACACGCCGCAGGTGGTCGACCGCCGCCTCTGGGAGGCATCGGGCCACTGGGAAAAGTACCAGGAGCACATGTTCATCGTCGAGGTCGACGAGGAACATGCCCGCGAAAAGTCGGTAAATGCGCTGAAACCGATGAATTGTCCCTGTCACGTCCAGATATTTAACCAAGGGTTAAAGTCTTACCGCGATCTTCCATTGCGCATGGCCGAATTCGGTTCATGCAACCGATATGAGCCGTCCGGTGCCCTGCATGGCATCATGCGGGTGCGTGGCTTCACCCAGGACGATGCGCATATCTTCTGCAGGGAGGATCAGATCGAAGATGAAACAAGACGATTTATCGACTTTCTCAGCGCCATCTACCGCGATCTCGGATTCAAGGATTTCAAGGTCAAGTTCTCCGACCGCCCCGACACCCGTGCCGGATCCGACGCGGTCTGGGACAAGTCCGAAACCGCCCTCAAATCCGCCACGACTGCCGCGGGTTGTGACTTTTCGCTGAACCCCGGCGAAGGTGCGTTCTACGGGCCGAAGCTTGAGTTTGTGCTGACCGACGCCATCGGGCGCGACTGGCAATGCGGCACGCTGCAGGTCGATTTCGTTCTGCCCGAACGGCTGGACGCGACCTATATCGGCTCGGACGGCGGCAAACACCGCCCCGTCATGCTGCACCGCGCGGTGCTGGGCTCGTTCGAGCGGTTCATCGGCATCCTGATCGAGGAACACGCCGGAAAACTGCCGTTCTGGCTCGCCCCGCGTCAGGTCGTCGTCGCCGCCATCGTGTCCGAGGCGGATGACTACGTGCACGAGGTCGTGGCCGCCCTGCAAAAGGCGGGCGTGCGCGCAGAGGCCGACGTGCGCAACGAAAAGATCAACTACAAGGTCCGCGAACACTCCGTCGGCAAGGTGCCCGTGATCCTCGCCGTCGGACACCGCGAGGTCGAGCAGCGCAGCGTGACCCTGCGCCGCCTGGGGGAAAAACAGACCTCGGTAGAGCCGCTGGACGCGGTCGTGCCGGCGCTTGCACGCGAGGCGACGCCGCCCGATCTCTGACCGCCACCACCGGCTGTAACAATCATGACGCGCGCCGTGAGCCCTGCTCCGGCGCGCGTCTTTCTGGTCCGACGCGCTTGCAACATTCCAGCGCAGGACCCTTGCAGGCTGTAACAATCCTGCGCCGACCCGCCGCGCGCCGACATTACAAACTCGCCTGATACCAAGGGATTGCACGCCGACGCGCCCCGCCCCCGCGTGCGACGCGCGATAAGACGCCCGTGATGCACGGCCCTGTGAATGGCGCGACAGGACGTCGCAGACAAGACTGTTGGCGACCCGGTTGACGCAATCCGCCGGGCGTTTGTCCAAAAACAAGGGGTATGACCTTATGTCCACCACGCTCAAGACCGCCGCCATCATCGGTGCCGTCGCCGCAAGTTTCGCAGCCACCGGCGTCAACGCGCAGGCCAAGGAAAAATGCTTCGGCGTTTCGCTCGCAGGTGAAAACGACTGCGCGGCGGGCCCCGGCACGACCTGCGCCGGCACTTCGAAAGTCGACTACCAGGGCAATGCCTGGACCCTCGTCGATGCCGGCACCTGCACCGAGATCGCGTTGCCCGAAATGGCCGACGGCACCGCCCGCATGGGCGCTTTGGAAGCGCTCGACCGCGACCTGCCCACCAGCTGATGCAAGCGCGGCGCGGGGCACGCGTTCTTCCCCGCCCGCTTCTCCAACCCGCCAAGACACAAGGCCCCGCCCCATGTTCAACCACGGCTTCAAGACGCTCCCGGCGGCCCCCGGCATCGGCTACAAGCCGCAACATTTCGCGGCGCTTTGCGACGATCCCGGCCCGGTCCGCTGGCTCGAGATCCACGCCGAGAACTACATGGGCGACGGTGGCCGCCCCCTGGCGCAGCTGGCGGAACTGGCGCAGCGCTTTGCCCTGTCGGTGCATGGTGTCGGGCTCTCCATCGGCGGCGAGGGCCCGCTCGACCGCGCTCACCTGTCGCGCCTGAAACGCCTGGTCGACCGCATCCGCCCGGCCCGGTTTTCCGAACATCTCGCCTGGTCTACGCACACATCCCGCTATCTCAACGACCTGCTGCCCCTGCCCTATACCCCGGCGACCCTGGCCCGCGTCGCCCGGCATATCGACACGGTGCAACAGACGCTCGGCTGCCAGATGCTGCTCGAAAACCCGTCCTCCTATCTTGCCTTCGAGGCCTCGACCCTGTCCGAGCCCGACTTCCTCGCGGCGCTCGTCGACCGCACCGCCTGCGGCCTGCTGCTCGATGTCAACAACGTGTTCGTCTCCGCCACCAATCTCGATTTTCCGGCCCGTGACTACATCGCCGCCTTTCCGCTCGACGCGGTGGGCGAGATCCATGTGGGCGGTCACGACACCGACGCGGACGACCATGGCGCGCCGCTGCTGATCGACAGCCATGGCCGCGAAGTGGCCGATCCGGTCTGGGCGCTGCTGGCCGATGTCCTGGCCCGCAGCGGGCCGAAACCGGTGCTCATCGAATGGGATACCGACGTGCCCGACTGGCCGGTCCTCGCCGATGAGGCCCGCAGGGCCGAAGAGGTGCTGTCCCGTCAGGTTGCCACAGCATGAGCGTCGAGGCCGCCTTCCACGCATCCCTGCTCGATGCCCGCGCCCCGATCCCGCCGGGTCTGATCGACGGCGCGGGGCGTCCCGCAGGCCGCCGTTTCGCAGTCTACCGCAACAACGTCGCTGTCGCCCTGACCGATGCCATCGAAACCGCGTTTCCCGCCATCACCTCGCTCATCGGTCCGGAAAACATGGCCAGGGTCGCGGGCAGCTATATCCGCGCCGACCTGCCCCGCACCCCTGTCCTGTCGCAATACGGGGCGGGCTTTCCGGACTTCCTCGCCGCCAGCGCGCCGCTGGCGCACCTGCCCTACCTCGCGGACGTGGCCCGGATCGATCTTGCCATGCGCCGGTCCTACCACGCCGCGGATCACACCCCCCTGCCCCGCGACGCGCTCGCCCAACTCGACGCAACCTGCCTCATGGCGACCCGGCTGATGCTCGCGCCCTCGGTGCAGCTTTTGTCGTCGCCCTGGCCGATCCTGCAGATCTGGCGCTTCGCCACCCGCCAAACCACCGAAAAACCCACAGGCGGGCCGCAAGACGTCGTCATCCTGCGCGCCGGGTTCGACCC
Organism: Roseivivax sp. CAU 1753; assembly: GCF_054482575.1. Classification (NCBI taxonomy): domain Bacteria; kingdom Pseudomonadati; phylum Pseudomonadota; class Alphaproteobacteria; order Rhodobacterales; family Roseobacteraceae; genus Roseivivax; species Roseivivax sp. CAU 1753. Next base: position 74,397 of record NZ_JBTLRF010000004.1, on the reverse strand, counting down.
GGAACCGCACGCCCTCGGCCCCGGGGCGCATGCCTTCCTTTGTGCGCTGCAGGCGGGGCATCCCCTCGCCCGGGCAATCGAGGCCGCGGACCCCGATTTCGACCTCTCCGCCACTCTGACGCTGCTCTTCGCGCAAAACGGTCTTGCCGCCCCTCCGCCATAAGGACAACGCCCATGCTCCGCTCGCTTCTCCTTGCCCCCGCCGACCGGGATGATCGATGGCTGCCGCTTCTGGCGCGGTTCGTCTTCGCCGCGACCCTCCTTTTGTACTTCTGGAAATCGGCGCTGACCAAGCTCGATGGCGGGCCCTTCTCGCTCTCGACCGGGGCCTATGCCCAGATCTTTCCCAAGGCCTTCGAAGCGGTCGGATACGACGTCAGCCAGTTGGGGCTGTTCCACTGGATCGTCGTGATGGCGGGCACCTACGCCGAGTTCTTGCTGCCCGCCCTGCTGGTCATCGGCCTTCTGGCCCGCCCCGCCGCGCTTGGCATGATCGGCTTCATCATCGTCCAGAGCCTGACCGACCTCTTCGGTCACGGCGGCATTGCCGACCCCCAGACCCTCGGCGCCTGGTTCGACCGCGTCCCTGACGGCGTGATCCTCGATCAGCGCGCGTTCTGGTGCGTCACGCTTCTGGTGATCGCGGTCAAGGGGGCCGGTGCCCTGTCGGTCGACCGCGTCCTCGCGCAGCGCACGCGCGCCGGCGGCACGGCTGTTCCGACCCGGTGATCAGACGCCCAGCGCCGCGCGGGTCTGATCGTCAAAACCCAGATACAGCGCATCGCCCGTCGCGATCAGCGGACGTTTCATCAGCGTCGGATAGGTCCCGATCAGCCAGACCGGCGCTTTCTTGCGGTCCTCTTCGGACAGGTCCCGCCATGTGGCCGAGCGTGTGTTCAGAAGGCGGTCGCCGAACGTGTCGAGCGCCGCGTTCAGAACCTCTCCCGGCAGGCCGTCTTCGCGCACATCGACAAATTGCGCATCGGGCAGCGCCTTGCGCGCCTTTCGGCAAGTGTCACAGGTCTTGATGCCATAGATCTTCATCGCGGGCTCTCCTCTCATCTCTCGCGCGGTGCCGCAGGTCGCGCTATGCCGCCTGCAGCCTCTTGGCCTCAACGCGGGCCAGCGCGATCAGGTCCCGCACGTATTGCTTTTCCTGATCGACACTGCGCGTCGCGGCGTAAAGCCTGCGGGTGATGCCCGTCTCGGTCAGGGGCCGCGTCACGTAGTCGGAGTTGTACTTGACCTCGCGCACGACCCAATCGGGCAACACCGCCACGCCCCGGTTCGACGCGACCAGGAGCAGGATCACCGCCGTCAACTCCACCTGCCGGATCGCCGCGGGTTCGACTTTGGCGGGCGTCAGGAGTTGCGAAAAGATGTCCAGACGCGACCGCTCGACCGGATAGGTGATCAGCGTCTGCCCGCGAAAATCCTCGGCTGTGACAAAGGGCTTCTGCGCCAGCGGGTGTGACGCCGCGGCGACGAAGACCGGGTTGTAATCGAAAAGTTCCGTGAAGGTCACGCCCGCCAACTCCTCGGGGTCCGACGACACCACCAGATCGACCTCTTCCTTCAGCAACGCCGGCAGCGCGTCGAAGGCAAGGCCCGGGCGGATGTCCACATCCACATCCGGCCAGGATTTCCGGAACCCCTCGAGCACCGGAAACAGCCATTCGAAACAGGCGTGACACTCGATGGCGATGTGCATCCGCCCGGTCACCCCCTTGCGCAGACCGTCGAACTCCGCCGCCAGCGCCTCGATCTGCGGCAACACCTGTTCGGCCAGCCGCAACAGCCGCAAGCCCGCAGGCGACAGCTTCATCGGCTTCGAACGGCGCACGAACAACTCGACCCCGGCCTGATCCTCAAGCCCCTTGATCTGGTGCGACAGCGCGCTTTGGGTGATATTCAGATGCTCCGCCGCGCGCGCCACGCCGCCGGCATCGTGGATCGCCTTGATGGTTCGAAGATGACGGAATTCGATGTGCATTCGCGGTCCAGCTCATGTTAATCTTTAGTTTTATGAGTTTGTTTCACAAACGCTGGCATGCGACAAGCATCCTCAAGAAATGAAGGAATCGCAAAGATGACCCGCCGCCCTGACGTCTCGTTCGAGTTTTTCCCGCCGCAAACACTGGAGGCGTCTTTCCGTCTCTGGGACACGGTGCAAACCCTTGCTCCCCTCGATCCGCGTTTCGTGTCCGTGACTTACGGTGCGGGCGGCACCACGCGCGAACTGACGCGCGAAGCGGTCGCCACGATCCACAAACACTCGGGCCTGCGCACCGCGGCGCATCTGACCTGCGTCAACGCCACCCGCGAAGAGACGCTCGATATCGCGCGCGGCTTCGCCGAAGTCGGCGTCACCGACATCGTCGCCCTGCGCGGCGACCCGCCCAAGGGCGAAAAAACCTTCACCCCGACCGAAGGCGGCTTTCGTAACAGTTGCGAGTTGATCGCGGCACTGAAGGAAACCGGCGATTTCACCATTCGCGTCGGCGCCTATCCCGACACCCACCCCGAGGCCCCGACCGACACGGCGGATGTCGAATACCTCAAGCGCAAGTTCGATGCCGGTGCGGACGAGGCGCTGACCCAGTTCTTCTTCGAGGCGGACACCTTCTTCCGCTTCCGCGACGCCTGCGCCAAGGCGGGTATCGACAAGCCCATCGTGCCGGGCATCTTCCCGATCGAGAACTGGAAGGGCGCGCGCCGCTTTGCCGAGGCCTGCGGCACCAAGATCCCCGCCTGGGTCATCGAGGCGTTCGAGACCGCGACCCGCGACGGGCGCGAGGACCTGCTGGCCACGGCCCTGTGCAGCGAGCTTTGCTCGAACCTGATCGACGGGGGTGTCGACAAGCTGCATTTCTACACGTTGAACCGCCCCGAACTGACCCGCGATGTCTGCTTCGCGCTTGGCGTCACCCCCGAAGCGCGGCTCGAGAACGTCGCCTGATCGCGCCGCCCTGTGCATCGCCCCGGACCGCCACGTCGCTTTGCGTCAGATCGGCAGCGTCGCAAGGCAGGTGGCACCGGCTTCCGCCTCGTCGACGCGCCCCTTGCGGGCAAACCGGGCGACCTGACGCAGCGCGGGCCTGAGGCAGAGCGGATCGAAATACCCCGTTTGGCCGCGCCCGCGCCGCTGAATGGTCAGATACCCGACCTGAGTGACCTCGGCGCCGAACCGGAACTTGTACTCCTCGTCGCCATGGCAAAAATCGTAGCATTGAAAGCCATGTTCGATCGCCCACTGGATCGAGGCGGCGTGCAGCAACATGCCGACCGAGGCGTCCGGCACGGTTTCGTCCCGACCCGCGACCAAGAAATGCACCCGGTCCATGTCCTGATCCAGCACATGCCCCAGCGCTGCCAGCGGGCGTTCACCGTCCCAGAGCACCGACAGGCAAAGGCAATCGGTCTTGAACGCATTGGCCAGGATCGCGCGATAATTCGCGGCCACGCGCGTGGCCTGCGCCGCCCCTTTCACCGGTGCCCATTTCTGCGTCCAGTGATCGATCAGGATGTCGAGGTCGCGCTGGAACGTGTCCGCATCCGAAAAGGTGACGCGCCAGGCGCCGTTCTTGAAATGCCGCCGCCAAAGCCGCCGCAGCTTTTGGCGGGTGTTGCGCGACGGCAGCGCCGACAGGTAGGTCTCGAAACTCTCGGGCAGGGTCACGCGCGGACAGGCCAGGTTGTCGACCACCCCCTTGTTGATCCGGTATTCGGGAAAGTCGACCTTGAAGCCACTGTCCCCGGCGAAGGCCTCGGCGAAGTGCCGTAGCCGCGTCTCCGTGGCCTCGTAGCGCATCTCGAAGCTGATCCACGGCATTTCCTTCAGCGCGGCCCCGGTGATCCGGATCGCGTCGGGGTCGTAGTCCGGATGACAAAGCCAGCCGACATATTCCGACCGGATCAACCGCCCCGCGGGTTCGACCGCCGTGCGGAATTCGCCCCGGCGCGCCACCCAGCTTGTCTTGATCCGCAGCGGCAGAATGCAGACCGGCGCGTCGCCCTGTGCTGCGTCCCGCACCACCAGAACGCGCCATTCCTCGGGGTTGTCGCGAAACACCCGGTTCAGCCACGTCCAGCTGAGAAACACCGTGCAATGGGGGTCCGCGGCCTCAAGCGCCTGCCAGTCGAACTTCATCGCCCGAAACGCCGGGTAGGTCTCGACGACGCTGACGCTGAAAGCATGATCGCCGATCGCAAAGACCGACGCCGTATCTGCGTTTATCGAACTTCCATCAGGCATGTCTCATCCCCGCACCACAAATTTTGCAAAGCGCTTTGCAACACGCGCCGCATCCTCCGCCGCAAGGCGCCCACGCCCTGCGGTTGGCGCAGCCATCAGCGGTGAATTGGCGGATCCCTGCGTCGGGCCCGCGCATCGCGCATCGTATCTCGCCGTTCCGCTGCTAAACTGGCCGTTTCTGAACATTCCACTGCTCCCTGCGCGCAGCATGCAAAAGGCAAGCGGCAGGAAATATGCAAAATTGAGGCTATTTCAGGAAAGGCCCGGGCCCGCCTTGTGCGCCACGGCGGTGAGGCGGCGCGCGGCGGACATCACTGTCCGGCGCTGTCGTCACCCGGATCATGCTGCCCGACGCCAAGAAACACCCACTTGAACGGCAGCGCCCAGAGGATGCCCAGCACCGCGTAGATCAGCAGCTCGACCAGGATCGGCGGCCGATCGAGCCAGGTCATGATCGACACCGCGATCACACCGTAGACCGGCAATCCGACCAGCAGGATCAGCAGCGCGAGGCGTTTCTTGGTCTTGTGCGTCAGGGTCTCTCTCCTCCAGCGGAATCTGGCCTCAGTCGGAAAACGGATCGGTCACGAGGATCGTGTCTTCGCGTTCCGGTGAGGTTGAGAGTAGGGCAACCGGGCATTCGATCAATTCCTCGACCCGGCGCACATACTTGATCGCCTCGGCGGGCAGGTCGGCCCAGCTGCGCGCGCCCTCGGTCGAGGCCGACCAGCCCGGCATCTCCTCGTAGACCGGGGTGCAGCGCGCCTGTTGGTCCGCCGCCGTCGGCAAGTAGTCCAACCGCTTGCCGTCCAGATCGTAGCCGGTGCAGATGCGCAACGTCTCGAACCCGTCCAGCACGTCGAGCTTGGTCAGCGCGATGCCGTTGACGCCCGAGGTGGCGCAGGTCTGCTTGACGAGGCAGGCATCGAACCAGCCGCAGCGCCGCTTGCGTCCGGTGGTGGTGCCGAACTCGTGGCCACGTTCGCCCAGACGGTTGCCGTCATCGTCCGTAAGCTCGGTCGGAAACGGCCCCTCACCCACCCGGGTGGTATAGGCCTTCACGATGCCCAGCACGTAATCGATGGCCGACGGGCCAAGCCCCACACCGGTCGCCGCCTGCCCCGCGATCACGTTGGACGAGGTGACAAAGGGATAGGTGCCGAAATCGATGTCCAGCAGCGCGCCCTGCGCGCCTTCGAACAGGATGCGTTTTCCGGCCTTGCGCTTGTCGTTGAGCACTTTCCAGACCGGCGCGGCGAAGGGCAGGATGTCGCCCGCGATGGCGGCAAGCTGGTCGATCAGCGCCTGCCGGTCGACCTCGGCGATGCCCAGACCCTTGCGCAGCGCGTTGTGATGCGTCAGCGCCCGGTCCACCCGCGCCTCCAGCGTCGCGCGGTCGCCCAGATCGGCCACCCGGACAGACCTGCGACCGACCTTGTCCTCGTAGGCGGGGCCGATGCCGCGCCCGGTGGTGCCGATCTTGGCACCGGGATTGGCGGCCTCTTCCCGGGCGCGGTCCAGCTCGCCGTGAATGGGCAGGATCAGCGGGGTATTCTCGGCGATCATCAGCGTCTCGGGCGTAATCTCGACGCCCTGGTCGCGCACGGTCGCGATCTCCTGCATCAGGTGCCAGGGGTCCAGCACGACGCCGTTGCCGATCACCGACAGCTTGCCGCCCCGCACAACGCCTGACGGCAGCGCGTGCAGCTTGTAGACCTTGCCGTCGATCACCAGCGTGTGGCCCGCATTGTGCCCACCCTGGAAGCGCGCGATCACATCGGCGCGCTCGGACAGCCAGTCCACGATCTTGCCCTTGCCCTCATCGCCCCACTGGGCACCCACGACGACCACGTTTGCCATTTCGACCCCTCGTCACGATGTTCCAAACGGTGCCCTCTTACCGGGCGTTGCGGCAAGGGGAAACCGGGAAAAGCCCCGCACGGGGCGATGACCGCCCGCCGGTCAGCGTTTTGCGCCCGCCTGCGGAAAGTCCAGATCGTCCAGATCCGCCACCGCCCATGGCAGACCGGCATTCCGAAAGATGCGCTTGCCCTTCTCGGGGTAGTCGCCGACGTCGTGGTCCAGCCGCTGGCCGATCACCAGCAGACGCAGCGTGTCGGTGCCGGTATTCTCGATGTCATGGGCCGCGCCGCCCTTGGCATAGCCGATGAAATCCCCCGGCGCGATGGCGTGCCGGTCCGCCCCGATCCGCGCCGTTCCGGTTCCCGCCAGCACGTAGACGCATTCGTCCTCGTGATAATGCCTGTGATATTCGGTGGTAAGATCGCCCGGTGCCACTTCGACCATATGCACGCCGATCCCGGTCAGGCCGCAGAGATCCCCCAGCGACTTGTTCACCCGCCGCGCACGATCATTGAGGAAATGAGTCTTCGCCAGCCCCGCCATCGCGGCGATTTCGGCGGCAGGCAGATGGGTGCGCTCTTCGGTCATGGCAGGCTCCTTCGCGGCTGTGGCACCGGCCCCTTGCGCCGGTCACGCAGGACGAGATGCCAGAACGCCGCACAACACAAGAGAGCCGGGTTGCGGGCGGCGCGCAAATCCCCTATCTCGCATGCGATCGCAGCCCAGGCCAAAGCGGACAATCATGCAGAACGTCATTCTCATCGTGCACCTACTTCTCGCGCTCGCGCTCATCGGCGTCGTGCTGCTGCAGCGCTCCGAGGGCGGCGGGCTCGGCATGGGCTCTGGTGGCGGCGGCGGGGCAATGTCCGCGCGGTCGGCGGGAACGGCGCTTGGCAAGGTGACCTGGGCGCTGGCCGCGGCCTTCATCGCGACCTCGCTCACGCTGACGATCTTCGCCGCGCAAAACTCGGCCACAGGCTCTGTGCTGGACCGCCTCGGCGTGCCGTCGACAGCGACCGACGATGCCGGCACCGGCGTGCCCGCCCTGGAAACCGACGGCCTGCTGCCGCCGCCCTCGGGTGCCGACGGTGACGGTCCGCTCATTCCCCAGGCCGACTGAGCCAGCCGCCAAACCAGCCGGCAGTCCGACCGACGGCCAACCGACAGACCGAAGCCGGGCCCTCGCGCCCCACCACCCTTTGCGGATACGCTCACCGGCGCAACAGCATCTTGCGTTCGGCTTGCCTCGGGCGTGCGAATCCCTTACGATCCAAATCCCGTGATGCTGCGGTCCGAGCGGGCCGTGGGTGGGGCAGATCATGCCCCCCATCGCTCGATAAAATTGAGGCAAATCACGGGGTTCGCGGCATATGGCACGCTTCATCTTCATCACTGGCGGCGTTGTGTCTTCCCTGGGCAAGGGGCTGGCCTCGGCGGCACTTGGCGCATTGTTGCAGGCGCGCGGCTTTTCCGTCCGGCTGCGCAAGCTCGACCCCTATCTCAACGTCGATCCCGGCACGATGAGCCCGTTCGAACATGGCGAGGTTTTCGTCACCGATGACGGGGCCGAAACCGACCTCGATCTTGGTCATTACGAACGCTTTACCGGGGTGCCCGCGCGCAAGACCGATTCCATCTCGTCCGGGCGGATCTACACCAACGTGCTCGAGAAAGAGCGCCGCGGCGACTACCTTGGCAAGACGATCCAGGTCATTCCCCACGTCACCAACGAGATCAAGGATTTCATCTCGATCGGCGAGGATGAGGTCGACTTCATGCTTTGCGAAATCGGCGGCACCGTCGGCGACATCGAGGGCCTGCCCTTCTTCGAGGCGATCCGCCAGTTTTCGCAGGACAAGCCGCGCGGCCAATGCGTCTTCATGCACCTGACGCTGCTGCCCTATCTCAAGGCCAGCGGCGAACTGAAGACCAAGCCGACGCAGCACTCGGTCAAGGAACTGCGCTCCATCGGGCTGGCCCCCGACATCCTGGTTTGCCGCTCCGAAGGGCCGATCCCGCAGAAAGAGCGCGAAAAGCTGGCGCTGTTCTGCAACGTGCGCCCGGATGCGGTGATCGCCGCGCAGGACCTCAAGTCGATCTACCTGGCACCGCTGGCCTATCACCGCGAGGGGCTGGACCAGGCCGTGCTCGACGCGTTCCAGATCACCCCCGCGCCCAAGCCCAACCTGACCGTGTGGGAAGACGTCGCCGACCGCATCGCCAACCCCGAGGGCGAGGTGAACGTCGCCATCGTGGGCAAGTACACCCAGCTTGAAGATGCCTACAAATCCATCGCCGAGGCGCTGACCCATGGCGGGCTGTGGAACCGCGTGAAGGTCAATGTCGAATGGGTCGATGCCGAGATCTTCGACCGCGAGGATCCCGCCCCGCACCTTGAAGGCTTCCACGCCATCCTCGTGCCCGGCGGTTTCGGCGAACGTGGCACCGAGGGCAAGATCAAGGCCGCGCAATACGCCCGCGAACACAAGGTGCCCTATCTCGGTATCTGCCTCGGCATGCAGATGGCGGTGATCGAGGCCGCGCGCAACGTCGCGGGCGTGGCCACCGCCGGGTCCGAGGAGTTCGACCACGAGGCCGGCAAGAAGCGTTTTGAACCGGTGGTCTATCACCTCAAGGAATGGGTGCAGGGCAACGAGAAGGTCAATCGCAGCGTCGCCGACGACAAGGGCGGCACCATGCGGCTCGGGGCCTATGACGCGGTGCTGAAAGAGGGCAGCCGCGTCGCGGGCATCTACGGCGCCACCACCATCGACGAACGCCACCGCCACCGCTACGAGGTCGACGTCACCTATCGCAAGCAGCTTGAGGAAGCGGGCCTGTGCTTTTCCGGCATGTCGCCCGACGGCAAACTGCCCGAAATCGTCGAATGGTCCGACCATCCGTGGTTCATCGGCGTGCAATTCCACCCCGAGCTGAAATCGAAGCCCTTCGATCCGCATCCGCTGTTCAAGGATTTTGTGCGGGCGGCTAAGGATGTTTCGAGGTTGGTCTAGTTTTCTATGCTTCTTTCACTTAAAAAGGCCGTTTCTAGAGAGCCGCTTGCTTTTATTGCTATTCTAGTTGCCTTGCTCCCACACACCGCAAGTCTTATCAAAGACCACTTGGAAAAATTTCGCTATGAGATTGAATGCGCGGCTCCATTGAATACTGATTTCGGCCTTGCTGATGGCTTTCTTTACTATTTAGCAGACTGTATTTATTCAAACACAGACAGCGACCCTATCTCAATCATAAATATTGAACCAGTTGCTCTTAATGGATCTTTCTCGAGGTCTCTTATAAGACGCCAAGATTTCATCCCAGAGTTGACACCTGAATTTTTCGAGACTTCAGGTATAGACCTTACGAACATCTCAGCGGCAAATCTTCCCGTACATTTATCGCATAACGAAGCACTATCCTTCCGAGGCCTATTTGCCTTTCCAATAGGAGGGTTGAGAATTGGGGAGAGCTGTGAGACCTCAGCTCCATTAGAACTGGTTGATCTTTCACATGGCGCATGCTTTGAGAAATCAAGGATATCTCCAATCAACTCCATTCTTAATCGCATTCACTTTGGCTTTGATTCTGCAGATAGTTTTGGAATTAGGATTACCCTTTCTAATAGGTCGCGAATAGTTTTGGAATTTAACACCAAGGAACTCCATGGTTATAGGTGCGATGATTCAAAGTATCAAATCGCGTGCCCAAATTTCGATTACCAGCCAAAGTCTTGGCTTGAGAGCGGTCTATCTCTCGATGTAGATTGATTCCGCCAAAAAAGAGTCGCTGTCCACATATTTTGGCCCGAATAGCACCGAAGGTGCCAGGCCTGCGCCGGACCGGTCCCGCCGGTCTGGCGCGTCGTCAAAGCCAGCGCACCGCTCGACCAGAGCAATGACACCCCAACCATAAAGCGCCCACCACAACCAAAGCAGCGCCAGCCCCCCGGCCCGGCGCAGGCCCGACACCCCCAGCGGTTCAAGCATTGAGACGTCATCCTCGGGCTTGACCAGAGGACCTCCCCGCAACCCGTGCACCCTGCGGACAGAGATCCTCGGGCCAAGCCCGAGGACCGCCCCCACCTTGCGCGTCCCCTTCGCAAGGCCTAATCCCGACCCCATGCTGTCCTACCAACACGCCTATCACGCCGGAAACGCCGCCGACCTGCACAAGCACGGGCTCTTGGCGGTGATGCTCAATTACTTGATGCGGAAAGACAAACCGCTCAGCTATATCGAAACCCATGCCGGGCGCGGCCTTTACGACCTGCGCAGCCCCGAGGCGCTGAAAACCGGCGAAGCGGCGGCGGGTGTGGGCCGCATCGCCCTGCCCGAGACGCATCCCCTGGCCCGTGCCCTGACAGCGATCCGCGCAAGACACGGCCCCGATGCCTATCCCGGCTCTCCGCTGATCGCCGAAACGCTGCTGCGCGACACCGACAGCCTGCACCTGGCCGAGTTGCACCCCGCCGAATACGCCGCCCTTGCCCGCGTCACCCAAACCCGCACCTTGACCCACCACCAGGACGGCTTCGACCTCGCGCACAGCCTGACCCCGCCCGATCCGCGCCGGGGCCTGCTGCTCTGCGACCCGTCCTACGAGGTCAAGGCCGACTACACCGCGATCCCCCGCCACCTGGCGCAGCTGCACCGGAAGTGGAACGTCGGTATCCTGGCGCTCTGGTATCCGATCCTGCGCGATGCCCGCCACGCCCCCATGGTGCGCACCCTCAAGGCGCAGTTTCCGGACGCGCTCTGCTCCGAGGTGGCGTTTGCTCCGGCCCGCGACGGGCATGGCATGGTCGGGTCGGGCCTGTTCGTGGTCAATCCGCCCTGGGGCCTGGCCGACGCCGCCCGCGCGCTCGCCGATCTGATCCAAACCTGACCCGAAATCAGACCCGGGACCCGACACAGGCCGCATTGATGCAAATGCAGCCTTGCAAATGGGTCGTAGACAACGCAGCGCCCCTCGGACACTCTGGTCAGCGAGAGTCGCGTCAGCCCGCGACATGACCGCGGTCGCCATCGGGGCGTCGCCGGATCAATCGCGCGGAGCATGTGATGTCAAAGCGTCTCCTCTACTGGCTCAACGCCCCGCATGCCGCGTGGCTTGACCCGGCCGATACTCCCATGGCGCTTGCCGCCCTGGCGATCCACACGGCAAAACGCGACCTGCCCGATGCCCTGATCGGTGCCTCCGAAATGGACAGCATCCTCGCGCGCCGCTTCGACCTGACCCGCCGCGAAGCCGCCGAGATGCGCGCCTCCTGCGAAGACCTGGCCCGTGCCGTGCGCTCGGGCGAAGAACTCGCCCGGCTGGTCACCAGCCACGTCCCCGAGGGCGAGCGCAAGCTGCTGGCCGAGTGCATGTCCGAAGAGGTGCGCCGCCGTCACCCCGATTCGCGCCGCCTTGAGCGAACGCTGTCGGCGCGCTTCGGCCTGCCCGGGCGGTCCACCGGCAGCAGGCGCGCCGTTTAGGGGCTTTGACCTGCGCGCAGGAGTGACTATCTGTCCGTCATGTTCAAGGATTTCCTCAACCGCCTCACCGCGCCGTCACCCGCCCCCCTGGCCGATACCGACGCGCGGCTGGCGCTGTCGGCGCTTCTGGTGCGGGTAGCCCGGGCCGATGGCGTGTTCGACGACGCCGAACAGCGCCGTATCGACCGCATCCTCGCCGACCGCTACAATCTATCGCCCGAGGCCGCCATGGACCTGCGCCGCGACGCCGAACAGCTCGAGGCCGAAGCCCCCGATACGGTCCGCTTCACCCGCGCGATCAAGGACGTGGTCAGCTTCGACAACCGCATCGCCGTAGTCGAGGCGCTCTGGTCGGTCGCCCTGGCGGACGGCACGCGCGAACCCGAAGAGGACTCGCTGCTGCGCCTGGTGGCGAATCTGCTCGGCGTCAGCGATCACGACAGCGCCCGCGCCCGTCACCGCATGGAAGCCCGTCCACCGCACTGATCGATTGTTGATCGCTTGACCCTGGGTCACCAGGGCCCGTTGCACCGCGCGATGCGGCTTTCGCGTTGCAAATGCGCTCAGGATGTTCTCATCTTCCGGGTAGAAACACCTGTCCTTATCCGGAACGAGTCCCGCTTTTGTCCGATCAGACCCCCGTTCTCGAAATCCGCGACCTGCACAAGGCCTATGGCTCGCTCGAGGTCATCAAGGGTGTAAGCCTTGCCGCCTCTCGGGGCGATGTGGTGTCGCTGATCGGCTCTTCGGGCTCCGGCAAGTCGACGCTGCTGCGCTGCGCCAACCTGCTCGAGGACAGCCAGCAGGGCGACATCCTGTTCAAGGGCGAACCGGTCAGCTGGAAGGGCACGGGCCACCACCGCCATCCGGGCAACCCAAAACAGGTGCTGCGCATCCGCACCAACCTGTCGATGGTGTTCCAGCAGTTCAACCTGTGGTCCCACATGACCATCCTGCAGAACGTGATGGAAGCGCCGGTCACCGTGCTGGGACGCGACCGCCCCGAGGTAGAGCACGCCGCCCGCAAGTATCTCGACAAGGTCGGCATCGGCGAAAAGGCCGACAACTACCCCGCCCAGCTATCCGGGGGCCAGCAGCAACGCGCCGCCATCGCACGCGCGCTCTGCATGGAACCCGAAGCGCTTCTGTTCGACGAACCGACCTCGGCGCTCGATCCCGAACTGGAACAAGAGGTCGTGCGCGTGATCAAGGACCTCGCCACCGAGGGCCGGACGATGCTGATCGTGACGCATGACATGAAGATGGCGCGCGATGTGTCCAACCACGTCGTGTTCCTGCATCAGGGCCTGATCGAAGAACAAGGCCCGCCCGAAACGCTGTTTACCGCGCCGAAGTCCGAACGGCTCCGCGGCTTCCTCAGCTCCACGATGCACGACTGAAACACGCAAAAAACTTTGGGAGACGATCTATGAAAACTCTGCTCATGTGCACCGCCGCACTGGTCCTCGGCAGCACCGCGGCCTTCGCGGCAAGCCACTCCGTGGTCCGCCTCGGCACCGAAGGCGCCTACCCTCCGTACAACTACCTCGACGACGCGGGCGAGGTCGCGGGCTTCGAGCGCGAGCTTGGCGACGAACTTTGCGCCCGCGCCGAGATGACCTGCGAATGGGTCACCAACGACTGGGATTCGATCATCCCCAACCTCGTATCCGGCAACTACGACGCGATCATCGCGGGCATGTCGATCACCGCCGAGCGCGACGAGGTCGTGGACTTCACCCAGAACTACACGCCGCCCTCGCCATCGGCCTATGTGGGCATGTCGGCGGATGCGGATATCGAAGGCGGTATCGTCGCGGCCCAGACCGGCACGATCCAGGCCAGCCATGTGGCCGAAACCGGCGCCACCCTGCTGGAATACCCCACGCCCGACGAAACCATCGCCGCGGTCATGGCGGGCGAGGCCGACGCGGCAATGGCCGACAAGGACTTCCTTATTCCGATGGTGGAAGCCAATGCCGGCATGACGTTCATCGGCGACGACATCCCGCTCGGCGGCGGCATCGGCATGGCCTTCCGCGAAAGCGACCCCGAGATGCGCGAAGCCTTCGACGCGGCGATCCAGTCGATGAAGGATGACGGCACCCTCAACGAGATGATCGTGAAGTGGCTCGGCGAAGACAGCCCGCGCTTCTGATCCATGACCCGCGGAGGGGGCCCGCGCGGCCCCTTCCGCCTTTCCATTTCGAAAAATACGCAATCCAACCGCATTCACCGGGCACCCCATGCTGACATGCGCCGATCCGAGCCAGCTCTCCGGCCTGTCCTGGCTGATGTGCTACCTGACGACGGGCAAGCACCTGTCGCTCTACGTCTCGGTGGGGACCGTGTTGCTTCTGCTGGCGGTGACCGCCCCCACCGCCCTGCTGTTCGGCTTTGGCGGGGCAACGGCGGCGCGGTCGCGCTTCGCCCCGCTGGCCTGGTTCGGCAAAGGCTATATCGCGCTGGTGCGCGGCGTGCCCGACATCGCGTTCTTTCTGTTCTTCGTGATCGCGCTCGACCAGGGCTTCGAATGGCTGCGCCACAAGTGGAAATGCCCCGACTGGTCCGAGCCGATCCGCCAGGGCGCGGATTTCATCGTCTGCGCCGAGGCCAAGCTGCCCTTGGGCACCGCGCCGCAATGGGTGCATGAGGTCTACGGCTTCTTCGTTGCGGTGCTGACCTTCGCCATCGTCTTCGGCGCCTTTGCCGCCAACGTGCTCTTTGGCGCCATGCGCGCCGTGCCGCGCACCCAGATCGAGACCGCCGAGGCCTACGGGCTCAGCCACCGCCAGACCTTCTGGCGCATCCTGGTGCCGCAGATGTGGGTCTATGCGCTGCCGGGGCTGTCGAACCTCTGGATGGTGCTGATCAAGGCAACCCCGCTTCTGTTCCTGCTCGGCATCGAGGATATCGTCTACTGGGCGCGCGAACTGGGCTCTGCCAAGACACCGCGCTTCACCGACTACCCGCATGGCGATTGGCGGATGTGGTATTTCCTCGCGCTGCTGGTCTTCTACCTCGTCTTCACCCGCATCTCCGAGGTGGTGCTCGACCGGATCATGTCCCGGCTGACGCGCGGCCAGGCGACGCTGGCGGGCGAAGCCCAGAGGAAGGCCGACGCATGAGCTGCCTCCAGACCATATCGGATTACGGATTGCGCGCGCTCGGCATCGGCGAACGGCTGCTGCCGCGCTCGGATTTTACCCTCTGCCAGCAATTCACGCTGATCGGCTCGGGCATGATCTGGAACGTCTATTTCGGTATCTTCGCGCTGAGCTTTGGCTTTTTCCTCGCCACCGCCGTGGCCCTGGGCAAGGCCTCGTCCAACCCTGTGCTGCGCAAGCTGTCGGAATGGTTCATCTTCGTCTTCCGCGGCTCGCCGCTCTTCATCCAGTTCTTCTTCGCCTATTTCCTGTTCCTGGCGCTCAAGCCGGTGGCGCCGTTCTTCAACGTGCTGTCCTCGGCATGGCTCGGCGCGCTGATCGTGCTGTTTCTCAACACCGCCGCCTATTCCGGAGAGATCTTCTACGGCGCGCTGCAATCCGTTCCGAAGGGCGATCTCGAAGCGGCGGACGCCTACGGCCTGACGGGCTGGCCGCGCTTCCGGCGGATCACCTGGCCCACCATGCTGCGGCTTGCCTGGCCCGCCTATACCAACGAGGCGATCTTCCTCTTTCACGCCACAACGCTGGTCTTCCTGTCGGGCTTCCCGGCCTGGCAGCAACGCGGCGATGCGCTCTATTACGCCAACTATTTCGCCGACAAGACCTTCAACCCCTTCGTGCCCTACCCGATCCTTGCGGGCTATTTCATCCTGTTGACGCTGGGCGTGATCTCGCTGTTCGGGTGGATCAACCGCCGCCTCAACCGCCACCTGCCCGCCGACAGGCGGGCGCGGCTGAAGATGAAGATGCCGCTGATCCGCTAGGCCCCGCCCCACCCTGCCCCGTCCGCCCCGCGCCCTGCGCGCTGCATCGCCCGGCGCCAACACCGGTTCAGCGGTCGGTGCCGCGCGCCCCTTGCCCGGCCCGTCGCCCGCGCCCGCGCACCAGCCCCGCTCGCGCGCCCCGGCATGTCCCCTTCGGCGCGCCGCAATCCGGCCCCCTTGCCTGTTTCGCCCAGCCGTGCCAGATTTGATCAAATTCCCCAAAGGCGTCCACCATGTCTTCGCTCGTGATGAAAAACTACCTCCGCAAGCACCCCGAGATCCGCACCTTCCGCGTCGCGGCCTGCGATCTGAACGGCCAGCCGCGCGGCAAGCGCGTGCCTGCGCGCTTCGGTGACAAGATCGTCGCGGACGGCACCCGTTTCCCGCTTTCGGTGCTCAATCTCGACATCTGGGGCGAAGATATCGACGACAGCCCGCTGGTCCTCGAAACCGGCGATCGCGACGGTGTGCTGCGGCCCACGGAACGCGGCTTCCTGCCGATGCCCTGGCTCGAGGCCCCCACCGCCCTGCTGCCGATCTGGATGTTCCGCGAGGACGGCCGCCCCTACGAGGGCGACCCGCGCCACGCATTGCGCGCGGTGCTCGATCGCTACACGGCGCACGGCCTGACCCCGGTCGTCGCGGTCGAGCTCGAGTTCTTCCTGATCGACGATTCGGGCCGCACGCTCGAAGTGCCGCTGTCGCCGCGGTCGGGCAAGCGCCGCAAGGCCGCCGAGACCATGTCGATCCGCGCCCTCGATGCCTTCGACACCTTCTTCACCGACCTCTACGACGCCTGCGAGGCGATGGATATTCCCGCCGACACCGCCATCTCCGAGGCGGGGCTGGGCCAGTTCGAGATCAACCTGATGCATTGCGACGACGCGCTGCGCGCCGCCGACGATGCCTGGCTCTTCAAGATGCTGGTCAAGGGGCTGGCCCGCAGCCACGGCTTCGCCGCGTCCTTCATGGCCAAACCCTATGAGGATTATCCCGGCTCCGGCATGCACGCGCATTTCTCGGTGCTCGACGCCAATGGCGACAACATTTTCGACGATGGCGGCTCGCAGGGCACCGACACGCTGCGCCACGCGCTGGCGGGGTGCCTTGCAGCGATGAAGGATTCCGCGCTGATCTACGCGCCGCATCTCAATTCCTATGACCGGCTCGTGCCGGGGGCGCATGCGCCGACCGGGCTGTGCTGGGCCTACGAGAACCGCACCGCCGCCCTGCGCGTGCCTTCGGGTGCGCCCGCCGCCCGCCGCATCGAACACCGGGTGTCGGGCGGCGACGTGAATCCCTATCTCTCGGTTGCGGCGATCCTCGGGGCCGCGCTCAACGGCATCGAGGACAAGGCCGCGCCGCCGCCGCCGATCAGCGGCAACGCCTATGCGCTCGACCTGGAACACATGCCCGACAACTGGTCCGATGCCATCACCCTGTTCGAACAGAGCGCGATCATGCCGCGGATCTTTTCGGCGGAACTGATCAACAATTACCTGCTGACCAAAAAGCAGGAACGCCACTACATGGCCGAGCTTTCCCCCAAGGAGCAGGTCGAGATATACCTTGATACGGTATGACCTCTGCCGCCGCGTGACGACCGACCACCCACCGAAACCAAGCGACCGAAACTGCCCCTACGACCGAAACCCACATCTGGTGATCCATGAAAATCGGCATCCTTCTGACAGGCCTGGTCCCGGCTGAAATCTCTGACCGCCCGGACCAGTATTCGGCGTTCTTCGAGACGCTGCTGGGCGACCGGGGCTTTATCTTCCAGACCTGGCGCGTGGTCGATGGTGAATTTCCGGACGGCCCCGACGACGCCGATGGCTGGCTGATCACCGGGTCGCGGCACGGTGTCTATGACGATCTGCCGTGGATCGCGCCGCTCGAGGCGCTGATCCGCCAGATCTATGCCGACGGACGCCCGCTGATCGGGGTCTGCTTCGGCCACCAGATCATCGCCCAGGCGCTGGGAGGCCAGGTCGAGAAGTTCGACAAGGGCTGGTCGGTGGGTCCGACCGATTATGCCTTCCCGGACGGGCCGTTGAAGATCCACGCCTGGCACCAGGATCAGGTCATCACCCCGCCCGCCGATGCCCGCGTCATAGCCTCGAGCGACTTCTGCACCAACGCCGCCCTGCTCTATGGCAAGCGCGCCTATACGGTGCAGCCGCATCCCGAATTCGACGACGCCTTCCTTGGCCTGCTGCTCGACAAGCGCGGCAAGGGCGTCGTTCCCGACAGCCACCTGGCAACGGCGCGCGATGCCATCGGGCGTCCGCTCGATCGCGACCGGATCGCGGACCAGTTCGCCCGCTTCTTCCGCGGCGAGGAGATCTTCCATGAGTGACTGGACCGACACCCTGCCCGAAGCCGCGCACAGCTACCTCGAAGGCCGGCGCCTCGACGAGGTCGAGTGCATCATCTCGGACATTCCGGGCATCGCCCGCGGCAAGGCGGTGCCGGCGTCGAAATTCGCGCGGCAGAAGGTGTTCCATCTGCCCGACTCGATCTTCTTCCAGACCATCACCGGCGACTGGAGCGAGGCGGCCGACGAGGAAGAGGGCTTCATCGAGCGAGACATGATCCTCAAGCCGGACATGAACACCGCCACCGCCGCCCCCTGGACCGCCGACTGGACGCTGCAGGTGATCCACGACGCCTACGACCGCAAGGACCAGCCGATCCCCTTCGCGCCGCGCAATGTGCTCAAGCGGGTGGTCGAGCTTTATCGCAAGCAGGGCTGGCAGCCCATCGTCGCCCCCGAGATGGAGTTCTACCTGGTTGCCCGCAACGTCGATCCGGCGCAGGACATCATGCCGATGATCGGGCGCACCGGGCGCCCCGCCGCCGCGCGCCAGGCCTATTCGATGACCGCTGTTGACGAGTTCGGACCCGTGATCGACGACATCTACGATTTTGCCGAAGCCCAGGGCTTCGAGATCGACGGCATCACCCAGGAAGGCGGCGCCGGGCAGCTTGAGATCAACCTGCTGCACGGCGATCCGGTGAAGCTGGCCGACGAGGTGTTCTACTTCAAGCGGCTGATCCGCGAGGCGGCGCTGCGGCACGATTGCTTCGCGACCTTCATGGCCAAGCCGATCGCGGACGAGCCCGGATCGGCGATGCACATCCACCACTCGGTCAACGACATCAAGACCGGAAAATCCATCTTCTCGGGCCCGCAACGCGGCGAGACGGACGCCTTTTTCCACTTCATCGGCGGTTTGCAGACCTACCTGCCCGCCGCCACCGCGGTGATGGCCCCTTACGTCAATTCCTATCGCCGCTACGTCCGCGACCATGCCGCGCCGATCAACCTTGAATGGGCCCGGGACAATCGCACCACCGGCATCCGCATCCCGTTGTCGGGACCGGAATCGCGCCGGGTGGAAAACCGGCTCGCGGGGATGGACTGCAACCCGTACCTCGGCATCGCGGCGTCGCTGGCCTGCGGTTATCTCGGCATGATGGAGGAACGCTGGCCCTCCAAGCAGTTCAAGGGCGACGCCTATGACGGCGATGGCGATCTGCCCCGGGTGCTGGGTCAGGCGCTCGAGATATTCGAGGCGGCAACCGCCCTGCACGAGGTGCTCGGGCCCGAATTCGCGCGGGTCTATTCGATTGTCAAACGCTCGGAATACGAGGAGTTCCTGCAGGTCATCAGCCCGTGGGAACGCGAGCATCTGCTGCTCAACGTCTGAGCATCTGGCGCTGCCGGGGGGCTGTCTGCCCCCCAGACCCCCCGAGAGTATTTCCGGTCCAGTCGTAACGAAAGGACGCGCCTTTGGATCTGCTTTTCGCCAATGACAGGCGCGGTCGGTATCCTGACAGCTGGTATGCCGCGACCGCCGATCTGCCCGAGGCCAGCGCGCCGTTGCGCGGTGCCGCCAGGGCCGATGTCTGCATCGTGGGCGCGGGCTATACCGGGCTTTCGGCGGCGCTGCACCTGGCCGAGGCCGGGCGCGATGTGGTGCTGCTCGAGGCGCATCGCGCGGGTTTCGGGGCGTCGGGGCGCAATGGAGGTCAGTTGGGATCGGGACAGCGCATCGACCAGGTGGGACTCGAGAAGATGCTCGGGCGCGAGGATGCGCGCCGGTACTGGGATCTCGGGGAGGACGCCAAGAGACTGGTGAAGGATCTGATCGCGCGGCACGATATCGCGTGTCATCTCAAGCCCGGCGTCGCCGAAAGCGCGTCGAGCGTGGCGGGGGTGCGGGCGCTTGAAGCGCATGCGGAGCACATGGCAGCGCGGTACGATTATCCGCATATCGAGACATTCTCGGCCGAGGCCTGGCACGCGCTTTGCCCCTCGCCTGCCTACCGGGGCGGCGTTCTGGACCACGATGCCGCGCATCTGCACCCGTTGCGGTTTGCGCTGGGGCTGGCGCGCGCGTGCGAGGCGGCGGGGGTGCGGATTTTTGAGGGCAGCCATGTTCATCACGTCGAGGACGGTCGCCCCGCCACCGTGCAGACCGATGCCGGGCGCGTCGCGGCGGAGCACGTGATCCTGGCGGGCAACGGCTATCTTGGCGGGCTGTCGGGGCAGGTGGCCGGGCGCGTCATGCCGATCAACAATTTCATCGTCGCGACCGAACCGCTGGGCGCGCGCGGCGCCGAGGTGCTGGGCCGCGACGTGGCGCTGGCCGACGACCGGTTCGTGGTGAACTACTTCCGGCTGTCGCATGACGGGCGGCTGCTGTTCGGCGGCGGCGAAAGCTATGGCTACCGGTTTCCCGACGATATCCGCGCCGTGGTGTCGAAACCCATGCTCGAGGTGTTCCCGGGCCTGCGCGATGTGCGGCTCGACTATGCCTGGGGCGGCACCCTTGCCATCACCCGCAAGCGCCTGCCCTATCTTGCGCGGACAGGTCGACGCATCCTGTCCGCGTCCGGCTATTCCGGCCATGGGCTGGGCACCGCGACCCATGCCGGGAAACTCATGGCGCGCGCGGTCATGGGCGAGACGGATGGCTTCGATGCGATGTCGCGCCTGCCGACGCCGCGCTTTCCGGGACGGGGCGCGCTGCGGACACCGCTTCTGGCGCTTGCGATGAGCTGGTACGCGTTGCGCGACCGGCTGGGTCTCTGACCCGCGTCGCCGGGTCGCGGGCCATTAGTGCTTGGCGGCACCGCGAACGGACATTAACACTTTCGGCGACAAGAGGCAGGAGAGACCGATGACGCGCATCCCCGACATGCACGACGCAGAACCGATCCCCGAGGCCGCCCGCGCCGAGGTGGAACGGCTGTTTTCGACCGGTGACCTGTTTCGCTATCACACCACCGAGAACAATCCCGTCACGCTTCTGGAAGACGAATTCGCCGCGCTGCTCGGCAGCCGCTACGCGCTTGCGGTCTCAAGCTGTTCGGCGGCGCTGTTTCTGGCGCTCAAGGCGCTCGATCTGCCGCGCGACGCCCGCGTGCTGCTGCCAGGGTTTACCTTTGCCGCCGTGCCGTCGTCGGTGATCCATGCCGATTGCGTGCCGGTCCTGTGCGAAGTGGGGGACGATTTCCGCGTCGATCTGGCGGATTTCGAGGCCCGGATCGACGGCGTCTCGGCGGTCATCATCAGCCACATGCGCGGCCACACCTCGGACATGGACGCGATCCTGCGCATTGCCGCCCGACACGACGTGCCGGTGATCGAGGATGCGGCGCACAGCCTTGGCACCACCTGGGGCGGGCGCAATATCGGGACACTGGGCGCGATGGGCTGTTTCAGCTTCCAGAGCTACAAGCTGGTGAATGCCGGCGAAGGCGGGCTGCTGGTCACCGACGATGCGGATCTGGTGGCGCGCGCCATCATCATGTCGGGCGCTTATGAGCAGAACTGGAAAAAGCACAGCGCCGTCGACGCGGCTTGTGCGCGCTGGCAGAACAAGCTGCCGCTTTACAACCTGCGCCTGTCGAACCTGTCCGCCGCGATCATCCGTCCGCAGCTGGCCGAGATCCCGCGAAGGGTGCGCGACGGGCGGCGCAACCACGACTACGTGGCCGCGATCCTGCGCCGGTCCGAGTGGTTCGATGTGCCGCACCCGCTTGGCCCCGAGCAACGCGCGCCCGACTCGCTTCAGTTCAACCTGTGCGGAATGTCCGATGCCGACGTGCGGGCCTTCGTCGCCGCCGCGTCGGAGATCGGCGTCAAGGTGCAGGCCTTTGGCCTCAGCCGCGACAATGCCCGCGCCTTCTGGAACTGGGAATTTCTGCCCGAACGACCGCACCTGCCCCGGACCCGCGCGATGCTGATGCGGGCCTGCGACACCCGCCTGCCCGCGCGCCTCTCGCTCGAGCAATGCGCGGCGGTGGCCGATGCGCTGGTCGGTGCCGCCGAAAGCGTGATGGGACCGGCCCGCGCCTACGGCACCTGAGCCTCAGCCGCCAAGCTTCGATATCTTCTTCTGCAGCTCGGCGAAGTCCTTTTTCAGCGCTTCCAGTTCGGCTTTGGTCTCGGGGGCGCCTTTCGCGTCGTCGGCGTGCGACCCGGCGGTGCCGCCGGTCATCGCCTTCATGAAGGCATCCTGCTGCGCCTGCATCGCCTCGAACCCGGGCATCTTGGCGATCGGGTTCATGGCCCCCATGTTCTCGACCCATTTCGACTGGCTGTCGCGGAACATCTCGAAGCTTTGGGCCAGGAACTGCGGCACCATCGACGTCGCCTTGCTGGTGTAGCTGCGCACCAGGTCGTTCAGGATGTTGACCGGCAGCACCGACTCGCCCCGGCTTTCATGCTCGGCGATGATCTGCAGCAGGTATTGCCGCGTCAGGTCGTCGCCGGATTTCAGATCGACGATCTGCACCTCGCGCCCATCGCGGATGAACCCGGCGATGTCCTCAAGCGTAACGTAGTCGCTGGTCTCGGTGTTGTAGAGCCTGCGGGACGCGTAGCGCTTGATGAGAAGGGGCTTGTCAGTCTTGGCCAAGTCTCGGCCTCCCAATTTGCAAATGCAGCTGTGCACAAACCCTACGCTGCAGCCCAGCATATGAGCAAGGCTTGTCGTCACACTTCGCAACACGGGCCCGTCGGAAACCGGCGCCGAAACGAAAAAAGGCGGACCCGAAGGTCCGCCCCAGGTTGCGCGCGCCTCTCAGGGAGGAGGGAGGGTGCGCAATTCCTGTCGACGTGTCGCGTTCGATTACTTCGAAGCGGCGGTCGCTTTCTTGGCGGTCGCGGTCATGTCCGCGGTTGCCTTCTTGAAGGTCGCCGATGCGTCCTCGGAGATGTCCTTGCCAGCGGCCATCATCAGCTCGACGGTGTCCATCTGAACCTTTTTCGCGATCTCGGCGAAAGCGGCCATGTGCTCGGAAGTCACTTCAGCCTGGGCCGATGCGAAATCGGTGATGGCTTTGGCGTAGTCGGCAGGCTCGGCTTTGGCTTTGGCCAGATCGCCCATTTTCGCCAGCGTGTCGCGGGTCCACTTGGCGGACAGCTCGGACGACTTCTCGGCGGCTTCGAGTGCAACACCCGAGAGCTTCTCGTTCAGGGACGCCTGGGTCTTGAACGCGTCTTCCATCGACTTCGTGTCGACCGGGAATGCGCCCATCATGTCTTTCATCATCGCGGTGAAGTCTTGTTGCTTAGCCATCTCGTTAATCCTTTTCGCTTACTTGTCTGCGGCGGGCCCACCCCGTCGCTGTCGTTGAAGCATGGGATGAATATGCATGCTGCACCGCAGCATTTCAAGCCTAATCGCTGCGTCGCAGCATAATTTTTGCAAGGAGTTGCCAAGGCTTTGAAACGACGTCAGGAAATGATGCGGCTTCGCGCCCACAGGCGCGCGGAAGATCCGGTGAAACGCCGCATTCCGGCCTGTTTTTCTGCGAATCGTCGGTGTCGGGGGTCCTGTCGGTCGGCTTTTCAAAAACCCCGACGCGCCCGTTCGGGGCCGTGCGACGCGGCCAGTCCACTGCCCCGTGCCTGCCCCGATGCGCCCCGTGCACACTGTGCGAGGCCCGGTGTCCGGCGCGCCGGAGTCGGGCGCGCCGGGGCGGTCGCTCTGCGGTCAGGATTGGATCTCGCGCGCCTTGACCATGACGTAGGTGCCGGGGGCCGGGCCAAGCGACGGGTGCTTGGCATCCCCGGGCGTCCGGGCCGCGACCAACTTGCCGGAATGCCCGGCCAGCCACGTCTCCCAGACCGGCCACCACGACCCCGCGTGATGGACGGCGTTCTGCTTCCAATCCTCGGCGGTGCCGTCGAAATCGTCGTTCAGATAATGGCCGTACTTGTTCTTGGACGGCGGGTTCACGATGCCCGCGATATGGCCCGATTCCGACAGGATGAAGGTCCGGTCCTTGGACCCCATCATGCTTACGCCGCGGTAGCAGTCCGGCCAGGCCGCGATGTGGTCCGTCTCGCACGCGATCGAGCAAAGCGGCACGTCCACATCCTCGATCTTCAGCGTCTCTCCCAACAGTTCGATCCCCTGCCCGTCGCAGAACGCGTTGTCCTGACAGAGCCTGCGCAGATACTGCACCGCCATGCGGGCCGGCAGGTTCGAACCGTCGCCATTCCAGTACAAAAGATCGAAGGCCGGCGGCGTCTGGCCCATCATGTAGTTCTGGATCAACGGCCGATAGATCAGATCGTTCGAGCGCAGATAGGAAAACGTGCGCGCCATGATGAAGGACCGCAGCACGCCGGACTTCTCGACTTCTTCCTCGATGCCGTTGATGAAATCGTCCTGCAGGAACGGCGTGAACTCGCCCTGATCGGAGAAATCGGTCAGCGTGGTAAAGAAGGTGGCAGACCGGATCGATTTGTCGCCGCGCTTCTTCATCAGCGCCAGCGTCATCGACAGGGTCGTGCCCGCGATACAGTAGCCGATGCAGTTGACCTGCTTCTGTTTGGTGATCGCCTTTACCTCATCGATGGCGGTCAGGTAGCCCTCCTCGATATAGGTGTCGATGCCGACATCGCGGTATTCCGGGCCCGGATTGACCCAGCTCACCACAAACAGCGTGTAGCCCTGATCGACCACCCAGCGGATAAAGCTGTTCTTCTCGCGCAGATCGAGAATGTAGAACTTGTTGATCCAGGGCGGGAACAGGATGATCGGGGTCTGCTTCACCTTTTCGGTCGTGGGGTGGTACTGGATGATCTCCATCATCCGGTTGCGAAAGATCACCTCGCCCTTTGCCGTGGCGATGTTCTCGCCGATCTTGAAGGCGTCTTCATCGGCAAGCTTCACAACCAGCTCGCCGTCGTTCGCCTCCAGGTCCGCGATCAGGTTCTCCATCCCCTTGACCAGGCTCTCCCCCTCGGTCTCGATGGCCTTTTCCAGCACATCCGGGTTCGTCGACATGAAGTTCGTCGGGGCCATCATGTCGATGATCTGGGTCGCGAAGTACCTCAGGCGCTGCTTCTCCTTCGGGTCCATGTCGTCGATGGCGTCGACCGCCTGCTCGAGCGCGCGGGAATGGATCAGGTACTGCTGCTTGATGAAGTTGAAATAGGGATGCGTGTCCCACAGCGGGTTCGAAAAGCGCTTGTCGGACGGTCCCGAATCGTCTGGTGCCCTGAACGTCCCCGACGCCAGCGCCTTTTGCGCCGCGGTCAGGTGCTTCACCGTATCCGACCAATAGGAAAACTGCTGTTCGATGACCTGCCCGGGGTTCTGCATCCACGCCTGCCAATAGCCCTGGACGGCCTTGGCATACACCTCGTGATCGGGCGCCTGCAGTGCCGGACCCAGCGGTTTGCGCTTGGTCATCGCCGCGATCAGGCGCTGCGACAATTCCTCCACCCGCGACAGGTTCTGTGTGAACTTCTCCACATTCTTATCTGAGTCCAAGGTCTCTGTTGTCATTTTCCGAGTTCCCCCTTACTTTTGCTGCTACGCAGAAATTTATCGCCCAAGTGCGGATGGGACCTTACCGGCCCACATTCTGTTTCCAGGCGAAAGGAGTCCACACTAATGCGATACATGGCCACCTATGACATGATGGAGACCGTGCGTAACACCAACCAGTGGTTGGGTGCCACCGCCCGGACGATTGCATCCCTGCCAGGCCTCGCAATGATTCCAAACCCCGCAATCCGGTGGGTCGAGGCTTGGGGCGAAGTGACCGAACGCAGCTTCGAACGCATGGTCATCAAGCCCGACTGGCGTATCGATACCTTCACCTGCGAAGACGGCCGAGACCATATCGTGACGCCGAAGACCGTCGTCAGCCGACCCTTCGGCGATCTCGTCCACTTCGAAGTGACCGGTCGCAAGAAACAGCCACGCCGCATTCTCCTGGTCGCGCCGATGTCCGGGCATTACGCAACGCTCCTTCGCTCGACGGTGAAATCGCTCATCACCAATTGTGAAGTCTATGTCACGGACTGGCACAACGCGAGGGACATTCCCGTCAGTTCCGGTAAATTCGACGTCGAGGATTATACCCTCTACCTCGTGGACTTCATGCGCGAACTGGGCCCCGACACCCATGTGATCGCGGTCTGCCAGCCAGCGCCGCTGACCCTCGCGGCCACCGCCTACCTGGCCGAGGAAGATCCCGACGCACAGCCCCGCACCCTGACCCTGATCGGCGGTCCGATCGACCCCGAAGCCGCGCCGACCGAGGTTACCGACTTCGGCGCTCGGGTGACCATGGGCCAGCTCGAGGAGAGCATGTGTCAGCGCGTCGGCTTCAAGTATGCCGGTGTCGGTCGCCGGGTCTACCCCGGCCTGCTGCAGCTGTCCTCCTTCATCGCGATGAACTCCGAAACCCATATCGAGGCGTTCAACGAACAGATCCGCCGCGTCGCCCGGGGCGAGGCGTCCGACTACGACAAGCACAACAAGTTCTACGACGAATACCTCGCCGTGATGGA
Organism: Roseivivax sp. CAU 1753; assembly: GCF_054482575.1. Taxonomy (NCBI): domain Bacteria; kingdom Pseudomonadati; phylum Pseudomonadota; class Alphaproteobacteria; order Rhodobacterales; family Roseobacteraceae; genus Roseivivax; species Roseivivax sp. CAU 1753. The sequence continues at coordinate 48,037 of NZ_JBTLRF010000004.1, read as the reverse complement.
CATGCCGGCCGAGTTCTACCTCTCGACCGTTGATCGGATCTTCAAGCGCTGCGAGATCGCCAACAACGAGTTCACCGTTCAGGGCAAACACGTCGATATCGGCAAGATCACCAATGTCGCGGTCAAGACCGTCGAGGGCACCAACGACGACATCTCGGCCCCCGGCCAGTGCATCGCCGCGCTCGATCTGCTGACCGGCCTGCCCGACGACATGAAGGCCTCCCATCTCGAGGACGGTGCCGGGCACTATGGCATCTTCGCGGGCCGCAGCTGGCGCGACAACATCCGCCCGCTGGTCCTGAACTTCATCGACGCCAATTCCGGCACGCGTCGCAAGGCCGGACGCAGATCCGCCGCTGCCGAGGCATCCGTCGCCAAGCCGAAGGTCGCAACTGACACCCCCAAGGCCCAGCCGAAGGCTGCCGCCGAGGCCCCCAAGGCCCAGCCGAAGGCTGCCGCCGAGGCCCCCAAGGCCCAGCCGAAGGCTGCCGCCGAGGCCCCCAAGGCACAGCCGAAGGCTGCCGCCGAGGCCCCCAAGGCACAGCCGAAGGCTGCCGCCGAGGCCCCCAAGGCACAGCCGAAGGCTGCCGCCGAGGCGCCCAAGGCCCAGCCGAAGGCGCAGGCGGAAAACGCCGCCGAGGCTCCCAAGGCAAAGCCTGCAGACGCGTCCAAGGCCAAGTCGCAAAACGCCGCCTGAGCCACTCACTCTTGAAGACCACGACGCGCCCGGGCAACGCCCGGGCGTTTGTCGTTCCAGCAGGCGTTACCGCGCCTTGGCAGCGACCTTGCCCGCCGCTGCCCCCGGCACCAAGCACCCCGTGCCACACCAGGTGGCGCCCGCCCCGACCACCAACCCTGCCGTTTTGACTTAAGACAAGGTTGCGCCCCGCGCGGGCCGCTAAGGTCTGCAATCAACCCCTTTCCTGCGCGGGTCCGCCCGGGCAGCCTTCCCAAACCAAAGGAGACCGGGAATGTTCAAACATATCATGGCACCCGTCGATCTGGCCCATATCGAACGCCTCGCGCGCGCGCTTGCGGTAACCGCGGATGCCGCCAAGCATTACGGCGCCAAGGTCACATTTGTATCGGCAACAGCCTCGACCCCCGGATCCGTGGCGCATTCCCCCGAAGAATTTCGCGACAAACTTGCGGATTTCGCGGCCAGCCAAGCCTCGGAACACGGCATCGACGCGACGTCCCATCCGCTTGTGTTGCACGATGCGGCGGTCGATCTCGACCATGCCCTGCTCAAGGCCGTCGACGCGCTTGACGTGGACCTCGTGATCATGGCCTCGCACAAGCCAAGCCTCGCGGATTACTTCTGGTCGTCGAATGGCGGGGCCATCGCCGGACATGCAGGCGTCTCGGTCATGATCGTGCGCGACATCTGAATGCACCACGCACGCGAAAGCCGCCGGAACGCTCTCCGGCGGCTTTCATTCTGTCGACCGTCAGGGGCCCTGCCCGAAGCAGTTCAGTTGGCGGGCATGATCCCCTGCGCCTTTGCCAATTCGGTCATCCGCTTTTGCAATTTCTCGAAGGCACGCACTTCGATCTGCCGGATACGCTCGCGGCTGACGTCGTATTCGCCGCTGAGATCCTCCAGCGTCATCGGCTTTTCGGCCAGTCGCCGCTTGGTCAGGATATCCTTCTCGCGATCGTTCAGGACTTCCATGGACTCGGCCAGAAGGGCCCGCCGGATATCCAGCTCGTCTTTTGCCTCATAGTCCTGGGCCTGGTTCGCGTCCTCATCCTCGAGCCAGTCCTGCCACTGCATCGACCCGTCGTCTTCCTGCCCGACCTGCGCGTTGAGCGATGCATCGCCCCCCGACATCCGCCGGTTCATCGAAATCACCTCGTCCTCGGTCACGCCCAGATCGTGTGCGATGCGCTTGACGTGCTCGGGCCGCAGATCGCCATCTTCCAACGCGCCGATCCGGCTCTTGGCCTTGCGAAGATTGAAGAACAGCTTCTTCTGCGCCGACGTCGTACCCAGTTTGACCAGGCTCCAGGACCGCAGGATATACTCCTGAATGGCCGCTCTGATCCACCACATCGCGTAGGTCGCAAGGCGAAACCCCTTCTCGGGATCGAATCGTTTGACCGCCTGCATCAGGCCCACGTTGGCCTCCGAAATGACCTCGGCCTGCGGGAGACCGTAGCCGCGATAGCCCATGGCGATCTTGGCAGCCAGCCGCAGATGGCTGGTCACCATCTGATGCGCGGCCTCGGTATCGCCATCCTCGACCCAGCGCTTTGCCAGCATGTATTCCTGTTCGGGTTCCAGCAGCGGGAACTTGCGAATTTCCTGCAGGTACCTGCTCAGTCCCGCTTCCGGAGACGGTGCCGGAAGATTTGCGTAATTGCTCATTCCCATCCCTCCAATGTTTATTAACTTAACATCCCATATGGGAGCAAGTTGTTGGGGTTTCAAGCGTCTGGCCTGCCAGTTCTTGTTCTAGAGTAAACGCCCGAACCCGGCAGTTGGATCCCCATTTCAACGTTCTCAAGCGCATGTGCACATGTGTTTCAGGCCCCGCGAAGCGTCGCCAGAAGGCTGTCCATGTCCTCGGGCAGCGCCGCCTCGAACGACATGTGCTCGCCACTGACCGGATGCTCGAATCCCAAAGTTGCCGCGTGCAGCGCCTGGCGCGGGAATGCCGCAACGTCGTGAAGCGCCGCCTCCGGGACAGCCTTGGGGCTGATCCTGCGACGTCCGCCATAGACCGGATCGCCGACCAGCCCGAACCCCGCATGCGCCATGTGGACGCGGATCTGGTGTGTGCGCCCGGTTTCGAGCCGGCATTCCAAAAGCGCGAGTGCTGCCGGGTGGCCGAACGTCTCCAGAACCCGTGCGCGGGTAATCGCGTGCCGTCCCTGCCCGTCAAAGTAGACCGCCTGCCGTTGCCTGTCAGTCTTGTGCCGTGCGAGGCCGGTGGTGATCTTCATCACATTGCCAGGCTCAAAGGACACACCGCGTATGCCCCGCAACCGCGGATCCCCGGTATCCGGCACCCCGTGGCACAGCGCCAGATAACGCCGCTCCACGCTGTGCGCCTCGAATTGGTTGGCCAACCCGTGATGCGCACGGTCGGATTTCGCCACCACCAGCAGGCCGCTCGTATCCTTGTCGATCCGGTGAACAATGCCTGGTCGTTTTTCACCCCCGATGCCCGAAAGCGCCCCGTCGAAATGATGCAACAGCGCATTCACGAGCGTCCCCGAGGGCGAGCCCGGCGCAGGATGGACGACCATGCCCGCCGGTTTCGAGATCACGATCAGATCGTCATCTTCGTGCAAGATCTCGAGAGGGATCGCCTCGGGCCGGATATCGACCTCAAGTGCATGGGCCACTTCAATCTCGACCTGCGCACCTTCGGCAACCTTGGCCTTGGGGTCCACCGCTGCCTGGCCATCGATTCGCACCGCACCGATCGCGATCAGGGCCACCAGACGGGTTCGCGACAGTGCCGCGTCGTCTGGCACATCCCGCGCCAAGGCCTTATCAAGCCTGGAGGGTGGGTTTGGCCCGATTTCAAAACGATGCGTGGTGACGCTCATGGACGATCTTTCTCAACCTGATGCGTCGGCGCGCGGCGACGTCCGGTTCCTCAAATTTCTGGTCACAACGCTGACGGCGACGATGATCGCGGGCCTTCTAGTGATCATTGCGCTCTTTGTCATCCGCTTCCGTGAACCCGCCACGCTGGCCCTCCCGTCCGAATTGGCTATGCCGACCGGCGCACGCCCGATATCTGTTGCCACCGCGCGCGACCTGATTATCGTTGTCACTGACCAGAATGACATTTTGGTCTTCTCTCCGGCCGGAGAACTGCGTCAGGCCATCGCGCTGACGCCAGTCGAATAGATCCGCCCTGGCCTGGTTTGCGCAGGGGCCATCGACCACCGCGCCACCGAAACCGACCGCCACCTGCAGAGTTTGGTGCCAGCCCACACTATGGGTCAGCGCGCAATTTCGAGCCGAAGGCACCGACGCCGGTGCTTCAATCCGGCGCTTCTGTGCGCCACTCACGCCGAAATCATCGGGGCGCCCGATGTAGCTTGGCGTCATCCGGGTTCTCGTGGCCAAAAACCTGCTGCCGCAACTGCGATGTGGCACCGCTTCTTCGACCGCCAAGATCTGGCCCGATCGCAAGGTTACGCCGCCGCGCGCCCCGTGTCCCGCCCCATATGTCCTTTCCCCTCGGGTATGGTGAACCGGAAGACGCTGCCCCGCGCACCGCAATTTGCAACCGAAACCGTTCCGCCCCAGGCATTGACTGTTTTTTGGACAAAAGACAGGCCCAGGCCGCTGCCCTCCACGACATCTTTCGGTTTCAGCTTTTCGAACTCTTTGAAAATTCGATCATGGAACATTTCCGGAATACCTGGCCCGTCATCCTCGACCTCGACCACAACTACGCCTTCCTTACGGTATGCGCGGATCAAAAGATGGACCTCTTCCTTGTCGTGGTGTTTGACGGCATTGGAAACAAGGTTTCGCAGAACGACTTCGAACGCGGTCTGATCCACTTCGATCACTGCGACGTCGAGTAGTTGTGTCACTTGCGCCGTCTCCGGCAGACCAGTGAGCTCGATCGAGTGAGCCACGGCCTGCTCCAGTTCGAACTCAGTTGGCCGACCGGCGGCCTTTCCGACCAATGCAAAGGTCAGCAAGTCATCGATCAGGCGTGTCATTCGCTGCGATGACTGCTCGATCGTATCGAACGTATCCACCAAGTCGTCCGTCAGAGTTCCGTATTGATGAGCGAGGTCTTCCTTGAGCCATCGCGCCGACATCGACGCATGCCGTAACGGCGCCCGCAAATCATGGGCCGCGATGTTCACAAACCCCTCCAACTGCGTATTGCGTTCTTCCAATTCGGCTTTCTGAGCTTCAATGATATCACCTTGCTCCGCGATCAAGGAAATGTCGCTGCGGACGGATGCATAGATGGAGGGGGCCACGCGGGCGTCACAGACGTCGTAGGTTCGTCCGTCCTGCGTCTTGAGGATCCGGCGCACCACCTCGCCGTCACGAACCCGATCGGCAATCTCGCGCGCATGCCTATTGGCCTCGTCCCGCGTCAACTTTGGCAGAAAGACACCGTTGATGCGGGATTGCGCCAATATCTCGACAAAGGACCTGCGTTCGCGCAGCAATGCGACTTGTTCGGAAGCGTAAAGCTTGCACAGGTCATTCCAGTAGATTGGTCGCATCTCTTCATCATAGATGGTCACGAGGATATCAAGGTTCTCTAGCGCATCTGCCATGTGCTCGACAACGGCTAATTCCTGTTCAAGTTGCTTCGCCCGCCTGCGATTCCTGATACTGACCGATATCGAGGTTATTGCTATTCCAAATGCAGCACACCCTATCAAAATCCAATGCGCACCAAGCTTGGGACGACCCAAGTCCGCAATGCCAAACCACTTTTCGTGGAGATTTTGGGCCTCTGCTGGCGAAAAATTTTCAGCAATCGCTTGATCAAGATCTGCCACAACCTGTTGCAAGTCACGCCGAACTAGAAATCCACGGGGTCGGTCGGACAGGGCCGGTTCGAGAATAGTGACCCGATGATCGTCTCTGACTGCCTTTAGCAAAGACATGAAGGCTTCGGTTGCGGCGACCACGCCATCAACGCGTCCCGCGAGCAGCGCCACAAGCATTTCGGACTGCGTGTCGAAGCCCATAAGCACGACGTCATCGAGAGACGCGGCTGTGCGCGCAGCCCCTGAAGATCGGACGAATCCAATCCGCTTTCCTGAGATGACTGCATGATCCGTGATCTCCGAATCTTTTAACACGATCAGATTGTTGGTGAACCGACCTATCGACTTCGTGAAGCGCGCAAGGTTCTTTCGCTCAGGCGTTTCCGCCAATATGGGAAGAACATCGACTTCCCCACGCTCCAATAACTCAAGCATATGGCCAAGGCCGGTGGACGGAACAAATTCAAGCTCGTAGCCAGCGCGTTTTGAAAGCAATGTGATCAGATCGATTGAGTACCCCACCGGCTGATTACTTTCGTCCGTAAAGACAAACGGATGAAATTCGTTGTGCCCAACCCTAAGAGTACGATCCGCTTCGTCGCTAGAGGCTTCGACAGCCAAACCTATGGCAAAAACTGTGACCGACAAGACCCTCAGCAGGAACCACAAGGCACCCCCTTCAGACCTGCGTTTTACCTGGCAATGGGCTACGACTCGCATCGGACCTTTCCACGACGTGCTCTCTATTCTTGCGACTCACGCGTTACGAATTCGTAAAAGCATGCAAAAATTTCTGACGGAATCGTAAAATCCACGGCATGTCGATAGCAGGATTTACGGTGTATTTTTGGAACTTAAACCAGTGACTGCATTATAAATAACAGAGGACGCCCCTTTTTATCAGGGCATTCCTTCCATTATAATAATTTTCCGAAACCTTTCTTATACGTAAATGGATTTCATTAAATTTTGACACTTTCCAATTATGAGACAATTCAATTTTTTGTTTCATAACTGAATCCATTGCTGCAGATTTGCGAAGCCGACATAGTTGAACAGTGAACACACCGAATCATCGCAAGAGCACAGAAACTCAGATTCTCCATTTCTTGGACAAGGACACTCACCGACCTAAAAATAGACCATATGTGCGTCGTCGAACATCGCGAGAGCAGATTGTTGCGTCTGACTAGCTTCAAAAATTCGGCAGCATGGCGGGGCGTCAGGAGAATAAAAACTACTTAACGAGTCGATATCCTACTTTGCCACTCAACGGCCAGCACGAGCAAGCGTGATGCACAATCAAAAAAAATGGAAACTGTTATGAATGTTGTGTGTACGCCGCTTGATATCATCCTTGTCGAAGATGACGATTTCGATGCGAAAGAGGTGCGTCGGACACTCGCAAGAACTGGTACACCTGTTAACCTGAGGCGTTTCATCGATGGAGTCGACGCGTTTAAGTTCCTCAAAGGAGACGAGGGAAAACTACTAAAAAGATTTGTGATCTTGCTCGACCTGAATATGCCGCGAATGAGCGGCCTCGGATTTTTGGCTGCGATTCGCGCCGACGCACGCCTGAAAAGCATGGTCGTGATTATCATGACAACATCCCTGAATGAACGCGACATATCTGCTGCGTATGAGTTGAACGTAGCAGGATATCTACTCAAAGGCCGATATGACGGTCAGAACGAGCCGATATTGGGAACTCTTCATCGCTACTGGCAGCACGCAGAGCTACCCGTGCTGCGATAATGGAGCCGGCATTCGATTTCCCACCACTTCATCGCAAATAAAAGGCAATTCGGAATATTCACTGTCTGAACGGCCTTTCCAATTCGGCTACCGTTGATTGAAATTCCGCCCCTATGTCAGTTTGGATTTCTGGAAAGCAACTTGGGCACAACTACCATATGAAATGCACATTTTCAGCCCAGATATGTACATTGGCTTTTGCATACCGACTGGTTTCTGCGCCTTTGCACCGGTCAATTGCTGGCATGAACCGGACCCGCGCTGGCGCAAAGGCCACCTCAGATCGCACCTGTCGTATCAATGAGAAGGTGGTACCGCCTCCCCGGCTCGAACGGGGGACCTCTAGATCCACAATCTAGCACTCTAACCTACTGAGCTAAGGCGGCACTGGCGGCGGAAATACCGCTGACGCTTCTGCATTGCAAGCCCCGATTGTCAGCCCGGATCTGGCACCGGGTTGCGGATCGCTCAGGTTCGACGCGGCTTGAAATCACCGACACGGTCGCTACACCGGCTGCACGATCACGACATGCAAATTGAACCGGGAAGGCCGACATGGGCATCAACGACGAACGCGACATCGAGGCAAACCTTCAAATCGGTCCAACCGACCAGGGCATGGTACGCTTGTTCGTTGCTGCCGATGGGCTTGAGATCCCGATGGATTTTTCCCCCGACGAAGCAGAAGACATCGCCGAGGAGATCCGCGCCGCCGCAGCCGCAGCCCTGAGGGTCAACTCCAGGAAGGGGCGCTGAGACCCGCATCCGGATCCCGCATCGCCTGCAGTCGCAAAGACGCGTGCCTGGCGAATCTGCGAATCAGCGCATTTCGTCGCGCGCCCGCAAGCTTATGTTCCGGTGCCATGCGCACGATCTCGGCGTCATAGGGGTCGGCGATGATCAGTCCGGTCTCTTCCGGCAAAAGGTCGGTCGGGAAGTCCTGATCGACAGCCCAGAAATACCTGTCGCACCAGTCGAGATAGCCCTGCCACTTGCCATCGGACATGAAATCCGCCCGGGACGATTTGCATTCGACGACCCAGATTTCACCCCGTCCCCCCAATCCCATGACATCCACGCGTCGTCCGCGTTCCGGAGCGAACTCCTCGATGCAGGCAAACCCATGGGCATGGATCAGGTGTCTCGACACACCGCGCGCCAGAAGCTGGCCGGGCAACAGGGAGGGCGTATCGGGAACATTCATACCGTCAAAATACGAACAATTCATGAACATGCCAAGCCTCACTTTTTTGGCACATGATTTGCACCCATGTTAACGAAGCATAAATCACCAGCACGCAATATAGCCGGAGTGCGCCCACCAATGGCCAAGCAACCCAACCCCGCCCCGGTCCGTCAGGGCGGGCCCGATGAGCGGGGCATTCAACATGCCCGCGAACTCGAGGCGCATGTTACCTGGCTCGAAAGTTTTTCGGGCGCGGCTCTGGGCGTCCTCGCGGTTGCCTCGGGCATCTATACCTATCTCGGCGTGTCGTCGTTGCTGGACGACAACGGGGCCATGTCGGTGTTTGCGGCCATCGCCTATTCGGTCGCGGTCTCGGTCGGGATCTTCGTGTTCTGGTCCTATCTGCTTCGGCTGTTTCCGGCTGTGCGGACCGCCCGTGCCCGCACCGGTCTTCTGGGGGCGATGGGGCTTGGATCGCTTGCCATTGTCGCGATGTCGTCTTGGCTGAATGCCGCGGCGCTGGCGGGATCGGCGGCGGTTGAACAGCACCTGGCCAAAACCGTGCAGGACTACCAGTCGAGCCTGGAGCGCGCGCATGAAATCGCACTCTCGGCGCAGTCACTGGAACGGGATGTCGCGCGCGTGCGGCAAAGCTTTGTGGACCTGTCCGAACAGGAAGCCGAAGGCACCCTGTCCGGGCTTGCCGGACGCGGCGCGGTCTTTCGCGTGCTGCGGCAGAAGGCCTCCGAACTCGGCGCGCTGGAAACCCAGATCGCGGCGCAGACCCCGCGCGTCGAACAGGCGTTCGCGGAAGGCAATGGCATCCTCAGCCGGATGCGTGCGCTGACGGTCGAACCCGGCCCCGTCGAGGCGCGATCGGTGGAGTTTTCGGAGGCCGCGGTCAATCTGCAGGGTCTGATCACCCAGCTTCGCCAGCTGTCGGTGGCGACCCTTGTCGAACGCGCGGCGCAGGATCTGGCGGCGTCGGTAGTCCTGCCCGAACTCGATGGCCGAACCGAGGCCAATCGCGGCGACCAGGCCGCGACGATCACCTCGGTGCTGGAAGTGTTGGGCCAAAGGGCGCAAACCCTTGAAGGGGCGGCGCAAACGGTCATCGCCATGATGCCCGCGCCCGAGGTGACCTATACCCCGGTTTCGGCGGCGGATGCGGTTATTCTTTACGCGCGCAACTTTGTGCCATCCTGGGCCGGGGCCATCGCCATCGACCTCTTGCCAGCCGTTCTGGTGTTGATCCTCGCGGTCACCCAATCGGCGATTCGCGACGGGCGCGAAGGTGCGGCCATCGCCGACACCATGACCCTGGGCGAGTTGCGCGCCGCGATGACGGCCTTCCGCGAGGTCGAGGCCGACGCGACCAAGGCCGCCACAACCGACATCGCCGCGCCCGCATCCCCCCCGGAACAGGCGGCGGACCGCACGCCCGAGCCAGACACCACGGGTGCTGTCGCCCCCCTGCGCAAGAGCGCGCCATGAGCGCCGTCTCCGTCGGTCGCGCCCTCAAGGGCGTGCTGGCTTTCCAGCTTGTGATTGGTGGCGCACTGGTCCTGGGTGACATGTCCAAAAGCGGCTTCCGCCTGCCGGGCTTCGGGCCCGGAACACCGGCGCTGACCGAACCGGTGCGCCCTGGCGACCAGCGTCGTACCTTCGATCCCGGGCGGGTAAACCCCAACCTGAACCCGGTGCGCGACCCGGGCGCGTTGCCCGACCGGCTGGCGCTGACACAGATCGAATCGGACACCTGGCGGCTTGAGGGCGGGATCGAGCCGGGCGATGCCGAGCGTATCAGGAATCGCCTCGCGGAAGTGCTGCCCACGCCGCGCACGCTGGTGCTGCAATCGCCGGGCGGGTCGGTGCGGGACGCCCTTGACCTCGGGCGGCACCTCCGGGCCGAGGGCATCGCGACCGAGATGCTGGCAGGGGAATACTGCTATTCCGCCTGCCCGTACCTATTCGCGGGTGGTGCCGAACGCACCCTCGAAGACGGGGCCTCGCTTGGCGTGCACCAGCATTATTTCGGTCAGTCGACCCTGTTGCCCGCCTTCGTCGCGGTCGAGGATATCCAGCGCGGCCAGGGCGAGGTGATGACCTATCTCGACGACATGGGCATCGATCCGCTGGTGATGCAGCACGCGCTCAGCACGCCGCCCGACGAGATCTACGTGCTCCTGCCCGAGGAAATCGCCCGCTACCGGTTTGAGACCGAGTGAACCGCGATGCTGGCTGCCATCGACCATATCGTGCTGACGACCGCAGATGAGGACGCCTGCATCGCCTTCTACACCACCCTTGGCTGCACCCTCGTGACCTTTGGCGCCGGGCGCCGCGCGCTGGCATTCGGCCGCCAGAAGATCAACATCCATCGCGCCGGGCACGAGATCGCGCCCCATGCGCGTCATCCGCGCCCCGGCACACTGGACCTGTGTTTTTTGGCGGATCGCCCGCTGGACGCGGTCATCGACGCATTGAACGCGTCAGGCATCGCCATGCTCGAAGGTCCGGTGCCGCGCACCGGGGCCACCGGGCCGATCCGCTCGATCTATCTGCGCGACCCCGATGGCAACCTTGTCGAGATCTCCGAGCCTGCGACATAATGCGAAAAAGCGCGTGCCCCCCCTTGTCCGACGCACCCGCGCGGCATAGCTCATGAGCAGGCGGGTTCTGCCCTTCTTGTGCATGGTTGCATTCCGGTGGCCTTAAGCAATTCCGAGGGAGCTGGCTCTGTTCTGGCCCTGGCCTGATTACCTGGCGCCCACCTGTATATACAGGTCCTCGGGAATGAGATAGCCACACGGTTGTGGTGGGCCCGCCGCCAAAAAGCCGACCTCCTGGACGGGGTCGGCTTTTGCTTTTGCCCTTGCTGACGCGGACATCGCAGGCAGGCGGTGGCTTACAACAGCCGACGCCGCGTCGTTTCCACCACGACCGGCACGCGCAACCCGCCATGCGGCGTGTCGTCATTGTCGGCATCGGTGTCGCTGTCACTGTCCTCGTGCATCGCGAACAGCGCGATGCCGGTCTGCGCCCCGGCAAAGATCGTACCGCTGAAGAACCACAACAGCGCCGCCCCCAGCAACCCGTCGGCGTTGCGGGTCAGCAAGCTGCCCAGCCCCATCACGTCGAACCAGATCAGGCCCGCGACGAAAACCGCCGAGAGGGCGAACCCGATCAGCGAGTGGCGAATGTAGAATTTGACAAGCGTCGGCATGGCTTTCCCGCCTTTCCAGTGCATGGTGCATCTTAAGACACCTAGCGCCGGAAGGCAGCCCGGCAAAGGGACGCAGGACCGCGTCCGCTCAGAACGCGTCGGGCTTGGCCTCGCGCGCCATGTGATCAAGCACCGCGTTGACGAATTTCGGCTCGCGCCCGTCGGGATAGAAGTCGCGCGCGATATCGACATATTCGACTATCACGACCTTGGGCGGCACGTCCGAATCCACCAGTTCCGCCCCCGCCGCGCGGAACAGCGCCCGCAACGTCGGGTCGATCCGCGCGATCGGCCATTTCTCGACCAGCGCCCGGTCGGTCATCTGGTCGATTCTGGCCTGCCAGTTCACCGCCTTGTCGACGATCTGGCCAAACAGGTCCACGTCCCCGTCGATCATTTCCTCGCCGTCGTCGATTTCAGCCCCGAAGCGGAAATTCAGGAATTCCTGGCGCACGCGGTCGGCGGAATGTTCGGAATGCTCCATCTGGAACAACGCCTGCACCGCATAGAGACGCGATGCGGAACGGGCCATCTTGCGGGCCTGGCGCGCCTCGCGCTTCGGATCGGTTTTCTGAGCATTCATACGGTGGGCGTGCCCTTGCTGTCGCCTGCGACCTGATATTCGTCGCGCTGGGGCACAAAGCCCGCGCCCTTGCGCGAAGCGCCCCACTTACGGGCGAGGCCCAGAAGATGCAAGGCCGCCGCCGCTGCCCCGCCACCCTTGTCCTGCCCGTCTGTCGCGGCGCGGACATCGGCCTGCACCTTGGTCTCGACGGTCAGGATGCCATTGCCGATGCAAAGCCCCTGCAGACCCAGCAGCGTGATGCCGCGACTGCTGTCGTTGCACACCGTTTCGTAATGCGTGGTCTCGCCGCGAATGACGCAGCCCAGCGCCACATATGCATCGAAGTTCGACATCCGCTCGGCCATGCCGATGGCGGTCGGCACTTCCAGCGCGCCGGGCACCTCGATCAGCTCATGCGTGGCACCCCAGGCTTCGATCTCGGCGCGGGCACCGGCGATCAGCTGGTCGGCAACATCGCGGTAATAGGGCGCCACGACGATCAGCACCTTGGTGGGCTTGTCGACCGTGCCGCGCGGCAGGGTGTAATGTGCTTCGTTCACCGCCATCAGCCCAGCTCCGAGATTTTTCGCGTGCCGACGATCTCGAGCCCGTAGGCATCCAGCCCGACCACCTTGGGCGTCGGAGAGTTCGTCAACAGCACCAGTTTCGACAGACCCAGCGACGACAGGATCTGCGCGCCAAGCCCGTATTGCCGCAGCGTCGACGGGCTGACCTCTGCCGCGTTGCCGATCTTCATCGACGTGTCACGCAACAGAACCACCGCGCCGCGCCCCTCTTCGGCAACGGTCCGCATGGCGTCGCGGAATTCATCCGCGCGCTTCGCGGGCCCTGCCCCCACCACGTCCAGCATCGGGTCGAGCGCATGCATCCGCACCAGCACCGGGGCCTCGCCCGAGATGTCGCCCTTCACCAGCGCGATATGCTCATCGCCATGGGTGCTGTCGGAAAACACCTGCATTTCCCACGTGCCGCCGAATTCCGACGTGATCGTCTCGCGCTTCTCGACCCGCACGAGGTTGTCGTAGCGCCGCCGGTACGAGATCAGATCCGAAATGGTGCCGATCTTGATGTTGTGCCGCTGCGCGAAGGCCACCAGTTCCGGCAGCCGCGACATCGTGCCGTCCTCGTTCATGATCTCGCAGATCACCCCCGACGGGTTCAGCCCCGCCAGCCGCGAGATATCGACCGCCGCCTCGGTATGGCCCGCGCGCACCAGTACGCCGCCATCCTTGGCCCGCAGCGGAAAGACATGGCCGGGCGTCGCGATGTCCTGCGGCCCCTTGGCATTGTCGATGGCCACCGACACCGTCCGTGCCCGATCCGCCGCCGAAATGCCCGTGGTCACCCCCTCGCGCGCCTCGATCGAGATGGTGAACGCGGTCTCGTGGCGCGACGAGTTGTTCGATGACATCAGCTCAAGCCCCAGCGCGTCGATCCGCTCGCGGGTCATCGACAGGCAGATCAGACCGCGGCCATGGGTCGCCATGAAGTTGATCGCGTCCGGGGTCGCCATCTGCGCCGGGATCACCAGATCCCCCTCGTTCTCGCGGTCCTCGTGATCGACAAGGATGAACATCCGCCCGTTGCGGGCATCGGCGATGATTTCCTCGGTCGACGAGATCGCATCCCGCCAGTTCTCCTCGACGGGGCCAGGGGCTTCGTAATCAGTCATCGGGACTCCTGCTGACGTGCCCGCGCCAGATAATCCAGATGCGGCACAAAGACCAGTCACAGCGCGCAGATGTCGTGGCGAACATGGACCCGCCCGGCAGGTCGGGACCGCGATCGCCCGCCAACTTATCCACATATCCACAGCCTGCATCTGGGTCAGCGGCAGCACTCATCCACAACTTATTGCCGGTTCCCCGAAAATATTGCTTTACAGATGCGTGCCACCACAGGCACCATATGTCGTATGGGGCGACAACGTTCGTCCCTGTACTAGAGCAGGCACCTAGCGCTTGGGGCGCTGCCAGCCCCCCTCCGCTACATGAAAATTGAGGTGGCCCATGGCATTGTCCGAGGCATATCTGTCCGAAGATCTTCACCCCATCGACATCGTCGAACACCTGGCCGAGCATCACGAATGGGATTTCGACCGGATCGGCGAGGATCGCATCGCCATGGCCGTCGAGGGCCAGTGGCGGACCTATTCGATCACCCTGGCCTGGTCGGGCCATGACGAGACGCTGCGGCTGATCTGCACCTTCGAGATGGAGCCCCCCACCGAGCGGCTGCCGGCCCTCTACGAAGGGCTCAACCGCGCCAACGACCAGTGCTGGGCCGGGGCGTTTGCCTATTGGGACGACCAGAAGCTGATGGTCTACAAATACGGGCTGATCCTCTCGGGCGGCCAGATCGCCGTGCCCGAACAGATCGACACCATGATCGGCGCGGGCGTGATGGCCTGCGAACGCCTCTACCCCGCCTTCCAGCTCATGGTCTGGGGCGGCCAGACACCCGCCGAAGCGATGCAGATCGCCATCGCCGAGGCCTACGGCACGGCCTGATCCGGCGTTTCTCCCCGCCGGGTCAACTCCGCCGACGCGACCGCGACCCTCCCTCGCGGTCGCGTTTTACGGCTCCGGCGCCGGACAGCCCCGGGCGGCTTGCCACGCGCCGGACCGGACGCTACCCCTGAGGGTCAGTGACATGCAGTTGCCGGGGGGCTTTCATGAACGACACCGAAATCGCCAGACGCGGCCTCGTGCTCCTGGGATGCGGCAAGATGGGTTCGGCCATGCTCGAGGCCTGGCTGGCGCGCGGACTTCCCGCCACCAGCGTCACCATCCTCGATCCCGCGCCCTCGGACTGGGTGCGGGGCACCGGCGCGCATCTCAACACTGACCTGCCCGACAGTCCCGCCATCGTCCTGCTGGCGGTCAAACCGCAGATGATGACCGACGCCCTGCCCGCGCTGCAATCGCTGGGCAACGGCACGACGCTGTTCCTGTCGGTCGCCGCGGGCGTGCCCATTGCCCGGCTCGCCGCCCTGCTCGGCGACCGGACCCCGATCATCCGCGCCATGCCCAACACCCCTGCCGCCGTGGGCCGCGGCATCACCGCGATCGTCGGCAACGCGCCCACCAGCGACGACCAGTATGCCCAGGCCGACCTGCTGCTGTCGGCGGTGGGCGAGGTCGTGACCCTGACGGACGAGGCGCAGATGGACGCGGTCACCGGCGTCTCGGGCTCCGGCCCCGCCTATGTCTTTCACATGATCGAATGCCTGGCCGCCGCGGGCAAGGCCGAGGGGCTGTCCGCCGATCTCGCCCTGGCTTTGGCCCGCGCCACCGTCGCGGGCGCGGGCGCGCTGGCGCAGGAAACCGGCACCGATCCGGGCACGCTGCGCCGCAACGTGACCTCGCCCAACGGCACCACGCAGGCCGGTCTCGATGTGCTGATGGACGAGGCGCAGGGCCTGGCCCCGCTCATCCGCAAGACCGTCGCCGCCGCCGCCGCGCGCTCTCGGGCGCTGGGCGCATGAGCGCCCCGATCGCCTTTGACGACTTTCTGCGCGTCGACATCCGCGCGGGCACCGTCACCCGCGCCGCGCCCTTCCCCGAAGCCCGCACCCCCGCGATCAAGCTCTGGATCGATTTCGGCCCCGAGATCGGCGAACGGAAGACCTCGGCACAGATCACCGACCACTACACCCCCGAGGCACTGGTCGGTCGTCAGGTCATGGCGGTGGTCAACTTTCCGCCGCGCCAGATCGGCCCCTTCATGTCCGAGGTCCTGACACTCGGCTGTGCGGACGGCGCAGGTATCGTGCTGCTGGCGCCCGACCATCCGGTCCCGAACGGCGCGCGGATGCACTGACCGCCCGGCACTTGCGGTTGCGGGCACGCCCCCAACGCAATATCCCGGTCCGAAGCTTCTGGAGGCAGACATGCATCACCCCGCGATCACCGGCACCGGCGTCTTCACCCCGCCAGAGACGATCTCGAACGACGAGTTGGTGGCGGCCTTCAACGCCCATGCCGATCTCTTTAACGCCGAGCACGCCGACGCCATCGCCGCCGGTGACATCGCGGCCAAGCCGCACTCCTCCTCCGCCTTCATCGTCAACGCCTCGGGCATCGAACAGCGCCACGTGATCGACAAGCACGGCGTGCTCGATCCCGCCCGGATGTATCCGCAGCTGCCCCCGCGCGATGACGACGCGCTGTCGCTGATGGCCGAGATCGGCCTCGACGCCGCCCGCACGGCCCTGTCCGAGGCCGGACGCACCGGGCCCGAGGTCGACCTGGTGATCTGCGCCGCCTCGAACCACGAACGCGCCTATCCCGCCATCGCCATCGAGATCCAGCAAGCCCTCGGCGCGGGCGGCTTCGCCTTCGACATGAACGTCGCCTGCTCCTCGGCGACATTCGGCATCCAGGCCGCCGCCGACATGATCCGCGCGGGTTCGGTCCGGACAGCACTGGTAATCTCGCCCGAAATCACCTCGGGCCACCTCGAATGGCGCGACCGCGACTGCCACTTCATCTTCGGCGATGTCGCCACCGCCGTTCTGCTGGAGCGGGCCGAAGATGCAAAAGGCGCGCATTTCAAGGTTCACTCGACCCGCTGCGCCACGGAATACTCGAACAATATCCGCAACAACAACGGCTTTTTGCGCCGCACCCGCAACGCGATGGACGACCGGCGCGACATGCAGTTCATGCAGAACGGCCGCAAGGTCTTCAAGGAAGTGCTGCCGCTGGTCTCGGCCCATATCGCCGCGCACATGGCGGATGCGGGCTGGGCCCGGGACGATCTCAGGCGCGTCTGGCTGCACCAGGCCAACAAGGCGATGAACGACTTTATCGGCAAGAAGGTCATGGGCCGCACGCCCGCGCCCGAGGAACAGCCGAACATCCTGCAGGACTACGCCAACACCTCCTCCGCAGGCTCGATCATCGCCTTCGCCAAACATTCCGGCGATCTGGCGCCGGGCGACCGCGGCGTGATCTGCTCCTTCGGGGCGGGCTACTCGGTGGGCTCGGTACTGGTCGAACGCGCGGCCCCTCAAGCCTCCTGAGCCGCCGCGCGCAGCCCACGCCACTCCCCCCGGACCATCAGCGCATCCCGCGTGCCCGCGCCCCCTCACGATCGGACCCAAAATACTCCGGAGAGCGCGAGAGGCAGCGCCTCTCGCCGCCCGCTTGCGGGCGCCCCCGCTCAGCCCGCGCCCACCGCCGCGCGCCAATGCCGCCGACACAGGCTCACATAGGTCTCGTTGCCGCCGATCTGCACCTGCGCGCCGTCCATCAGCACCCGTCCCCCGGCATCCTGCCGCACCACCATGGTGGCCTTGCGCCCGCAATGGCAGATCGTGCGCACTTCGCGCAGGTCGTCCGCCAGCGCCAGAAGCGTGGCCGAGCCTGGAAACAGCTTGCCCCGGAAATCCACCCTGAGCCCGTAGCACATCACCGGCACGCCCAGATCGTCCGCCACGCGCGCCAGCTGCCAGACCTGGGCTTCCGTCAGGAACTGCGCCTCGTCGACGAAGACGCAGGCCAGCCCCGCCCCGTCCTCGTCCGGCCCGGGCTCTCCCGCACCGTCCTCTCTCGCCCCGTCCCGCCGCGCCGCGATCCGCGCGAACAGATCGCTGCGCGCATTGAACACCTCGGCGCTGCGGCCCAGCCCGATGCGGCTGCCGATGCGCCCCGCGCCCGCGCGGGCATCGACCTCTGCGGTCAGCAGCATCACCGCCATGCCGCGTTCCTCGTAGTTATGCGCCGCCTGCAGCAGCAGCGTCGATTTCCCGGCGTTCATCGTGGAATACATGAAGTAAAGCTTGGCCATGCCGTTTCCTGCCGCCCTGCCGGGCCGTTGGCAAGACGGTGCCGGACCGATCCGGACCAAAAAAGGGCGCCCCCCGAAGGAGACGCCGTCTGTGCTTGAATACAGACCGAATAAATGTGGCGCGTCGCAAGACGTCGAAACCGGGGGCCAAGTCTACGAGGCAGCGGACTTGCGTCCAATGGCCACCCGGGTCCGGTGCGCGCTTCCCGCGCTGCGCCCGGTCACCGATGGAAACACCTATATCCTACCACAAAAACCGATTCGCCCCGACTCCAATCAGACCCGATGACCCCAGAGGTCGTATTCGCCCGCCTCGTCCACCCGCACGCGCACGATGTCGCCCGCGCTCAGATCCTCGAAACCCTGATCGACGAACAGGCAGCCGTCGATCTCGGGCGCGTCGGCCTTGGTGCGGCAGGTCGCGGCATCCTCCTCGACCAGATCGACGATGACATCCATCTCCTGACCGACCTTGGCGGCCAGCTTGCGCTCCGAGATGGCCTGCGCCTTCTCCATGAACCGCGCCCAGCGCGCCTCCTTGACCTCGGGGGCGACGTGATCCGGCAAGGCGTTCGACCGCGCGCCCGCGACGTTTTCGTATTGAAAGCACCCGACCCGGTCCAGCTCGGCCGCGTCCATCCAGTCGAGCAGGTACTGGAATTCCTCTTCGGTCTCGCCGGGATAGCCGACGATGAAGGTCGAGCGCAGGGTGATATCCGGGCAGATGGCGCGCCAGGCCCGGATCTCGTCCAGCGTCCGCGCCGAGGCGGCAGGCCGGGCCATGCGTTTGAGCACATCCGCATGCGCATGCTGGAACGGGATGTCGAGATAGGGCAGCACGCCACCCTCGGCCATCAACGGGATCATCTCGCGCACATGCGGATAGGGATAGACATAGTGCATCCGCACCCAGGCCCCGAGACTGCCGAGGTCGCGCGCCAGGTCAAGGATCGGCGCCTTGCTGTCGCGATCCTTCCAGTCGGTGCCGTAGGCGCTGGTATCCTGGCTGATCACCAAAAGCTCGCGCACCCCCGCCTCGACCAGTTTCTCGGCCTCTCGCATCACCGCCCGGTGCGGTCGCGACGCAAGCCTGCCGCGCATGTCCGGGATGATGCAGAACTTGCACTTGTGATTACAACCCTCTGATATCTTAATATAACTGTAATGCCTCGGGGTCAGGCTGACGCCCCGCGCGGGCAACAGGTCGATAAAGGGATCGGGGCGCGGCGGCACCACCGCGTGGACCGCATCCAGCACCTGTTCATATTGCTGCGGCCCCGTCACCGCGAGCACCTTCGGATGCGCCCCGGTGATGTAGTCGGGCTCCGCCCCAAGGCAGCCCGTCACGATCACGCGGCCATTCTCGCGCAGCGCCTCGCCGATGGCCTCGAGGCTTTCGGCCTTGGCGCTGTCGAGAAAGCCGCAGGTGTTCACGATCACCGCCTCTGCACCCTGGTAGTCGCCCGAGATGCCGTAGCCCTCGGCGCGCAGCCGCGTCAGGATGCGTTCGCTGTCGACCAGGGCCTTGGGACAGCCAAGCGACACCATGCCGATCGTCGGCTGGCCGTCGCGGCGGCTGTCGTCAACCCGGGCACGGGCAAGGTCGGGGCGCAGATCGGGGGGGTTCTGTGTCATGCAGGGGCGTATAGCGACAGGCGCGGGCCGGGGAAAGTGCGCGTTGCGGGCTAGACCCCTGTCCAGAACACCAGCCGGTTGCCCGACGGGTCCATCAGGATGATCTCCCGGTCGCCCCAATCCTGCATCTGGATGGCCGGACGGGCCCGGGGATGACCCCGATTGGTGATCTCGTCCAGAAATGCGTCCAGCCCGGCCACCTCGATCCGCACCGCCGAAATCGGGGTGGCATCGCCGTGATGTTCGGACAGATGCAGCTGCGCGTCGCCCCGGCGCAGCCCCATGTAAAGCGGCATGCCGGGGCCGAACCTGTGCTCGAAGCGCACGTCGAAGCCCAAAAACCGCAGGTAGAAATCGCGCGTTTCAAGCTCCGAGAAGGACCGCAGGATCGGGACCGAAGCCCCGAAGCGCGGTTCAGCGCCGCCGGTCACGCCGCGACGACATCGGCTGGAAGGCCACCCCCACATGCGCCTCGCAATAGGGCTTGCCTTGCTGCACCGGCAGACCGCAGAACCAGAAATCCACCGTCGCCGGGTCGCCCACCGGCCATTTGCAGGTGCGCTCGGTCAGTTCCATCAAAGAGATCTTCTTGGCTTTCTTCTCGACCGCGTTGACCTTGGCCAGCGCTTCGGGGCTGATCTCGTTGGCCGAGGGCTGCGGCGGCAAAGGCTGGCCCGCCGGGATGATCTTGGGGCGTGCCGCGGCCACCGGAGTGGCGGATTTGGTCTCGAGCACCGGCTTCTCGGGCTTCGGCTCGGGGGCGGGTTTCGCGGCCTTCGGTTCGGGCTTGGGCTTGGCGGCCTCGGCCTTCGACGCGGCGTCGCCCGCATCGCTTCCGGCGCGGTTCGACAGCCCCAGACGGTGCACCTTGCCGATGACCGCATTCCGGGTTACCCCGCCCAACTCCTTCGCGATCTGGCTGGCCGATTGACCATCCGCCCACATTTTCTTAAGCGTTTCAACGCGTTCATCGGTCCACGACATGGCCACCTCAATGAATAAAGCGGCCCCGGAACAGAGCCGCCTGACATCTCGTCTGTTGCCCCTATTTTAAGTATGAAAGCCCGACTTACAACCCGGAGACCACATGTCCGACACGATAAGCCAAGACCATGGAACCCGCCGCTTCGGCCGCGTCAACTGGATGGGTCTGTATACGCTGGGCGAACGCGAGATCCTGCGCTTTGCCAATATCTGGACGCAGACGCTGCTGGCTCCGCTGGTGACGGCGGGGTTGTTCATGCTGATCTTCTCGATCGCCATCGGATCGCGGCGCGGCGACGTCATGGGCGTGCCCTTCACCACCTTCATCGCGCCGGGCATCCTGATGATGACGGTGATCCAGAACGCCTTCGCCAATACCTCGTCGTCCATCGTGGTGGCCAAGGTGCAGGGCAACATCATCGACACGCTGATGCCGCCCCTGTCGGGTGCCGAGATGGTGCTGGGCTACCTCGCGGGCGGCATCGCCCGTGGTCTGGTGGTTGCGGTGGTGATCACGCTGGCCTTCGGTCTGCTTCTGGGGCTCTGGCCCGCGCACCCGCTGGCGGCACTGACCTTCATCGTGGTGGGCGCGGCGTTTCTGGCCGGGATCGGCATCGTGGCCGGGATCTATGCCGACAAGTTCGACCAGATGGCCGCCATCACCAACTTCGTGGTGACGCCGCTGGCGTTTCTGTCGGGCACCTTCTACTCGGTCGAGGCGCTGCCCCCGGTCCTGCGCGAGATCACCTATTTGAACCCGATCTTCTACCTGATCGATGGCGCCCGCTGGGGCATGATCGGCGTGTCGGATGCGAACCCGGTGATTGGCCTCGTGATCGGGCTGGTGGCGACCGTCGGCGTCAACCTTCTGGCCTGGCGCATGTTCAGCCGCGGCTACCGGCTGAAGGCCTGATCCCGCGCGCCCCGCGGCAACCGGCGAGGCCCCGGAGCTCATCCGGGGCCTGTGCTCAGCCGTCCCGCGGCGGCCAGATCTGTTGCGCCACGCCCGCCACCAGTAGGTAGGCGGACGACGCCACCAGCACCCAGTTGGCCCATGTGTCGGGCGGGAAATCGACCCAGGCCGCCCAGCCCGCGCTGCCGGTCCAGAGCAGCGCCACCGGCAGTGTCACCACCCGCCACCGCTCGGTCCGCACCGGATGCACGAATTTCAACCGCAGGAACATCGCCACCGCCAGCACCGCGATCAGCGCCACGATCACCCAGAACGACGGCTTCACCGCGAACAGCACCAGAACCAGCATGTTCCAGCAGCCCGGAAAGCCCTCGAACGAAAAATCGTCGGTCTTCATCCGCGTATCGGCGAAATACATCGCCGAGGCATAGGTGATCACGATGATCGCGAACCACCCGGTCCAGCCCGGCAGCAGCCCCGACTGGAACAGCGCAAAGGCCGGGATGAACACGTAGGTCAAATAATCGATGATCAGATCGAGCATCACCCCGTCGAACCGCGCGGCATAAACGCTGACCTTGTAGCGTCGCGCCAGCGGCCCGTCGATGCCGTCCACCGCAAAGGCCACCACCAACCACAGAAACATGATCGACCACTCGCCCTGCGCCGCGGCAAGCAGCGCCAGCATGGCAAACACCGCGCCGGACGCGGTCAACAGGTGGACGAGCAGGGCCTGGGTCCGGGGTCTCATATGTCCCTGATGCCGGATCGCGATGCGTGCCGCAATGGTTCAGGCAAGCAAGCACCGGCTGTCGTGGCCGCTGATCCGGGCTGTGACAATTTCGCCCTCGGGTCGGGGCACGTCGAAACGGACCTCGGTGAACTGCTCGGTGCGGCCCATGCCCGGGGCCTCCATCAGGATGCGATGGGTCCGGCCCGTCTGTGCCGCAAGATGACGCTCGACCGCGCGGGTGCCCGCCGCGCGCAGCCGCCTTGCACGGTCCTTGATGCGTGCGCCCGCGACCTGCGGCATCCGCGCGGCGGGCGTGCCCGGGCGCGGGGAATAGGGAAAGACATGCAGCCAGGTCAGCCCGCAATCCTCGACCAGCTTCAGCGAATTGTCGAAATGCGCCTCGGTCTCGGTCGGGAAACCCGCGATGATATCGGCCCCGAAGGTCATCTCGGGGCGCAGGCGGCGCGCCTCCTCGGCAAAGCGGATCGCGTCGTCGCGCAGATGCCGCCGCTTCATGCGCTTCAGGATCAGGTCGTCGCCATGCTGCAGCGACAGGTGCAGATGCGGCATCAGCCGGGCCTCGGTGGCGATGGCCGCCATCAGGTTGTCGTCAACCTCGATGCTGTCGATGCTGCTGATCCTCAGGCGCGGCAGATCTGGCACCAGTCGCAGGATCCGCATCACCAGATCGCCCAGCTTCGGCCCGGCGGGCAGGTCCGCCCCCCAGGACGTCAGATCGACGCCGGTCAGCACCACCTCGTTGAAGCCTTCCTGCACCAGCCGCTTGATCTGGTCCACCACCACACCCGCGGGCACCGACCGCGAATTGCCGCGCCCGTAGGGGATGATGCAGAAGGTGCAGCGATGATCGCAGCCGTTCTGCACCTGCACATAGGCGCGGCTGCGGGTGCCGAAACCGTCGATCAGATGCGTCGCCGTCTCGGTCACGGACATGATGTCGTTGACCATCACGCGCTCGGTCTCGCCGACGAAATCGACGGCCATCCGCGCCCAGGTGTCGGGCGTCATCTTTTCGGCGTTGCCGATGACCTGGTCGACTTCGGCCATGGCGGCGAAGGTCTCGGGCTCGGTCTGGGCGGCGCAGCCGGTGACGATGATGCGCGCTTCGGGGTTGTCGCGGCGCAGACGCCGGATCTCCTGGCGGGCCTTGCGCACCGCCTCTGACGTTACCGCGCAGGTGTTCACCACCACCGCCCCCGCCAGCCCCGCCTCCTCGGCCATGCGCTTCATCGCTTCGGTCTCGTAGGCGTTCAGGCGGCAGCCCATGGTGGTGAATGTCGGCGGCCCCCCGGTCATCCCTGCGCCTCCAGCCAGTCGGCGCGCAACACGCCGTCAAACACATGCGCCGTGCCGCCGGTCATCCAGACGCCATCCTCGCGCCAGTCGATCATCAGCGTGCCACCATCCAGATCGATCCGCACCGACCGCCCGGTCAGCCCGCGCCGCGCCGCCGCCACCGCCACAGCGCAGGACGACGACCCCGAGGCCAGCGTCACGCCCACGCCCCTTTCCCAGACCCGCATGCGGATGTGATCGGGACCGATGATCTGCGCCACCTGCACATTGGTACGCTCGGGGTATAGCGGATGATGCTCGTAGCGCGGCCCGAAGGTCGCCAGCGGCACCGCCTCGGCATCGGTCACGAAAAAGGTGCAATGCGGATTGCCCATGCCGGTCGCCACCGGCGCGCCCTCGATCGGCAGTTCCAGCGTGTCCATCGCCTCGGCCAGCGGCACCTCGCGCCAGTCGGTCTGCGGCGGCCCCATGTTGACCGACACCGCGCCGCTGTCGGTCCGCACCACCGGCAGCGCGCCGCGATCCGTGGTCAGCGTCAGACGCGTCACGCCGGCCTCGCGCATCAGGAAATCGCCGACGCAGCGCGTGGCATTGCCGCAGGCCGCCGAGGTCGACCCATCGGCATTGTAGAACGTCAGATGCGCGTCGCCCTCGCCCCGCGCCTCGATCAGCGCCAACTGGTCGAATCCCACACCGCGATGCCGGTCGCCCAGCGCGCGCGCCAACGCCGGGGTCACATCGACACCGCGCGCACGCCCGTCCAGCACGACAAAATCATTGCCGAGCCCGTGCATCTTCATGAAAGCAAGTGTGCCGCGCGTCTGTACCATGGCCGCGCATATACGCCCCAGTCCTGCGGCTTTCCAGAGCCTGCCGCAAACCCCTTTGCATTTCTGACATTTTTGGGTTGACCCTTTCGGGCGCTGTTTCTAAGTAGCGCGCCAGTGGGCCGTTAGCTCAGTTGGTAGAGCAACTGACTTTTAATCAGTGGGTCGCAGGTTCGAATCCTGCACGGCTCACCACTGATCCATCCGAAATCAGGCATGAATCCTGGGCTTCCGGGCCTTCGCACCGGGCCCTCGCACTGCCGCGGGCAATACCCCGCAGCCGCAATGTCGCAGCCGCGCGCACCGCTTGACGCAAATCAACGCGCGCCCTCCCGCGCCCTGTCTATGCTCTTCCCTGACCAACGACCCCCTTGATCGGAGCGAACACCATGACCGACGACGTCCAGGCCAAATGGGCCGACCAGATCGCGCGACTGAACGACTGGCGCGCCGAGCTGATGGCGCGCACCGCCCAGCTCGACCAGGAACTTGATCAGGCGCTCGACCGCGACATCGAGGAGCAGGCCATCGAAACCGAGCACCGCGAAGTTGCCGAACGGCTTGGCGCGGTCGGCCTGCGCGAGATCCGCGCCATCGACGCGGCCCTCGCCCGGATCGAGTCGGGCGAATACGGCATCTGCGGCATCTGCGGCGACGACATCTCCGAGGCGCGCCTGTCGGCTGTCCCGACCACGACCGAATGCCGGAACTGCGCCCAGGCGCACGAGGCCAAGGCGGCGCGCGCAGGTGCCCAGGCCCGATAGCGCGGAGCTGCGCCGATGGATGCGCTGTTCTTTCGCCGCCACCTGCGCGACATGGTCTATGGCAGCTTCGACGGCGCGGTGACCACCTTCGCCGTGGTCGCGGGCGTGCAGGGGGCGGGGCTTCCGGCCTCGGTGATCCTGATCCTCGGGGCAGCCAACCTGATCGCCGACGGTATCTCGATGGCGCTGGGAAACTTCAGCGGCACCCAGGCCGAGAACGAAGCGGCGGTGCTGCATCCGGACGCGAGTATCTCGGTGACCGCGGCCAACCCGGTCGCGGCGGCGGCAATGACCTTCGTGGCCTTTCTTCTGGCCGGGATCATCCCGCTGATGCCGTTCATCCTGGCCGCCGAGTCCGCCTTCCGGATCTCGATCTTCGCCACCGGCTGCGCGTTCTTCACCATCGGTGCGCTGAAAAGCATCTTCACGCCTGCCCGCTGGTGGTGGGCCGGAACGCAGACCCTCGCGATCGGATCCGTCGCCGCCGGCGCGGCCTACCTTGCGGGCAACGTGGTCGGCCACTTCGTCTGACGCGCGCCCGGACCGGCCATCAAAAAGGCGCCGCCCCCGGGGGACCGCGCCTTTTTTGCACGTCGCGACGCTGGTCCCGACGGCTCAGTCGCGGCCGTTTTCCAGCGCATCGAGCCGGGTCTTCAGCGCCTCGTTCTCTTCGCGGGCCTTCTGCGCCATGGCGCGCACCGCGTCGAATTCCTCTCGGGTGACGAAGTCGCGGTCGGCAAGCCACCGGTCCATCATCGACTTCAGCGCGGTCTCGGCTTCGGTCTTGGCCCCCTGCGCCACGCCCATCGCGTTGGTCATGAGTTGGCTCAGATCGTCGAATACTTTGTTGCGGGTCTGCATGATTATCTCCTGATCACTTCTGCTCTATATGGCCCCGCCTGCCGCCGGTCTCAAGGTTGACTCTGCCCGCGCTCCGTGGCCTCTCGCGGCCATGACAGGTGCCCTTCCCTTCCCGCAGATTTCCCCGGAGATCTTTTCCGTCTCAATTGGCGACTTCGAGTTTGCCCTGCGCTGGTATGCGCTGGCCTATATCGCGGGCATCCTGATCGGCTGGCGCATCGCGCTGGCCGCCGTCAGACGCCCGGCCCTCTGGCGCAACGACACCCCGCCGATGGACGCACCGCAGGTCGAAGAGCTGCTGACCTGGATCATCCTCGGGGTGATCCTCGGCGGGCGGCTGGGCTTCGTGCTGTTCTACCAACCCGCCTATTACCTGGCCAATCCGCTGCAGATTCTCGCGGTGTGGCAGGGTGGAATGTCGTTCCACGGCGGGCTTCTGGGGGTCACCACCGCCATGCTGCTTTATTGCCGCAAGGTGCGCGCGCCGGTGCTGTCCACCGCCGACATGCTGGCCATCGCCACCGCGCCCGGCCTGCTGCTCGGGCGGATCTCGAACTTCATCAACGCCGAGCTTTGGGGCCGCCCCACGGATCTGCCCTGGGCGGTGATCTTCCCCGGTACGGCGGCGCAGGACTGTGGACAGCCGCTGGGTACGCTCTGCGCGCGGCATCCCTCGCAACTCTACGAGGCGCTGCTGGAGGGTGCGATCCTGGGCGCGGTCCTGCTCTGGCTGGCGTACCGGCGCGGCGCGTTGCGGCGTCCGGGTCTGCTGACCGGCGTCTTCGCCACCGGCTACGGCCTCGCGCGGTTCGTCGTCGAATTCGTGCGCCAGCCCGACGCGCAGTTCGTCACCCCCGGCAATCCCCTCGGCCTCGCGTTCGAGGTCGGCGGCTACGGGCTGACCATGGGCCAGATCCTGTCGCTGCCGATGATCGCGCTGGGGCTCTGGCTGATCCTGCGGACCCGAGCGGCATGAGCCTTGCCGATCTTCTGGTCCGCCGCATCGCCGCCGAAGGGCCGATGTCCATCGCCGAATACATGAGCCTCTGCCTGCACCATCCGCGCTTCGGCTACTACGCCACCCGCGATCCCCTGGGGGCCGCGGGCGACTTCACCACCGCCCCCGAGATCAGCCAGATGTTCGGCGAACTCATCGGCCTCGCGCTGGCCCAGACCTGGGTCGATCACGGCGCGCCCGCCCCCTTCCTCCTGGCCGAACTGGGACCCGGGCGCGGCACCCTGATGGCCGACGCCCTGCGCGCCACGGCGCGGGTGCCGGGATTTCACGCCGCCGCCCGCATCACCCTGGTCGAGGCCTCGCCGACGCTGCGCGCGCGCCAGCAGCAAACCCTTGGGGACCACACCGCCACATGGGTCGACAGCGTCGCGGCGCTGCCCACCGACGCGCCGCTTTACCTTGTGGCCAACGAGTTCTTCGATGCCCTGCCGATCCGCCAGTTCCTGCGCGACGGCGCGGGCTGGCGCGAACGGGTGGTCGGACTGACCGGCACCGCGCTGACCTTCGGGCTGGGCGACGCCACCGCGCGCCCCGACCTCGCCCACCGCCTTGCCGACACGACAGAGGGCGACATGGTCGAGGTCAGCCACGCCAGCCAGGGCGTCGCGACCGAACTTGGCGCGCGCATCGCGGATCAGGGCGGCGCGGCCCTGATCATCGACTACGGCGCTCCGGACAGCCTCGGCGATACCTTCCAGGCGTTGCGGGCGCATCGCAAGGTGGCCCCGCTCGCGACCCCGGGCGATGCCGACCTGACCGCGCATGTGGATTTCGGCGCCCTCGCCCGCGCCGCCGCCCCCGCAGCCGCGACCGGCGTCACCCCGCAGGGGGTCTTTCTCGAACGCCTCGGCATCACGCCGCGCGCCCAAAGCCTCGCCGCCGCGCTCGGCGGTCCGGCTCTGGAGTGTCACATTGCCGCACATCGCCGGTTGACCCACCCCGACGAAATGGGCTCTGTCTTCAAGGTAATGGGAATCGTGCCCCGCGGGGCCAGCCTTCCCCCCGGACTGGACAGATGACGCTCGACATAATCACGTCTGATACGCTGGCACCCATGCGACATGGGTTCTTCTCTCGGCGCGGAGGCGCGTCCTCGGGCGTCTTTCACGGGCTGAACTGCGGCACCGGATCGACCGACCAGTCCGAAATGGTGCGCATCAACCGGGCCCGGGCCGCCGCCGCGATGGAGGTCCCGCCCGAGGCGCTGGCCACCGTCCACCAGGTCCATTCCGCCGAAGTGGTAACCGTCACCGACGGCCTGCCCGACCCGCGCCCCTGCGCCGACGCCATGGTTACCGCCACGCCCGGCATCGCCCTGGGGGTGCTGACCGCCGATTGCCAGCCGATCCTGTTCGCCGATGCCCATGCCGGCGTGATCGGTGCCGCCCATGCCGGCTGGCGGGGCACGCTCGACGGTGTGCTCGAAGCCACCATCGCGGCGATGGAGGCGCTGGGGGCGACGCGCCAGAACCTGCGCGCGGTGATCGGCCCGACGATCAGCCAGCGCAACTACGAGGTCGGCCCCGACTTCCTCGAAAGTTTTGTCGCCGAAGACCCCGAATATGTCCGCTTTTTCGCGGGGGGCGCTGGCGACCGGATGCATTTCGACCTGCCCGCCTTCGGCCTTCACCGGTTGCGCCAGGCCGGGATCACCGCCGAGTGGACGCGCCATTGCACCTATGCCGATCCGGCGCGCTTCTATTCCTACCGGCGCGCGACCCACGCGAAAGAGGCCGATTACGGCCGCCTGATCTCGGTCATCCGGCTCTGATCTGCCCCTATTTGGTCGCATTTGCGGCCCCGCCCGGAAACCGGACCGCCGGATTGTCCTTGTTTCGTGGACAATCGCGCCCCTCCGGCCCCGCGCCGCGAATGGCGACAGCTTTCGTCAAATTGTCCAGAATGGGTCCAACACGCGCCCCAATGCCCGGCGATCTTGGGGTTAACGGATCAACAGACCCGACCCACAACCACGACGCCCGAAGGAACAGCCCCATGACCACCCAGACCCCCCAGCGCCGCTTCATCAAGTCCGTCCTCAAGGCCGCAGAAGAGTGCGAGACCCAGATGCCGTGGCAGCGTGGCAGCCGCCGCGCCGCGATGATCGACCGCCGCACCGCCAAGCCGCTGGCCCTCAAGCGCGCCTGACGGTCCCCGATTCGGGGCGGCCCGCCACCCAAATGTGGCAGGACTGACGGTCGGGTCATCAACAATGATCGTGCGACAAGACGGATTGGACGGCGTGAAGCCTCCAATCCGTTTCTTTTTTTGACCCATTGCGCAGAGTATGGCTTCTTAGTGTCGAACGTAGTCGCAACGTCCGTTCGTCGTTGTTGGTGGGGGCCAGCACGGATGTGACCAACCTTCAGGGGTGATCACATGGCCAGTCTCCACACGACGATTTCCAACGTCGACGCACCGCGCTCTTTCAGGGTCCCGCGGGACCAGTTTGCTCGTCCGGACGGGCGGCCTCGGCGCTCTCAATCTCTCATGCGCAAATACGAGGCCGCCGCCCTCCTTCCGGATCTTTCTGTCCAATATGTATCCCGGACCGCACCGGCAGATCCGGTGTTCGAAGAGGCCGCCAGCGGGTTCGCGCGCGGCACGCTTCTGCAGACCGTCGGCGGCCCCGTCGCGGTCGAAGACCTGGTGCCCGGCGACTATATCCAGACCGGCACCGGCGCAGAGCCCATCCACTGGATCGGCTCGACCAACTACGTCCCCCGCGTCGAGGACAGCCAAAGCATCCTGACCACGCTTTACCGCGTGACGGCGGGCGCGTTCGGCCCCGAGGCCCCGGGCAGCGACATGGTGTTCGGCCCCGGCGCGCGCGTGCTGATCCGGCGCGAGGCGTTCCGCGCGGTAATCGGCCACGACGCGGTGTTCGTGCCGCTGGCGGATTTTGCAGATGGCGAACGGGTGATCCCGATCCAGCCGGGCGGCGCGGTCCAGATGTTCCACATCGCGCTGCGCGATCACGGCACGCTGCGCCTTGGTGCGCTCGAAATGGAAAGCTATCATCCCGGCCTCGGTGTGCGCCGCGCGCTTGGCCCGGCCGCGCTGGAAAACTACATGGCGCTGTTTCCCAACCTGTCGCGGATCGAGGATTTCGGCGACCTGACCTATCCGCGCACCTCGCGCGAGGCGGTTCTGCGCCTCGGCGGGCGCTAACGCCACTGGGGTCGCTAACGCCACGGGGGTCGCGCGCGCCTGTCGGCCGCAGATCTTTCTGTCGCGTCTTCCGCTCAGGCGCTGCGCGACAGCCGTTCTTCCAGCACCTCGAAGGGCACCCCCGGCTCGTCCTTGGCGCCGCGGATCACCAGCGACGTCTTGACGCTGCCGACATTCGGCGCGGTCAAGAGCGCGCCGGTCAGAAAGCTCTGGAAGGTCGACAGGTCCGGCGACACGCATTTCAGGATAAAATCGACCTCGCCGTTCAGCATGTGACACTCGCGGACCAGCGGCCAGGCCCGGCACCGTTCCTCGAAGGCCGACAGGTCCGCCTCGGCCTGGCTTTGCAGACCGACCATGGCAAAGACCTGCACCTCGAAGCCCAGCGAGCGCGGATCGACATCGGCATGATAGCCGCGAATGAACCCCTGCTCTTCCAGCGCGCGCACCCGCCGCAGACAGGGCGGCGCAGAGATCCCGACCCGTTTGGCCAGTTCGACATTTGTCATCCGCCCGTCCGCCTGCAACTCCGCGAGGATTTTTCTGTCGATCAGGTCAAGCCTGTGGCTGGGCATTCCGTGTCTCCCGCGTGAATTTGGGATTCTTATAGCACCTGCGCCGCCAAGCGCAATATTATGTCGCGTTTGAGAAATTATCTTGCCTCACCCGACCTTGATCATCCCATTTGCACCTGGCCGTCCAAGCGGTTTGCGCTGGGCAGACGGGATGCGTATATCCCGTTTGAAACCACCACAAGACCCCAAGGCTCCGGAGGCTGCCCCCATGTCCGAGACCAAGCGCACCAAGGTTCTGATCATCGGCTCCGGCCCCGCGGGCTACACCGCGGGCGTCTATGCCAGCCGCGCCATGCTGGAGCCGGTCCTGGTCCAGGGCATCGAACCCGGCGGCCAGCTGACCACCACCACCGAGGTCGAGAACTGGCCGGGCGACACCGAGGTGCAGGGCCCCGACCTGATGGTCCGCATGGAGGCTCACGCCAAGGCGATGGGCACCGAGATCATCGGCGACATCATCACCCGCATCGATTTCGACCAGCGCCCCTTCGTGGCCCATGGCGACAGCGGCACGACCTACGTGGCCGATGCGCTGATCCTCGCGACCGGCGCGCGCGCCAAATGGCTGGGCCTGCCCACCGAAGAGAAGTTCAAGGGCTTCGGCGTTTCGGCCTGCGCCACCTGCGACGGCTTTTTCTATCGCGGGCAGGAAATCGTGGTGATCGGCGGCGGCAACACCGCCGTGGAAGAGGCGCTGTTCCTGACCAATTTCGCCTCCAAGGTCACCCTGATTCACCGCCGCGACGAATTGCGTGCCGAAAAGATCCTGCAGGACCGGCTGTTCAAGAACCCCAAGATCGAAACCCTGTGGCATCACCAGCTCGACGAGGTAGTGGGCACCGAGAACCCGCTCGGCGTCGAGGGCGTGCGTGTCCGCCACGTGGATACCGGTGCCATCACCGAGATCCCCGCCAAGGGTGTCTTCATCGCCATCGGCCACGCGCCGGCCAACGAACTCGTCAAGGACGTGCTCGAGACCCACATGGGCGGCTACGTGGTGACCAAGCCCGACAGCACCGAAACCTCGATCCCGGGCGTCTTTGCGGCGGGCGACCTAACCGACCACAAATATCGTCAGGCGGTGACCAGCGCCGGCATGGGCTGCATGGCCGCGCTCGAGGCCGAACGCTGGCTGGCCGAACAGGATCTCGATGACGGCAAGGACGAAACCCTGCCGCTGGGCTACGGCGCGCCCGTCGACAGTGCCGCCGGATAACTCGCGATCCGGTCCGCGGGCGGGCCCGGCCCCCGCGCGGCATTTTCGTCTCAATTCCCACAGATTGCCCGCGCAGGCTTGCCAAGCAAAGCCTCAAGGCGCTAAGGCGCGCGAGACGGGCCATTGTCGCGCTGTCATTGATTTTTGAGCCATTGCAAGAACGAGATCGCCATGTCCTCCAGTCTGTCCAACCTCGCCCCCCTTCCCGAACTCTACGTCTCGCACGAGAGCGCCCAGAAGCTGAAAGTCGAGGCCGGGGACCTGACCAGCTGGGACATGACACCGCGTCAGATCTGCGATCTTGAACTGTTGATGAACGGCGGCTTTTCCCCGCTCAAGGGCTTCCTCGGGCAGGATGACTACAACGGCGTCGTCAACGACATGCGTCTTGCCGATGGCAGCCTCTGGCCAATACCGATCACTCTTGATGTGTCCGAAGCCTTTGCCGACGGCGTCGAAGAGGGCCAGGACATCGCCCTGCGCGACCAGGAAGGCGTGATCCTCGCCACCATGTCCGTCACCGACAAGTGGGAACCGAACAAGTCGCTCGAGGCCGAGAAGGTGTTCGGTGCCGACGACACCGCCCACCCGGCGGTCAACTACCTGCACAACACCGCGGGCAAGGTCTATCTCGGCGGTCCGGTCACCGGCATCCAGCAGCCGACGCATTACGACTTCCGCGCCTCCCGCGACACCCCGAACGAGTTGCGCGCGCGCTTCCGCAAGCTGGGCTGGCGCAAGGTCGTGGCCTTCCAGACCCGCAACCCCCTGCACCGTGCCCACCAGGAGCTGACCTTCCGCGCCGCCCGTGAGGCGCAGGCCAACCTGCTCATCCACCCCGTCGTCGGCATGACCAAGCCCGGCGATGTCGACCATTTCACCCGCGTGCGCTGCTACGAAGCGGTGCTCGACAAGTACCCGGGTGCGACCACCACCATGAGCCTGCTGAACCTTGCCATGCGCATGGCAGGCCCGCGCGAGGCGGTCTGGCACGGCCTGATCCGCGCCAACCACGGCTGCACCCATTTCATCGTCGGTCGCGACCACGCGGGCCCCGGCAAGAACTCCGCCGGAGAGGATTTCTACGGGCCCTATGACGCCCAGGACCTGTTCCGCAAGCACCAGGCCGAGATCGGCATCGAGATGCTCGACTTCAAACACATGGTCTATGTCCAGGAACGCGCCCAGTACGAGGCCATCGACGAGATCGAGGACAAGGACAACGTCACCATCCTCAACATCTCGGGCACCGAACTGCGGCGCCGCCTGCGCGAAGGCCTCGAGATCCCCGACTGGTTCTCGTTCCCCGAGGTGGTCACGCAGCTGCGCCGCACCTCCCCGCCGCGCTCCGAACAGGGTTTCACCGTATTCTTCACCGGCTTCTCCGGCTCGGGCAAATCGACCATCGCCAACGCGCTCATGGTCAAGCTGATGGAAATGGGCGGCCGCCCGGTGACCCTTCTCGACGGCGACATCGTGCGCAAGAACCTGTCGTCGGAACTCGGCTTCTCGAAGGAACACCGCGACCTGAACATTCGCCGCATCGGCTACGTCGCCTCCGAGATCACCAAGAACGGCGGCATCGCCATCTGCGCGCCCATCGCGCCCTACGCCACCACCCGCCGCGCGGTGCGCGAGGACGTCGAAGCCTACGGCGCCTTCATCGAGGTCCATGTCGCGACCTCGATCGAGGAATGCGAACGCCGCGACCGCAAGGGCCTCTACAAGCTCGCGCGGGAAGGCAAGATCAAGGAGTTCACCGGCATCTCCGACCCCTACGACGTGCCCGAGACTCCCGAATTGCGGGTCGAGACCGAAGGCACCGACGTCGACAATTGCGCCCACCAGGTGCTGCTCAAGCTCGAATCGATGGGCCTGATCGCCGCCGACTGATCCCGTTACACATAGCGAAAAGGGCGCGCATCACGCTGGTCCGCGCCCTTTTTCGCGCCCGCCTTTTCACATTCGCCACCCGGACCCGACGCGCGTGCAAGGAACCGAGACCCGGCGCGTCCGATGAGCGCCCAGGGCGGCGCCCGCGCTGCAGTCTGGCTGAGCGGCGCCCGCGCCGCGGTCAGGCAGCCCGGCGCCCGCACCGCGCTCAGATGGGTCGCCCGCTCCCCCTTGCTCCGCGAAATCACGCCTGCCGCGCCTTGGCCCAGACCCGACGCCCTGCGTTGCGCCCGCGCCGCCGCTTGCCCGGGCCGAAACCCGGCAAACCCACGATTGGCCGTCAGGCAAAAGCAGCAGAATACGGCAATGACAAACTCGAACACGCGCTTTCCCTCCTCGCCCTTTGCATCTTGAGGAAAGCTCCTTTCGAGGACGTTAAGCCCCCCGAAAAAATGTCCCGGCACATGACCAGACCACAAAAGCCGCCCCTTGGGGCGGCTTTTTCACGTTCACCTGTCTCGGAAAATCAGTGCACCGTCACCGGCGACATGTCGTTCTGACGTGCCAGAATGAACGCCAGACTGCGGTCCTTCACCACCGCCAGCCGCTCTCCGTCCGCGGCATGCACCGCATAGAGCGTCTTGGCCGTACCGACCTGATCGCGCATATCCTCGGGAAGATCGGCCAGTTGCACGGGCCGGATATAGACCGTCCGCCCCTGTTCGAACTTCGAGAAATCAAAAACCGTATTCATAAGCTCAACCCCGCTTTATCTGTATGTTCTGAACCACCGTTTCAGGCCGCGCGACCGTCAGATCGACGTGCAACAACCCGTTCTCCAGCATCGCCTCGCCAACCTCGACGCCATCCGCCAGCACAAAACTGCGCTGGAACTGGCGCGCCGCAATGCCGCGATGCAGATAGGCCCTACCGGCGTCCTCTTCGGACTGGCGACCGCGCACGACCAGCTGCCGGTCCTCGACCGTGATCGACAGATCGGCCTCCGAAAACCCGGCCACCGCCAGCGTGATGCGATAGGCATCCTCGGCAGTGCGCTCGATGTTGTAGGGCGGATAGCCTTCGGCGGACTTCGCCGTCCGCTCGAGAAGGCGCTCAAGCTGTTCAAAACCCAGCATATGGGGGTTGGACCCCAAGGTCATCTTCGTCATCGACGCATCCTTTTCGAAAGCGAACGTCATGCCAGGCCCCGTTCTGGCGGCCTGTGCTATGAAATATGGGCGCGCAGGCCCCGCCATGCAAGATCCGCGGCGCTTTGGGGCTATGCTAAGCACGGCATTTTGGCTATTTTTAGGCTTCGGCGCTGCCATCACACGGGAATCCGCAATGAACGCCTTCACCGACATCGCGATGAAATCCGACGACGTCCTGCGGGTCGAGATCGCGGTGCTGAAAAACGAACATCGCGATCTCGACCACGCCATCACCGCCCTGCAGGAACGCGGCACCGCCGACGCCCTGACGATCCAGCGGCTGAAAAAGCGCAAATTGCAGCTGAAAGACATGATCGCCTATATCGAAGACCGGCTTTTCCCCGACATCATTGCCTAACCGCGCCCGGCAGGCTAACCCGACGCGCAAACGACAAAAGGGACAGCCGATGACCGAGACTGCCGTAGAGGTCGGCATCATCATGGGCAGCCAGTCGGACTGGCCAACCATGCGCGAAGCCGCCGACATCCTCGATGCGCTCGAGATCCCCTACGAGACCCGCATCGTCTCGGCCCA
Source organism: Roseivivax sp. CAU 1753 (assembly GCF_054482575.1). Classification (NCBI taxonomy): domain Bacteria; kingdom Pseudomonadati; phylum Pseudomonadota; class Alphaproteobacteria; order Rhodobacterales; family Roseobacteraceae; genus Roseivivax; species Roseivivax sp. CAU 1753. Next base: position 12,342 of record NZ_JBTLRF010000004.1, on the reverse strand, counting down.
CCGCACCCCCGACCGGCTCTGGGACTATGGCCGCGCCGCCGCCGGGCGTGGCCTCAAGGCAATCATCGCAGGCGCGGGCGGCGCCGCCCACCTGCCCGGCATGATGGCCTCCAAGACCCGCGTGCCGGTGATCGGCGTGCCGGTCCAGACCCGTGCGCTCTCGGGCGTCGACAGCCTCTATTCCATCGTCCAGATGCCGCGCGGCTTCCCGGTCGCCACCATGGCCATCGGGTCTGCCGGTGCCGCCAATGCAGGCCTCATGGCCGCCGCCATCCTCGCAAATGGCGACCCGGCGCTGGCCGCCCGGCTCGACAGATGGCGCGCCGATCTGGCAGCCTCCATCCCCGAGGCACCGGTGCGCGACTAAGGCCGCCTTTCCATTTTCCAAATACGCAACCCTGCCCCTGCCCCCCATCCCGAGGCCTCACATGAGCGATACGCCCCTGCCCATCGGCGCAACCATCGGCATTCTCGGCGGCGGCCAGCTCGGTCGCATGCTCTCGGTGGCCGCCGCCCGCCTCGGGTTCCACACCCATATCTACGAACCGGGTGCCGCACCGCCCGCGGCGCATGTCGCCCACCGCGTCACCACCGCCCCCTACGACGACGCCGACGCCCTGCGCGCCTTCGCGGCGGATGTCGACATCGTCACCTTCGAGTTCGAGAATATCCCCGCCGACGCGCTCGATGCGCTGGCCGCCCGGTGCCCGATCCGCCCCGGCATCGACGCGCTGCGCACCAGCCAGGACCGCCTGACCGAAAAGGATTTCCTTTCGGGTCTCGGCCTGTCGGTCGCGCCCTATGCCGACATCCCCGATGCGGCGGCGCTCTCCGCCGCGCTGGCCACCATCGGCACGCCCGCGATCCTCAAGACCCGGCGCTTCGGCTATGACGGCAAGGGCCAGGCGCGCATCGCCACGCCCGAGGACGCCGCGGCCGCGCTTGCGGACATGGCCGGGGCCCCCGCGATCCTCGAAGGTTTCGTCGACTTCAGCCACGAGGTCTCGGTCATCGCGGCGCGCGGCATCTCGGGCGAGGTCGCCTGCTTCGACCCCGGCGAGAATCTGCACAAGGACGGCATCCTGCGCAGCACCACGGTGCCCGCCCGCCTGACCGCCGCCCAGCGGCAGGACGCGGTGCTGCTCGCGGGGCGCATCCTGACCGCGCTCGACTATGTCGGCGTCATGGGGGTCGAGCTCTTCGTGACGCCGCAGGGCCTCATCGTGAACGAAATCGCCCCTCGGGTGCACAACTCCGGCCACTGGACCCAGAATGCCTGCACCACGGACCAGTTCGAACAGCATATCCGCGCGGTGGCGGGCTGGCCCCTGGGCGATGGCAGCCGCTTTGCGGACGTGGTGATGGGAAACCTGATCGGTTCCGATATGGACCAGGTGCCGACGCTGCTGCGCGACCGCGACGTGGCGCTGCACCTCTATGGCAAGGCCGAGGTCAAGCCGGGCCGCAAGATGGGCCACGTCAACCACATCATCCGGGGGTGACAAACCGCCGGGCGACCGCGCCGGTCAGATAGGCCACGCGGCCCGCCGCGATGGTCGCCCCGACATGGTCATGCGCATCGAGGACGATGAGATCGGCGCGCGCGCCCTCTGCAATCGTGCCGCGATCGGCCAGACCCAGCAGCCGCGCCGGACCCGACGACACCAGCGCCCAGGCCGCGCGCCAGTCACACAGGCCCTCTTCGACCAGCGTCAGTGCCGCCGCCAGCGGTGCCGGGTAGTGGTAATCCGATGCCAGCGCGTCGCACAGCCCGGCGGCAACCAGATCGCGGGCCGAGGCATTGCCCTTGTGGCTGGCCCCGCGCGCCACGTTCGGCGCGCCCAGAATCACCCCCTCGCCTTCCGCATGGGCCGCGCGCGCCGCCGCCTCGGTCTCGGGAAATTCCGACAGGCGCACGCCCCGCCGCCGCCACGCCGCGCGGGTTTCGGCATTGGCATCGTCATGCGAGCCCATGCGCACGCCGCGCCCGCGCAGCCTTGCCGTCAGCCCGTCCAGCGCCTCCGGCACCGCGTCGCCCGCCGCGTGCAGCGCCTGCAACAGGGCCAGATGCGCCTCGGGGTTGCGCCCGGATTTCAGCGCCTGACCGGTCAGCCGCGCGGGCCTGCGCCCCGCCGCCAGCCGGTCATGCGGCAGGTGATCGTTGAACACCACGTAGTCGATGCCGTAGCGCGCAATCGCGGCCTCGGCCCTTGCATAGCTCTCAAGGTAGTGCGTCTCGAGCCGCAACTGCAGGCGCAGGTCGATCTCGAGCCGGTCGCGCATCCCGGCGACGCTGGCAAAGACCGCTTCGGCGAAGTCCGGGCCGCGCAGGCCCCCTTCCCAGGACCAGAACTGCGCCAGCACGCCGGTGGTGATGCCGTTCGCCGCCAGTTCCGCCGCGGCGGCCACCACCCCGCGCCCCGCCGCGCGCAAGGCGCCGCGACGCGGGGCCATGTGCCGCTCGAACCCGTCGCCATGCGGATCGACGATGCCCGGCAACACCCGAAAGCCCGACAGGTCTACCGCCCGCGCATCGGCATCCGCCGCGAAGATGCCCCCGGCCCAGGCCACGTCGCCTGTCCGCCAGCCCTCGGGCCCCAGCACCCGCGCCCCGGTCAGCCGCAGATCAGTCATCGCAGAACCCGATCAGGCAGGGCAATTCGTCCAGCGGCAGAATGCTGCCCCATTGCCCGATCCGGCCGAACGCGCCGTCGCGCAGGAACAGGATGACCTGCGCCATCACCTCGGGGCTCTGCATGATGAAGGTGTGGGTGACCGGCAGAATCAGATGCTCTTTCATGCCCGCCACCCGGGTCGAGGCGATCGACACCTTGCCATCGTCCGTGCCCGGGATCAGCGCCGAATAGACCGGGTTGAGCGAGCGTGACCCGGCAATCACCCCCAGTTCGAAATCGACCGGCGGCAGCCGCGCGGGCAGATCCTCGGCGCCGGTGCCAAGTTCGGCCCCGGCCGGCCCGTTGAGCCACTCGAACAGCTCCAGCCCGCCCAACTCGTCCACCAGTTCGCTGCCGTGGTTCGGCGGTGCCAGCATCACCACCCGACCCAGCCTTGCCGGTCGGTGATCGGCCAGCCAGACCCGTGCCAGAATGCCACCCATGGAATGGGTGACGATATGCACGGTCTGGTCGCCGCAATCGGCAAAGGCCTTGGGCAGCGTTTCCTGAACCAGCGTCTCGATGCGTTTTTCGGTCGACGGATAGCCCGGCACCACGGTCTTGTAGCCCTCAAGCTCCAGGATTTCGGCCATCGGCAGAAACGACGCCTCGCTGCGCGCCAGCCCGTGCAGCAGAACGACGCAATCGGCCCGCACCGGGGCCGCGAGCAGCAGAAACAGGGCAAGGAAACACCAGCGCATGGGCCTGCACATAAGCGCTCAGCGCGGCTTCTTAAACGGCAAAACCGACACCGCAACGCCGCCCAGCACCATAACGCTCGCGATCGCGAAGCCCAGCGTCAGCGTCTCGCCCAGAAACACCATGCCGCCACCCAGCGCGATGATCGGAACGGTCAGTTGCGCCACCGCGGCAACGCTCGCGGGCAGGGTCGGCAGCACGCTGTACCAAAGCGCGTAGCCCAGCCCCGAAGTCACCGCCCCGGACAGCACCGCCAGCGCCACACCGGCCATGGGCAGCGCGCCGCCCGCCTGCCCCGCCAGCGCCAGAACACCGCCGAGGATCAGCCCGACCGGGGCCGCGATCACGAAATTCGCCGCCGTGCCCAGCAGCGGGTCGCCCGCGCCGCGTCCGGCCAGCGAATAGATCCCCCATCCCAGCCCCGCCGCCGCCATCATCAGCCCATGCGCGAGGCTGACACCGCCCCCCGAACCGGCCGCAACGTCGGCAACTTCGACACCGGGGGCACCGGGGGCCAGCAGCCAGCCCAGCCCGGCAAAGGCCAGCGCCGCCCCCGCCCAGCGCCGCGCCGGCGGTCGTTCGCCCTGCACCAGCGCGCCGCCAAACATCGTGATCTGCACGCAGCCGAACAGGATCAGCGCCCCGAGCCCCGCATCAAGCGCCCGGTAAGCCGCTGAAAACCCGTAGATATATACCAGAAGAGACACCACCCCCGCGACCCGCCCGGGGCCGCCCGGCGACACCCCTCGGCGCAGCATCAGGCACAGCACCGCCAGCATGACCGCGCCCGCGAAAAGCCGGATGGTGCCGAACCAGACCGCATCCATCCCGACCTCGACCAGCGCCATGCGGTTGAGCACCGAATTGGCCGCGAAGGCGACCATGGTCAGCGCGGTCAGCAGGATCAGGCGCACGGCCCGGCCCCGAAGGCCGCGGGATAGCCCAGCGCCGTGCCGTCGGGCGCGCGGGCCGGTCCGGCGACCAGCGTGTGATCGATGGGATAGGGCGACCGCAGCCCCTCGGCCATGCGGAACCCGCAGCGGCGGTAGAACACCGGATCGCCCAGCACCACGAGCGTCTGGCCCGACGCCTCGGCCCAGCCCACCACGAAGCGCACCATGCGCCGCCCGATCCCCAGGCGCTGATGCTCGGGCGCCACCGCGACCGGGGCAAGGCACAGCCACCCCTCGGGCGCGGTCATCGCCGACAGCGCGAGGTAGCCCGCCACATTGCCGCCGATGGTGACGACCTGCTCACCGGCGATCGCGCGGGTCTTGCGCAGCGCCGCCACGAGGTCGGCCTCGTCCGGCCCGTCAAAGGCCGCGCGCAGCAGGGCGTCGACCTGCGCTTCCTCGCCCGCCCGCATCGCGCGCATGAAATCCGCCATGACCCGTTCCTTTCGCCGTTGCGCCGCGAAAAGACCCGGTGGCGCAGGGTCCGTCAATGGCAGGCTGCGCATTCCGGCGCGAAATCCGCCCGGAACCCGGCGCGCGATCCACCCGGCCTCCGTCCCCCGGCCCATCCCCCCAACAGCAAAGGGGCCCGCGCTTGGCGGGCCCCCTCGTTCGTGTCGACCGTTGGTCGGCAGATTACATCATGCCGCCCATGCCGCCCATGTCGGGCATGCCGCCGCCACCATGGCCACCATCTTTCTGCGGCTTGTCGGCCACCATGGCTTCCGTGGTGATCAGCAGACCGGCGATGGAGGCTGCATCCTCGAGCGCGGTGCGCACGACCTTCGCGGGGTCGATGACGCCGAACTTGAACATGTCGCCATATTCGTCGGTCTGGGCGTTGTAGCCGAACTTCGGGTCCGACGATTCGCGGATCTTGCCGGCAACGACGGATCCGTCGACGCCCGCGTTCTCGGCGATCTGGCGCAGCGGTGCTTCCAGGGCGCGGCGCACGATGGTGATGCCCGCGTTCTGGTCGGAGTTGGCCCCGGTCAGACCCTCAAGCGACTTGGCACCCTGCACAAGGCTGACACCGCCGCCGACGACGATACCTTCCTGAACAGCCGCGCGGGTCGCGTTGAGCGCGTCGTCGACGCGGTCCTTGCGCTCTTTCACTTCGATCTCGGTCATGCCGCCAACGCGGATGACCGCGACACCACCGGCAAGCTTGGCCACACGTTCCTGCAGCTTCTCGCGGTCGTAATCCGACGTGGTCTCTTCGATCTGGGTGCGGATCTGGCCGACGCGCGCCTCGATCTCGGCCTTTTCGCCGTTGCCGTCGATGATGGTGGTCTCATCCTTGGTGATGTCGACCTTCTTGGCCGACCCCAGCATGTCCATCGTGACATTCTCGAGCTTCATGCCCAGGTCTTCCGAGATCACCTGACCGCCGGTCAGGATCGCGATGTCCTGCAGCATGGCCTTGCGGCGATCGCCGAAGCCCGGTGCCTTGACGGCCGCGATCTTCAGACCGCCGCGCAGCTTGTTGACCACCAGGGTCGCCAGCGCTTCGCCTTCGACGTCCTCGGCGATGATCAGAAGCGGCTTCTGGCTCTGGATTACCTGCTCGAGCAGCGGCACCAGCGGCTGCAGCGAAGAAAGCTTCTTCTCGTGCAGAAGGATCATGCAATCCTCAAGCTCGGCAATCATCTTCTCAGAGTTGGTCACGAAGTAGGGCGACAGGTAACCGCGATCGAACTGCATGCCTTCGACCACCTCGACCTCGGTGTCCATGCCCTTGTTCTCTTCGACGGTGATCACACCTTCGTTGCCGACGCGCTGCATCGCATCGGCGATCTGGCGGCCGATGGTCTCTTCGCCGTTGGCAGAGATGGTGCCGACCTGTGCAACCTCGTCAGAGTTCTCGACGGTGCGGGCGGCGGACCGGATATGCTCGACGACTTTCGAGGTGGCCAGATCGATGCCGCGCTTGAGGTCCATCGGGTTCATGCCCGCGGACACGGCCTTGACGCCTTCCTTGACGATGGCCTGGGCCAGAACCGTCGCGGTGGTGGTGCCGTCGCCGGCCTCGTCATTGGTGCGCGATGCCACTTCCTTGACCATCTGCGCGCCCATGTTCTCGAACTTGTCCTCAAGCTCGATCTCTTTGGCCACAGACACACCGTCCTTGGTGATGCGCGGGGCACCGAACGACTTGTCGAGGATCACGTTGCGGCCCTTGGGGCCGAGGGTCACCTTGACCGCATCGGCCAGGGTGTTGACACCCTTCAGCATGCGGTTGCGGGCGTCGGTATCGAATTTCACATCCTTGGCAGACATAAGCTTCACTCCTAAGAATTCGTTTCGGAAAGTCGTCTCTGGGTCGGTGCGCTTACGCGATGACGCCCAGGATGTCGCTTTCCTTCATGATCAGCAGCTCTTCGCCGTCGATCGTCACTTCGGTGCCGGACCACTTGCCGAAAAGGACCTTGTCGCCCTCTTTCACGGCCATCGCGATCAGCTCTCCGCTGTCCTTGCGCGCACCTTCGCCGCAGGCCACGATCATGCCCTCGGCGGGCTTTTCTTTCGCGGTTTCGGGGATGATAAGACCACCCTTGGTCTTGTCGTCGCTCTCGACGCGACGAACCAGCACGCGGTCATGAAGCGGTTTAAATGCCATCTTCGAGTCTCCTTGGCCCAAAGTTTGTTCCAGATCGTGTCCCCCCGGGGGCAGACACATCAGCACTCACCGTAGCTGAGTGCTAACGACGCGGAGATAAGGAGCGGGCCGGGGCGTGTCAACACGCACATGTCAAAAATCCAAACGGCTTTGTGACTGCAGACCCCGTGCCCGGCGTGCCCGGCGCCCGCCGCGTCATTCGTCGCGGTCGCTGCCGCCCCAATGGGCCAGCCCCTTGCGCCCTTCCGGGCCCAGCGCATAGACGCCCTTTTCGACCTTCACGAACCAGCCGTAATGGTTCTCCCGCATGATCCGCGTGGCCGTCGGCACCCCCGTCGCCCGCGCCACCAACGCGCCCTTCTCGGCACCGCTCTCGGCCAGATAGGCCGCACAGGCCAGCGCATCCTGCCGATACCCCGTCACCAGCCCGTGCCGCGTCGCACCGCCGTCGTTGGGATCGCCGCGAAGACGCGCGAACGCGCGGAGAAGCTGCGTCTCCGCCCGCTTGTTCCGCCGCGGCGCATAGGGCCCCGGATCGCACAGCACCTCGACCGCCCCGTCCCGCGCGCGCACGGTGATGAATCCCAGCCCGAGCCTGCGGCACAGCGCCAGGTTGTCCTTCAGCGCCCGCCTGGCCCTCGGCCCCGTGGGCCGCGCCACGGCGATATAGACGTGCTCGCTGACGCTCAGACGCGCCACCGCCTGATGGAACAACCCCAGCGTCACCGACAGCTTCAACTCGACGATGACCGGCGGCGCGCCGTCGCGCAGCCCGACGACATCGGCGGCCCCGACCTCGCCCTTGACCACATAGCCCTGCCCCTCGAGCAGCCGTTTGACCGGCGCGTAAAGATCACGTTCCCGCTGCATCACCGACCCAGCCTCGCGCCTCGCCTTGCCCCGCGCAAGCCCCGCGCCTAGCTTCATGTCATCACATCCGGAGACGTTGCATGCGGACCCTTCTTGCCGGCCTGATCTGGCTTACCTCGGCCGCCCTGGCGCTGGCCCCTTCCCTGGCGCTGGCCGAATGCGCGGGCACCGATCTGCGCCCGGGCCTGTCCGACGCCACCCGCGCCGAGATCGCCGCGACCGTGGCCACCATGCCCTATGCCGAGGGCAATCACTGGATTGCCCGCCGCGACGACCAGACCGTCCACCTCATCGGCACCATGCATGTGGACGATCCGCGCTTCGATCCGATCGCCCTTCGCCTGCGCCCGGTCATCGCCGGGGCGCGGCTGCTGTTTCTCGAGGCGACCAAGGTCGAACAGCAGGCCCTGACCGCCAGCCTCGCCGCCGACCCGTCGCTTCTGGTGCTGCAGGACACCACCCTGCCCGAACTGCTCGGCGATGACGACTGGGCCGCCCTGTCCGAAGCCGCCGCCGCGCGCGGCATTCCCGGTTTCATGGCGGCCAAGATGAAACCCTGGTACCTGTCGCTGGTGCTGGCCCTGCCGCCCTGCATGGCCACCGATCTGGCCGCGGCCAACGGGCTCGACACCCGGCTCGAGGCGCTGGCCGACGCGCTTGGCACGCCCACCAGGGCGCTGGAAGACCCGCGCACCGTCTTTGCGGCCTTCGAAAAGGCCCCGCTGGCGGAACAGGCCGCGATGATCCTGCCCTCGGTGATGCCGCCCGACGTCGCCGAGGACATGTTCGCCACCATGCGCGCCGCCTATTTCGAGGAAAAGCCCGCCGAAAGCTGGGCGCTCTCGACGGTCCTCGCCGCCCGGTTGTCGCCCGCCGAACCCGACCTGGTGACCGCCGCCATGGCGCAGACCGAATCCGCGCTGCTGCACGACCGCAACCGTGCCTGGATGTCGCTGATCCTCGCCGAACTCGGCCCCGCGCCGATCGTCGTCGCCGCCGGAGCCGCGCATCTGTCGGGCAAGGTGGGCCTCCTGGCGCTTCTCGAACAGCAGGGCTTCACCCTGACCCGGGCGGCGTTCTAGGCCGCCAGCCCGCGCCCCTTCAACAGCGCCGCGACCCCGGGCATCTTGCCCCGGAAGCCCACATACAGATCCTCGGCCTCGGCCGATCCGCCACTGGACAGGATGAACCGCTCGAGCTTTTCGGCCATCACCGGGTCGAACGCGCCGCCCGCCTCCTCGAAGGCCTCGAACGCATCGGCATCCATCACTTCGGACCACATGTAGCTGTAATAGCCCGCGGAATAGCCGTCGCCGGAAAACACATGCGCGAAGTGCGGCGTCGCGTGGCGCATCGCGATGGCATCGGGCATGCCCAGATCCTGCAGGATCTGCGCCTGTCGCGCCATCGGATCGTCCGGCACCGCGCCGTCGTGAAACTCCAGATCGACCAGCGCCGACGCGATGTATTCGACGGTCTGGAAGCCCGCGTCATGGGTCGCCGCCTCCAGCACCTTGTCGAGCATGGCCTGCGGCATCGCCGCACCGGTCTCGGCATGGGTGGCAAACTCGCGCAGCACCTCGGGCACTTCCAGCCAATGTTCGTAAAGCTGGCTCGGCAGCTCCACGAAATCCCGCGCCACCGACGTGCCCGCCATCGACCCGAAGGTCACGTCCGACAGCATCTGGTGCAGCGCGTGGCCGAATTCGTGAAACAGCGTCCGCGCGTCGTCATAGGACAACAGCGCGGGCGCACCCTTCGACGGCTTGGCGAAGTTGCAGACATTGACCACGATGGGCGTCTTCACCTCGGGCTCTTTCGCCTGCATCCGCATCGCCGAACACCACGCCCCGGACCGCTTCGAGGCGCGGGCGAAATAATCGCCGATGAAGACCGCGCAATGCCGCCCGTTCCGCGTCACCTCCCAGGCCCGGCAATCGGGATGGTACAGGTCCACCTCCAGCGGCGTGAACTCCAGCCCGAACAGCCGGTTGGCACAGGCGAAGGCCGCCTCGATCATCCGGTCGAGCTGCAGGTACGGCTTCAGGGCCGTCTCGTCGAGATCATGCTCCTCGCGTCGGCGCGCCTCGGAATAGTAGCGCCAGTCCCAGGGCTGCAGCGGTCCGTTCACCCCGTCCGCGCGCATCCGTTCGGCCAGGGCTTCGGCATCCTCCAGGGCCCGGGCGCGGGCCGGGGTCCAGACCGCCATCAGCAGTTCGCGCACCTTGTCGGGCGCGCCCGCCATCTCGGTCTCGAGCTTGTACTCCGCGAACGTGTCATGGCCCAGCAATCGCGCCCGTTCGTGGCGCAGGCCCAGCACCTCGGCGGCGATGCCGCGATTGTCGGTCTCGCCGCCATTGGCCCCGCGCGCCGTCCAGGCCCGCCATGCCCGCTCGCGCAGGTCGCGCCGCGGCGAAAACTGCAAAAACGGCACGATCAGCGACCGCGACAGCGTGATCACCGGCCCGTCCGCGCCGCGCTCTTCCCCCGCCGCCCGGGCCGAGGCCTTGACGAATTCCGGCACCCCCTCCAGGTCGTCCTCGGACAGCGCCATTTGCCAGTCCGCCTCATCCGCCAGCAGGTTCTGCGAAAACGCCGTGCCCAGCACCGACAACCGGCTCTTGATGGCCTTCATGCGGTCCGCCTGCGCCCCGGTCAGCGCCGCCCCCGCCCGCACAAAGCCGCGCCGCGTCAGCATCAGAAGCCGCGCCTGATCGGGGCGCAGCCCCAGCGTCTCGCGCCCGCCCCACAGCGCCTCGATCCGCGCGAACAGCGCCGCATTGGCGTAGATGGCGGCAAAATGCCCGGCCAGCCGGGGCGAAAACGCCCGCTGCAATTCCTGCCGCTTGGGGTTGGTATCCGCACCCGCCACCGAAAAGAACGTCGACAACACCCGGTCGAGCGTCCTGCCCGCCCCCTCCAGCGCCAGCACCGTGTTCTCGAAGCTGGCAGGCTCGGGATTGTCGGCGATCGCCGCGATCTCGGCATCGTTCTCGGCCAGTGCGGCCTCCAGCGCGGGCTCGAAATCGGCGTCGTCGATATCGGCAAAGGGCGGCAGGCCGAACGGGGTGGACCAATCGGCCAGAAGCGGGTTGTTCATGGGGCAAACTCCTTTGTCCCGTTACCTAAGCCCGCTTGCCCGCCCCGGCAATGACCGAAGCACCCCAACCGGAAGCACGGGGCCGAAGCACGGGGCCGACGCGCGACACACGCTCCCGACCGCCGTCACGAGCGGACCAGAAATACTCCGGGGGTGAATTCGGGCCCGCAGGCCCGAAGAGGGGGCAGCGCCCCGTTCCCGGCCGTTAATTGTCGTTTTCTTCCAGCCGGTTATATCTGACCATAGCTTGCCATACGCAAAAGGCCACGCTCCGTGCGTGGCCTTTCTCGATTACTTGTTGGTCGGGACTGTCTGGGTAGCCGGGCTACGCGTCGCCGCCGATGCCGGTAGCGGCGCGTAGCGCTACCAAATCGGTCTCGATGTTGACAGACAGCCCGCTTTCTTCCTGGGGGGCGGGTGTCAACGTGATGCGTCGGATCAGCGCCGACAGGTGCTCGTTGGCTTGCACGACGGTTTCGGGGCTCCCGAGGAGAGCCGCCATTCGCTGCGGTGGCGAGGGCGTGTCTGTCCGACAGCGGGAGCCGACATTCGCCTGACGGTCGTTTCGCGACGCCAAGTTGCGGGCACCGGAGTGGCGATGATCCTGCCCGAACACGGGCTTGGCGAATGGGACCGCGAAGGTGCCGCTCTGCACAACGCCGATGGTTTGGAGGCCTTTCTGGCAGAGCTCGAGGCGACTTGCCCGACACCGTGAATGCCCACCGAATTTCCTGCCATATCAACGACGCAGCGTTCGCGGAAAAGGCGCTGGAGATTTTCGACGGCTGGTGCGCGGACGGGACGGTCAGGCGATAATTGCAGGCTCCTTATTTTGCGCATCAAAATGTAGGGATAATCTGATGGCTGCCACCGGGTGCGAGACCCGCACATTCATCGATCAAGGTGACACGCCAACCCTGCGCGGTGCGGCTGTCGACGATAATAATCACGTCAGTTATCCTTGTCCTGGCCAATCACGTGGGCGACAGGACTCTGTTGCGGTCAGCCTTAGCTGAAGCCAGATAGCGGTCTCAAACGGTTAAACTTCGTAAAATCGGTTGACTGAGGCGACCCCGTTACCGAAGTCCTGACCCTGGTCCAACACCCTTAGAGAGTCATGTCTTCACCCTGGTCGCGCGCACTGAACGTTCCACTTGGTGAAACGCGTTCTCGACCCCTCCATCAGAAAAACTTAGGTTTTCGGCGATATCGCGGTTGATGAACCGACCATCGTCAGTGGGCAGGAGGTGTTAGATGAGCATTGAAGACAAAAGACCGGTGATGAAGGCCGATGGTACGACGACCACCCCCGGTTACATGCCGGGCTTCGGCAATGATTTCGAGACCGAGGCATTGCCCGGCGCGCTGCCGCAGGGCATGAACTCGCCGCAGAAGGTCAATTACGGCCTTTACGGCGAGCAGCTT
>NZ_JBTLRF010000003.1:225951-474757 GCF_054482575.1 Roseivivax sp. CAU 1753 | reverse complement strand
CGGCAAGGACCCGATCCCGCTTGAGGGCGGCCAGACCCGCACCTTCCTTGCGGATGGCGATACCGTGGTCCTTCAAGGCCACGCCCAGGGCAACGGCTACCGCATCGGCTTCGGCGCGTGCGCCGGGACCGTGCTGCCGGCCCCCGATCATGCCGCCTGACGGTGCCGGTCTGACGCGGCACCGGCTCAAGGCTGCGACAGCGTCGCCCGGCACCGCTCCAGCACGAAGTCGATGAACAGCCGCACCTTGCTGTCCTGAAGGCGGCGATGCGGATAAAGGCAGCCGAACAGCGCGGGCTCGGGCGGCGTCTCGGGCAGGACCTCGACCAGCGCGCCGCTTTTCAGGTGCTCGGCGACGTCGAACCGGGGCTTGTTGACGATGCCGCGCCCGGCCAGCGCCCATCCGGTCAGCACGTCGCCATCGTCGGAATCGTAGCTGCCCGCCACATCCACCCGCAGCGGCCCTTCCGAGGTCGCCAGCGTCCAGTACCATTCCGGCGACCGGGGATAGCGCAGCAACAGACAATTGTGCCTGAGCAGATCGTCCGGGGCCTCGGGCACCCCGTGTTTCTCAAGGTAATCCGGGGCCGCGCAAAGCAGCCGCGGGGTGTCCATGATCTTGCGCAGGGTCAGGTTGGAATCCGGCGGGCGCCCGACAAACAGCGCCACATCCAGCCCGTCTTCCAGAAGGTCGACCTTCCGGTCCGACAGACGCAGCCGCACCGACACGCCCGGATAGGCATCGACAAATTCGGGAATGAGCGGGGCGATCAGCCGCTTGCCGACGCCCAGCGGTGCCGCCACCTGCACCGTGCCGTGCGGGTTCTGGATGAAATCCGAGATCGCGGCCTCGGCGTCTTCCAGCGATTGCACCACCTGCCGCGCATGGCCATAGAAGGCCTGCCCCACCTCGGTCGGCGACAGCTTGCGTGTGGTGCGATTGAACAGCCGCACGTCCAGGCGCCGCTCCAACTCCTTGATCCGGTTGCTGGCCACCGCCGGGGTCAGCCGCAGATCGCGCCCGCCTGCGGTGATGCTGCCAAGCTCGACCACCCGCACAAAGACCCTCAGACTCTCAAGATAGGGCACCGGTCCCTCCGATTATCAACGATTCGTTGAAACAGAATACGCGACTCCATCGTATTTTGTGAGGTCATGATCCGGCATGATGATCGTGCCGACAGAGTCCTGACTGCGGCAAGGGAGGATACATGACAGCCAGATCGCATATCCGCTTCGTGCTGAACGAACGCGACATCACATTGGACAGCGTCGCCGCCAGCGACACGCTGCTCGATTTCCTGCGCATCGACCGCCGGTTGACCGGCAGCAAGGAAGGCTGCGCCGAGGGCGATTGCGGTGCCTGCACCGTGCTTGTCGGTCGGCTTCAGGACGGCGTGCTGCGCTACGAGCCGGTCAATGCCTGCATCCGGCTTCTGGCCTCGCTCGACGGCTGCCACGTGGTGTCGGTCGAATACCTGTCCGGCCCGGACGGCAAGCTGCACCCGGTCCAGCAGGCCATGGTCGAGAACCACGGCAGCCAGTGCGGTTTCTGCACCCCCGGTTTCGTCATGTCGCTCTACGCGCTCTGGATGGAAAACCCCGACCCCACCGAGACCGAGATCGAGACCGCGCTTCAGGGCAATCTCTGCCGCTGCACCGGCTACGAGCCGATCATCAAGGCCGCCCGCGCCGCGACCACGCTGGGCAGCCCGGCGGATGATGCCCTGACCCGCGAACGCGATGCGATGACCACGCGGCTGGGCGCATTGCGCGACGGGCGGCGGGTCGAGATCCGCAAGGGCCACTCCCTGTGCATCCTGCCCGCCTCGGTCGACGATCTGGCCCAGGTTCTGCAAGAGACGCCAGAGGCCACGATGGTCGCGGGGGCCACCGATGTGGGGCTCTGGGTGACGAAGTTCCTGCGCGACATCTCTCCGGTGGTGTTTCTGGGCCATCTGGACGAGCTGCGGCAGATCGACGTCGACGATACCGCGATCACCATCGGCGCGGGCGTCAGCTATTCCGGCAGCCACGCGGCGCTGACGGCGGATTATCCGCATCTGGCCGCGTTCTGGGACCGCATTGCGGGCTGGCAGATCCGCAGCATGGGCACCATCGGCGGCAATGTCGCAAACGGCTCGCCCATCGGGGACACGCCGCCGGTGCTGATCGCGCTGGGCGCGTCGATCACCCTGCGCAAGGGCGCTGTGCGGCGCGATATGCCGATCGAGGATTTCTTCATCGACTACGGCAAGCAGGACCGCGCCCCGGGCGAGTTTCTGGAACGGATCACCGTGCCGCGCCCCCGCGACGGCGACCTGCACGCGGCCTACAAGATCTCCAAGCGCCGCGACGAAGACATCTCGTCGGTCTGCGCCGCCTTCAATGTCAGCGTTGCCGGTGGCCGGATCACCGCCGCCCGGATCGCTTTCGGCGGCATGGCGGCCACCCCGAAACGCGCGGCAGCCGCCGAGGCGGCGCTCGTCGGCGCCGACTGGAGCGAGGCCACCCTGATGGCCGCCGCCGCCCGGCTGGGCGACGATTTCACACCGCTGACCGACTGGCGCGCCTCGTCGGACTACCGCCTGCAAGTGTCGAAGAACCTGTTCCGCCGGTTCTGGCTCGAACAGCAGCAGGGCAGCGACGCACCCGTGCGTCTGAGCGCGTAAGGGAAGGACTGGACATGACCCGCGAAAACACCGTCACCGCACCCATCGACACCGACAAGCGCAAGGACCCGCCCGTGACCCGGCATCTCGCGCGGGCCGGGCAGGACCGCGACACCATCAAGGGCGGCGTCAGCAAGGATCTGCAACATGACAGCGCCATCAAGCACGTCACCGGACGGGCCGAATATTGCGACGACATCGCCGAGCCCGCGGGCACGCTGCATGCCTATCTGGGCCTTTCGACACGCGCCCATGCGCGGCTCGTGGGGCTGAACCTCGACGCGGTGCGCGCCGCCCCCGGCGTTGTCGGCGTGCTGACCGCCGAGGACATCCCCGGCGTCAACGATGTCTCGCCGACCGGTCGCCATGACGAGCCGATCTTCGCCACCGACAAGGTCGAGTTCTGGGGCCAGCCGATCTTCGCGGTTGTCGCCGAAACCCGCGATCTGGCGCGCCGCGCGGCCAAGCTGGCCGAGGTCAGCTATGACGACCTGCCGCACGCGCTCGATGTGCGCGCGGCGCAAGCGGCGGACATGGGGTATGTCACCCCGCCGCTGACTCTGAAACGCGGTGAGGCGGCCAGCGCCATGGCGCAGGCGACACACCGGATCAAGGGCACGATGCGGGTCGGCGGTCAGGATCACCTCTATCTCGAAGGGCATATCGCCTTTGCCATCCCCGGCGAGGATGACGACGTGATGGTGCATTCCTCGACGCAGCACCCGTCCGAGGCACAGCACATGGTGGCCCATGTCCTTGGCGTGCCGTCCAACGCCGTCACCATCAACGTGCGACGCATGGGCGGCGGCTTCGGCGGCAAGGAAACCCAGATGAACCTCTTCTGCTCGGTCGCCGCGGTGGCCGCGAAGAAATGGCACCGGGCGGTCAAGATCCGCCCCGACCGCGACGACGACATGTCGGCCACCGGCAAGCGCCATGATTTCGTGATCGACTACGAGGTGGGCTTCGACGACGACGGCGTGATCTCTGCCGTCACCGGCGAGTTCGCCGCGCGCTGCGGCTTTTCGTCGGACCTGTCGGGGCCGGTCACCGACCGCGCGCTGTTTCACGCCGACAACGCCTATTACTACCCCAACGTGCTGCTCAACTCGCACCCGATGAAGACCAACACCGTGTCCAACACCGCCTTTCGCGGCTTCGGCGGGCCGCAGGGTGTGATCGCCGCCGAACGCATCATGGAAGAAATCGCCTATCATCGCGGTCTCGACAGCCTCGAGGTGCGCAAGCGCAATTTCTACGGCGAGGCCGGGCGCGACGTCACACCCTATCACCAGACCGTGGAAGACAACATCGCGCCGCGCATCGTGCAGGAGCTTGAGGACAGCGCCGATTACCAGGCGCGCCGTCAGGCCGTGCTGGACTGGAACGCGCGCGGCGGCACCATCCGCAAGGGCATCGCGCTGACCCCGGTCAAGTTCGGCATTTCGTTTACCGCCACCTGGTACAACCAGGCGGGTGCCCTGCTGCACATCTATTCGGACGGCTCGATCCATCTGAACCATGGCGGCACAGAGATGGGGCAGGGGCTCAACACCAAGATCGCGCAGGTCGTGGCCGACGAGCTTCAGGTCGATTTCGACAGGATCAAGATCACCAAGACCACCACCGAAAAGGTGCCCAACACCTCGGCCACGGCAGCGTCCTCGGGGTCGGACCTGAATGGCATGGCGGCGCTGGACGCGGCGGTGCAGATCAAGGAACGGCTGGTCGACTTCGCCGCCGAGCGCTGGCAGACCGATACCGCCAACGTGCGCTTCGTGGCCAACGCCGTGCAGATCGGCACCGAGACGATCCCCTTCGCCGATTTCATCCGCGAAGCCTACATGGCGCGCATCCACCTGTCGGCGGCGGGCTTTTACAAGACGCCCAAGATCCACTGGGACCGCGACACCGGCAAGGGCCGTCCGTTCTACTACTACGCCTACGGGGCGGCCTGTTCGGAAGTGTCGGTCGATACGCTGACCGGCGAATACCGGGTCGAGCGCACGGATATCCTGCACGATGTCGGCCGATCCCTGAACCCGATCATCGACAAGGGTCAGGTCGAAGGGGCCTTCATCCAGGGCATGGGCTGGCTGACCACCGAAGAGCTGTGGTGGGACCAGAAGGGGCAGCTTCGCACCCACGCGCCCTCGACCTACAAGATCCCGCTCGCCTCGGACCGGCCGCGCGTCTTCAACGTCAAGCTGGCGACATGGTCCGAGAACCGCGAGCACACCATCAAGCGCTCCAAGGCGGTGGGCGAGCCGCCCTTCATGCTGGGCATCTCGGTGTTCGAGGCGCTGTCGCACGCGGTGGCCAGCGTCGCCGACTACAAGACCTGCCCGCGTCTCGACGCCCCGGCGACGCCGGAATGCGTGCTGATGGCCATCGAACGGCTCAGGGGGTGATCCGATGGACCTTTCGCAGTTTCTGGACAGCCACGTGGACGTCATCCATGTCCGCTTGCGGCAGGTGCGCGGGTCGTCCCCGCGCGACGCCGGGGCCGAGATGTTCGTGGCGTCCGGCGCGGTGCATGACACCATCGGTGGCGGCCAGCTTGAATACATGGCCATCGACAAGGCGCGGTCGATGCTGCGCACGGGCGTCACCCGCGCCGAGATGGACGTGCCGCTTGGCCCCGAGATCGGGCAATGCTGCGGCGGGCGCGTCGGCCTCACGCTGACGCACATGACGGCGGCGGAACGCGCCGCTTCGGTGGCGGCGGCGGAACGGCAGCAGGCCGCCCGGCCTCATGTCTACATCCTCGGGGCCGGGCATGTGGGGCGCGCGCTCGCGGGCTGCTTCCAGTCCCTGCCAGTGCGCTGCATCCTGATCGACAGCCGCGCCGAGGAGTTGTCGCTTGCCGGTGCGACGGTCGAGAAACGCGCCTCGGCGATGCCCGAAGCCGACATCCGCGCCGCCCCGCCGGGCAGCGCCTTCATCGTGCTGACCCACGATCACGCGCTCGACTTCCTGTTGACCTCCGAAGCGCTGGGCCGGGGCGACGCCGCCTATGTCGGGCTGATCGGGTCGGCCACCAAGCGGGCCAGGTTCGCGCGCTTTCAAGCGGACACCGCCGGCACCCCCGATATCGACCGGCTGACCTGCCCCATCGGGGCCACCGCCAGCACCGACAAACGCCCCGAAGTGATCGCGGCCTTCGTCACGGCAGAGGTCATGACAGCCCTGACCGTCCCGGCCCACCTGGCCACGGATGCCGTTCGCTGAACTGAAAAAAGGTCCCGCGCATCCCGCCTGAGGAGAGCGGTGCGGCGACCCTCACCCCAAGGGAGGAGCCCTGGAAATGTCCGATAGCACTTATGAGTACAAATTGTTCAGTCGCAGCGACTTCAATGCGTTCTGGGCGTTGTTTACCGACAACCTCGTCAACCTTCTGATCCTGTCGGGCGTCTGCCAGTTCGTCTTCCAGATGCCCGCCGAGATCGTCTTCGGACGCATCGTGCCCGGGGCCGCAATCGCGATCCTCGCGGGGGTGGCGGTTTATACCGTGATGGCCAGATGGGCCGCCAACCGGCAGGGCCGCGACGTCACCGCCCTGCCATACGGCATCTCGACGCCGGTGATGTTCGTCTACCTCTTCGGGGTGATCGGACCGATCTACTGGGCGACGAGCGATCCGCTTCTGGCCTGGCAGGTCGGCATCGGCGCGGGCTTCATGGGCGGCATCGTCGCGGCCCTGGGGGCCATCGTCGGCCCGTTCCTCAAGCGGATCACACCGCGCGCGGGCATGCTCGGCACGCTTTGCGGTATCGCGCTGGTGTTCATCGGATCGGTGCCCCTGGCCGAGATCTTCGAGCATCCGATCATCGGCTTTTCGTCGCTGCTGTTCATCCTCTGGGGTCTGATCGGGCGTTTCCGTCTGCCGGGCAACGTGCCTGCGGGTCTGGTGGCCATCGGCGTCGGCACGGTAATCGCGATCTTCCTCGGGCAATCGTCCTTCAACACTGACGGTATCGGCTTCTACCCGCCGGTGCCCTATTTCGGCGACATGATCGCGGGCATCCAGTACCTCTTTGCCAATCCCGAACTGTTCCTCGTTCTGATCCCGGTGCAGATCTACAACTTCATCGAAACCATGAACAACGTGGAATCCGCCGAGGCGGCGGGCGACAGCTACCCGGTGGGGCTCTGCCAGATCACCGACGGGGCGGGCACGATGATCGGCGCGCTGTTCGGATCGCCGTTTCCGACCACGGTCTATATCGGCCATCCCGCCTACAAGCGGCTTGACGCGCGCGCGGGCTACATCATCGGCGTGGCGTTGGTGATCGCGCTCGCGGCCTTCCTGGGCTTTCTGTCCTTCCTCGCGGGCCTGATCCCGATTGCCGCCGCCGCTCCGGTGCTGGTCTTCGTGTCGGTCAGCCTGATCACCAACACCGCCTTTGCGGTGAAGCCCGCCCACATGGCCGCAGTCGCCTTCGCGATCCTGCCGCATATCTCGGCCTTCCTGGTGACCAAGTGGGGGTCGATGATGAACAGCCTGCGCAGCACCGGGGTCGAGGGGTTGCCCGCGCTGGGCGATGCCGACCTGACCGCCGCCCTGCTGATGGAGGGGGCGCATTACGAAGGTCACCTGGCGCTGTCTCAGGGGGCCATCATCACCGGCCTTGTCTGGGGCGCGATCGTGGCGGACGTGATCGACGGGCGCTTCAAATACGCGGGCGGCTTTGCCATCGCGGCGGCGGTGATGTCGTCGGTCGGGATCATCCATAGCTACACGTTGCAGATGCCGCAATTCGACGGTATCACCGTCGGCTACCTGATCATCGGCGCGTTCCTGACGCTCTACCCGATGTTCGCGCCGAAGGAAGACCTTGAAAACCGGATCATCGTGCCCGACGAGCCGGATTTCATGGACGACAACTCCCCGGCGCTCGACCGGATCTGAACACCCGAACACCCCGGGGCGGTCGCAGCATCGCCCCGGCCCGGACCCCTTTCCGAAAAGGCACTTTCCCGATGACCGACACCCTGTTGCGCGGACGCCTTCTGACGTTCCACCACGAGCCCGCCGGTGCCGACGACACGGACGCCTACAGCTACGCCGAGGACGGCGCGATCCTGATGCGCGACGGGTTGATCGTGGCCTCGGGCGATCACGCGTCGGTGGCGCAAACCGCCGCGGACGCGCAGATCGTCGATCACCGCCCGCATCTCATGATGGCGGGCTTCATCGACGCCCATATCCACTTTCCGCAGGTGCAGGTGGTGGCAAGCTGGGGCAGCCAGCTGCTCGACTGGCTCAATGGCTATACCTTTCCCGCCGAGGCGGAATACGCCAACGCGCAGCACGCGGCGGCGATGGCGGGGCGGTTCTGCACCCTGCTGACCGATCATGGCACCACCACCGCCGTGGCCTTCTGTTCGGTCCACAAGGCCAGCGCCGAAGCCTTGTTCCGCGAAGCCGCCGACCGCAACATGCGGATGATCGCGGGCAAGACGATGATGGACCGCAACGCCCCGGACGCCGTGCTGGATACGCCGCAATCGAGCTATGACGACAGCAAGGCGCTGATCGCGGACTGGCACGGCAAGGGCCGCGCGTCCTATGCCGTCACGCCGCGCTTCGCGATCACCTCGACGCCCGAACAGATGGCCATGGCCGGGGCGCTGGCGGCAGAGCATCCGGACTGTTTCGTCCAGACCCACCTGTCGGAAAACCGCGACGAGATCGCCTATACCGCCCAGCTCTACCCCGAGGCGCGCGATTACCTCGATGTCTACGAAAGCCATGGCCTGCTTGGCCCGCGCACCCTGCTGGGCCATTCCATTCACCTTGAGCCGCGCGAGATCGACGCCATCGCGCAGACCGGCGCGCACCCGGTTTTCTGCCCCACCTCGAACCTGTTTCTGGGCAGCGGGCTGTTTGACGAGGCCGGTCTGCGCGGGCGCGGGATCACCAGCGGCATCGCCACGGATATCGGCGGCGGCACCAGCTATTCCATGCTCCAGACCCTGAACGAGGGCTACAAGATCCTGCAATTGCAGACCCAGAAGCTGCACGCCCTGCGCGCCTTCCACTGGATCACGCGCGGCAATGCCGAGGTGCTGGGGATGGCCGACCGGATCGGCACGCTCGATGCCGGAACCGAGGCCGACGTGGTGGTGCTGAACGCCCGCGCCACGCCCGCGATGGCGCTGCGCATGGACCGCGCCGAGACCCTCGCCGAGGAGTTGTTCGCGCTTCAGATGATGGGCGACGACCGGGCCATCGTGCAGACCTACGTCGCCGGGCGCGCGCAGAAAGACGCGGCCCGCTGACACCGGGGCCGGGGCGCGGGCCGATCGGTCAGCCGCGCAACCATCCGTCCGCGAATTCGGTCGCTTCGGTGCCCGCGAGCGTCGCGACCTGACCCAGCGCGCGCCGCACCCCCTCGGTGCGGGCCTTGCCCATCCGGAAGCCTGACTCGGGCCAGAAACCGCGCACCTTCAGGGTCTTGCCCTGACGCTGCGCGTCGATCCGACCGATCAGGCGGTCGCCTTGCAACACCGGAAAGACGTAATAGCCGTATTGCCGCCTGTCCTCGGGCACGAAGATCTCGATCCGGTAGCGAAAACCGAAGATCCGCTCGGCGCGGGCACGGTCGCGCAAGGCCGGATCGAAGGGCGACAGCAGGCGCACGCGCGGCGAAGGCGCGGGCAGGGACGCCGCCTGATCCAGCGCCGCTTCGGTGGTGAAACCGCGCCGCGCGGTGCCGTCCGCCGACACGATATCCGCCTCGATGATGTCCCCTGCCGCCAGCGCCTCTGCGCACCAGGCACGGGCCTCGTCGCGGGTGACGATCTCGAAAAACGCCGCCAGTTCGCCGCTGGTGCCGAAGCCGAGCCGCGTAAGCGCGGCGGACATCGCCCAGTCCACCACCTCCGCCGCGCTATGGCGCGCATTCAGATGCTCGGGCGGGATCACCCGTTCGCTCAGGTCGTAGTATTTGCGAAACCCCGACCGGTGGCAGATCGCCAGCCGCCCCGAGCGCCAGAGAAACTCCAGCGCGGTCTTCGACGGGTGCCAGTCCCACCAGCCCGTCGATCCCTTGTGTTCACCGGTGCCGACATCGCGCGAACAGACCGGCCCGTGATCGGCCACATGCCGCAATACGGTGTCGATCTCGGCGTGCCAGCCCGCGCGTCGGCCGTCCTGCCATCGCGCCTCTATGCGCGCCGCGTCGCGGGCGAATTTCAGCTGCCACATCGGGTAGAACGGCATCGGAATGATCGACGCGTCATGGGTCCAGTGTTCGAAGGCGGTGCGATGGCGCGCCACCAGATGCTCCAGCGCGCGGGGCCGGTAGCGGGCGCGCCGCGACCACAGGATCAGGTCATGCGCCCGGGCCAGCGTGTTGACGCTGTCGACCTGAACGAAGCCCAGCGCGTCCAGCACGCCGTCAAGATCCGCGCCCTTGCCCGGCCCCGGGGTCGGACGCAGCAGCAGATGCCTGTCCAGAAACAGGCGGCGGGCATGCGCGTTGCTCAGTCGCGGGCGGGTCATCCGGGCATCCTATCCGGCCTGGCCGGAACTGACAGCGGCAATCGCGACCCGGATCCAGCCCGTGCCGCCAACGCGCTCAGCCGGTCTTGGGCGTTGCGGCGGACCCCGCCAGCAGCCCGCCGTCGATGGTCAGTTCGGCACCGGTCATATAGGCGGCCTCGTCGCTGGCCAGCATCACCGCCAGCGCCGCGACCTCTTCGGGCGTGCCGAAGCGGTGCATCGGCGTGTCGGCCACGAAGGCGGCCATGCGGGCCGCGCGGTCCGCACCGTCGCCCAGCATCGGCTCCCACATCGGGGTCAGGATCGCGCCCGGATGGATCGAATTGCAGCGGATGTTCAGCCCCTGCTCGGCGCAATAGAGCGCGACCGTCTTGGTGTGGTTGCGCACCCCGGCCTTCGACGACGCATAGGCCGCCGCCGCCGGTATCCCCACGAGGCCCGACCGCGACGAGATGTTGACGATCGACCCCGCACCCCTGCCGCGCATCGCCGCGATCGCATAGCGGCAGCCCATGAAGGTGCCGTCAAGGTTGACCGCATGCACCGCCCGCCAGTCGTCCAGCGTGGCGTGTTCGGGGTCCTGCGGGCGCGTCGCGGTCTCGAAGCCGGTGACGCCCGCGTTGTTGACCACCACGTCACAGGCGGGCCATGCATCTGCCAGCGCGGCCCAGTCCGCCTCGGATGACACATCGAGCCGCAGCCCGTGACCGCCGATGGCCCTGGCCACGGCCCGGGCGCCGCCGTCGTCCTTGTCGGTGACGACAACCGATGCGCCCTCTTCGGCGAAGGCCCGCGCGATGGCAGCGCCGATGCCCCGCCCCGCGCCGGTGATGATGCAGATCTTGCCGGTCAGTCGTGCCATGATGCCAGTGTCCGTCTCTGTGTCCGTCTCTGTGTCCGTTCCGGTTGGCGGGGCCGGGTGCCCGGGGGCGCGGGGGCCGCTCGGGGTCAGCCTATTGCGGTGATCGGGCGTTGGCCACCGGGCCGGTGTGCCACGCCGTCACAGCAGCCGCGCCAGCCGCGCCTGATCGACCTTCGAGCGATGGCGCCTGTCCATCGGCATCCGCGCCACCCGGATCACCCGGTCGATGCCCTGCTCCGACGCCCGGCGCTGCCAATCGGCGCTGTGGCTTTCGTCGCCCTCGATGGCCAGAACCGGCGTTGCGTCCACCTGTGCCAGCGCGGCGCGGCGCACCCCCGGCCACATCCGCGCGGCGGTCTCGATGCAGAACGGGTAAAGCGTGCCGCGCGGCGTCTCGACCGCGGCACCGTGACGCCCCAGCAACCACAGCCGCCCGGCATCGTCGAGCCGGCCCGCATCGCCGGTCCGGTGCCAGATGACGCCGTCGATCCGGCGCTTGTTTTCGGCGTCGCGCGCGGGATCGAGATAGCCCTGAACCACGTGATCGCCCGCCACCCAGATCTCGCCGTTCTCGATGCGCAGCGACACGCCCCTGGCGGGCCGATACGCCAGCAGCCCCGCCCCTGCCGCCATGCTTGCCCGGTCCGGCGGCGCGATGGCGCTGGCCTCGATCTCGGCGATGGGTTCGGCTTCGGTCGATCCGTAGACCGATACCACCCGCAGGTCCGGGGCGGCATCGGTCAGCTTCCGGACCATGTCGGGAAACACCGGGCCGCCGCCGGTAAACACCGTGTGCAGGCCGGGCGGCAGCGGTTTCTCGGCAAGCGTTTCGCACAGCGCCGGGGGCAGCAGGGCGCGGGTCACCCCGTGTCGCGCGATCAGCCGGTGCAGCCCCGCGGTGGTGACCCTGTCCGCGCGCCGCAATGGCCAGTCGGGCAGCACCGACGTGCGCCCCGCCGCGAGGTTCAGCAGCACGAAGACCGGAAACCCCACGAGGTCGACCGTGTTGTCATCGCTGGCCAGCAAGGGGGCCACCGCCGCGCGCTGGGCCATCAGGAAACGGTGGCTGCGGGGGATCGCCTTGGGCGCGCCGGTGGTGCCCGAGGTAAAGGATATCAGCGCGATATCCCCGGGCTGGCAGGACGATGCGAACCCGCCTTGCGCCCCGGTGCGGCCCCCGCCCGCGGCCACCGGCGTCAGATGGCGCGCGCGCCAGAGCCCCGGCAGGGCCAGATGCAACAGGCGGTAGACCCCCGCGGCGCAAAAGGCCTGCACCGGAACGGCGCGCAGGGCATGATGCAGACCGCCCAGCCCCAGCGCCGGTTCCGGCAGCACCGCGGTGGCCCCCAGCGACCAGATCGCGGCAAGGCTGGCATAGAGATCCGCGCCGACCGGCATCGCCACCAGCGCGCGGTCCCCGGGCCCGAGGCCGCGCGCCCGCCACGCTTCGGTTAGCGCGATGACCCGGGCCTGCAAGGCGGCAAAGGTGATCGGCGTTCCGTCCCCTTCGATCAGCGCGGTGCGGTCGCTCCACCGGGCGGCGGCGCGGGCGAATGCGGCGGGCAGGCTATCCATCCAGCCGCCTACCCATCAGCGCATAACGCCGGAACACATCCGCCCCTTCAAGCCCGCTGCGCGCCAGCGACAGGTTGTCCTCGTGCATCAGCGCGTGAATGACCGTGTCGCATCCCAGCGCGCGGGCATTGGCGTGGAACCGCTGGCTCAGCGCGTGACCGGCCCCCTTGCGCAGGCTGGCATAGGTCTTGAGGATCGCGGTCCCGGGCGATGGCCCCTCGGCGTAGTTCGGAATGCCGAACAGGAACCCCGCCAGCGCATCGTCGCCGGTGCGCGCGAACAGGATCAGCTCGGGTTTCAGCAGCGGCACCAGCGGCATGTACATGGCAAGGAACGCGGCAAGATCGATGGGCAGGTAATAGGGGTTGCCCGCGAAGGCGGTGCAGGACAGCGCGTGGACCTGGGTGAACAGGGCCTCCGCGTCGCGGCCATCCCATTCTTCGACCCGCAGCCCGTCCGGTGCGGCGACCGGTTCCGGCGCATCGGACGCCATCGGCCCCAGCGGCGCCGCCGCCGAGACATAGCGCCCGATCACCGAAAACCCGGCCTGCACAAAGGCATCGAGGTCGTGCGGCGCGCTTTTCGGCTCCATCAGGAAGGGCGCGCGCCCGTCGCTGTCGCTGACCAGCCGGTAGCTGTGCCAGGTGTCGCCCTCCATCGGGCCGATCAGCGCCGCCGCACCAGCCGCCCGCGCCGCATCACCGGCCTGCGCCAGCACCCCCGCACCGGACGCGGCGGCGTCGCATTTCAGATGACTGACCGCCATGGTGCGCAGGCCCGGTGACATCTCGGGCGCGCGGTGGTGCAGCGTCAGGCTTGCGCCGTCGCATGTCAGTTTCTCGGTGCTCACAACACCCCTCCCTTGGCGCGCGCGACGGTCCAGGCATAGGCCCCCAGCGGCAGGACCAGCGCCAGCAGCGTCAGTTTTCCGGCGCGCCGATCTTCGAATGCCCGCGGGCGCAGCAGCGGCACCGCCAGCATCAGCGCCGCGCAGGCACTGGCAAACGCGGTGTCCCGGGCGGTCTGGCCCGGGGCCATCAGCGCGGTCAACAGCGCGACAAGCCCCGCCCCGGCGACCGCCGCCGCCAGCCACCGCCAATGCGCGGGCAGCGGCACCAGCGCCAGCGCGACCTGGCCCGCGCAGATTCCCATCGACATCAGCGCGTAGAACCACAGCGCGTTGACGCCGCTGACCAGCCCCAGCACCAGCCAGCCGAAACTGGCCAGCGCCAGGGCGGCGACAATATCGAGTTCGGGATGGGTGGCCGACCCGGGATTGGCCTTCCGCGAGATGGCATGGGTGACAAAGATCAGGATCGGCAGCACGGTGTTTTCCAGCGCCGTGACCGAAATCAGCAGAAAGATCGAGATGACATAGACCCGCGCCGCATGGGCGCTCAGCCCCAGCATCGGCGCGGCGCGCAGAAAGGCAAAGATGGCCAGCAGGAACCCCACCGCCAGCGCCACCAGCTCTGCGGGCGGCGAGTGCATGTGGCTTTCCAGAAAAACCAGCAGCCCCGCGGGCAGGAAGAAATTGTCAAAGCCGCGCCAGCTGTCGGCCTCGACCAGGGTGCCGAAGGCCGCCACGATGATCGACAAGAGGATCACGCCCGCGCGGTCCACATCCGTGAGAAGCAGCAGGCAGACCATGGACAGGATCAGCGTTACGGTGAAGAATGCGACGGACCCCTCGACGCTTTTCTGGCCGTCCTCGACCTGAAAGAAACCGCGCCCGTAGCGGGTGCCGGTCAGCGCCGCCGCCGCATCCGCAAGGGTCAGCACCGCGATCGGCAGGAAATACAGGATCGCCCGCCCGTCCGACAGCAGAAAGACCGTGCCCACCGCCAGCGCCAGCAGGATGTCGCCCGATGACTGCCGCTCGACCCCGTGCAGCGTCGCGCCAAGCCCGCCCTGGGCGACCCGGGGCAGGCGCAGCACCAGCATGACCGCAAGCGTCAGGCCGATCAGCATGAAGATCGGCCAACGGTCGGTGAAAAGCCACGGCAGGCACAGCGCGTAAAGCCCGGTGCCGATATGCACGAGCTTGCGCTGCACCTCGGCCGACACGTCGCGCCGCTGCGCCACATGCCGGACCAGCGCCATCAGCCCCAGCAGGGTCAGCACCGACGCCACAGCGATCCCCACCTGCGCCGCCACGCTCACGCGATGACCTCCTCGATGACCAGATCCGAGTAGAAGAACGCCTTGTCGCGCGCTTTCAGCCGGTCCTCCAGCGCCGTCAGGGTGGTGACATTCGCGGCCCATGCCTCGGGCACGCGGCGCGGTGCCATCATGTTCCAGTAGACCAGCCGCGCGCCCGGATTGGCGGCGCGCAGGATGTCGCCATAGACCGTTTCGAAGACGCCGGGCGACATGTATTCGAAGATGTCCGACAGGTTGAAACCGTCAAACCTCTCGCCGGTGCCGATGGCCGCCTCCAGCGATCCCGGGCGAATGTCCAGCCGGTCGAGCCGGTCGCGGATCGTCGCGTAATGCTCGGCCCGCCAGGTCATCGGCAGCGCTGCGCCGTGCGTGCCTTTCATGATCCAGTGCAGATAGGGGTTGTCCGCCGGATCGCAGGTGATGCCCGCATGGCGCAGACGCCGCGTCACATGGGCCGCGACCGACCCCTCGACCTGATCGAAGAACGCCTTGTCGCGCCCCATCCGCCCCATCACGAAACGCGAGAAAAAGAGGTTCAGCAGCAACCGCCAGCGCCATGTCTCGAAGCGCTGGGTCAGGAACGCCTCGCGCGCGGCGGGCGGGCGCGACACGAAGATGTCGTCGATGGTGCGGCGGGAATGCACCAGCGGCAGCAGCCAGCGGCGGAAGATGCGGAAATACCGCTCGAACTTGCCGACGCCGCCCGCGCCATGGGCGATCACGCCGGGGGCGAGGCCCTGCCAGAAGGCTGCGGTTTCGGTGTCGGTCTTCAGCAACGCGCGGGCCAGCAAGGTGCCGCGCCGCCCGCTGGGGCGCGCGCCCATCAGTTCCAGAAACTCGGCATGCTCCAGCGTGCGGAACGCCGCGATGCGCAGGCGCAGGCAGGCGATCTGCGCGGGCGACAGATCGACGACGACGACCCGCGCGGGGTCCAGCGTCAGCATCGCCAGCGCATTGTCCCCCGCCGAGCAGATCGACACCAGCGACGCCCCGGGCCTCTGCGGCAGGGCGGCACAAAGCACATCGGCATCTTCCCACAACTGCGCATAGCGGATGTGGTCGAACCGGGCCTTGCCGGCGATCTCTGACGGGGCGGTTTCCGATGCTGCGGTCATGGCTTGACGACCTCGCCGGTGGCGCCGTTCACCTGCAGCGCCTCACCGGTCTCGATCCAGCGGGTCGCCCCCTTCAGGCCGACGACGCAGGGGATGCCCAGCTCGCGCGCGACGATGGCCGAATGCGACAACAGCGAGCCGCGTTCGACCACAATCGCCGAGGCGTTCGAAAAGACCGCGATCCAGCCCGGATCGGTGTGCCGCGCTACCAGGATATCGCCGGGCGTCAGGCTTTCGCTGCGCGGATCGCGGATCACCTGCGCGCGGGCGGTCACGATCCCGGCGGAACAGCCGGTGCCGGTGCGCTGATCGCCGGTCTCGGGCAGCGCGGCCTGCGCCGCGGCGGGCCGCGTCATCAACGCGGGGCCGGTCACGGTCAGCCGTTCGGGCGGGTCGTCGCGCAGGCCTGATTGGCGGTCTTCGTCCTTGCGGGCATTGGCGAGGCCGGCAAGGTCGGGCGACAGGCCGAACCCCTCGACCGCGCCCAGCACCTCGGCCACCGTCAGATAGAGCACGTCGCGCGGCGCATCGAGCAGGCCACGGGCATGAAATTCGCGTCCCAGCGCCAGAAAGACCCGCCGTGCATGACCGAAGATGCGGGTGCGTTCAAAGCGCAGGTTCTCGCGGTCGCGCACCCGCGCCCCGGCCCATCCGGTGACCGCGCGCGCCACCATCCGGCGCAGCGGGCGGCGCGGAAACAACGCGTGCCAGTCGATATCCTGCGCTTCCGCGCGCGGCGTCGCGGGCCGGTCCGCGTGGGCGGCGATGGCGGCGATCAGTTGCGCCGGATCCTCGGTCAGCGGCAGGCTTTCCAGCTTCAGCTCTTCGGTGCAGCGGTCGCCGAACCGTGCGAGGTAGGCGTCGTACTCCGCGCGAATGGCCGGATGGCCGTCCAGCGCCCCGGCCCCGTCACGGCGCAGGGCGTCGCTGATCCCGGCGTCGGCCACCATCGCACCCATCCGTGCGATCCGCTGGGCCGGTTCCGCCGACACGATGTCGCCCTGACCGATCATCAATTCGTTGTGCAGGCTCAGCCCCTCGGCACCCAGCCACCGCTCCAGCAGTGCGCGCGACGCGCCGAACGCCATCATGCAGAGGAAATCGTTGACCAGCGGCGCATCCCAGCGGTCCAGCAGCGTCGTCTCGATCCGACGGTATTCCGCCGCCAGCGCCGATGGCCCTGCCGTCTCGATATCGAGCCCGGTCTCCAGCGCCGCATCGAGCCGCTTTTGAAAGTCCGCCTTGGTCCGGCCCAGCCGCAGCGCCGCCCAGCCCAGACCAACCGCGGTCCGGCCCATGCGCGCATATTCCCGCGCCTTGCCGCGCCGGGTCGCGGGTGCTGCGCCGATCGTCGCTGTCAGCTCGGCCGGCAGCGGCACATCAAGCCCCATCATGGTCTCCATGTAGCTTCGGTTCAGCGCAAAGCCCGGCAGCAGCGCCAGCGCGCGATACCAGTTCAGCAGGTTGTAATAGACCCGCCCATCCAGCCGCCCCAGCATGTTGTCGAAGACCGGCGCATGCGCCGCGATGGCGTCGGGGCGGACCCCCAGCAGGGCGACGAAGGCGCGGTAGACGCGGGCATAGACATGCTGCGCGAAGGAATAGGTCAGCGGCGCCACGATGCCGGGATAGCTTTCGACCACGTTGGAATTGTCAAAGATCGTCACCTGCGGATCGGGGGCGGGCAGGGGCCGCAGCGCCGTCGTGATCGGGCGCGCCTGAAGAATGTGCAAGCCGCCGTCGTCGATGGCCCATTCGATGTCCTGGGCGGTGCCGAAATGCGCCTCGACGCGCCGCGCGAGGTCGGCCACCGCCTGCACCTCGTCCGGCGTCAGGATCGGCGCGTCCGGCGCGGCGCTGACCATACAGCCTTCCAGCGTCCAGTTCTGGCCGTCCTCCGCGCCCGACACCAGCACATCGCCCAAGCCCTCGATGGCCGAGATCACCGTGCGGTCCCGCCGCCCGCTGACCGGATCGGCGGAAAAGGCCACGCCCGACACCCGCGCGGCGATCATGCGCTGCACGATGATCGCGGGCGCGCGGGCGGCGGCACCGGTGCGCAGCGCGCGGTAGGTGGCCACGGTATCGCCGAAACCCGAGGCCCAGACCCGCGCCGCGCTTGCCTGCACCGCGTCGGCGGCGACGTTCAATTCGGTGTCGAACTGGCCCGCATGGCTGTGCTCGGTGCCATCCTCGGCCTGACCGGACGAGCGCACCGCATAGGGGCCGTCGCCCAGCCGCGCCAGCGCCCGGTCCAGCGCGTCGGGCAGGGCGGCATCGGCTGTCGGACCGTCTGGCCCGGCATGGAACGCCTCGGCGCGGATCGCGAAAAAATCGGGCGGTACAAAACCGGCCCGCGCAAGGCGGCCCAGCATCGCCGCCTTGCCGCCGACGATGGCCGGATCGGTACACTCGGTCGATGGCACGATCATGCGACGATCCGGAACAACAGCGGCACCGCGCCTGCGCTGGCATAGCACAGAAACACCCAAAGCCCGGCCACCGTATCGACCGTGGCGGCGCTTTGCGGCGACAGCGCGCGCAGATAGCCGCGCGCCGACCACAGGCACCCGGCCAGCCCCGCCAGCCCCAACGCGCCAAGGACCAGCGCGGTGCCGGTCACCACCCCGACGCCGATCAGCAGCACCAGCGCGACACCAACGACGCCAAGCCAGACCGCAATGGCCCGGCGCGGCCCCCAGAGGCCCGAATAGGTCTCGACGCCCGCGCGTTCGCTGTCTGGGGACCAGATCTTGCGCCCCAGTTCCAGCACGCAGCCATTGGCAAAGGACAGCGCAATGAACAGCCACAGCCCCGCCGCCGGTCCCCCGTGCGCGGTCCATTCCACCCCGGTCAGCATCAGGTCCATCAGCGGCATGATCGCCATATGCGACATCAGGTAGATCACCGGGCGCGCCTTGAGCCAGGCGGGCGCGCCGAACTCGGCGGTCATCGCCGCCAGCCAGACCCAGACCAGCGCCAGCAGCCAGATCAGCCCCGCGCCATGCACCCATGCGATCCCGATGGCCAGCGGCACGGTGGCCTGACCCAGCCCCGTGATCAGCCGCAGCGACACCAGGCCGCGCGGGATGGGACGTTCGGGGCGATAGCGCCGGTCGTCGTCCAGATCCTTGACCTCGTCGCAGACCCGCATCTGGAAGAACACGATCAGCACCAGCGCAAAGGCGGTCACATAGGCCGCCAGCCCGGGCAGGGGCCGTTCCCCGAGAACCGCCGACAGGGTGACGCTCGCGGCGGAAAAGACCGCCAGCAGCGGCACCACCTTTTTCAGCGGGAACCGTTCGGCCTGATAGCGCCAGAGGCGATGCGCGAGGCTCATCTGTGCCGCGCCAGTCGTTCATGCGCGCGCGAAAAGTCACCCGCCGCGATCGCCGCGACGATCGAGATCTCGCCGCACAGGCACAGCGCCGCCGTCACCTCGGCCAGCGCCGCGCCATGCCCCGCGCCGCGCAGCCCCAGGATGTTCAGCCCGGCGGACTGGCTGGGCAACCCGGTGCCGCCGCCGACCGACCCGACAAGGATGTTGGGCATCGTGACCGAACAGAAAAGATCCGCGCCGCGCGCCTCCATCCGGGTGAACCCCATGGCGCTTTCGGCCACGCAGGCGGCGTCCTGCCCGGTGGCCAGATACAGCGCCGCCAGCCCGTTGGCATAATGCGCCTGCGCCCCCAACTGCCCCGACAGCTGCGCGCCCAGGCCCGCGACGCGGCCATACTCCAGCATCGCGGCCACGGTGGTGCCGAGGTGCCGCTCGACGATGGCGGCGGGCAACGTGACAGAAGCGCTGACCTTGCGGCCCCGCCCGGTCATCAGGCCCAGGAACGACGCCTTCTTGTCGCCCGAGAAGTTGCCCTCGATATACCAGCGCAGGATCGGCACCGGGCAGCGCGCGGCGATGTCGCGGCACATGGCGTCGGTGGCGATGGTGACCATGTTCTGCCCCGCCGCGTCGCCGGTCGAATAGCGCGCGATAAGGAACACCGTGTCGTTGTCGATGATCGGCTCGAGCGACAGCAGGCGCCCGTAGCGGGTGGTGGCCTGGGCCGCATCGCGCAGCGCCTCGACCTCGCTGACCACCCAGTCGACAAAGCGGCCCGCGTTAAGCACGCCGTCAAAGCAGAAAGCCGGCGTGCGGATCACCCCTTCGTAAAGCACCGCCGTCGTCACACCGCCCGCCCGTGACGCGGCATAGGCCCCGCGCCCGTAGGATGCGACCAGCGCCGCCTCGGTGGTGGCCAGCGGCACGTTGTAGTCGCCCACGGCGTTCAGCCCGCGCACCCGCAGCGGCCCGATGATGCCGACCGGGATCTTCACCGTGCCGATGAAATTCTCGATGTTCGGGCTGAAGCTCTCGGCCTGTTCCAGCGTTGCGGGATCGGCGATGGCGTCGCGGTCCCGGTCGCCGACCGCGGGTTCCCTGCCCAGGATGTCCCAATAGTGGCGCACCGACGCGGCGCTGGCCTTGCGGACCGGGCGCAGGGTGCGGAAACGGCCGGTGCTCGGCAGCATCCGCTCGGCGATGGTGCGGGCATCGAACCGCGCGCGGATGTTGCGCAGCATTTCGGCCACATGGAATGGGATCACGGTCGCGGGTCCTGAGCACTGGCACGTATCGGCGGTGACCATATCGAAAGCCGGGAAATATGGAATCGCAAATCCGACCCGGGGCCGGATCGGGCAGACCGCACAGAAGCGCACAGGGCGCACAGACCGCAACCAGAGGCGCACAGAGGCAACCAGAGGCACCCAGAGGCGCGCTACAGCGGCCAGACCACCAGCAGAACCGGAACCGACACGGCGATCACCAGCAGTTCCAGCGGCAGGCCGATGCGCCAGTAATCCGCGAAATGGTATCCGCCCGGCCCCAGGATGATGGTGTTGTTCTTGTGCCCGATGGGGGTCAGAAAGGCGCAGGACGCGGCCACCGCGACCCCCATCAGGTAGGTGTCGGCATTGGTGCCCGTCGCCGATGCAATCGACAGCGCGATCGGGGCCGCGATCAGCGTCGTCGCGACGTTGTTCAGGAAATCCGACATCGTCATGGTGACGATCATCAGCACGGTCAGCGTCACCCAGGCCGGGTAGGCCCCGGTCAGACCGGCGATCTGGAGGGCCAGGAACTCCGCGCCGCCGGTACGCTCGAAGGCTTCGGCCAGCGGGATCAGGCTGGCCAAGAGCACGATCACCTTCCACTCGACCGCGTTATAGACCTCGCGCCCGTTCACCAGCCCCATGATCACGTAGCCCACCACCGCCGCCCCGAGCGCCACGGTCAGCGACACGATGCCCGCCACCGCCAGCCCCACCGCGGCGACGAAGATGGCGATGGACAGACCGGCCTTGGTGCGCTGGATCACCTCTGTGCTGCGGCCCTCGATGGGCAGCACGCCCAGCCATTCGGTCGCCGCCGCGATCCGCTCCGGCGTGCCCAGAAGCAGCAGAACGTCGCCCGCGCGGATCGTCAGCAGGCGCACCCGGTCGCGGAACCTCTGGCCTTCGCGCTGCACCCCCAGAAGCGTCACCGAATGATGCGCCAGCAATTGCAGGCTGCGCGCCGT
The DNA here is from genome assembly GCF_054482575.1 of Roseivivax sp. CAU 1753. Taxonomy (NCBI): domain Bacteria; kingdom Pseudomonadati; phylum Pseudomonadota; class Alphaproteobacteria; order Rhodobacterales; family Roseobacteraceae; genus Roseivivax; species Roseivivax sp. CAU 1753. The sequence goes on along the minus strand of NZ_JBTLRF010000003.1, from coordinate 453,281 downwards.
CCGGCCCTGGATCCGGGCACCGTCGGGCACGATGGTCTCGGTCAGCGTCAGGCCGCGCGCGGTGACCCCGCCTTCGTGCTTTTCCGACCCCGCAAATTCAAGCCCGGACTGCCCCATGAACGCCTCGATGGCCTTCGGCTCGCCCTCGACCACCAGAAAGTCGCCCGCGCGCAGGGTCTCGCGCATGGCCAGACCCGGCCGCCGCTTGCCGTTGCGGATCAACCCGAGAAGGTGGACATCGAACTCGTTGGCCTTGGGGTTGAGGTCCTGCACCAGAATGTCGGTCTTGAAGCTCTGCTCGCCCACGCGCAGCTCGGCCACATAGCGCCCCTGCCGCAGGTCGCCGTCCTCTTCCGCCGATGATCCGCGCCCGGGCAGCAGACGCCAGCCCAGCATCGACACGAAGGCGATGCCGACGACCGCCACCGCCAGCCCCACCGGGGCGAAGTCGAACATTCCGAAGGGCGCCCCCATCGCGCCATTGCGGTATTCCGAGATCACGATGTTCGGGGGCGTGCCGATCAGCGTGATCATACCGCCGAGGATGGTGGCGAAGGACAGCGGCATCAGGCTCGATCCGGGCGGACGTCTGGCCTTTTTCGCGGCCTCGATATCCAGGGGCATCAGCAGCGCCAGCGCGGCCACGTTGTTGATGATCGCCGACAGCCCCGCACCGACCGCCGCGATGATGGCGATATGCAGCGGCAAGGGCCGCTCGGGGTCGATCAGCCGCGACGCGATCAGCTCGACCGCGCCCGACGACGACAGACCCCGGCTGACGATCAGCACCAGCGCGATGATCGCCACCGCCGAATGCCCGAAGCCGGAAAACACCGCCTCTGTCGGCACCAGTCCCAGCGCGGCTGCGATGATTAGCGCCGAAAACGCCACCAGATCATAGCGGAACCGCCCCCAGACAAGCATCACCACGACGATGACGAGCAGGATGAAGATCTGGATCTGGTCACTTGGCATGCGCGTGACCTTAGCACCGCCGCCGCCACTGTCAGCCGCTAGTGCGATGACGGAATGAAAAAAAGGCGGTGTCCGCAAACCGTGTCGGTGCGCTTCGCTATTCCGCAGAAAGGCCTATCGCGCCTTCGAAGAAGGTCACACCGCCCCGCTCCAGGTGGGCTGGCGTCACCACGCCGGGGCTGAAAGGGATGCGAGGTCTCTCGACGTGGCGGATCCCCGTTCCCACCGTCGCTGACCGCGGCGGCGCGCACCTCTTCCGCCGCCTGCCGACCCGCAGAGGCGTGACGCAGGAGCGGGTCATCACGCCACTGGTGCCGAGCGATGCCATGCTCTGCTCGGACGGCGCCAACGGCCAAAAAATCCCGCAGCGGCGCGCGGCATCGAACACGTCGTGACCGCGGCACGGCCGGCACCCGCGTTGCCTCAGGCTGCGATCACACCCGAAACGTGAACGCGCTCCATGCCCGCTGGAAAAAGTTCATCAAGCCTTTCGGTGGACCGGCCCAGAAAAGCCTCAATGGCAGCATGCGCTGGCTGGAGGTGAGGCTGGCGGGGATGCGCCCGGTAAAGACTGTCCGCGCATCGTGAACTTGGCGTCGCGCAGAGGTCGGCTTGGAGCCCGAAATGACGAATGCTGCGGCGCGCATGAAGGTCCGATCTGGCGGAGCAGACTTGGTTTGCGATATGTCAAAAATATTTGACATGTAAAAAATCTTTTACTAAGTTTGTGAGGCTCTGAACAAAGGATTGCTCGAATGTCTCCTTATCAAAAGATGACCCTCTATCTCAGCATCGCGCTCTTTCTGGCATTCGGATGGCACTTCGGAACCGTCTTCGGCGTTTTTGGCTCTGCGCCAGTGACCCAAGGTGAATTCTTCCTACGGATAGGATCGATCCTAGGACTGTTTGTGGTCGCATCGTTCGTTACGGCTGTAGTAGTCGGACGCGACGATCTACGCGCGGCTATTCCCGACGAACGCGAGGAGTGGATAGAGCTCCGTGCCCAAAGATCAGGAGTTGTGACGCTTTACGCAGGCCTTCTCCTGCTGGCTTGGTTTGCATTTTCGCCGATGACGCCAATTGGGTTCGTGAACGGAATCCTGGCCGTGGTGTACGTGACCGAACTGGTGAAGGTGTTGACGGAAGTCTTTTATCATCGTCGCGGGATCAGCTAGGTGGCCGACACCCCCCCCATCACGAACAGGCTGCGCGAACTGCGTGAAGCGAATGGTCAGGTAAGCCAGGCAGCACTTGCGAAAGCTATCGGCACAACTCGGCAGACGGTGATTGCGATTGAACTGGGAAAGTATTCCCCAAGCCTGGAAAGCGCGTTTCGAATCGCGCGCTATTTTGGCTTGGGCGTTGAGGATGTGTTCGGTTGGGACGGCTGATCGACGGAAGTTGCCAGATAGCCCACATCGCAGGTGACATGTCTTTCGTTTCAAGCAGGCATTCAGGTCGAGGCATTGAACGGCAGATTGTCCCGCGAAGCTGACCAACGCGGTTTGCGGACACCCCCGGAAAGAACCCGGTTCGCGGCCGGACCCGCGTGCCTTCCCCGCGCCGTCCCGGTGGCGGGGCACCATTGATCGCGGCGGTCTTTGCGCTGTATCAACGTTTGTACCTCCCCGACTTGGTAGACGGCCGGAATGATGCACGCGTTCGCCCTGTTGTCCCGGATCCTGCTGGCGGTCTCTCTGGCCGCCTACGGGTCGTTCACGCCTGCGGGTGCCGGGACGGGCGCGGGCCTTTTTGCCATGGAGATCTGTGCCGACGGGGTCGTCCAGACGGTGCTATTCGACGCCGATGGCACCCCTGTCGCGCCCGCCGACGACTGCCGGGACTGCGCGCGGTGCTGCCATCTTTCGCTGGCCCGGCTGGATCCGCCGCGCGACGCGCAGAGGGTGCGCGTATTGCATGACGCGCCGGCCCACAGGGCGGCACCCGACACCGCCATCATCCGCACGTGTTTTTCCCGCCCGATGCCGCGCGGCCCGCCATTGCGGCCCGCCTCGATGCTGACCGCTCCGGCCCTGATCCTGACCGATCAAGTCGTCACCGGCGCGGCGACCAGCCACGATACCATCAGCGGCGGGCGATCTTTTTCCGAGGACGCCATCGCATGACGACACTCCGTTCCCTTCTGCAAGCCCTGACCCTGTTGGCCGCGATGCTGCTTGGCGCGCATCCGGCGGCGGCGCAATCGATGCTGTCCAAGCTTTTGCCCGACATCGCGGTCGGTGCGCTGGTCGACGGGGCCGATGGCTTCGGGGCGATGCACCCGGACCTGCCCGTCGTGCAGATCCTCAGGGGCGGCGACCGCATCGGCTGGGCCTTCGTCACCTCGGATTTCGTGTCGACCACCGGGTATTCCGGCAAGCCCATCCACACCATGGTGGCGGTCGATGACGCGGCCCAGGTGATCGGCGTGGAACTGGTCAAGCATTCCGAACCCATCGTGCTGATCGGCATTCCCGACGCCAAGGTAAAGGCCCTGGTCGCCGGATACCGCGGGCTCGACCTCGTGGCCGAAGCCGAAACCGGCGGCACCGCGCACGAACTCGACATCATCTCGGGCGCGACCGTGACGATCATGGTGATCGACGATTCGATCATCCGGGCGGGGCTGAAGGTCGCGCGGCAACTGGGCCTCGGCGGGCTGGCGGTGGAGCAGCCGGGCACCGGCCCCCGGTACGAGATCGACCCCGACACCGAGGCCGCGACCGACTGGATGACGCTTGAGGGCGACGGCACGCTGCGCCGCCTGTCGCTGGACGTGGGGCAGGTCAACGCCGCCTTCGCCGCGATGGACGATCCGCGCGCCGCCGAACGCGCCCTGACCGAAGCGCCCGAAACCACCTTCATCGAGATGCAGGCGGCGCTGGTGTCGCATCCCGCCATCGCCAAGGTGCTGCTGGGCGATGCGGTCGCGGGCAACCTCGCGGATTGGCTCGAACCGGGCGACCATGCCATCGCGATCTTCGGACGCGGGCTCTATTCCTTCAAGGGGTCGGGCTATGTGCGCGGCGGCATCTTCGACCGGATCGTGCTGATCCAGAACGACGTGTCGGTGCGGTTCCGCGACCGGATGCACAAGCGCATCAACACCGTTGCCACCGACGGCGCGCCCGCCTTCAACGAGGCGGATCTGTTCAAGATCCCGGCGGGCAGCGAGTTCGATCCGACCCAGCCGTTCCGCATCCAGCTTCTGGTGCAGCGCGAGGTGGGCGCCATCGAAAAGGTCTTCACCACCTTCGATCTGGGCTACCAGCTGCCGCAGAAGTACCAGCGCGCCGTCGCGCCGCCGCCCGCCCCGGACGTGCCCGCCGCGGTCGAAACGGTCACCTCGCAATCGGAAATCTCGGCGCATCAGGCCTTGTGGAAACGCATCTGGGCCAGCAAGACGGTCGAGATCGTGGTGCTGGGCGTCATGCTGACGCTGCTGACCGGTGTCTTCTTCTTCCAGACCTTCGCGACCCGCAACGAACGCGCCTTCTTCTGGTTCCGCATCGGCTTTCTGACCGTGACGCTGGTCTATCTGGGCTGGTACGCCAATGCGCAGCTTTCGGTGGTCAATCTGATGGCGCTCTTCGGGTCGCTGATGTCGGGGTTCAGCTGGCAGGCCTTCCTGCTCGATCCGCTGACCTTCATCCTGTGGTTCTCGGTGGCGGCGGCGCTGCTGTTCTGGGGGCGCGGGGCCTATTGCGGCTGGCTCTGCCCGTTCGGCGCGTTGCAGGAATTGCTCAACCGGGTCGCCCGGGCGCTGCACATCCCGCAATGGACCCTGCCCTGGGGGCTGCACGAACGGCTCTGGCCCCTGAAGTACATGATCTTCCTGGGGCTCTTCGGCGTGTCGCTGACCAGCATCGAGCAGGCCGAGCGTCTGGCCGAGGTCGAGCCGTTCAAGACCGCGATCATCCTTAACTTCCTGCGCGCCTGGCCATTCGTGGCCTATGCCGCGGCGCTGCTCATCGCCGGGCTTTTCGTCGAACGGTTCTTCTGCCGCTACCTCTGCCCGCTGGGGGCGGCGCTGGCGATCCCGGCGCGGCTGCGGATGTTCGACTGGCTCAAGCGCTACCACGAATGCGGCAACCCCTGTCAGACCTGCGCCCATCAATGCCCGGTGCAGGCGATCCACCCGACAGGCGAGATCAACCCGAACGAGTGCATCAACTGTCTGCACTGCCAGGTGCTCTACCAGTCGGAAACAACCTGCCCGGTCGTCATCAAGAAGATCCGCCGGCGCGCCAAGGTCGGCGCGGCCCCGGATCTGACCCGCGATCTGTCCGGGCACCCGAACCAACCCAAAACCCAACCCGCAACCTGAAAGGTTATTGTTATGTCCGAGGGAAACAAACTGCCGATCTCACGCCGAAGCCTGCTCGGGGCGACCGCCGGTGGCGCCGCTGTCGCCGGTGCGTTCGGCACCCGTGCGCTTCTGACCGGGACCGCCGCCGTCGGCGCGGCCACCCTTGCCTCGACCACCAGCGCGCGGGCCGCCGCCGGTGCCGAGGTCGGCCCGGGCCAGCTTGACGAATTCTACGGCTTCTGGTCCTCGGGCCAGTGCGGCGAGATGCGCATCCTGGGCATCCCGTCCATGCGCGAGTTGATGCGCGTGCCGGTGTTCAACATCTGCTCGGCCACCGGCTGGGGCATCACCAACGAGTCGAAGAAGATCCTGACCGAGGGCCTGACCCAGAAGACCAAGGATTACCTGAACGCCAACGGGCTCGAGTTTCCGCCCAACGGCGACCTGCACCACCCGCACATGTCCTTCACCGAGGGCACCTATGACGGCCGCTACCTGTTCATGAACGACAAGGCCAACACCCGCGTCGCGCGGGTCCGCTGCGACGTGATGAAATGCGACAAGATCATCGAGATCCCCAACGCCAAGGCGATCCACGGTCTGCGTCCGCAGAAATGGCCGCGCACCAACTACGTCTTCTGCAACGGCGAAGACGAGGTGCCGATGGTCAATGACGGCCAGATCCTCGACGAGCCGGAAAAGTACGTGAACTTCTACACCGCCCTGAACGCCGACGAGATGACGGTGGCCTGGCAGGTGATGGTCACCGGCAACCTCGACAACACCGACGCCGACTACGAGGGCAAGTATGCCTTCGCGACCTCGTACAACTCGGAAATGGGCATGACCCTGCCCGACATGACCGAGGCCGACATGGACCATGTGGTGGTCTTCAACATCGCCGAGATCGAGAAGGGCATCGAGGCCGGGGATTTCCAGGAACTGAACGGCGTCAAGGTTCTCGACGGGCGCAAGGGCCAGGACAACAAGTACACCCGCTACATCCCGATCCCCAACAACCCGCACGGCTGCAACATGGCCCCCGACAAGATTCACCTGTGCATCGCGGGCAAGCTGTCGCCGACGGTGTCGGTGATCGACGTGCGCAAGCTCGACGCGGTGTTCAACGACGGTGCCGATCCGCGCAGCGTCGTGGTGGCAGAGCCCGAACTGGGCCTCGGGCCGCTTCACACCTGTTTCGACGGGCAGGGCAACTGCTTCACCACGCTGTTCCTCGACAGCCAGGTGGTGAAATGGAACCTCGAAAAGGCCGTGCAGCTTTACAATGGCGAAGACGTCGATCCGATCATCACCAAGCAGGACGTGCACTACCAGCCCGGCCACAACTCGACCGTGATGGGTGAAACGCTCGAGGCCAGCGGCAAGTACTACCTGACGATGAACAAGTTCTCCAAGGACCGGTTCCTCAACGTCGGCCCCTTGAAGCCCGAGAACGAGCAGCTCTTTGCCATCGACGGCGACAACATGACCCTGATCCACGACGGTCCGACCTTCGCGGAGCCGCACGATTCGATCATCGTCGACCCGTCGAAGCTGAGCCCGAAATCGGTCTGGGACCGCAACGACCCGATGTGGGACGACGCCCGCAAACAGGCCGAGGCGGATGGCGTCGACATCGACGACTACCAGGACACGATCATCCGCGACGGCAACAAGGTGCGGGTCTACATGTCGAGCAACGCACCGGCCTTCTCGCTCGAAAGCTTCACCGTGCAGCAGGGCGACGAGGTGACGGTCTATGTCACCAACCTTGACGACATCGACGATCTGACCCACGGCTTCACCCTGGGCAACCACGGCGTCGCCATGGAGGTCGGCCCGCAGGCCACCGCGTCGGTCACCTTCGTGGCAGCACAGCCCGGCGTCTTCTGGTACTACTGCCAGTGGTTCTGCCACGCGCTCCACATGGAGATGCGCGGCCGGATGTTCGTCGAACCGAGAGCGAGCTGAGCCATGATGCGTGCCCTGATCCTCGCGCTGTCGCTGCTGACCGCGCTGCCCCTCTGGGCAGCCGAGGTCGCGGTGCTGCCGGGGTCGGGCACGCTTGCCACTGCCATCGCCGGGGCCACCCCCGGCGATGTGCTGATCCTTGCTTCGGGTCGCCACGAAGGCGCCGTGGTGATCGACCGCGCGCTGACCCTGACCGGTGCCGAAGACGCCATCATCGACGGGGCGGGCCGCGGCACCGTTGTGACCATCGACGCGCCCGACGTGACCGTGCGCGGCCTGACCGTGACCGGGTCGGGGCTGGACAGCCAGGCGCTCGATGCCGGGATCAAGATCCTCAAGAAAGCCGACCGCGCGGTGATCGAAGGCAACCGCATCCTCGGCAACCTGCACGGCGTCGATGTCCATGGCGGACGCGACGCGCAGGTCCGCGGCAATACCATCGAGGGCACCCGCCAGCGCCGGATGAACGACCGCGGCAACGGCATCTACGTCTGGAACTCCCCCGGCACCCTGGTCGAGGGCAACGCCGTGCGCTGGGGCCGCGACGGCATCTTCTCGAACACCTCGCGCACCGGCGTCTACCGTGACAACCTGTTCCGCGACCTGCGCTTTGCCGTGCACTACATGTACACCAACGACTCCGAAGTGTCGGGCAATGTGTCCATCGGCAACCACCTGGGCTACGCCATCATGTTCTCGAACAAGGTGGTGGTCCGCGACAACCTGAGCCTCTCGGACCGCAGCCACGGCGTCATGCTGAACTACGCCAACAACGCCGACGTGTCGGGCAACCTGGTGCGCGGCGGGGCGGAACGCTGCACCTTCATCTACAACGCGCACAAGAACCTGATCTACGACAACCGCTTCGAAGGCTGCGAGATCGGCATCCACTTCACCGCCGGGTCCGAACGCAACGTGCTGACCGGCAACGCCTTCATCGGCAACCGGACGCAGGTGAAATACGTCGGCACCCGCGATATCGAATGGAGCTTCGACGGACGCGGCAATTACTGGTCGGACCATCCGGGCTTCGACCTCGGCGGCGACGGCATCGCCGACAGCCCGTTCCGCCCCAACGACCTGATGGACCACATCCTGTGGTCGCAACCCGCCGCCGCCCTGCTGACCGGCGCGCCCGCCGTGCAGCTTGTGCGCTGGGCACAATCGAGCTTCCCCGCGACGCTGCCCGGCGGTGTCGTCGACAGCGCGCCGCTGATGCGCGCGCCGCAGATCGCGGTGCCCCCCGAATACGCCGCGCTGGAGGCCGAGGCCGCCACCCGACGGAATGAAAGTGACCTCGATGACCTCGACGTTGACGATCTCGCATCTCACTAAGACCTATGACGGGGCGCGCGCCCTGTCCGATGTCTCGCTCGCGGTCGAACCCGGCGAACGCGTGGCGCTGCTGGGCCATAACGGCGCGGGCAAGTCCACGCTGATGAAGATCATCCTCGGGCTGATCGCGCCCGACGGCGGCGATATCTCGGTCTGCGGCGCGGCGCCGGGGCAGGCGGCGGCGCGCGCGCAGGTCGCCTATCTGCCGGAAAACGCGACCTTTCATTCGGCCCTCACCGGGCTCGAACAGATCCGCTACTACATGCGCCTGCGCAATCAGGACCCGTCGGGGGCGTTGGCGCTTCTGGACCGGGTCGGGCTGGGGGCGGCGGCGAGGCGCCGGATCGGCACCTATTCCAAGGGCATGCGCCAGCGCGTCGGACTGGCGCAGGCGCTGATCGGCCATCCGCGGCTTCTGGTGCTGGACGAGCCGACCAGCGGGCTCGACCCCGTGTCGCGCCGCGACTTCTACGAACTGCTCGACCGGCTTGCCGCCGAGGGCGCCGCGATCCTGCTGTCAAGCCATGCGCTGACCGAGGTCGAGGCCCGCACCGACCGGCTGCTGATCCTGTCCGGAGGCCGCATGGTGGCCGAGGGCACGCTGCCCGAATTGCGGCGCGCGGCGGCCTTGCCGGTGGCGCTGCACGTCACCGCGCTCAACGGTTATGAACCGGACCTGATGGCGGCGCTGCCCGGGGCGATCCGGGTCCCCGGCGGGCTCGCGCTGACCTGCACGCAGGACGAAAAACTGGCGACGCTGGCGCGCATCTCGGCGCTCCAGGCCAAGGTCGCCGACCTCGAGGTGATCCCGCCCAGCCTCGAAGACATCTACAGTCACTACAGCCGGAGGGACGGCCAATGATCGCCCGCATCCTCGCCACCGCCACCACCGAAATGCACATCGCCCGGCGCAACCGCTGGGTGCTGATCGCGGTGCTCTTGATGGTGGTCTTCTCGCTGGTGCTGGCGGCGGCCGGATCGGCCCCGACCGGTGCGCTGGGCGCGGACCGGCTGTCGGTCGTCGTCGCCTCGCTGACGTCGCTCTCGGTCTATCTGGTGCCGCTGGTGGCGCTCTTGATGTCTTTCGACGCGGTGGCGGGCGAGGTCGAGCGTGGCACCCTGCCGCTGCTGCTGACTTACCCGGTCGCCCGCTGGGAGGTCCTGGTCGGCAAGCTTCTGGCCCATACCGCCATTCTGATCGCCGCCATCGTCGCGGGCTACGGCGCGGCAGCGGCGGTCACCATCGCCAGCGATCCGGCGGCGGCCTCGGGGCTTGGCGCGCTGTGGCGGCTGACCTGGACCTCGACGCTGCTGGGGGCCACCTTCCTGGGCATCGGCTATGCGCTGTCGTCGCTGGCGCGGCGCGTGTCGGGGGCTGCGGGCATCGCCATCGGCCTGTGGCTGGGCCTTGTGGTGCTGTATGACCTGGGCCTGCTGGCGGCGGTGGTGGCCGACGACGGCGGCACCTTCACCACCCGCGTCTTTCCCGCGGCACTTCTGGCCAACCCCGCCGATGCGTTCCGCCTGTTCAACCTGACCGCCGCGCAGGCCACCGCCGCGGTCTCGGGCGTCGCGGGGGCCGCCAATGCCATCCCGCTCTGGCAGTCGCTGACCTCCATTCTGGTCTGGCCGCTGGTGTCGCTGGTCCTGGCCGCACTTGCGTTCCGAAAGGTCGAACCATGAAAGCCCTTCCGCTTCTGATCGCGCTGCTGGCGCTGACCGCCTGCAAGCCCGAGGTGACGCAGGATATCAGCGCCGTGCCCCTCTCCGAGGCCGCCGTCGGGCATTATTGCCAGATGGACCTGCTTGAACACAAAGGGCCCAAGGCGCAGGCGCATCTGGCCGGGCTGCCGGGCGCGCCGCTGTTTTTCAGCCAGGTGCGCGACGTGGTGGCCTATATGCGGATGCCCGAACAGAGCCACCAGATCCTGACCGTCTGGGTCAGCGACATGGCCGCCCCCGGCGCGACATGGGAAAGCCCCGGCAGATCGAACTGGATCGCCGCGTCAACCGCCACCTATGTGGTCGGCGCGCGCGTTCTGGGCGGCATGGGCGCGCCCGAACTGGTGCCCTTTTCGACCCCCGCCGCCGCCGCCGATTTCGCCGCCGCCAATGGCGGGCAGGTCATGACGCTGGACCAGATCCCCGACAGCGCGGTGCTGGCCCCCGTCGCCCTCGACGGGGATGCCGACGGGGACGCCGAGGATGCGGATTTCGAAAACCGACTGCGCGCCCTCGCACGCAAAACCGGAGAATGAGACAATGACAAACCGCCGCCGTTTCCTGGCCATCAGCGCCGCCGCCCTGGCCTTTCCGGGCGCGGGGCAGGCGGCCCCCTTGCACACCTGGCAGGGTAGGGCGCTCGGCGCGCAAGCCACGCTGCGCCTGTCCCATCCCGACGCGCCAGCGATCAGCACGCGGGTCGCCGCCGAAATCTCGCGCCTCGAGGACATCTTCAGCCTTTACCGCCCGCACAGCGCGCTGTCGCGGCTCAATGCCACCGGGCACCTGTCCGCCCCGCCCTTCGAGCTTTTGGAATGCCTGTCGATGGTCGGCGCGGTGCATGCCGCCAGCGACGGCCGCTTCGATCCGACGATCCAGACCCTCTGGGCACGCTACGCCGAGGCGTCGGCCCGCGGCAGCCTGCCCGATCCCGACAGCCTGACCGCGGCGCGGGCACAGGCGGGTTGGTCGCGCGTGACGCTGGATGCGGGCGCAATCTCGATGCCGCCGGGCATGGCGCTGACGCTGAACGGCATCGCGCAGGGCGCCATTGCCGATGCGCTGGCCCGGATGCTGCGCGCCGAGGGCCTGACCGATATCCTGATCGATACCGGCGAATTCCGCGCGCTCGGCGGCCACCCGGGTGGCGGGGCCTGGCAGGTCAAGCTGGCAGCGGGTGGCGCGGTGCCGCTTGCCGCCCGCGCGCTGGCGACGTCGGCCCCGCTGGGCACAACCTTCGATGCCGCCGCCACGGTCGGGCATATCCTCGATCCGCGCAGCGGTCTGCCGACGCAGGCGGGCTGGCGCGAAATCACCGTCTCGGCGGGGTCCGCGGCGCTGGCCGATGCGCTGTCGACGGCGGCCTGCCTGTGTGCCACGCGCGCCGAGATCGACGCCTGCCTCGCCCGGTTCGCGGACGCTCGGCTCGAGGCCATCTCGGCAATCTGACCGCCGCACAACCCGCCGCGCGGACCGGCGGTCCCCGCCCCGGGGGCCTCCGACGCACCCATCGCGGCAGGCCGCCCAACGGGCGCCATGATCCACCCCGATGCAAAGGCCGGTTTCAACACCGTGCCCGGCAGGTATATGGTGCGTCATCGGGGCCGCGTGTCCGCATCCGCGCAGCCGCGTCGCTCCGGACCCCGGTCCGGACCCCTGTTCCGGGCCATATCCGCAATGACCGGCGTCTTGCCCGGTCGCCCGTCCCTGAGAGAGCCAGTCGTGCAACAGCCCAACATCCTTCTGTTCATCCTGCACATCGCCGGGGCGGCATCGCTGCTGATCTGGTCGGTGCGGCTGGTGCGCACGGGGGTTGAACGGGCCTTCTCGGTGCAGTTGCGACAATGGCTGCGGCGGTCGTCCAAAAGCCGCTTTCTCGCGGCACTCAGCGGCACCGGCGCGGCGATCCTGCTGCAAAGCTCGACCGCCGTGGCGATCCTGGTGTCGAATTTCGTGTCCAAGGGCAGCATCGCCACCTTCGTCGGCCTTGCGATCCTGCTGGGGGCGGACGTCGGGTCCGCCATCGTCGCGCAATTGCTGCTGGTGCGGCAGACCTTCCTGATCCCGCTGCTGCTGGTCGTCGGCGTCGGGCTGTTCCTGCGCAGCCAGAACGGGCGCTTCCGTCAGATCGGGCGCATCCTGATCGGACTGGCGCTGATCTTCGTCTCTCTCGACATGATCCGCAGTGCCGCCGAACCGCTGATCGACAGCCCCGGCACCGTCGCCGCGATGCGGTATCTCGGCTCGGACGCGATGACCGCCTTTGCCATCGGCGCGGTCTTTGCCTGGGCGGTGCATTCCAGCGTGGCCGCCGTGCTGCTGTTCGTGACGCTGGTGGCGCAGGGGCTGCTGCCTGCCTCGGGGGCCGTGGCGATGGTGCTGGGCGCCAATCTGGGCGGCGCCTTCATCGCCTATGTGCTGACGCTTTCGGCACCGGTGTCGGCGCGGCAGATGGTGGTGGCCAACCTCGCGCTGCGCGGCGGCGGCGCGGCGCTGGCGCTTCTGGTGCTGGTGCGGCTCGACGATCCGCTGGCCTGGCTTGGCGGCAGCGCGGCGCAACAGACCATCAACCTGCATTTGGCCTTCAACTTCGCGCTGGCGCTGATCGCGATGCCGCTTCTGGGGCCGATCGCGCGCCTGACCGAGGTCATGCTGCCCAAACAGCCCGACCAGTCGCCCGATCTGGACGCCCGCAGCATCCTCGAGACCGCCATGCCGAAAGATCCCGATCAGGCGCTGACCGTCGCCGCGCGCGAGATCCTGCATATGGGCGAGGTCATCGAGTCGATGTTGCGGGCCGTCGGGCCGCTCTATCAGCGTTGGGACGCACCGACCGGCGCGGCGATCAAGGACAAGCACGGCAAGATCCGCGCCCGGCATCAGGCCCTGAAACTGTTCCTCGCGCGGCTCAACCGCAACGAGTTGAGCGACGACCAAAGCCGCAGGTCGAACGAGCTGGCGACCATCGCCTCCAACCTCGAAGCGGCCTCCGACGCCATTTCGCGCAACCTGGCAGAGCTTGCGCACCGGCTGAGCGTCGAGGGGGTGTCTTTCTCGGAACAGGGCGGACGCGAGATCAGCGATTTCCACGACCGCGTGCTGACCAACGTGCAGCTTGGCCTGAACGTGCTGATGACCCAGAACCCCGATGCGGCGCGCGAACTGGTGGCGGCCAAGGAAAAGGTCCGCGTGGTCGAGCAACAGTTGCAGCGCGAACATCTGGGCCGCCTGCGCGAAGGCCTTGCCGAAAGCATCGAGACCAGCAGCATTCACCAGGAAACCCTGCGCGTGCTCAAGCAGGTCAACACGTCCTTCTCGATGATCGGCTATCCGATCCTGTCCGAATCGGGCGATCTTCTGGCCAGCCGCCTGAACAAGGATGCCGACCGCTAGACCGCTTCGGTCGCGGGGGGTGCCCCGCGCTTGGGCAGGCCACGGGGCAGGCCCGGCACCGCGCGCATCATTGCCGCCCCTCGTGCAAGATTTCTCTTGCCAGATGGCACCCTGTCGGACCATCTGAAGGCACCGGGTCGGCGATGGCGTCGCCAGCATCTCATGCACACCCGGCTTGCCATCCTGAACGCCGGGATCTTGCTTTGCGGTTCGCGCGCAGCGGGGGTCTCAGAGGCCTCGCGGCGCGTCAGCCGCGCGCGTTTGAGAGGGAATCCAGTCGATGGAGCGTCCACAGTTCTACCGTTTTCACCAGGGCGACAAGGTCCTGCCGTTTTCCGATGCCGAATACGAGGCACGTCTGGCCACGCTGCGCCGGACCATGGCCGCCGAAGGGGTCGCGGCCTGCGTCTTCACCTCGATGCACAACATCGCCTACTACTCGGGCTTTCTCTATTGCGCCTTCGGGCGGCCCTACGCGCTGGCGGTGACGCCGACCGACAGCGTGACCATCAGTGCCGGCATCGACGCGGCGCAGCCCTGGCGGCGGTCGCATGGCGACAACATCACCTATACCGACTGGCAGCGGAACAACTACTGGCGCGCGATCCTGTCGGTGACCGGCCCCGGCAAGGTCATCGGCTACGAGGGCGATCACCTGACCCTGGTGCAGAAGGCGCTGATGGACGAATTCCTGACGCCCGCCGCGTGCCACGACATCGCCCCCGCCACCATGCGCCAGCGGATGCACAAATCCCCCGCCGAGATCGACCTGATCCGCGCCGGTGCCGCCACCGCCGATGTGGGCGGCTATGCCATCCGCGATGCGATCGCGCCGGGCACGCGCGAAATCGACGTGGCCATGGCCGGGCGCGACGCCATGGAGCATGAGATCGCCCGCCGCTACCCCGACGCCGAATACCGCGACACCTGGGTCTGGTTTCAGTCCGGCATCAACACCGACGGCGCGCATAACCCGGTCACCGCCCGCGCGCTCGAACGCGGCGATATCCTCAGCCTGAACACCTTTCCGATGATCTCGGGCTACTACACCGCGCTTGAGCGGACGCTGTTCGTGCAGGATGTCGACCCCGCCAGCCTGAAAGTGTGGGAGGCCAACGTTGCGGCGCATGAATACGGCATGAGCCTGCTCAATCCCGGGGCAAGCTGCGCCGATGTCACCCACAGGATCAACGACTTCTTCGCCGAAAGGGACCTCTTGCAGTACCGCACCTTCGGCTACGGGCATTCCTTCGGCGTGCTGTCGCATTACTATGGCCGCGAGGCCGGGCTTGAGCTGCGCGAAGACATCGACACGGTGCTGGAGCCCGGGATGGTCATCTCGATGGAGCCGATGCTGACGATCCCTGAGGGCACGCCCGGGGCCGGCGGCTACCGCGAACACGACATCCTGGTCATCACCGAGGACGGCAACGAGAACATCACCGGCTATCCCTACGGGCCGGAGTTCAACGTCGTCGGCTGACCCGGCATCGGGCTCAAAACACCGGGCGGGGGCGGCGTATGCCGCGCCTGCCTCTCACGACCTCGGCGCGCCCGACCGGACCGCCTCAGCCCCTTGCGATGCGGCGACGATGCTCGGTCGGAGAGACGCCGAAGCGTTCCCGGTAGCGGCGCGAAAACACGCTGCTCGACGCAAAGCCGCAAGCCACCGCGATCTGCGACACGCTCATGTCCGTCTCGACGAACAGTGCGCGCCCCCGGTCCAGCCGGATATTGCGATAGGTGATCATCGGCGACTCGCCCAGGTATTGCCGGAACTGTCGTTCGATCTGCCGCCGCGACAGCCCCGTCGCCGCGTTCAGCGCATCCAGCGTCAGCGGGTCCTCGATATGGCGGTGCATCGCCTGCACCACCTGGATCAGCTTGGGATTGCGCGTGCTCAGCGCGCGCGCCAGCGACGACCGCTGCGCCGGGCGGGATTCCATGTCGCCGCCGTTCAGGCACATGTCCGAGACGACGATGGCGAAGTCCTGCCCGTAATCCTGCGCGATGATCGCCAGCATCATCTCGGTGGCCGCCGCCCCGCCGCCGCAGGTCCAGAGGTCGCGGTCGATCTCGAAGCGCTGCGGCGACGGGGTGAGATCCGGGAAGGTCTCGATGAAGCCGGGCTGGTTTTCCCAGTGCAGGGTGAAATTGCGGTCCTTCAGCAGACCGGCCCGCGCCAGCGTCGCGGCCCCGGTGCAGATGCCGCCAAGGGTGCCGCCAAAGCGCGCATGGCGGCGCAAGACCGCGATCACCCGGTCCGACGCCACCTCGGCCCCGCGATTGCCGGAACACACCAGCAGGCGCAGGCTCGCGGGCACCGCGTCGATGGGCTTGTGCGCCCCCACATCGACGCCCGAGGACGACGCGACCGCGCCGCCATCCTCGGAAAAGACGGTCCAGCGGTATAGCGGCTTCTGCGCCAGCTGGTTGGCGATGCGCAAGGGGTCGAGCGCCGAGGAAAACGCCAGCAGCGTGAATTCGGGCAGCAGCAGAAAACCCAGCGCCCTTGTGGCCTTCACCTCGGCAACCGGGAAGTAGAACGCGCCTTCGGGCACGATGTCCTCGGGCGGGTCGGTGGCGGGCTGCGACGCCGCGCCGGGCGGTGGATGTGATCCGGTCATGTCCTCTGCTCCGCCCGGGATGGCGCTGGCGGTCGGGTGCGCCGTGCCATCAGACAAGCGATGCGCGCCGCGTGCAATGGGGGGCGGTCCCCGGCGCCTCAGTCGCGCCCCTCGGGTGACAGGTTGCGAGCCACCTGCGCGACCTCGTGCAGGATGCTCAGCACCGTGGTCATCGAGGTGCGCGCGTTGTCGGGCGCGGCGGAATTCTCGACCGCGACCCGGTAGCTGCAAAGCGGCGACACAACCTCGAAGGCATGGGTATTCGCCACGGCTTCGGGGTCGGCCACCAGCGCGACGGTCATGCTGTCGAACCCGGCCCCGGCCAGCGCCAGCGCGGCCACGACATTGGCATTCTTGGGATAGGCCAGGGCGGCCTCGCGCCCGCTGCCCTCGAAGAATATCGCCGGTTCCGTCAGCGCGTCCAGATCGACCGCGTCCTCGGCGGGCGATCCCTTCCAGGCGGCGGGCGGCTTGGTGCCGCGATAGCGCAGCTGCACGTCGCCACTGGCCGCCAGCACCGCCAGCAGGTCGAGCCCGCCGATGGCCCCGCTCGGCAGGATCAGCCGGGCGTTTCCCGACCGCGCCGCCGCCGTCACCCGAGCGTGCAGCGCGTCGTCGGCAAAGGCCCCGACCGACGCCACCAGCAGGTCGGTGCCATCGCCCAGGATGTCGGTGGCGAAGTCGGACACCGCCGCGTGCCCCGCGCATTCGATCACCAGGTCGGGGCGGTCGCGCAGCAGCGCGTCGCATGTCTTGACGAAGCGCAGATCGGGTCGCGCGTGCGATGTGTCCGGTGTATCCCTGAGCGCGTCCAGCGCGGCGGGCCGCACCAGCACCGTGACCCGCGCCACATCCTCGCGCGGCAACCGGGCGATCAACGCCCGCCCGATGCTGCCATATCCGATTACGCCCAGTCGCATCCGCCCGCCTTTCGCAGCCCTTTTTCAGTCGCCCGACCGCACGTCGCGCACCCATGCGATGATGGTGGCGCGGGACTCCGCATCCATCTGGATCGCATTGGGCGGCGGCATCGCGTGGCTGACCCCTGCGTGAAGATAGATCTGTCCGGCGTGGCGCGCCACATCGCTCGGGGTTTCGAGGTAAACGCCCTTCGGGGCCCATTTCATCGTGCCCCAGACGGGCTCTCTCGCGTGGCACATCGAGCAGTTGCCGACCACCGTGTCATAGGCGTCCGCAAAGCCCTCGGCGGATGCGAATTTCTGCTCATAGGCCGTCAGTTCGCGGGCCTCGGCCTCTTCGTAGGTGTCGCCGCTCCGCACGGTCGACAGCCACGCGATCACCAGCATCAGGACCACCGTGACCAGCCATGTCCAGTTCGGCCCCTTGCCGGTCTTGTGCATGGTGTTGAAGTAATGCCGGATGGTGACGCCGGTCAGGAAGATCAGGCTGGCGATGATCCAGGCATATTGCGTGCCGAAGGCCAGCGGGTAGTGGTTGCTGAGCATCAGGAACACCACCGGCAGCGTCAGGTAGTTGTTATGCGTCGACCGCACCTTGGCGATCTTGCCGTATTTCGCATCCGGCACCCGCCCGGCCTTGAGGTCGTCGACCACGATGCGCTGGTTCGGCATGATCTGGAAGAACACGTTCGCGGTCATGATCGTGGCGGTAAAGGCCCCCAGATGCAGCAGCGCGGCGCGCCCGGTGAAGATCTGGTTATAGCCCCAGGACATCACCACGAGGATGACGAACAGCAGCAGCATCAGCACCGTCGGATGATCGCTGAGCTTCGACTTGCACATCACGTCATAGGCCAGCCAGCCGATGGTCAGCGATCCGCCCGAGATCACGATGCCCTGCCACAGCGACAGATCCGCCTTGGTCGGGTCGAGCAGATACAGCTCTCCGCCGACCCAGTAGATGATCATCAGCAGCGCCGCCCCCGACAGCCAGGTCGTGTAGCTTTGCCACTTGTGCCAGGTCAGATGCTCGGGCATCCGCGCCGGGGCCACCAGGTACTTCACGGTATGGTAGAAGCCGCCGCCGTGCACTTCCCATTCCTCGCCATAGGCGCCTTCGGGCAGCGCGTCATTGGGCTTCAGCATCAGATCGAGCGCGATGAAGTAGAACGACGCGCCGATCCAGGCCATCGCCGTGATGACATGCAGCCAGCGTACCGCGAATGCGATCCAGTCCCACATGATTGCCAGGTCGTACATGGAAGCCTCCAGAGATGAGTGTCGAAGCCAGCCTAGGCGATTGCCAATTCTTTAGGTATCGTGTCAAATTGCCAAGCAGCATCAAAAAATTCGAGATAATGTCGTATCTGGACAACATCCGCACCTTCGTCCGCGTCTACGAATTGGGCAGCATGTCCGCCGCCGGGCGTGACCTGCGCATCTCTCCGGCGGTCACCTCGTCGCGCATCTCGCAACTCGAAGAGCACCTGAGCGTGCGGCTGTTCCAGCGCACCACGCGCAGCCTGACGCCGACGGAACAGGGCAAGGCGTTCTATGGCGGGGCCTGCGAGGTGCTCGAATCCGTCGAAAACGCCGAGGCCCAGGTTGTCAACATCACCGAAAACCCCAAGGGCGCGCTGTTCGTCGCGGCACCGCTCGGGGTGGGGCGCAGGCTGATCGCGCCGCAGGTGCCGGGGTTTCTGGCGGAATATCCCGAGGTCAAGGTCCGCCTGCGACTGACCGACCGCAAGGTCGACCTGACCACCGAAGGGCTCGATCTGGCGTTCTTTCTGGGCCAGCCCGAAGACAGCAACCTGCGGATCCGCAAGATCGCCGATGTCGAACGGGTGCTCTGCGCCTCGCCCGACTACATCAGGGACCATGGCAACCCCGCCACCGGCGAGGATCTGGTGTCGGGCCAGCACGAATGCCTCAGCCTGCGCTTCCCCGGGGCCACCGAATACCAGTGGCGCCTGAAGACGCCGGACGGCGTGCGCAAATTCCGCGTCGAGGGGCGCTACGAATCCGATGACGGCGACATTCTGACCGACTGGGCCCTGTCCGGCTGCGGCATCGCCATGAAGCCGGTGTTCGAGGTCAGCGACCACATCAAAGCCGGCCGCCTCGTGCCGGTCGCGACCCAGACGCCGCCCGAGCCCATCCAGATGGCCTGCCTGTTCACCCATCGGCGCAGGCAGGACCCCAAGACGCGGCTGTTCATGGATTTCGTGATCGAGCGGATCGGCGACACCATCCGCGACAGCAAGATCCGGCCCTAGCTGCCGCGATAGGTGGCGTAGCCGAAGGGCGACAGCAGCAGCGGCACATGGTAATGCGACGCCTCGGACATGCCGAAACGCAGCGGCACCACATCGAGAAAGCGCGGATCTTCGGGCGGCGTGCCGATTGCGTCCAGGTAATCCCCGGCGTGAAACACCAGCTCGTAGACACCGGTCGCGAACGCGTCGGCGGGCAGGATCTGTTCGTCCGTGCGCCCGTCGTCATTGGTCACCAGCGACTTCAGGTGGGTGCGGGTGTCGCCCTCGATGCGAAACAGATCGATCCTCAGTCCCTCGGCCGGGCAACCCCGGGCCGTGTCGAGCACGTGCGTTGTCAGATACCCTGTCATGTTCGCCGCTCCTTTGTGATGCGCATGCGATATCACCTACAATGCGGGGGCGGATCGGAAAAGCACGCCGGGCCGAAGGCTCTTTCGTGATTTTTTTGAAATTAAATTTCATTATTCTGATTTATTGATGTTCAAATTCTCAGAGGAGCAACCTGGTGACTCGATACCCGCGCGACATGACCGGATATGGTGCAAACCCGCCCGCGGCGAATTGGCCGAACGGCGCGAAGATCGCCGTCCAGATCGTTCTGAACTACGAAGAAGGCGGCGAAAACAATATCCTGCACGGCGATGCCGCGTCCGAGGCCTTCCTGTCCGAGATCACCGGCGCGCAGCCCTGGCCGGGACAGCGCCACTGGAACATGGAATCGATCTACGAATACGGCGCGCGCGCCGGGTTCTGGCGTGTGCACCGCCTGCTCGGCGATCTGCCGGTGACGGTCTATGGCGTCGCCACCGCGCTGGCACGGGCCCCCGAACAGGTCGCCGCGATGAAGGCGTCGGGCTGGGAGATCGCCAGCCACGGCCTGAAATGGATCGAGCACAAGGACATGACCGCCGACGACGAGCGGGCCCAGATCGCCGAAGCGATCCGGCTTCATACCGAAGTGACGGGCTCTGCCCCGCGCGGCTGGTATACCGGGCGCTGTTCCAACAACACCATCCGGCTCGCCGCCGAAACCGGTCAGTTTGCCTATATTGCGGACAGTTACGCCGATGATCTGCCCTACTGGATGCAATTTGACGGAAATGACCAGCTGATCGTGCCTTATACCATGGATTGCAATGACATGCGCTTTGCCATTCAGGCAGGATTCACCACCGGCGACCAGTTCGAATCCTACCTGAAGGACAGCTTCGACATGCTCTACGAGGAAGGCGCAGATGGCGCGCCGAAGATGCTGTCCATCGGCCTGCATTGCCGCCTGATCGGACGCCCCGGGCGCGCCGCCGCGCTGCGCCGGGCGATCGAATATTTCAAATCCCGCGACGGTGTGTGGTTCGCGACCCGCCTGCAGATCGCCGAACACTGGACCCAGGAGAATCCCCCGATGCGCATGGAACGACCCTCCGAGATGACGCGCGACCGGTTCGTGGCCGAGTTTGGCGGCATCTTCGAACACAGCCCCTGGATCGCCGAGGGTGCCTATGACCTCGAACTGGGGCCGACCCATGACACCGCGCAGGGGGTGCACCAGGCCCTGGCCCGGGTGTTCCGCAGCGCCACGCCCGAACAGCGCCTCGGCGTGCTCACCGCGCACCCGGACCTCGCGGGCAAGCTGGCGGCGGCCAAGCGCCTGACGGCGGACTCCACCGCCGAGCAGGCCTCGGTCGGGCTCGACCAGCTGACCGACGACGAACGCGCGGCCTTCACCCGGCTCAACGACGCCTATACCGCGAAGTTCGGCTTTCCCTTCATCATCGCGGTGCGCGACAACACCAAGGCGTCCATCGACGCGGCCTTCCAGCGCCGCATCGAAAACGACCGCGACACCGAATTTGCCGAGGCCTGCCGCCAGGTCGAACGCATCGCCGAGCTGCGCCTGATCGAAAAGTTTTCAGCATGAGCCGCACCCTCACCCTGGCACCCCTGACCGCCGAGGCCTTCGCGCCCTTCGGCGATGTGCTGGACGTGTCGGGCGCGCCGGACAAGCTGATCAACCAGGGCCTCTGCGGGCGCTATCACGACCGCGCGAACGTCGACATCGTCGGCGGCAAGGCCGGGATCAGCCTGTTCAAGGCCACGCCGCGCGCCTTGCCGATTGTCCTCGACATGGTCGAACGCCACCCGGACGGGAGCCAGGCCTTCCTGCCCATGAGCCTCGATCCCTTCGTGGTCGTGGTGGCCCCGGACGCGAACGGCACGCCCGGCGCGCCGCAAGCCTTCCTCACCGCGCCGGGGCAGGGCGTGAACTATCATCGCGGCACCTGGCACGGGGTCCTCTGCCCGCTGTCCGAGCCGGGGCTCTTCGCTGTCGTCGACCGCATCGGCGATGGCCCGAACCTCGAAGAGCACTGGTTTGACACGCCGTACACCATCGAACGCTGACCAGATCGGCCGGAACGCACCGGTCCCCAGATCCACCAAGAGAGAGAGACACCATGGCTGACCACTCAATCGGGACACCGGAGCAACTCCGCGACCCGAACTACTTCCCGGGCCTCGCCAAGGGCATTCCGCTGGGCATCCAGCACGTGCTGGCGATGTTCGTGTCCAACGTCACGCCTGCGATCATCGTCGCCGGTGCCGCCGGGTTCGGCTTCGGCTCGGGATCGCCCGACTTTCCCGAACTGCTGTACCTCATTCAGATGTCGATGCTGTTCGCCGGGATCGCCACGCTCCTGCAGACCATCACCATCGGACCCATCGGCGCGGCGCTGCCGATCGTGCAGGGCACGTCCTTTGCCTTCCTGCCGATCATGATCCCGCTGGTGGCGGGCAAGGGCGTCGATGCGCTGGCGGCGCTGTTCGGCGGCGTCATCATCGGCGGCATCTTCCACGCCTTCATCGGCACCTTCGTCGGCAAGCTGCGCTTTGCGCTGCCGCCGCTGGTCACCGGTCTGGTGGTGACGATGATCGGCCTCGCGCTGGTCAAGGTCGGTATCCAGTATGCGGCGGGCGGCGTTCCGGCCATCGGAACCCCGGAATACGGCAGCCTGCTGAACTGGTCGGCGGCGATCCTGGTGATCCTCGTGACCCTGGGCCTGAAGTTCTTCACCAAGGGCATGCTGTCGATCTCGGCGGTGCTGATCGGCCTGGTCGTCGGCTATGTCTACGCCATCGCCGTCGGTATGCTCAGCTTCGGCGACATCGCAACCTCGTGGGAACGGTCCGCCGCCTTCGCGCTGCCGCAGCCCTTCAAGTACGGCTTCGAATTTTCCATCGCGGCGGTCATCGGCTTTTGCCTCATGGCCTTCATCTCGGCCATCGAGACGGTGGGCGACGTCTCCGGGATCACCAAGGGCGGCGCGGGCCGCGAGGCGACCAGCAAGGAAATCACCGGCGCGACCTTTGCCGACGGTTTCGGCACCGCGATCGCCGGCGTCTTCGGCGGCTTCCCCAACACCTCGTTCAGCCAGAATGTCGGCCTGATCGCCATGACCGGCGTCATGAGCCGCCACGTCGTGACCTGCGGCGCGGTCTTCCTGATCATCTGCGGATTGGTCCCCAAGGTCGGCGGCATCATCCGTACCATCCCCATCGAGGTCCTGGGCGGCGGCGTCATCGTGATGTTCGGCATGGTCGTGGCGGCGGGTATCTCGATGCTGTCCGACGTGCACTGGAACCGGCGCAACATGGTGATCTTCGCCATCGCGCTCAGCCTCGGGCTTGGCCTGCAACTGGAACCGGGCGCGCTACAGCACCTGCCGGAAACGGCGCGGATCCTGCTGACCTCGGGGCTTCTTCCCGCGGCCTTCCTGGCCATCCTGCTGAACCTGATCCTGCCCGAGGACCTCGCCGATGAGGCGACCGAGGAAGTCTCGGGCGGCATGGCCGGTCACGGGGCAGGCTCGCTCGAGCGCGACAACCACGTCTAGACCCCGGGGGCCGGGTTGCGGGGCACGCCCCCGCATCCCGGACCGCCTGGCAAAAGGCAGGGGTCGGACAGGTCGGCATGAACCGGACCGGGCGCGGGGGGAAACCCTCGCGCCCGTCTGCGTTTCCCCGCGCCGCGCACTTCCCCCCCGGGTGGTCTGTGCGTCCCGGGTGTTCCGGGCACGCGCCGGGGCAGGGGCAGCGGCAGGGGCAGCGACGGGGATGCCCCCCACCCGGCGCGCATATGCCACAGCCTGCGGCGCGCACCGGCCACAAACACCGGCGACAAGCGGCCAACGAAAAAACGCCCCGATCACGCGACCGGGGCGGCATGGCCCCCTTGGGGGCGCGTGGGACGCGGGACAGCGCGGACCGTTCCCGCCCTTGTCAGCCCGTCAGCTGTAGCTCGACACGTCAGAGCCCGCGAGTGCGGCGATATTGAGCAGGCCCCGGGGCGTCACGCCCGGCGTGACGATATGGGCGCGGTTGCCCATGCCCATCAGGATCGGCCCGACCTCAAGCCCGCCCGCCGCGCTTTTCAACAGGTTGCGCGCAGCACCCGCCGCGTCGGTGTTGGCATAGACCAGCACATTGGCCTTGCCGCTCAGGCGGTTGTTCGGCAGCAGCCGTTCGCGCAGCTCCGGATCGAGCGCGGCATCGGTGTGCATCTCGCCCTCGTAGGCAAAGTCGCGGGGGCGGGCGTCGAGGATCTTCAGCGCCGCGCGCATCACCTGACCGGACCGGCAGTCGGTGTTGCCGAACTGAGACCCCGAGCACAGCGCGATCTGCGGCTCCATGCCGAAGCGCCGCACGTGGCGCGCGGCGGCGACAACGGTCGCGGCCAGGGTTTCGGGCGTCTGTTCCACATTGACATGGGTATCGGTGACGAACAGCGGCCCCTGGTCCAGAATGACCAGCGACAGCGCCGCCACCGGGGTCAGCGTGTCGGTCTCAAGCATCTGGCGCACGTAGTTGAGATGCCAGTGATACTGCCCGAAGGTGCCGCAGATCATGCTGTCGGCATCGCCGCGATGCACCATCACCGACGCAATCGCCGTGGTGTTGGTGCGCATCACGGCCCTTGCCAGATCGGGCGTGACGCCCTTGCGTTGCATGACGTCGTGATAGCTTTGCCAGTAGTCGCGATAGCGGTCGTCGCTTTCGGGGTTCACGATCTCGACGTCGCGGCCGGGCACGATCGACAGGCCCGCGCGTTCGATGCGGGTCAGGATCACCTCGGGGCGGCCCACCAGGATCGGCGCGTCCACCGTGTCCTCGATCATCGCCTGCGCCGCGCGCAGCACGCGGTCGTCCTCGCCCTCGGCAAAGACGATGCGGCGCTTGGTCTGCCGCGCCGCCGCAAAGGCGCCGCGCATGATCAGCGAGGACCGGAACACCTGCGCTTCGAGATCGGCCTTGTATTTCTCCAGATCGATGTCGCGTTTCGCGACGCCCGTGGCCATCGCGGCCTTCGCGACGGCGACCGCAATCGTCGGCAGCAGGCGCGGATCGAAGGGGCGCGGAATAAGGTAGTCGGGCCCGAAGGTCAGCCGTTCGTCCTTGTAGGCCTGCCCCACCTCGGCCGAGGTCGTCTGCCGCGCCAGTCCCGCGATTGCATCGACGCAGGCCAGCTTCATCGCATCGTTGATGTCCTGCGCCTCGACATCCAGCGCCCCCCGGAAGATGAACGGAAAGCAGAGCACGTTGTTCACCTGGTTGGCGAAATCGGACCGCCCGGTGGCGATCATCGCCCCCGGAGAGGCGGCGCGCGCCACGTCGGGCATGATCTCGGGCACAGGGTTGGCCAGCGCGAAGATGATCGGGTTGTCGGCCATGTTCGCCACGCTCTCGGGCTTGAGCAGGCCGGGCCCAGACAGGCCAAGGAACATGTCCGCCCCGGTCAGCGCCTCGGTGATGGTGACCCCGGCATCGGCATTGGCGAAGAACATCTGCTCGGGGCAGAGGTCGGTGCGCCCGGGATGCAGCACGCCGTCCTTGTCGAAGATGGTGATGTTCCCGACCGGCACCCCCATCTTGTGCAGCATCGTATGGCAGGCCACGCCCGCCGCCCCGGCCCCGAGGCCCACGACGCGAATATCCTCGGGCCGCTTTCCGGCGATGCGCAGCGCGTTCGTCGCCGCCGCCGCGACCACGATGGCGGTGCCGTGCTGGTCGTCGTGAAAGACCGGGATGTTCATGTTGGCGCGGCAGTGCCGCTCGACGATAAAGCAATCCGGTGCCTTGATATCTTCGAGGTTGACCGCGCCGAATGTCGGCGCGAGCCGGCAGACCAGTTTGGCCAGTTCCATGGGGTCGGCCTCGTCGACCTCGATGTCGAAACAGTCGATGCCCGCGAATTTCTTGAACAGGACGGCCTTGCCCTCCATCACCGGCTTCGATGCGGCGGCCCCGATATTGCCCAGCCCCAGCACCGCGGTGCCGTTGGTGATCACCGCGACAAGGTTGCGCTTGGCGGTATAGCGCGTGATGGCGTCGGGATCGGCGGCGATGGCGGTGCAGGCCTCGGCCACGCCGGGGCTGTAGGCCCGCGCCAGATCACGCCCCGTCGCCATCGGCTTGGTGGGCCGGATCTCAAGCTTTCCGGGGCGCGGGAATTCGTGGTAATCCAGCGCCGCCTGACGTTCCGCGTCGGTCTTGTTGGTGTCGATTACCATCACAGCCTCCCTTGGGTGTGTCGCGCGGCGAGACGCCGGGTCATGTCGATCATGCGGGCCGAAAACCCCCATTCGTTGTCGTACCAGCCGAAGATGCGCAGCTGCCCGTCCGCGCAGGTCATCGTCTCGGGCAGCGCCACGATCAGCGATTCGGGGCGCGCGCGCATGTCGGTCGAGACGCAGGCATCCTCGGTCGTCCCGATCATCGGGCAACCGGCCACGGCGTTGCGCACAAGCGCTGCCCCTGATCCCGCCGGGCGCTCCGCGAGTTGCAGAACCGCATCGATGGCCGACACCGAGATCACCGGCACCCGCACGGCGGCAACGCTGAGGCGGTCCCGGAACCCGGGCAGCACCTTCAGCACCTGCTCGGTGGCGCTCGTGGTCGTCGGCACCATCGAGACCGCCGCCGCGCGGCTGCGTTCCAGGTTCGGCCCCGGCACATCGACCACAGGCTGGCTGCCGGTGTAGCAATGCACCGTCGTGACATGCGCGCGCGCGATCCCGTACCGCGCGTCGACCGCCTGCAACAGCGGCGCGATGGCATTGGTAGTGCAGGACGCGTTCGACACGATCCGCGCCTCGCCGATATCGGCCTCGTTGGCCCCCAGCACGACCGTTGCATCGGCCGCCCCCGACGGCCCCGAGATCAGCACCGCCTCCGCGCCCGCGTCCAGCCCGGCCTCCGCGACCGCGCGGGTGGTGGCGCGCCCGGTACATTCCAGCACCACGTCGACGCCGCCCAGATCGACCGCCCGCAGGTCGGGATGGGACCAGAACGGATACCGGGCCCCGCCCACCTCAAGGCAGCCGTCTCCCGCCGCCACGGTGCCCGGAAAGACGCCGAAGACGCTGTCATAGCGGAACAGGTAGGCGCAGGTTTCCAGCGCCGCGATGTCGTTGATCGCGACCACTTCGATGTCGCCGTTGGCCGGGTCGGCCAGGATCTGACGCAGCACCGTGCGCCCGATGCGCCCGAAGCCGTTGATCACGATGCGGATGGGGCGGCTCATTCCAGGCTCCCGTTCAGAAGGATCAGCGCGGGCAGCCACGCGGTGACGACGCCGCCTGTCAGCGTTGCCACGGCGGTCTGCCGGTGCAGCGCCCACTTCATCGCAAGCGTGAGGAAATAGAGCAACCAGAGACCGGACCAGGCCAGCCAGTTCAGCCCGAGCCAGACCTGCATCCCGGTGCGCGCGCCGGTCAGGGCCTGCACCGCCTCGGGCAGCACCGAGATCGCGACAAAAAGGCTGAACCACCCAAGGCCCCGCCCGTCGCTGCCGGTGATCCGGTTGACCGCCACCCACAGGTAGGTGACGCTGAACAGAAGCGTCAGCGCGACGGCCCGCACCTCGGTGACGGTGTCCGCCTGAACAAGGCCCAGGCCCGCGACAAAGCCGGTGACACCCGCCGTCACCAGGTTGATGACGATGATGTCCCGGTCCGGGATGCGGCCGGTCATCCACACCCCGTTGAGCACCAGAACGGCCCCGACAAACAGCAGCGACAACGGCAGGAACATCGCGTGCGTCCTAGGCCCGGGTGTCGTGGCGGGCCGCGACCGGGCGCGCCACGTCGGCAAGTCCGGGTGCCGGGCGGCACCGCGCCGGTTTGTCGGGTGCGTTGGTGCGCAGCGGGCCGCCCCGGGCGGCGCCGCGCCGGTGCGTCGCCCCTGTGATGACGCTGCCATACAGGCTGACCTGCGGTATCGCCCCTCGGGTCATCCAGACGGCAAGGGGGCGGTGCGTTGCCATCAGAAGTCGACCTCGATGGCGACGCCCTTCCTGACCGCCAGATCGACCACGCTGGCCGCCACCGCAAGATCCTGAAGCCCGACCCCGGTGCCGTCGAACAGCGTGATCTGGTCGTCCGACGTGCGCCCCTTGTGGGTGCCGTTGATGACCGCGCCAAGCTGGGCGATGTCGGCCTCCGCGATCAGCCCTTCCGCGATGGCGTGTTGCGCCTCGCCGATGCTGACCGATTGCGCCACCTCGTCGGTAAAGACCGAGGCGCGGGCCAGAAGTGCCGCCTCGACCTCCTGCTTGCCCTTGGTGTCGGTGCCCATGCAGGCGATGTGGGTGCCGGGGGCGACGTGATCGGCCATCAGCGACGCCGAGAAGGCCGAGGTGATCGAGACGATGACATCCGCCTCGGTCATGCCCGCAAGCTCCACCGCCTCGAAGGGCAGACCGAACTCGGTCGCGACCTTCTCGATGTTGGGCAGCATGTCGGGGTGATAGTTCCAGCCGATCACTTTCTCGAAGGCGCGCTGTTCCAGCGCCGCGCGCAGCTGGAAGGTGGCCTGATGGCCCGCGCCGATCATGCCGATGACCTTCGCATCCTTGCGCGCCAGATGCTTGATCGACACAGACGAGGCCGCCGCCGTGCGCAGCGCGGTCAACAGATTGCCGCCAACCATCGCGCTGGCACGGCCGGTATCGGGATCGAACAGGAACACGGTGGACTGGTGGTTGATCAACCCGCGCTTCTCGAGGTTGTTGGGCCAGTAGCCCCCGGCCTTCAGGCCCAGCGTCAGACCGGCGCGGTCGAAACCGCCCTTGAAGCCGTAAAGCGCGTCTTCATGGCCGATGGCCTCGCGCACCACGGGGAAGTTGTAGGCATCGCCCGCGGCCATGGCGGCGAAGACCTTTTCGACCGCGTCGAACGCGGCTTCGCGGGTCATCAGGTCGGCAATCTCGCGCTCGGGGACGATCAGCATGGCGGGGCTCCATAATCAGGGAAACGTGCCCCGGACCTGATCCGGGGCCTCTATAGTGCAGGCTGCAGCGCGGTCCCGGGTCCTGCCCGGAACGCCCGTGCGCTCCATTGACGGCGTCGAGGTCCCGGATCGCGTCCGGGACCCGGGACCCCGGGGATCAGTAGGCCTTGCCGCGCGCCGAGACGGGCCAGAGCGTTTCGACCTTGCCGTCGCGCACACCGACATACCAGTCGTGCACGTTGCAGGTCGGGTCGCAGTGACCGGGCACCAGCTTGAGCTTCTCGTTGACCGCAAGGTTGCCCTCGGGGTCCGACACTACGCCATGCTCGTCCGAGCACTTCACGTATTCCACGTCGTCGCGCCCGTAGATGAACGGCAACCCGCTATCGACCGATTGCGCCTTGAGGCCCGCGTCGACGATCGCCTTGTCGGGTTTGGCGTGGCTCATCACCGAGGTCAGGATGAACAGCGCGTTCTCCCATTCGCCGTGGTCGATGCGCTTGCCGTCCTTGTCGAGGATACGCCCGTAATCGGCATCCATGAACGCGTAGGACCCGCACTGCAATTCGTTGAACACGCCCGAATTGCTTTCGAAGTAATAGGACCCGGTGCCGCCGCCGCCGACGATGTCGCAGTCCAGCCCCACGGCCTTCAGCGCATCGACCGCGTCGCGCACCATGGCGATGGCGATGTCGGTCTTTTCCTGCCGGTCCTCATAGCTGTCGAGATGCTGCATCGCCCCCTGATACGCCTGAAGGCCCGCGAACCTCAGCCCCGGTGCCGCGTCGATCGCCTTGGCGATCTCGACCACGGCAGGGGTGGTGGTGACGCCGCAGCGGCCCGCGCCGCAGTCGATCTCGACCAGGCACTCGATCTCGGTGCCGTGCTTCTGCGCCGCCGCCGACAACTCGGCCACGTTCTCGATCTGGTCGACACAGCAGAGCGTCCGCGCACCCAGCTTGGGCAGCCGCGCCAGCCGGTCGATCTTGGCCGCGTCGCGCACCTGGTTCGACACCAGCACATCCTTGATGCCGCCCCGGGCGAAGACCTCGGCCTCGGACACTTTCTGGCAGCAGACGCCGACCGCGCCGCCCAGTTCGATCTGCATCCGGGCCACGTCCACCGACTTGTGCATCTTGCCGTGCACCCGGTGCCGCATGCCATGCGCCTTGGCGTAGTCGCCCATCTTCTTGACGTTGCGCTCGAGCGCGTCGAGATCGAGGATCAGGCAGGGCGTCTGGATGTCCGCTTCGTCCATGCCGGGCAGCGCGGGCACATCGAAACCGACTTCGAGACCTTCGAAACTTGTTGATACGTTCATGGGGTGGACCCTCCGGTTAGGTGTTCATCCAGGGCAGCTTGTCG
The DNA here is from genome assembly GCF_054482575.1 of Roseivivax sp. CAU 1753. Classification (NCBI taxonomy): domain Bacteria; kingdom Pseudomonadati; phylum Pseudomonadota; class Alphaproteobacteria; order Rhodobacterales; family Roseobacteraceae; genus Roseivivax; species Roseivivax sp. CAU 1753. The sequence goes on along the minus strand of NZ_JBTLRF010000003.1, from coordinate 423,103 downwards.
AGGTCGACATTGCCGCCGGTGACGATGATGCCGACACGCTTGCCTTGAAACGTGTCGGGGTTCTTCAGGACCGTGGCCATGGCCACGGCGCTCGACGGCTCCATCACGATGCGCAGATGCTTCCAGCACAGCTTCATCGCATCGACGATCTCGGTTTCGGACACGGTCAGGATGTCGTGCACGTGGCTGGACACGAAATGCCAGGTCAGATCCTTCAGCGGCACCAGCAGCCCGTCGGCGATGGTCTTGGGCGCGTCGTCGGCGATGATATGGCCGGCCTTGAAGCTGCGATAGGCGTCGTCGGCCTGTTCCGGCTCGGCGGCGATGATCCGCGTCTCGGGGGCCATGTGCGACACCGTCAGGCAGGTGCCCGAGATCATGCCGCCGCCGCCGATCGGGGCGATCACGTAATCCACCCCGTCGGTCTGTTCCAGCATCTCGCGCGAACACGTGCCCTGGCCCGCGATGACGCGCGGATCGTTGTAGGGGTGCACGAAATCGCCGCCGGTCTTGGCCTGCACCTCGGCAAACGTCGCTTCGCGCGACGAGGTCGAGGGGTCGCATTCGGTGATCTTGCCGCCGTAACGGCGCACCGTGTCCTTCTTGGCCTGCGGTGCGGTGCGCGGCATCACCACGTTGCACGGAATGCCGCGCCGCATCGCCGCGTAGCTCAGGCACGAGGCGTGGTTGCCCGACGAATGCGTCGCCACGCCCTTGGCCGCCTGGTCGTCGCTCAGCCCGAACACCGCGTTCGAGGCACCGCGCACCTTGAAGGCGCCCGGCTCCTGAAAGTTTTCGCACTTGAAGAACAGCTGCGCCCCGGTCACCTCGTTGAGGTAATCCGACACCCGGATCGGGGTGCGCCGGATATGCGGCTTGATCCGCTCATGCGCGGCCAGCATGTCGTCAAAGGTTGGGATCTCCATCGCCGTCTCCTGCGTCATGCGGCCATCTTCGCGGCGGATGCCGTGTGCGACCTGTAATAGTCCTGCGCCGCGCCGACACCCGAGCCGAGCTTGATGTCGAGGCCAAGATCGGCCATGCACATTTCCGCCGTGGCGATCCCGCTCAGCGTCATCACATCCGTCAGGCTGCCCAGGTGGCCGATGCGGAACACCTTGCCCGCAACCTCGCCAAGGCCGACGCCGAATGCGACGCCATAGGTCTTGGCGGCATGCGTCACGATGTCGGTTGCGTTGAACCCCTCGGGCGTCCTGATCGCGCTGACCGTGTCAGAGTAGAGCTCCGGGCGCGCGGCGCACAGGCTCAGACCCCAGGCATCGACGGCGGCGCGCACACCCGAGGCGATGCGGTGATGGCGGGCAAAGACGTTTTCCAGCCCCTCGTCCATGATCATGCCACAGGCGGTGTTCAGACCGTTCAGCAGACCGACCGCGGGCGTGTAGGGGTAGGCGCTGTTGGCATAGCCTTTCTGCATGTCGTGCACGTCGAAGAAGGTGCGCGGCAGGGTGCCGGTCCCGGTGGCCTCCATCGCCTTCGGGCTGAACCCGACGATGGCCAGCCCGGCCGGCAGCATGAAGCCCTTTTGCGACCCGGTGACGGCAACATCGACGCCCCACTCGTCAAAGCGGAAGTCCATCGACGCGATCGACGACACGCCATCGACGAACAGCAGCGCCGGGTGACCGGCGGCGTCCAGCGCGCGGCGCACGGCGGCGATGTCGGACTTGACGCCCGTCGCGGTCTCGTTGTGGGTGGCGAGCACGGCCTTGATCTCGTGGGTCTTGTCGGCGGTGAGGATTTCCTCATAGCGGTCCGCGGGCAGGCCTTCGCCCCAGGGCGTCTCGACGATCGTCACGTTCAGGCCGTGGCGCTGGCACATGTCGATCCAGCGGTGCGAGAACATGCCGTTGCGCGCCGAAAGCACGCCATCGCCCGCGCTCAGGCAGTTGGTCAGCGCGGTTTCCCAGCCGCCGGTGCCGGTGGACGGGAAGATGAAGACCTCTGCCGTGTCGCTTTTCAGGATCGTGCGGACACGTTCGCGGACCGGGTGCAGGATCTGCCCGAACAGCGGCGAACGGTGATCGATCGTCGGCATGTCGCAGGCCTTGCGCAGGCTCTCGGGAATGTTGGTCGGGCCCGGGATGAAAACTGGGTTCTGAAAGCTCATGTCCGTCTCCTTTAAGCGTTACGACTGTGACGCGTTGATCCCGTTTTACGCCATCCTGGGCGCGCGGCATACTTTTTTGAAATCGTTTTTCAAAATGCCGGTTTATCTTATATTTTCGTTTACTTTCAGTGCTTTGTATTTTCTTGAAGCGGTTCTTCGAAAATTTCGCGAAACAAGATGCACTTTATCGTTTTTCGAGCGAATGGCGCTTTTTCCGGTTGCTTCCCGTTGATGCCGCGCCACGGCTTCCTGCGGGCACAGGACCGAAAAAAGCGCCCGGGCGGGCCGCGATGGACACCACCCGGACGCCGCTTGTGCGCCGGTCTGAAAGGTTATCTGCCGGTCGCCGGATGGGCCACGCCCCGCGCCCCGGCCATAGGGCGCAGGTTCATGTGGCGGTTCACATCCTTGTAGAGCAGGTAGCGAAACCGTCCCGGCCCACCGGCATAGCAGGCCTGCGGGCAGAAGGCGCGCAGCCACATGAAGTCGCCGGCCTCGACCTCGACCCAGTCGGTGTTCAACCGGTAGGCGGCCTTGCCCTCGAGCACGTAAAGCCCGTGCTCCATCACGTGGGTTTCGAGAAACGGAATGACCGCGCCCGGCTCGAAGGTGACGACGGTTACATGCATGTCGTGGCGCAGGTCGGCCGGATCGACAAAGCGCGTCGTGGCCCATTTGCCGTCGGTTCCGGGCATCACCGACGGTGCGACATCGGCGTCGTTTGCGATGACCACATCGGGATGATCGAGACCCGGCACCGCCTCGTAGGCCTTGCGGATCCAGTGAAACCGCAGCATCGCGTCGGACCGATTGTGCAGGCTCCAGTCCGAGGCCGGGGGCAGGTAGGCATAGCCGCCTTCTGTCAGCACATGCTCGGCCCCGTCGACCGTCAGGCTGGCGCTGCCTTCGACCACGAACAAGACGCCCTCGGCCCCGGCGTCAAGTTCCGGCCGGTCGGACCCGCCACCGGGGGCCACTTCCATGATGTATTGCGAAAACGTCTCGGCGAACCCGCTCAGCGGACGCGCGATGACCCAAAGCCGGGTGTCGTCCCAGAACGGCAGGAAGCTGGTGACGATGTCGCGCATCGTGCCCTTCGGGATCACCGCATAGGCATCGGTAAAGACGGCGCGGTCGGTCAGAAGCTGATCCTGGCCGGGATGGCCTCCTGTCGGGGCATAATACTTCGCGGCCATGACGGCTCCTGCTGTTTCAAAATGTCCTGTGAAATATGGGTCCGTGGCCGGTGTCATACCATCCGCATAAGGACAACAGCACCTTTTGGATCTATTTGATAATAAGCGATGTTTTTTTGGTATTTTTGAATGAAGCGCGGCGCGGCCCACCCACCCCGGCAAGTCGGGGGGTGTCACGCCAGATCGCGCGCCAGTTGGCGCGGTGGCAACAGGTTCGAGCGGCGCAGCGTCAGCACCGGGTAACTTTCGTCCTCGCGAATGCGCATGATGTCGAAGTCGGGCTCGACCGCGCGCAGCTTGCCCGCCATGGTCGCGGCCCTGTCCGGGGCCTCCTGCGCCGCATAAAGGCACAGAAGGTGCCGCATCGGGGCGCGGAAACACGGCGCGCGGGCATGAGCCCGTTCCAGATGCGCGACCGCCTGCGGTATGTCGCCCGCGGTGATCGCCGAAAGCCCGGCCAGCGTGTCGAACCAATGCGCAGAGGATGACTGGCTGGCAAGGCTGGCGGCGTGGCAACTGGACCGAAGGGCGGTCGCGGCCTCGCCCGCGCGCAGGGCCACCGTGGCCTTGGCGGAATGGCTGAAGGCGTTGTAGGGGCTGATGCGCACCGCGTCCTCGGCCAGGGCCGCGCTGACGCCGGTGTCGTTCTCCAGCATGGCCAGCAGCTGCGCCACCAGCGACGTGACCAGCGCGTTGCCGTCATTGCCGACCAGCGCCATCTGCGCGAACTCGCTGGCCTCGCGGTACAGCGTCTGGATGTCGGGTTCGGTCCGCTCGACGATCATGATCTGCCTGAGCAGGCTGCGCCAGGCGGCAATGCGCGGCAGCGGCAACAGCGCGAAGGCCTCGGCCAGCAGGCGCTCCGCATGGCGCAGCTTGGCGCTTTCATAGGTGAACATCGCGGCGATGGCGGCGTTGACCCGGGCATCGACCTTCAGCGCGACGCTGGCATCCGCCTGCCGCGACAGGTCCTGGGTCAGCACCCGGGCGGCGGAATGATAGACCAGGCGCGGCACGTCGCCCTGTTCCAGCAGATCGGGCGCGGTGACGTCGAGCCGGGCATTGTCGGACCAGATCACCTCTCCGGTCGCGCGCGCGGTCAGCCCCGCCAGCACCTGCACGTCGTCGCCCGCCGTCAGCGTGCGCACGCCCAGCACAAGATCGGGTTTTTCCGTCCCGTCGCCGGTGTCCTTGTAGATGCTGAAACAGCCGAAATCGGCGATCAGCCGGGCCATGGTGTCGCCCAGAAGCGCGCCGACAAACGCGCCGTTGCCGTCCTGCTGTTCGCCGAAGGCCCTGACCTGAAGCTCCAGCTTGCGCCGCGGCTGGTCGGCGGGGTCAAGACGGCCCTGCAGCGCCGATCGGTCGCGCTGGCCCAGGTCCTGCAGGATGCGCGCCCGGGCATCGGCCAGCCATTCGGCAAACACCGGATCGCTCACCTGCACGTTCTCCATCAGGTCCCGCCCGGTGCGCAGTGCCGCCAGCGCGTCCTCGGGGCAGGCATCGAGATCGGTGCTGACCGCCTCGAGGCGCACGTTGTCCCGGTCGGTGATGAAATGCGTGCCCTTGTCGCCCAGCGCCTTGCGGATCTCCGACAGCACGTTGCGCAGACTGGCCGATGCCTGCCGCGCCGCCCGGTCGGACCAGAGGCACTTTTCCAGCCAGCGCCGCGCGCGGGTCCGGCCCTCGGTGCGCGCCAGGATCGCCAGCAGCGCCCGCGCCCGCGCCGACGAGGGCGTGCAATCGCAGCCCTCCGCATCGCAGACACGGAACTCGCCGATCAACTGGATATGCACGAAGCCTTCCTCATTGCCCGGACGCCACAGACTTGGTGACATTGCGACCGACACGCAGGCTAACACCTTTGCCGCGTTCCGCAAGCAACCGGTTGCGGCGTGAATTCTTCGTCAAAACGCGCCCGCGCCGCGCGAAGCCGCTTCGTTACCGGCGCGGTTTTGGGCATGGTGAGGCGGGATCAATTAACAGGTGAGATTGTAGGCATGGCGACATTGGGCATTCACGGCATCCACGGGATCCATGGCATCCACGGCATCCATGGCATCCACGGGATACACGGCATCCACGGTATCCATTCCGGCGGCGGCGCGGCGCCGCTGACCAGCACCGCGCTGGGCGTCACCGCCGAAGGGCTGCTGGGCTATTGGGACGGCACCGGCACCGTGCCGACCGCCCCGTCCGACGCGCCCCTCGATCGGTTGCAAGCGCTGCAACCCGATGCCCGCGCCGCCACCATCGCGCAGGAATTCAGCGGCTTTTTCGACGTCACCGGGGCTGGCGACGCGCCCCGCGTCTCGGGCGGAGGTGTCAGCCTGACGCTGCCCACGCCGTCTGCGGCGGACCTTGGCACGCACCAGTTGCCGCATCTGCGCGCGGCGATGGACCTGCGCTCGGACCGCCTGGGCGAAATTGTCCTGCAGACCGGCGACATGCTCAGCTTTTTCGGCTCGCAGCTGCATCTCGACGGCTATTCCCGGCGCTGGACGATGGAGCTTCTGGCGCGGATCTATGATGTTGTCATCCAGCCCGAACAGGCGATCAAGTTCGCCGCACGGGTGCCGCGCCCGATGACCTATTCGCCCAAGGTGCAGCCGATGATCCAGACGCCCGCGCATGGCTCTTGCCCCAGCGGTCACGCGACCGAGGCGTTTGCCTTCGCGACGATGCTGTCGCTGCTCTGGCTCAAGGGGCGCGCCCCCGACGCCAACGCCGTGCGCGGGTTGATCGACATCCTGACCGCCGAGACCCCGGCCTGCGAGGCGGACCACAATGTGCTGATGCCCTTCGCGCTGGCGGCCCGCATCGCCGACAACCGGACCGTGGCGGGCGTGCATTTCCCCATCGACAGCGCCTATGGCGGGCTTTTGGGCTTCAGCCTCGGGGTGGCGCTGGCCGGGCCGGTCTTCGGCGACGCCTTCGCGTGTGATCTCGCCCCCGCCGCACCCTTCACCGACGATGCCAAATCCTGGAACGGCGGCTTCACCATCGAGGCATGGCGCGACTGGCTGCGGGCGCTTCTGCCCGCCAATCTCGACGCCGCCACCCGGCCGGGCAGTCCGACGGCCCCGCTGATCGGGGCAATCGGCGCTCAGGCCGTGCGGGAATGGGGGTAATCCAGCATCACGCCGCGTCCGGTGCGGCAATCCGGACCGGGCAGCGGCGGCGTGGCGGCCAGGATGGCGGCCAGATCGGCCTCCGGATCGCCCGGCGCGCCGGTGCGTGACCAAAGCTGCGCCAATGCGCGGGCCACCCGGGGGGCCGCGACGCTGGTGCCCGAGAACCGCGCGACCGACCCTGTCAGCACGCCCGCGGCGCGCGCGCCTTGCTGCATCGCGCCGTCCGATCCGCGCGCCGCAAGCGTCGGCCCCGGCGACTGCCCGGCGCGCGCCAGCATGTCGACGATGCCCTCGGCGGAATAGCGTTCCGGCTGGCCGGTGCCGGGGGCGCCGGTCCTGGGCCGGGCGGCCCCGACGAACCACAGATGCGCATGGGTGGCCCCGGCAAAGGCCACCGCCGTGCCCTGCCGCGACACCGGGTTTCCGGCGGCGGGCGCACTGGCGCTGCCCAGTTCGGCGTCCCATTCCCAGCCCGGCGCATCGAGATAGGATTGCCGTCCGCGCGGCCGGAAGCCGTGCGGCGTGTCATCGCGCTGCACCTCGGCGGTGACCAGCGATGGCGTGGCGCTGTCGCTGGCCACCGCGATCTTCCAGCAACCCGCCGGCACCGGCGCACCGCCATCGACGCGATGCGTGGGGGCCAGCGCGATCAGCAGACTGTCATAGCGCGTCTCGGGGGCAGGGGCCGTCGCTTGCTCCGGATCCTCGGTCAGATCCACCGTCTCGGTGCCATAGACCGCCGCCAGCATATCCCTACCCAGCATCAGCAGCCGCCCCTCGCCGGGCCGCAACCACTCCAGTTCGAGCGGCGGCAGGCGCGGGTCGGGCGGGGTCAGGCAAAGCCGCCGACCGGTGCCGTCGCAGGTGGTGCGCAGCTCCAGGAAACTGGCCGTGCGGTCGTCGGGCTGCACCCGCCAGTCAAGGCTCAGGGGGGCAGCGGTCGTCACCTCGGCGCGCGCGGCCAACTGGTCGAGCCGGGCATTGCCATAGGCGGCGACAACCTGCAGCCTGCCGCCGCACAGCCGTTCATAGCGGTCGATCTCGGCCGCGATCCACTGCGCCAGAAAGGCGGTATGATCGCCCGGTCCAGCCAGCGCCCCGAGGCTGAGGTTGACGATCACGGGCCGCCCGTCGCAGCGCGACAGCCGCAACGCCTCGGTCACGATCCAGCGCAGCCCGATGGCCACATAGCCTTCGGTCTTGCGCCCCGACGTCTCGGCGATGGCCGCGGGCGGCAGTTGCACCGCAAGGATCGGCAGGCCCGCGATGCAGGCGTCGGCGTTGTCGCCGTCGTCCCGCGCGTCGGTGTCGGCCCAGTCCGCACCGGCGGCAAGGTCCAGCACATGGGTGCCGTGGCTGGCGTGATGGTTGGTGCTGCGGCGCAGATCGGGCGGCAGAAGGGCGTCGTTGCGGGCGCGGTAAAGCGCGGTCTCGGACACGCCGCTGGCCAGTTCGCGGTCAATCTCGGCCTTGGCCAGCACCTGCCCGATGCGCACGTCCGGCAGCGGCTCGATCAGGTCATGGGCGGCGGCGCGCGGTTCCGTCTGCAGCCAAAGCTTGGCGATGCGCGTCTCGGTCGCGGAGGCCCGGAAGCGCGCGTTGAGATAGCCGATCCCGTCGTCGATGCAGGCCATGACCGGCGCGCCGGGCGCGGTTCCGGTCGGGGCGCGGTCGATCGGGTCGAACATGCGCGGATCGGTTTCGCTCAGCGCCTCGACGCGCGGGCCGACATGCAGCAGGCGGCAATAGTCGGGCAGCTTCGAGATCTCGTCGAGCCAGAAGAACGCCACCGTCACGCGCCACGGAAAGGCAGGCGGCGGTGGGGAGAGGTCACCGCCGTCGCTGCCCGACGCGCCACTGGCCGAGCGGTCAAGCTCCGCCAGTTCCGTAGCCAGCGCGTCACATTCCGCACTCTGAAGCTTGGCCCGCGGCTCCGACCTGAGCGCCGCAATGGCCGCCCGCAGGGTCGGGGCCTTCTTGCCGGGGCGCAATTCCGCGAACAGCATCACCGCGCGCGGGTTGCGCCGGGCGGATGCTGCTTCCCAGTGGGCGTAACCGTCGAAGGGTGCAGTGGTGTCGCCGATGTCTTTCCAGCTTGCCGTTTTCCGTTTGCCCGTCGCCATCACCCACACCCCGCCATTCGACCGATTCAGTTTACCTATGGGAAAGGTGCCACGGTTTTGTCGACTCGTAATCCGTGAAAGCGCGTAAAACATGGAATTAACGTTATTTTAACGACTTGCCTGGCCGCCTTTGACGCCGTGGGTGCAGGACTGCCCGCCCCAATGGCGGGCGCGGCGTCGCGGGGCGTTTGCACACGGTCGCGCAACGCGGCAGACTTGGCCGCAACCACGCAGTTGGCCGCAACCACGCAGCAGGAGAGATGCCATGCCCACCAACACCGCTCGGGATCCGATCATGATCTGCGCCGCGTCGCGCACCCCGCTCGGGGCGTTTCAGGGGGCATTCACCGGGGTGCCCGCCACCGAACTGGGCGCCGTGGCGATCCGCGCGGCGCTGGCGCAGGCGGGGCTGGCGCCCGACGCGGTCGACGAGGTGCTGATGGGCAACGTGCTGTCCGCCGGGCTGGGCCAGGCCCCGGCGCGGCAGGCGGCCCTGGGCGCGGGCCTGCCGGTGTCGGTGCCCTGCACCACCGTCTCCAAGGTCTGCGGTTCGGGCATGAAGGCGGTGATCCAGGCGCATGAGGCGATGGTCGCGGGCTCGATCGGCGTCGCTGTGGCGGGCGGCATGGAAAGCATGACCAACGCGCCTTACCTGCTGCCGCAGGGGCGCGGCGGCGCGCGGATCGGCCATGCCCGCGTGCTCGATCACATGATGTTCGACGGGCTCGAAGACGCCTATGACGTGGCCCCCGACGGCACCCGCCGGTCGATGGGCACCTTCGGCGAAGACTGCGCCGAGGCGTTCCAGTTCACCCGCGACGATCAGGACGCCTATGCCATCGAAAGCGTCACCCGCGCCAAAGCCGCCGCCGACAGCGGTGCCTTCGACTGGGAGGTGACGCCGGTCGCGGTCAAGACCCGCAAGGGCGCGGTCGAGGTGGCCCGCGACGAGGGCCCGCAATCGATCAACCCCGACAAGATCCCCAACCTGCGCCCGGCCTTCAAGAAGGACGGCACCATCACCGCGGCGTCCTCCTCCTCGATCAACGACGGGGCGGCGGCGCTGGTGCTGGCCCGTGCCTCCGACGCCGAACGGCTGGGCCTGACCCCGATCGCGCGGATCATGGGGCACGCGGCCTATGCCGGTGCGCCGGGGTGGTTCACCACCGCGCCGATCCACGCCAAGCGGCGGCTCTTCGAGGCGCTGGACTGGTCGGTCGACGATGTCGACCTGTTCGAGATCAACGAGGCGTTCGCCGTGGTCGCCATGGCCTCGGCCAAGGAGCTGAACATCCCGCGCGAAAAGCTGAACGTGCATGGCGGCGCGGTGGCGCTGGGTCATCCCATCGGGGCCTCGGGCGCGCGCATTCTGGTGACGCTGCTCGGGGCCATGCGGGCGCGGGGCGCGCGGCGCGGCGTCGCCTCGATCTGCATCGGCGGCGGCGAGGCCACGGCCATCGGCGTTGAGCTGGAGGGCGCGGCCTGAACCATGCGCACTGGCCGCGGAACAAGGCCGCAGACCGCCGCGCCAAGCGCCTGCCCGGCCCGGCGGGCTGGCGCTATGGTGCCGCTTTCACGCGGTTCGATCGGTGCTGCGACGTGACAGGATAAAGCGCGCCGTTCAATCGTTGCAGCGCCACCCCCGGTCAGGCGCTTGTCGCGGCGGGCACGGAACGGTGCGCTTCGCTCAGACGCCGTCGAGAACCTCGGCCACCAGTCCCGGCAAGTCGGCAAAATCCGAAAACCGCGCCCGTTGCGTCAGGGTGTCCAGCGGCACGTGGCAATAGCCCTCGGTGTACAGCAGGAACGGCACGCCCGCGCGCTCCGCGGTCCCGGCGTCGATCTCGCTGTCGCCCACATACAGCGCCGGCCCGTCGCCCAGCGCCGCAAGGGCCGCAAGCAACGGCGCGGGGTCGGGCTTGCGCGTGTCCAGGCTGTCGCCGCCGATCACCGCGCCGAAGGTCTGGTCCAGATCGAAGTGCCGCAGCACCGCATGGGTCGGCCCGATCGGCTTGTTGGTGCACAGCCCGAGCCGGTGCCCCCCTGCGGCCAGCGACCCGAGCGCCGCGCGCACGCCGGGATAGAGCTCGGTCAGCGCGTTGCCGGTTTCGTAGCGCGCGATGAACGTCTCCAGCAGCCGTGCCTGTTCGGCGTCGGGAATACCGCGCAGGGCGCGCATCCCCGCGACAAAGGCCGCAGCACCGCTGCCGATGCAGGTGATCGCCTCGTCCAGCGTCAGGCGGGGCAGGCCCTCGTCGTCAAGCACCGAGTTGCCCACCGCGCAGATGTCGGGCGCGCTGTCGATCAAGGTGCCGTCGAGGTCGAAGACGATGCGCGCGCTCATGCAGGTTTCCACTTGATCGAGCAGCCCATCGACGGGACCTGATCGGCGGGGCCCCGACCGGTCTCGGCGATCTGGATCATGGCATCGCGAAGCTCGCGCCGGTCCGTGCCCAGACGCCCGCGATACTGCAGGCCGAGCTTTGCGTTGAAGCCGAAGAAATCCGGCGTGCAGGCCGCGTTATAGGCGCGCGCGACCGACTGGTCGGCATCGTGCAGGTAGGGAAAGGGCAACGCATGCGTCTCGGCCATCTTCACCATGTTGTCGAAGCTGTCGGCGGGGTAGGCCTCGGCGTCGTTGGCGCAGATCGCGACCACCGCGATGCCGCGTTCCTGCAAGGCGCGGGCGTCTTCGATGATGCGGTCTAGGACGCGCAGCACATAGGGGCAATGGTTGCAGATGAACATGACCAGCGTGCCGTTCTCGCCCTTGAGCCCGGACAGCGAAAGCCGCCGCCCGTCGGTCGCGGGCAGGGTGAAATCCGGCGCCGACCAGTCGACATCGCAGACGGGTGGGGTCGCGGCCATGGCTCAGGCCGCCCGTGCCGCATCGCGGATGGCGCGGATATTCGCGCCGTAGACATCGGGCGTGTCGACCGATCCGCCCCGGAACACCGCAGACCCCGCGACCAGCGCGTCGGCCCCGGCCTTGACCACAAGCGGCGCGGTCTTCGGATCGACGCCGCCATCCACCTCGATATGTACCTCGCGGTCGCCGATCATCGCCCGCAGGCGGGCGATCTTGTCGGTCATGTCAAGAAAGCTCTGCCCGCCGAAGCCCGGGTTCACCGTCATCACGCAGACCAGATCGGCGATGTCCAGAAGATGCGCCACCGCCTCGGCGGGTGTGCCGGGGTTCAGCGCCACGCCCGCCTTCAGACCCGCCGCGCGGATCGCCTGCAGGGTGCGGTGAATATGCGGCCCGGCCTCGATGTGCGCGGTCAGGATGTCGGCCCCGGCCTCGGCATAGGCGTCGATATAGGGATCGACCGGCGCGATCATCAGATGCACGTCCATCACCGTCTTCACATGCCGCCGGAAGGCCTTCACCGCCGCCGGGCCGAAGGTCAGATTCGGCACGAAATGGCCGTCCATCACATCGACATGCACCCAGTCGGCCCCCTGATCCTCGATGGCGCGGATCTCGCGGCCGAAATCGGCGAAATCGGCGGACAGGATCGACGGGGCAATCTTGATCGAACGGTCGAAGGGCATGGCGGCGCTCCTTGGCAGGCTACGGGTTCGGGCGCTTCTGCCACGGCGCGGCAGGGGCGTCGAGACCCTCGGGGTCGCACTGGCCCCGGGATCCTCGGGCGGGGCGCGCTCCTGATGGCTCCGGCGTCCGGGCTTTTGCGCCACAATGCGCCCCGCGCGCGCGCATCGCCCTTGTCCGATCCGCCCGGCGCGCGGCACAAGGAAAGGGTGCAACAACAGGAGCGACCGGCATGGGCCCGAAAATCTATCTTCTGAACGGGCCGAACCTCAACCTTCTGGGGCAGCGGCAGCCTGAAATCTACGGCCACGAGACGCTGGACGACGTGGCCCGCGACTGCGCCGCGCTGGCGGGCGAGGCCGGGTTCGATCTGCGCGCGTTGCAGTCCAACCACGAAGGCCAGATCGTCGACTGGATCCACGAGGCGCGTGCCGACGCGGTCGGTATCGTGATCAACCCCGGGGCCTATTCGCACACCTCCGTCGCCATCCTCGACGCGCTCAACACCTTCGAGGGGCCGGTGATCGAGGTGCATATCTCGAACATCCACAAGCGCGAAAGCTTCCGGCATCATTCCTACGTCTCGACACGCGCCGACGCGGTGATCGCGGGTGCGGGCACCGATGGCTACCGCTTTGCGATCCGGCGCATCGCGACCCTGACAGCCGTCTGACAGGGGCCGCCGCGGCGCTTTGACCCTGCCATCCGCGCAGCCGCCTGGGTGGCCGAGGTGGTGGCGGCGATGGCAGCGGCGGCATCCGCGCAGGGGGCCTGACCGGTCTGCACGCACCGCCCGGGGGCCATTACCTCTTTGCCATCTCCGGGGGCATCGGCAAGGATGCCATCGGGGCCGCATTGCCGCACCCGTCGCGGGTCCTTCGCGATGCGCCCCGCACAGGCGGCAGTCAGAAAAAGGTGTCTTCATGGCCGATCAGGTGAGTTACGAGCTGGACGACGGCATCGCCGTCATCACGGTTGCCAATCCACCGGTGAACGCGCTGGGCCAGGCGGTGCGCGCCGGGCTGTGGCAGGCGGTGGACCGTTTTGCCGCCGACGACGGCGCGCGGGCGGCGCTGATCCTCGGCGCGGGCAAGCTGTTCTTCGGCGGCGCGGACATCTCCGAGTTCGGCAAACCGCCCGCCGATCCCGGCCTGCCAGAGGTGGTCAGCCATATCGAGGCCAGCCCAAAGCCGGTGGTCTGCGCCATCCAGGGCGCGGCGCTGGGCGGCGGGCTCGAGGTGGCGCTGGGCTGTCACTACCGCGTCGCCATGGCGGGGGCCAGGCTGGGTCTCCCCGAGGTCAACCTCGGCATCATTCCCGGGGCCGGCGGCACCCAGCGCACGCCGCGTCTCATCGGGGTGAAAGCCGCGCTCGAGATCATTCCGGCGGGCGGCACCGTCCCGGCCGAGCGGGCAGTGGCGCTGGGCCTTGCCGACCGGCTGGCGACGGGCGATCCGCGCGCCGCGGGGCTGGCCTATGCGCGCGACCTGCTGGCCGGTGGCGCGGGTCCGCGTCCGGTGGGCCAGATGCCGTGCCCCGCCCATGACGCCGATGCGCTGTCGGCGGCGCGCGCGCTCTGGACGAAGAAATCCGGCGGCGAGGTGGCGCGCCTGGCCTCCATCGACGCGGTCGAGGCCGCCACCCGGCTGGCGATTACCCCCGGCCTCGCCGAAGAGCGCCGGATCTTCCGCGCGATGATGGAGACACCGCAGCGCGCGGGCCTGATCCATGCCTTCTTCATCGAACGCAAGGTCGCCAAACTCCCCGAGATCGACGGCGTCCCCCCCCGCGAGGTGGCGACGCTGGGCGTGATCGGCGGCGGCACCATGGGCGCGGGCATCGCCACGGCCGCCCTTCTGCGCGGTTTCGATGTGACGCTGATCGAACGCGACCAACCCGCCGCCGACAAGGCCACCGCCACGGTGACCGGGAACCTCGACGGCGCGGTGCAGCGCGGCAAGCTTTCCGCCGACCAGCGCGACGCGATCCTGTCGGGCACCTTCCGCACCGCCACCGGGTATGATGCGCTGGCGCAGGCCGACCTCGCCATCGAGGCGGTGTTCGAGGATATGGACGTCAAGAAGGCGGTCTTTGCCGAACTCGACCGGGTGATGAAGCCCGGCGCGATCCTCGCGACCAACACCTCCTATCTCGATATCGACGAGATCGCGGCATCGACCGCGCGCCCCGGAGACGTGATCGGGCTGCACTTCTTTTCGCCCGCGCATGTGATGAAACTTCTCGAGGTGGTGGTCGCCGACAAGACCGCCCCCGACGTCACCGCCACCGCCTTCGCGCTGGCCAGACGTCTGGGCAAGACCGCCGTGCGCGCGGGCGTCTGCGACGGTTTTATCGGCAACCGGATCATGGCCAAGTATCGCGCCAGCGCCGATCGCATGGTGCTGGCCGGGGCCAGCCCCTACCAGGTCGACCGCGCGATCCGGGCGTTCGGCTTCCCGATGGGCCCCTACGAGATGGGCGATCTGGCCGGGCTCGACATCGGGTTCCTGACGCGGCAGCGCAAGGCACCGACCCGCGATCCGCGCGACATGGTGCCGACATGGGCCGATGAGATGCATCATCTGGGATGGCACGGTCAGAAGACGCAGCGCGGATACTACCTCTACGATCAGGGTACCCGGGGCGGCAGGCCCGACCCCGAGGTCGAGGCGCTGATCGACAAGGCGCGGCAGGCGGCGGGGGTCACCCCGCGCGACTTCACCGACGACGAGATCCAGCGCCGCTACATGGCCGCCCTGGTCAACGAGGCCGCGAACGTGGTCGACGAAGGCATCGCGCTGCGTCCGCTCGATGTGGATGTGACGCTGCTTTACGGCTATGGATTTCCGCGCTTCCGAGGTGGTCCGATGCACTGGGCGGACCATGTTGGTCTGAAAACGCTGCTGGCCGATATCGAAGCCTACGCGCAAGACGACGCCTTCTTCTGGCAACCCTCCGGGCTGCTCCAACGTCTGGTCCGGGAGGGCCGGGATTTCGCCAGCCTGAACGACCGCGCCTGACGCGGCCCGCCGTGACCGATGCCGCCCGCCCGGTCGGCCACGCGTGTGTCCGGGGCGATCGGGGCGGCGTCGGCGGCAACGGAAATTCCTGACGGGGGCATCCCCGCAGTGCAACCAGACACGGAGAGACGACAATGGATCTCGCCTATACCGACGACCAGAAGGCTTTCCGCGACGACGTTCGCGCCTTTCTGGCCGACAAGCTGCCCAAGCGCCTCTCGGGCAAGGTCAGGGACGGCAAGCGTCTGGACAAGGCCGATTACGAGGAATGGCACGCCATCCTGAACGCGCGCGGCTGGCTGGGGGTGAACTGGCCCGAAAAGCACGGCGGCACCGGCTGGGACGCGGTCGAGCGTCACATCTTCGAAGAGGAAACGACCCGCGCCCATGCCCCCCGCATCGTGCCCTTCGGCGTCAACATGCTGGGGCCGGTGCTGATGAAATTCGGCTCCGACGCGCAGCAGGCGCATTACCTGCCGCGTATCCTGAACGGCGATGACTGGTGGTGCCAAGGCTATTCCGAACCCGGCGCCGGGTCTGATCTGGCCTCGGTCAAGACCAGTGCCGTGCGTGAGGGCGATCATTATATCGTCAACGGCCAAAAGACATGGACCACTCTGGGGCAATACGCCGACAAGATCTTCTGCCTGGTGCGCACCTCGAAAGAGGGCAAACCGCAGCAAGGCATCTCGTTTCTGTTGATCGACATGGACACGCCCGGCGTCACCGTGCGCCCCATCGTGCTGATCGACGGCGAGGCCGAGGTGAACGAGGTCTGGTTCGAGGATGTGAAAGTCCCCGCCGAAAACCTCGTGGGCGAGGAAAACAGGGGCTGGACCTATGCCAAGTACCTCCTGACCCACGAGCGTACCAACATCGCCGGCGTCGGGTTCGCCACCTCCGCGCTTGCCAACCTGCGCCGCATCGCCGGGCTGGAACAATCGGGCGGCAGGCCCCTGATCGAGAACCCGTTCTTTGCCGCCAGGCTGGCCCGGATCGAGATCGACCTGATGGCGATGGCAACCACCAACCTGCGCACCATCGCGGCGGCGGCGGCGGGCACGGCGCCTGGGGCCGAAAGCTCCATGCTCAAGATCAAGGGCACCGTGATCCGGCAGGACATCAACGCGCTCACCCGCCAGGCCGTCGGCCCCTACGCGATGCCCTTCGTCTCCGAGGCGCTGGACGCGGGCGCAAATGTCGACCCCGTCGGCCCCGATTACGCGATGCCCGCCACGCAGGCCTATTTCAACAACCGCAAGCTGTCGATCTACGGCGGCTCGAACGAGGTGCAGCGGCAGATCATCTCGAAGGCCATTCTGGAGCTGTGATCCGGCGCGCCGCGACTGCCGCGGCGCCGATCCCCGATCCGTACCTCCCCCGGCGACCCGCGAGGACAGACAACGATGAATTTCGAACTCACCGAAGAACGCCAGATGCTGCAGGACAGCCTGCGCCGCTACCTGCGCGAAAACGTGACCCCTGACGCGCTGACCGCCGCCACCGAAAGCGACAGCGGCCATTCCGACGCGCTCTGGCAGGGCCTGACCGAGATGGGCGTGATCGGCGCGCTGTTCTCCGAAGACGATGGCGGCTTCGGCGGCGCGGGCTTCGATATCGCCGTGGTCTTCGAAGAGCTGGGCCGCGCGGGCCTGTTCGAGCCGCTGCTCGAAACGGGCATCCTCGCAGGCGGGCTGATCGCGGCCATGGGCAATGATGCGCAAAAGGCCGGGATCGACGCCATCATCGGCGGCGCGATCCTGACATTCGCCCATTCCGAACCGCGCGCGCGCTACGATCTGACCCACGTCGAGACCACCGCCGCGCAGTCCGGCGCGGGCTGGGTGCTCTCGGGGCGGAAGTCGCTGGTCGCCCATGCCGCCGCCGCGGAGGCTTTCGTGATCAGCGCCCGCAGCGCGGGCGACAGCACCGACGAAGACGGCATCTCGCTGTTTCTGGTGCCCGCGGATGCGCCGGGCCTGACGCTGCGCGACTACGCGCTCAATGGCGGCGGGCGCGCGGCGGAGCTTACCCTCAGCGACGTGGCCCTGCCCGCCGATGCGCTGATCGGGGATGCGGGCACTGCGTTTGCTGCCATCGAACTGGCCGCCGCCCGCGCCACCGCCGCGATCTCCGCCGAAGCTCTGGGCCTGATGGAAACGATCCGCACGCTGACCGTCGGCTACCTGCAGCAGCGCCATCAGTTCGGCAGACCCATCGGCAAGTTCCAGGCGTTGCAGCACCGCACGGCCGACGTGCTGATCGAGATCGAGCAGGCGCGCTCGGCCACCATCAACCTCGCGGGCCATCTTACTGCCGACCGCGCCACGCGCGAACGCCATGTCAGCGCCACCAAGAACCTGATCGGGCGCTCGGCGCGGCTGGTGGTCGAGGAATCGATCCAGATGCACGGCGGCATCGGCATGACCGCCGAATACGCGCTGGGACACCTGGCCAAGCGGCTGACCATGGTCGACCACCGCTTCGGCGACAGCGATTACCACCTCGAACGCTTCATCCGCCTGGGCGCGGCCTGACCGATGGCGGTGATCCGGAACGAGACCGGCGCGCAGCGGACTCTGGGCTATGTCACCGATGTCGGGCAGGGCGACGGGTCGGCCCGCTGCATGCTCGATGTGGGCGCGGAACATGCCAACCGTCACGGCGTGCTGCACGGCGGCTTCGCGGCGCTCCTGCTCGATAACGCGATGGGGGCGACCAGCAGCCTGACCGTGGACGACACCGGCCGCGCGCCCTTCCTGACCGTCTCGATGTCGGTGAACTTCGTCGCGGCGGGGCTGGTGGGCCAGCGCATCACCGCGACGGGCACCGTCACCGGCGGCGGCAAGTCGCTGCTGTTCGTGGCGGGCGAATTGCGCGGCGCGGACGGCACCCTGATCGCCACCGCGCAAGGGGTCTTCAAACGCGTCCCGCGTGAAAAGCTGGCCCATGGCGGGGACGCATGAGCCGCGTCGACCGGCCCCGGTCCGGGCACCGGCGGCCACGGTCCCGAGGACGCGCGCCAGCGCGGACGAGGTGCCGCGCGCCTGCCGGGCTCAGCGCCGCGCGGCCTCGCGGGGCAGGGCCGCGCAATGCGCCCCGCCCGCCGCCTGACCGCTGCCAAGCGCGATCAGCGGCGGCGCCTTGAACCGGTCGAGCGGCGCGCTCCGCGCCGCGTCGAACAGGATCAGCGCCGCGACCAGCGTCAGCGTCAGCCCGGCGGTCAGTCTGCGTGTCCTCATCTGCGCCCCTCCAGCCCCAGCAGTGGCCGCAGCCTGACGCCCACAAAGGCACCGCCGAAGGCCGCCACGAACCACGCCCAGCCATGCAGCGACCCGGTCGAGATGCCGGAAAAGAACGCCCCCACATTGCAGCCGAAGGCCAGCCGCGACGCATAGCCCAGCAGGAACCCCGCGATAATCGTCGCGACCCAGGCGCGCGCGGGCAGATCGGGCAGGCCCTGACCCAGCCCCGAACGCCAGACCGCCACCAGGAACGCGCCGCCGATGATGCCCAGATTGGTCAGCGAGGTGACATCGGTCAGCAGGCTGTCGGCCACCCGCTCGACGTTGCCCGGCGTGCCCCAGAACCCCGAGCCCGACAGGTCCATGCCCAGCGCCGAGGCCCCCTTGGCGGCCCACAGCCCAAGCCCGTAGACCACGCCCCAGGGCTGTCCCGCCACGACAAGGTTGAGGATCGCCAGCCCCGCCAGCAGCGCCGCCGCGATCCACAGCCTGCGCGGAATGCGCCGCGTGCCGGGGGCGGCCAGCGCCAGCAGCAGGGCGGCCACGGCACCCAGCGCGCCCAGCGTGATCAAAAGGCCCGTCGTACCCTCGAAGACCACCACCGGCAGCGTCCCGAGCGACGTCCACCACAGCAGGTGATAGGCCCCGGCGAAACTGCCCAGGGCAAAGAACGGCAGCGCCATCAGGCTGACCGGGTTGCCCGATCCCGCGTTGACCAGCGTGCCCGACCCGCAGCCCATCACCACCTGCATCGCGGCCCCGAAGACAAAGGCCCCGGCGACCATGGCAAAGCCCACCGGCGCATGCGCCCCGATGACGGTGCCGCCCGCGCCGTCGAGGATCGGAAAGGCCACCAGCGCCACCAGCCCGATGGACACCAGCTGCGCCAGCGTTCCCGACGGATCGCGCCGGGTGATCAGCGCCCGCCACGGCCCCGCAAAGCCGAACCGGAACCCCTCGAGTACGATGCCGAAGCCCAGCCCGATCAGCAGCAAGAGCCCGTAGCGCCCGCCCGCGTAGCCCGCCACCAGAAGCGCCAGCGCCAGCGCGCCCGCCACAAGCCCCGCCCGGGTCAGGACCGACGCGGTGGGGGCTGCCGCGCCCCCGGTCTCAGCTGCAACTGTCATGGCTCAGAAGATGTTCTTGACCTGGATCCAGAGATAGCGGAACGGGCCCGGCACGTTGGCCATCTCGTGGCCCGCATTGGACCAGCCGACCATGCTTTCGGGGTAAAGCCTGGTGTTGTCGTTGCCCGCCAGTTCGGACAGGGCGAACCAGTTGGTCGCGGCCCAATGCCCGGTGTTGCAGAACGAAATCAGATTTTCGCTGCCGGTCAGGCCGTTTTCCTCGGCCAGACGGCGCGCGGCGGCGGCGTCGATGATCGCGGGGCCATTGCCGAACCAGCTTTCATGCACGAAGAACCGCGACTGCGGCAGGGTGCCCGGGCGCGCGGCGGCGGCGTGCGACTGCTCGCCGTTCCAGAAGCTTTCCGGGCGCGCATCCAGCAGCAGCGTATCGCTGTCACCGGCAATGGCGGCCTGCACGTCGTCGACGCTGGCGGTCCAGGTGTCGTCCCAGCTGACGGTGATGTCGGACGGTGCGGGCGTCACCGCGTCGGTCGACAGCGCCAGACCCGCCTCGGTCCAGGCATTCAGCCCACCGTTGAGGATGGCGATCTCCTCGAAGCCTGCGGATTTCAGCGTCCAATAAACCCGGGCCGCCGCCCCGAAATCGGTCACGCTGGACCCCTGGTAGGTCACCACCACCGGCTGGTCGGCGACAAGGCCGAGGCTGCGGAACGTCTCGGTCAGCTGGGCTTCGGGTACCATCTGGCCGGGGTTCTCGGACGGGCCGCGGAACAGCCCGTAAGGCGCGTTCACCGCACCCTCGATATGGCCCCCGGCATAGCCCTTGTCGTCGGCGCCGCGAATGTCGAGGATCTGCAGCGCCGGATCGGTCAGCTCGGCCTGCAGCGCGCGCGCGGCGATCAGCGGTCCGTCAATGGCGGCAAGGGCGGGGGCCGCGGTCAGGCAAAGCGCCGCGACAGTTGCAAAAAACTTCATGTCCGTCTCCAGAATCCGATGGCAGGCAGGGTTGCCGCCATCTGCGCCAGTGCCGCGCGCAAGACAAGGCGAAAGCGCGCCTGCGCCCTTGCGTACCCGGGGCCGGCCGTTCCGCCATCACGCCCGTGCCCGGAACGCTGTCCCTCGCTTCGGGTCGCGGGCAACTTTCATGGACGTGCGACCGCATTGCCATCCTATCACGCTTCCTTTTTTCCCCCGCCGCACCATTTCGAGAGGAAATTTGACGCATTGCGGGCGGTTCGGTGCATTCGCGTCGGACTTCGGGTTGAGGCCCGGGTAAAAACTGCGCAAACATGTCGAACACGTCGCAGGGGACCAGTGGGGAGAACTCGTGTCGCTCTTTGTCATCGTTGCGCTACCGTTCCTGGGGGCATTGCTTCCGGGGCTCATGTATGGTGCCGGCCGCAAGGCCTGCGCGAGTGTCACCCTTGCGGTCACGCTGACCGCCCTGATCGGCCTTTTGTCGCGCCTGCCCGAGATCTGGCGCGGCGAGACGATCATGGCCAGCGTGCCGTGGCTGCCGACCCTGGGCCTCAACGTCGATCTGTGGCTCGATCCGCTGGGCTTCTTCTTCGCGCTCCTGATCCTCGGGATCGGGGCGCTGATCATCATCTACGGTCGCTACTACCTGTCGCGCGACGACCATATGGGCGAGTTCTTCACCTACCTCTTGCTCTTCCAGGGCGCGATGGTGGGCATCGTCCTGTCCGACAACATCCTGCTTTTGCTGGTGTTCTGGGAACTGACCTCGCTGTCGTCCTACCTTCTCATCGGCTATTGGAAACACCTGCCCGAAGGTCGCCAGGGCGCGCGGATGGCGCTGACCGTGACCGGGCTCGGCGGTCTGGCGATGATCGGTGGCGCGCTCATTCTGGGCGACATCGCGGGCAGCTACCGCATCTCCGATATCCTGCAGGCGCGCGACGCGATCCAGGCCAGCCCGCTTTACACGCCCGCGCTGATCCTGATCCTTCTGGGCTGTTTCACCAAGTCGGCGCAGTTCCCGTTCCACTTCTGGCTGCCGCATGCCATGGCCGCGCCGACGCCGGTGTCGGCCTACCTGCACTCGGCCACCATGGTGAAGGCCGGCATCTTCCTGATGGCGCGGCTCTGGCCGGCGCTCTCGGGCAC
The DNA here is from genome assembly GCF_054482575.1 of Roseivivax sp. CAU 1753. Classification (NCBI taxonomy): domain Bacteria; kingdom Pseudomonadati; phylum Pseudomonadota; class Alphaproteobacteria; order Rhodobacterales; family Roseobacteraceae; genus Roseivivax; species Roseivivax sp. CAU 1753. Next base: position 401,486 of record NZ_JBTLRF010000003.1, on the reverse strand, counting down.
GCCGGAATGGTTCTACCTGGTCACCGGGGCGGGGCTGATCACCATGTGCCTCGGGGCGGTGATCGCGCTTTTCAAGCATGACCTCAAGGCGCTGCTGGCCTTCTCGACGGTGTCGCATCTGGGGCTGATCACCATGCTTCTGGGCACCGGCACCGCCTTCGGGGCGCTGACGGCGGTGTTCCACATCCTCAACCACGCGACCTTCAAGGCGGCGCTCTTCATGTCGGCGGGCATCGTCGACCACGAGGCCCATACCCGCGACATCCGCCGCCTGGGCGGGTTGCGCCACCTGATGCCGGTGACCGCCACCATCGCCATCGTGGCGGCGCTGTCGATGGCGGGCATTCCGTTGATGAACGGCTTCATCTCGAAAGAGATGATGCTGGAAGAAACGCTGAACACGCAGCTTTTCGGCCCGGTCTGGCTGGTGCCCGCGCTGGCGACCTTCGGCGCGCTCTTTTCGGCGGCCTATTCGTTCCGCTTCATCGGGCACACCTTCCTCGGCAAGGCCCGTGACGACTACCCGTCGCATCCGCACGATCCCAATCCCGGCATGTGGCTGCCGCCCGCCTTCCTGGTGGCGCTGGTCATCGCCATCGGCGTGGCCCCCTTCGCGGTCGAACCCTTCGTCAAGTTCGTCACCGCGGCGGTTCTGGGCAATGTGGCCGAGGTGCCCAGCTATCACCTGGCGATCTGGCATGGCTTCAAGACGCCGCTCTACATGTCGGCGGTGGCGGTGACCGGCGGCCTGATCCTGCTGGCGCTGCACGCGCCGCTGCAAAAGGCCTGGAACGCCGCGCCACGGCCCGAGGCCAAGACCATCTTCGACGCCGTCATCGCCGCGTCCCTGTCGCTGTCGCGCGGCGTCACCGGGGCCTATCACGACGGCGCCTTCACGCGCTACGCGGCGATCCTGTCGCTGACCATCATCGCCGCGGCGGGCCATGCCTGGATGACCGGCAGCACCTCCGCGCCGGTCACCATGGGGGCCTGGCCGAACCTCGCGGCGACGGCCGGCTGGCTGATGCTGGTGGCGGCCACCGTGGCGCTGGTGCTGACCCATCACAACCGCCTTCTGGCGCTGATCCTCATGGGCATCGTCGGCACCATGGTGTCGGTGGGCTTTGCCTATTTCTCGGCGCCCGACCTTGCCATGACGCAGATCTCGGTCGAGGTGGTGACGATCATCCTGATGCTGCTGGCGCTGAACTTCCTGCCCGACTACACGCCGCGCGAAAGCACCGCGATGCAGCGGGTCTTCGACGGTGCGGTGGCGGTGCTGGGCGGGCTCGGCGCGGGTCTGCTCAGCTATCACCTGCTGCAGGGCCAGTTCGTGGCACCCTCGATCTCAAAATACCACCTGGCCAATTCCTACTACGGCGGCGGCGGCACCAATGTGGTCAACGTCATTCTTGTGGACTTCCGGGGCTTTGATACCTTCGGCGAGATCATCGTGCTCGGGATCGCGGCGCTGGTGATCTACGCACTGACCGAGACGCTGCTTTCCGGCCCGGTGCGGGCGCGGCTGCTGAACCGGACGCCGGACAAGCCACTGGCGGGCGACCGGCATCCCTTGATGATGGTGGTCCTCACCCGGGTGATGATGCCCATCGCGCTGATGGTCGGGGTCTATATCTTCCTGCGCGGCCATAACGAACCGGGCGGCGGCTTTATCGCCGGACTTGTCGTGGCGGTCGCGGTGGTGATGCAATACATGGCGTCGGGATTTGCCTGGGCGTCGGACCGCCAGCGCTATCCCTATCACGGCATCATCGGCTCGGGCGTGCTGGCGGCGGGGCTGACCGGCATCGGTGCGTGGTTCACCGGGCGCGAATTCCTCACCTCGAGCTTCGGTTACATCAAGCTGCCGGGCCTCGAGGCGTTCGAGGTCGCCTCGGCGGCGATGTTCGACGTGGGCGTCTTCCTCGCGGTGGTGGGCGCGGTGATGCTGTCGCTTGAAAGCTTCTCGCGGCTGGCCCGCCGGGCCGAAACGCGCGATCCGGAATACCCGATGGATATCGACCCGTCGCGCGAACCCGAACCCGAACCCGAGGGGGGATCCTGACATGGAAATGCTCGTCGCAAGCGCCATCGGCATCCTGACCGCCGCCGGTCTGTTCCTCGTGATGCGGCTGCGGACCTTCCCGGTGATCCTCGGGACCGCGCTTCTGACCTACGGGGTCAACATCTTTCTCTTCGCCAGCGGGCGGCTGGTCATCGGCGGCGCGCCGATCCTGAGCGACGGGGTCGAAAGCTACACCGATCCGCTGCCCCAGGCGCTGGTGCTGACGGCCATCGTGATTTCCTTCGGCATGACCGCCGTGGTGGTGATGATCGCCCTCGGCGCCTACCTTAGCGGCAATGACGACCGGGTGAACGACGGCCCGCCGGATGCCGACATCGCGGCCCGGCACGCCAACGGGGAGGCCCCCAAATGACCCATTGGATCATCGCCCCGGTCATCATTCCCGCCATGCTCGCGGCCATCATCCTGCTGGCAGCGCGCTACCACATCGGCATCCAGCGGGCGATGTCGCTCGGGGGGGCGTCGGTCGGTCTGCTGGTCGCCCTGGGGCTGTTCTGGCAGGCGTCGGACGGCACGCTGACGCTCTATCAGCTGGGCGACTGGGCGGCGCCTTTCGGGATCGTGCTGGTCGCCGACCGGCTGGCCACGACCATGCTGGTGCTGACCTCCATCCTGTCGATCGCCGTCATCCTCTATGCCATCGGCACCGACTGGGACAAACGCGGACGGCACTTCCATGCGCTGTTCCAGTTCCAGCTGATGGGGATCAACGGCGCGTTCCTGACCGGCGACATCTTCAACCTGTTCGTGTTCTTCGAGGTGCTGCTGATCGCCTCCTACGGGCTGATGATCCACGGCGGCGGCGCGAAGCGGCTCAAGGCGGGCACGCAATACGTGCTTTACAACCTTCTGGGCTCGACCCTGTTCCTGTTCGCGCTGGGGGCGATCTATGCCCAGACCGGCACGCTCAACATGGCCGATCTGGCGGGCCGGGTGGCGCAGATCGCGCCCACCGACAGCGCGGGCATCCGCGTCGCCGCGGTGCTGCTGATCATTGTCTTCGCGATCAAGGCGGCGATCGCTCCGGTGCACTTCTGGCTGCCCTCGTCCTATGCCGAGGCCCCGGGCCCGGTCGCCGCGCTGTTTGCGATCATGACCAAGGTCGGGGCCTATTCGATCCTGCGCATCTACACGCTGGTCTTCCCGCCCGACCTCGAGCTGACGGCGGGGCTGCACGGCTGGTGGCTGATGCCGGTGGGCATGATCGGCCTGGTGATCGGCATGGTCGGCGTGCTGGGCGCGTGGCGGATGGACCGGCTGATCGCCTTCGCGGTGATCGGGTCGATGGGGATGGTGACCATCGCCATTTCGGTCTTCACCGAGGCGGGCATCACCGCCGGGCTTTACTACATCGTGCATTCGACGCTGGCGACGGCGGCGCTGTTCCTGATCGCCGATCTGGTGCTGTCGGTGCGCGGCGGGGCGGGGCTGCGGCTCTATGCATCGACCCCCATTCCGGGCAATGCGATCCTCGCGGCGATGTTCTTTCTCGCCGCCATCGCGATGACCGGCCTGCCGCCGCTCTCGGGCTTTCTCGGCAAGCTGCTGATCCTCGATGCCGCCTATGACAGCCCGCTGGTGGTCTGGGCCTGGGCGACGATCCTCGGCTCTTCGCTGATCGCGGTGGTCGGGTTTTCCCGGGCCGGCAGCATCGTGTTCTGGAAGTCGCGCCAGATCGAGGCCGAACTTGACGACCCGGTGACCGAGATGGACAACGTCGACAGCAAGCCACCCTACCATCCCGCACGCCTGCCGCTGCTGCCGCTGGTGGCCATCGGCGGGCTCGTGACGCTGATCGTGGCGCACACGGTCTTCGCCGGTCCCGCGACCGCGTATTTCCGGGCCACCTCGGCGCAGCTGTTCAACCCCGGGCCCTATATCGCGCTGGTTCTCGGCACCGAGGGCAAGACGATCAAGGACGGCGGCAACGCCCTTGGCTACAAGAAGCACAAGGACGATGGCGGCGACGGGCATGGCGACGAAGCCGACACAACCGACGCGCAGGACACCGGCGCCGCCGACGACCACGCACCCACCGAGGAGGGGCACTGAGCATGGCAACATCACACGACAGCGACCGCCCCGGCCTCTTGCGGCGGCTGTTTCCGCACCCGTTGCTGACGGTGCTGCTGGTCATCGTCTGGCTGATCATCGCCAATTCCTTCACCATCAACTCGATGGTGCTGGGGCTGATCCTGGGCATTCTCATCCCGTTCTTCACCTACCCCTACTGGCCCAACGTTCCGCACGCCTTCAAGGCCGGGCGCATGGTGTCCTACATGGGGCTGGTGGTCTGGGACATCATCGTGGCCAATGTCGTCGTCGCCTGGATCGTGCTCAGCAAGCGCAACGCCGACATGCGGTCGGTCTGGGTCACCATCCCGCTCGATCTGCGCACCCCCGAGGCGATCACCATCCTCGCGGGCACCATCACGCTGACGCCGGGCACCGTGTCGGCGGACCTGTCGGCGGACGGGCATTACCTGCTGGTGCACGCGCTCGATGCCGCCGACGCCGATGCGGTGCGCGACGACATCAAGGACCGGTACGAACGCCGCCTGAAGGAGATTTTCGAATGACCCCGCTCAGTGGCCTCGTCGACTGGACCCTCGTCATCGCCATCGCCGCGGTGGCGCTGAGCCAGGTGATGGCGATGGTGCGGCTTGTCATCGGTCCGGGCACCGGCGACCGCATCCTTGCGCTCGATACGATGGTGATCAACGCCATCGGCCTGATCGTGCTTTTGGGTATCGCCGAAGGGTCCGAGGTCTATTTCGAGGGCGCGTTGATCTTTGCCATGCTGGGCTTCGTCTCGACCGTGGCCTATGCGCGTTTCATTCTGCGGGGGGACATCATCGAATGACCGCTCTACTCGACATACTCATCGCGGCCTCGCTGCTCATCGGGGCGGTCTTCACCCTTGTCGGGTCCTTCGGGCTGCTGAAGCTCGACGACCCGATGAAGCGCCTGCACGCGCCGACCAAGGCCGGAACGCTGGGGGTGGGGGCCTTGATCGTGGCGTCGATCCTGCATTCCTTCACGACCGGGCAGAATTCGGTCCACGAGATCCTGATCGTGGCCTTCCTGTTCGTGACGGCACCGATCTCGGCGCATTTCCTTTCGAAGGTGAACATCCACCGGACACGCTGCGACACGCCGCCCGACCTGCCCGAAGGTCAGGTCTGGGCCACGCTGTCCAAGACCGAGTCCGAGACGGGCTGAAAACCTGCACCGGATTTGTGGCTATTCGGCCAACCCCGGACGTCGCCGGGTTTTCCGCGCTTGGCGCGGGACGGCCACTCGCCTAACAATATCAAAAAACGAGACCACCAAACCGAGCGAGCAGGTTCGATGACATTTCAATTGCCGTCCCGGGCCGCATCCTGCGTGGCCGGTCTTTGCGTTCTGATCGCCTCTGTGCTGCTGGCTCCGGAAGCCGCCGCACAAGACAGGACCCGCATCGGCTATGGCCGCCTGATCGTGAACGATTCCGCGGGCGAGCTGAAAGACCGCTGGCAGACGGGCTCTTTCATGTCGAGCCGCGTCTGGGGTTACGGATGGGACGGCCAGGCCCCGGACCGACCGGGCGCGCTGATCGAACTGCGCTTCAACGGGCAGATCATCGCACCTGCGAACCTGCGCGACTTCAACGTCGCCGATCGGCTTTACGCGGGCTCTCTGTCGCTTGGGGCGCATACGCATTTCAACCGGCACGGCACCGAAATCGCCATCGGCGCGGATCTCGTGATGACAGGGCCGCAGACCCATCTCGACGATTTCCAGAACGCCTTGCACGACCTGCTGAACGTTCCGCGCCCCAGCGACGACATCACCGACGTGCAGATCGAGGACGGTTTCCACCCCACTCTCGTCGCCGAGGCCGGCCGGTCGCTGTCCTTCGGGCAAAACGGCCGGGTCCGGCCCTTCACGGAACTGCGCTGGGGCGTCGAGACGCTCGCGCGGGTGGGGGTCGACGTGACCTTCGGGGCCTTCGGCGTCGGCGAGTTGCTGGCCCGCGATCCGGTCACGGGCACGCGCTACCAGATCGTCTCGAAAGACCCCGTGGGCACCAGCCTCTATCTCGGCGCCGACGTGGCGCAGGTCGCCAGCAGCGCCTACCTGCCGGACGATCGCGGACCCAAGCTGGAACAAAGCCGCACGCGATTGCGCGCGGGGCTGAACTGGCAGGGCGAAAGCTGGGGGGTGCAATACGGCGTCACCTACCTCAGCGAGGAATTCGAGGGCCAGCCCGAAGGGCAGTTCCTGGGCGCGGCCCGGATCAAGTACAACTTTTAGGTTACGCGCGCCGGGCGTGCGGCGACTTTATGTTGCGTATGTGCAACCTGTGGGGGTGTTCATCACTTGTTAACCTTTATGGACCCGCAGTATTTCTTTTCCGATCAACCGGTTTCTGCTAACACTTAACGTAATAAAAAAAGACAGAGGCAGGCAGACGGGTATGGGAACGGGCTATCGTGGCACGTTCGTCATCTCTTGGTCGCAAACGGGTGTAGATGGGTTGGGCGCAGCGCCAGTTGCGTCGCTGACTGTCGGGGCCGCATGGTTCTGGCAAGGTGAAGCGGTTCGGGTCGATGGACCCAATTCATTGCTGTTGCTCGATCGGGCGGACGACGACGCATTTCTACGCAAACGCGCGGCGCGCATGGTGCGCCGCCTTGTGGGCGCGGCATTGACCGGCGTGAAGGATCCATCGACCGTCGAGGTCGATCACCCCCTCACCGACCAAAGCTTCGTGGTCACCGACGGCGTCAAGAGCTTCACCATCACCGTCGTCGAAGTGGGCCCGGACAGCCCGCCGCTGTTGATGTTCGTCGACGACATCCCGCCCAGAAACACCGACCTCTGGATCGTGCATCACACCCTGGATCTGACCGCTGCGGACCCGCAGTCGCATCTGGGCTCGGGCGTGATCTGCTTTACCAAGGGCACCCGCATCCGGGTCGCCGACGGCACCGTCGCCGTCGAGGACCTGAACGAAGGCGACCGGGTCCAGACCAAGGACAACGGCCTGCAGGAGATCTGCTGGATCGGCAGCCGCCGCATGACCGGCGCGCGCCTGTTCGCATTGCCGAAGCTGCGCCCGATCCGCATTCGCGGCGGAGCCTTCGGGGTCGAGCGGCCGGACGACGAATTGCTGGTCTCGCCACAGCACCGCATCCTGTTTCGCGGCGGCGCGGCGCAGGCGCTGTTCAACACCGACGAAGTGCTTGTCGCGGCATCCGACCTGGTCAACGGCACATCCGTCCTGGTCGACACCAAGGTCACCGAGGTGACCTACATCCACCTGATGCTGCCGCGCCACGAGGTGCTGTTCGCCAACGGCGTCGAATCCGAAAGCTTCCACCCCGCCGAGACCCAGCTCAGCACGCTCGATCCCGCCGACCGGGCGCGGCTTGGCTCTTTCGTGCCCTATGTGGAAAACAACCCGATGGCCTATGGCGCAACCGCGCGCCGCAACCTGACCGCCTCGGAAGCCGCGATCCTGCTGCACGACGCCGCCTGACCGCCGCAACCCCACGCAGAGTCGTCGGTGCCCGTGATCCTTCCGCGCGCGCTGCCGTCTATTCCCGGATTTCCTGGGGTGCGACACCCCAGAGCGCGGATTTCTGCGCCCAGCCGGAATGGCCACCGGCCTCGATCTCGCACCATTGCGCCTCGCAGGCCCCCAGCTTGGCGATGACGCCCAGGCCCAGTTCGGCCATGATGGCGGCATCCTGCTGCGGCCGCGCGCGGATCATCAGCTTCTCGCGCTCGACGATGACCGTGCGGACCCCGGACAACAGCGCGTAATGCACCCAGCCGCCCGCGCCATCGCGGTCGCGCACGCGCCGCCAATGGCCGTATTCCGCCGTGATCTCAAGCGGCATGTCGCGGCGCACATAGACCCAGTCGATGCGGTGCGACAGCGACGGTCCGCGCCGCACGTTGCCCTCGGCGGCCTTCATCGACACGAAGCGCGGCAGCGGCAGGTTGGTGACCGGCCCGCGCTCTTCGGCGGCGGCTGCCAGAACCGGCGCCGATGCCATGACCACAGCGCAGATAATTGCCCGAAACGATTTGATCATTGTGATTGCCCGCGATTTTTCGGCGGGGTTCTTGTGCCCCGTCCTGAGTTACGACACTCTGCCCGCAATCCGCCATTCGGGAAAGATCGAGGAGGCCAGCAATGCCGTCAAAACGTCTGAGTGTTGTCGTGACGCGACGATTGCCGGACGCGGTCGAAGCGCGCCTGACCGAGCTGTTCGATACCCGCCTGCGGACCGATGATACCCCCATGACCCGGGCCGAGCTTTCGACCGCGATGCAAGAGGCCGACGTGCTGGTCCCGACGATCACGGATCGCATCGATGCGGGGCTGATCGGCCAGGCCGGGCCGGACCTGAAGCTGATCGCGAACTACGGCGCCGGGATCGACCATATCGACGTCGCCACGGCGCGGTCACGCGGCATTCTGGTCTCGAATACCCCCGGCGTGGTCGATGACGACACCGCCGACATGACCATGGCGCTGATGCTGGCGGTGACGCGGCGCATCCCCGAGGGGCTGGCGGCGCTGCAATCTGGCGCCTGGGCCGGATGGGCCCCTTCGGCGTTCCTCGGCAGCCGGCTGGGCGGCAGGCGGCTTGGCATCCTCGGCATGGGCCGGATCGGTCAGGCGGTGGCGCGGCGGGCCCAGGCCTTCGGCATGCAGGTGCACTACCACAACCGCCAGCGGTTGCGCGAAGAGATCGAGACAGAGCTTGGCGCGACCTATTGGGACAGCCTCGACCAGATGGTCTCGCGGATGGATATCCTGTCGATCAACTGCCCGCACACGCCGTCGACCTTCCACCTGATGAACGCGCGGCGGCTGAAGCTGATGAAGCCGGACGCGGTGATCGTCAACACCTCGCGCGGCGAGGTCATCGACGAGAACGCGCTGGTGCGGATGCTGCGCGCCGGCGAACTGGCCGGGGCCGGGCTTGATGTCTACGAACACGGCACCGGGGTGAACCCCGAACTGCGCGACCTGCCCAACGTGGCGCTGCTGCCCCATATGGGCTCGGCGACCCGCGAGGGCCGCATCGAGATGGGCGAGAAGATCATCATCAACGTCAAGACCTTCTCGGATGGCCACCGGCCCCCGGATCAGGTCATCCCCGCGATGCTGTGAGCAGGGCGGGCCGCGCCGTCCTCGCGCTGTGTCTGGCGGCGGTTTCGGTCGTCACGCTGTTCATGGCCAACCCCGCCGCCGAGGGGGCGGAACGCGCCGCCACCCGCGCCGCCCTTACCGCGGGCGCGATCTATGTCTCGCTCCGGGCGATCAATGCCACGCTGTCTGTCGCCCAGGAGATCGAGGTCGGCGGCGCGCTCGGGGTCTCGGCCAATGCCCGGCCGCTCAAGGTGCTCGAACCCATCGACGACACGGTCGAACGGGTCGCGGCCAGCGTCTTCGCGGTGTCCGTGATCGCCGCCACCCTGTCGGCAACCTTCGGGCCGCTCTCGTCTCTGGGGGCGGGGCTTTTGCTGGCGGTGCTGGTGCCGTGGCTTGTCCTGCCGGGATTGTTGCGGCGACCGGTCAGGGTTCTCGACCGCGCGGTGGTCGGCGCGACGGCGCTGGCCTTTGTCCTGCCGGTGCTGTTCTGGTCCGGGGCCACGCTGGCCGAACGGCTGACCGACACCCGGATGACCGCTGCCCGGGCCGAGTTGTCGCAAATCGCCGACCGCGCGCGCGGCATTTCGCAAAACCCCGCCGAGGGGACAGCGCCCGAAGCTGCGCCCTCGCTGTTCTCGTCGGCGACAGCGGGCATGTTCGATCTGGTCGACACGCTGAACCTGTATCGCGACAACGTGGGTTACTTTCTCGCCCGCGCCGACGACATCCTGCGGGCGTCGCTGACCGTGATCGGGCTGCTCCTGCTCGAGACGCTGATCCTGCCTCTGGCGATTGTCGGCCTCGCGCTGTGGATCATGCGGCGCAGCCTGCCCTGACCGCCCGGCGGGCCGCGCGACATGGTCCCGATATCCGTTAACCACCTGTTATTTATCATTAAAATCCGGTAAATTCTTTCGCATGCGAAAGGTTTCACAGCGCTTTCGGGTGTGGTTTTCCGTGCTACCGTGGGTTGCACGCGATTCTTCAAAGGACATTTTCCCATGCTTCGATCTTCCGTTTGCCTCGTCACGCTCTGCCTGCCTGCCATGGCGCTGTCGCAACAGGCCGCCGATGCCGTCACCACCGAGGCCGCAACGACGACCGACCCTGCGGGCTTTGCCGCGATCTCGGAGGATGTGGCCGCCGCCCTCGACGCCAAGGCCCAGGGCGCGCCGGTCTCCGCGCAGAACTGGATGATTGCCGCCGCCAACCCGCACGCGGTCGCCGCCGGGGCGGACGTGCTGGCTTCGGGCGGCTCCGCGGCGGATGCGATGGTGGCGGCGCAGGTCGTGCTGGGTCTGGTCGAGCCGCAAAGCTCGGGCCTCGGCGGCGGCGCGTTTCTGGTCTGGCACGACGCGGCCACGGGTATGATCACGACCCTCGACGGGCGCGAGACCGCGCCGCTGGCCGCCACGCCGCAACTGTTCCAGGACGACGCGGGCGAACCGCTGGGATTTTTCGACGCGGTTGTCGGCGGGCGTTCGGTGGGCGTTCCGGGCACCCCGGCGCTGCTGCACGCGGCGCATGACCGCTGGGGCACCGCCGATTGGTCCGGGCTCTTCGACCGCGCCATCGCGCTTGCCGAAGGCGGCTTCCCGGTCAGCCCGCGCCTTGCGCAACTGGTCGAAGGCGATGCCGAGCGCCTCGCGCGGTTCGAGGCGACGGCGGCCTATTTCCTGCCCGGCGGCACCGCCATCGCGGCGGGCGACACGCTGATGAACCCCGACTACGCCGCCGTGCTGCGCCGTCTCGCCGCCGAGGGTCCGGATGCCTTCTACACCGGCCCCATCGCCGCGGATATCGTGACCACCGTGCAGGCGGTCGAAGGCAATGCCGGGGTGATGGAGACGCTCGATCTGGCGCTCTACCGGGTCAAGGAACGCCCCGCCGTCTGCGCGCCGTTCCGGGGCACCGAGGTCTGCGGCATGGGCCCGCCCTCGTCGGGCGCGCTGACCGTCGGGCAGATCCTCGGGATGCTGGACACCCTTCCGGTGGGCGCGCCGGACGATGCCGAGACATGGCGGCAGATCGGCGACGCATCGCGCCTCGCCTTCGCCGACCGGGGCCGCTACATGGCCGACAGCGACTATGTGCCGATGCCCACCGACGGTCTGGTCGATCCGGCCTATCTCGCCCGGCGCGCGGCGCTTCTGGCAGGCGACGACGCGCTGCCCGAGGTGGCCCCCGGCGCGCCCGAATGGGACCACGCGCAGCTCTGGGCCGATGACGCGAGCATCGAGTTCCCCTCGACCTCGCATATCTCCATCGTCGATGCGGCGGGCAACGCGCTGTCGATGACCACCACCATCGAGAACGGCTTCGGCTCACGGCTGTTGACCAACGGTTTCCTGCTCAACAACGAGCTGACGGATTTCTCATTCCGCAGCCATGCGGACGGCGTGCCGATCGCCAATCGCGTCGAACCGGGCAAGCGTCCGCGGTCCTCCATGGCCCCGACCATCGTGCGGCGCGACGGCGCGCCGATCCTCGTCGTGGGTTCGCCCGGGGGCAGCCGCATCATCGGCTACGTGGCGCAGACCATCCTGGCGCATCTCGACTGGGGGATGGATGTGCAGCAGGCGGTTGCCATGCCGCATGGCGTCAACCGCTTCGGCACCTTCGATCTTGAGGAAGGCACCACCATGACCGATCTGCAACCCGCGCTCGAGGCGATGGGCTATGAGGTCAACCTGCGCGATCTGACCTCGGGCATCCACGCGATTTCCATCGGCCCGGACGGGTTGTCCGGCGGTGCCGACCCGCGCCGCGAAGGCATCGCGCTGGGGAAATGACGCGGCTGTTGGGTCAGGGCACGGAACGGGACCACGCCGCATGATCGCCTATGTCACCGTCGGTGCCGACGATATCGGTCGTGCGCGGCGCTTCTATTGCGCCATCCTGCCCGCCCTGGGCTACGGGTTGCGGGAGGGGCCCGAGGGTCTGAACTATGCGCTGCGCAACCAACCGGGCCAGTCGGCCGCGCCGCCGGATTTCTACGTCAAGCCCCCCTTCGATGGGCGGCCCGCCTCGGTCGGGAACGGTGTGATGATCGCCTTCGAGGCGCGCAATCAGGAACAGGTGCGCGCGCTGCACGCCGCAGCACTGGCGGCGGGCGGGTCTGACGCAGGCCGCCCGGGATTTCGCGAATCCTACGGGGCAGATTTCTACGTCGGCTACCTGCGCGACCCGCAAGGCAACAAGATCGCGGTGTTTTCCAGCGATCCGACCGAGCTCGGACGAGACGGGTAACAGACATGGTGCGGGCGACGCGCGGAATGGCGGGATTGCCAGGCCGGGCGGATCAGTTGGCCTTGCCCCCGCAGACCCGGGGCCCGCGCACCCGTCGGGAAGGGACGGTGTTCCGGCGACAGACACCATGTCCCGCGTGGCAGGCGACCGGCGAAACGCGCGCCAAGACGGTCACGCAGGCCCCGCGCCGGGACAGCCCGCGCGGATGCCACGCGAGGCACCGGATTAAATCCGGTGCCTCGGGTCGAGTGCGGCAACGGCGGTCCTAGAAGATGCCGTTTTCGCGTTGCAGGCGGCGCACATAGGCGATGATCGCACCGACATCCGCCCGGGTCAGCCCGGCTTGCGCGGGCATGTTGCCGAACGGCCAGTGGTGGCCCCGCACCCCTTGCTCAACCGCGCCCAGAAAGGTGGCGTCGCCGTGATGCGAGGGCTCGTAGATCTTGTGCACGAGCGGCGGCCCCTTGCCATCGCGCCCCCTGGCGTTGGTGCCGTGACAGGCCGCGCAGCGGGCCTCGAAGGCGGTCTGGCCCAGCGTTTCAACCTCGGAGAGGGTTTCGGGAACGGTGACGGCCACCAGCGCGTCGTCGGGCAGGGCGCCGGTTGCGTCGGTACGCGCGGGCTGGAAGACGACATAGGCGATGATGCCGAGTACCGCGACCGCGCCGATCAGAAGGACAGGTTTTTTCATGCCCGACGCCTTGCCAGCCTTCCTGCACGGGAAGGCAAGACGTGGATGCCGGACATGACGATTTCGTGTGGGCGGGATGGCGACCGCAACGTCACCACCCCAGCATCATCAGCCCACGTCCTTGTAGCTGATCTCGCGCGAATCCGCGCCGGGGCCGGCCTTGTCGCGGCGCACGAGGAGCCGGTTGAGCGCGTTCACATAGGCCTTGGCCGAGGCCACGACGGTGTCGGTATCGGCGGACTGGCCGGTGGCGATCATGCCGTCCTCCTCAAGCCGCACCGATACCGTCGCCTGCGCGTCGGTGCCTTCGGTCACGGCGTGGACCTGATAGAGTTGCAGCCGCGCGGTGTTGGGGTGCAGCGCGCGCACCGCCTTGAAGGTCGCATCGACCGGGCCATCGCCTTCGCAGGTGGCCGAGACTTCCTTGCCGTCGATCTCCATTTCGATCGTGGCTTCCGCCGGCCCCCCGGTGCCACAATGCACCGACAGGTTCACGATGCCGAGCCGGTCCTGGTGGCCGTCGGTCGCGGTGGCGGTGACCAGGGCGAGGATATCCTCGTCATAGACCTCTTTCTTGCGGTCGGCGAGTTCCTTGAACCGCACGAACACGTCCTTGAGCTGGTTGTCCCCGACCTCGACGCCAAGCTGCCGCAGCTTGTCGCGCAGCGCCGCGCGGCCCGAATGCTTGCCCATGACGAGGCTGGTGGCGGCAAGGCCCACATCCTCGGGGCGCATGATCTCGAAGGTTTCGGCGTTCTTGAGCATGCCGTCCTGGTGGATGCCCGATTCGTGCGCGAAGGCGTTCTTGCCGACAATGGCCTTGTTGAACTGCACCGGAAAGCCCGACACCGTCGCGACGCGGCGCGAGATGTGCATGATCTTGCGGGTGTCGATGCCGGTCTCGTAGGGCATGATGTCGGAGCGGGTCTTGAGCGCCATCACCACTTCCTCGAGCGCGGTGTTGCCGGCGCGTTCGCCCAGCCCGTTGATGGTGCATTCGATCTGCCGCGCGCCGCCCTCGACCGCGGCCAGCGCGTTGGCCGTCGCCATGCCCAGATCGTTGTGACAATGGGTGGCGAAGATCACGTCGTCCGCGCCGGGCACCTCGGCGATCAGCCGGCGGATCAGGTCGGCGCTTTCACGCGGCGCGGTATAGCCCACCGTGTCGGGAATGTTGATCGTCGTGGCGCCCGCCTTGATGGCGATCTCCACCACCCGCGCGAGGTAGTCCCATTCGGTGCGGGTGGCATCCATCGGCGACCATTGCACGTTGTCGCAAAGGTTGCGGGCATGGGTTACCGTCTCGTGGATGCGGTCGGCCATCTCGTCCATCGACAGGTTGGGGATGGCGCGGTGCAGCGGCGAGGTGCCGATGAAGGTGTGGATGCGCGGGCGTTCGGCCTTTTTCACCGCCTCCCAGCAGCGGTCGATATCGGGCAGCTGCGCCCGGGCGAGGCCGCAGATCACCGACCGCTTCGACCGCTCGGCGATTTCGGAAACGGCGCGGAAATCGCCCTCGGAGGCGATGGGAAAACCCGCCTCGATGATGTCGACGCCCATGTCGTCGAGCAGCTCGGCGATCTCGAGCTTTTCGGAATGGGTCATGGTCGCGCCGGGGCTTTGTTCGCCGTCGCGAAGCGTGGTGTCGAAGATCCACACGCGGTCTTTGTGGTTGGTGGTCATGGCTGTCTCTTGCGTTTGGCTGGTCTGCTTGGGGGAAGGTCGGCGCGGGTCCCGGTCTCCTCTGAGCGGTCGCGCCGAAGGGCACGCTCAGAGGCGGGTAAGCAGCAGCAGCAGGCCAAGCGGACGCAGCCCGGTGGGGCGCGTCAGGGTCGGAATATGGCCGGACGTTGTCATGGGGCCGGACTATACGCGGTGCGGACGGGAAGGAAAGGGGGAAAGTGCAGGGCGGATGGGGTGCGGCTGGAAGGGGGCGGTCCCGGGGGCGGGCGCGGGTCGTGGCGCGGTTGCGACGTGGCGATCCGGCCCGTCGGACCGGCCTTCCGAGGGTCCTGTTGCAGCGTGGTTCCTGTTGCAGCGCGGCTGCGACGATCGATCCGCCGGATGCGTCAGGACACCAGTCTGAGGTTGGGGGGGCGTCCTTTCCGGGATGCCCGGTGCAACTGGTCCGAGTCGCGCTGGTTCATCGCGAGGTCCAGATCCCAGGCCCCGATCTCTTTTGCGGTGCGCCGCAGCCTGTCCTTCTTGCATTGTGCCAGATGACGCCGGACCGCACCCACCCTGAGACATTGCCGCGCCGCGGGCCCGTTGAGAGCGGCCTCAGGCGTTTCGGCGGGCCCATAGATGGCGGTCAACGCGCGGCGTTCCGAGCGGGTCAGCCCGTCGGTCACCATGCGCCCGAGCAACAGCGATTCCGACAGGCAGCCATTGGCGGTGACCACCTCGTGTCGCGCGCAGGCGAAGTGCACCCAGGTGATGGATCGCTTGCCGTTCATGTGGCGAATGCCGGGCATTGACGTCAGGGCTTTGGCCGGGGCGAATGCCTCGGTCCTGAACCAGCCGTCCAGCTGCCCGCCGCCGCCGACCAGCAGCCGGTGTTGCGGCGATACGATCAGGTCCTGCCTGGGCCGCCCGCGCCCAAGCGCCCCGGCGGCGATCAATACGGGCTTTGCGTCCGGCTTGGCCCGTGCCAGCGGATGGATGCCGCTGCGTATCCAGCGAATGGGTTGCGGGCCGTGATCCAGCGTGTTCACCAGATCGCCGACCGCCAAGGCCTCGATCGGGCGGGGCCCGTCCGGCGTGTCGATCAAGGTGCCGGGGGCATAGCAAGGCGGCGGCGCCATGGGATCCGGCGTACCGTTTTCGACCTTGAACGAGAAGGTGCCCGGCGGGTCGTTATGGTCGAAATCGTTGGTGGGATAATTGCTTTCCATGAAGGCATCGTTGCCCGAGCCTTCAAGTTCGAAAACCGTTCCCGCCCCGTCGGTGAACCCGGCAATCGCATGATCGCCGCCAACGTAGGCATCCTGGATATCGTCATAGATATACTCGACATGGAAATCGCCGCCGCCCAGATCGGTGAGCACCACCTGAAAGGAGTTCGCGGCACCGTCGTCGTCGTCATCGTTGATGGAGCCGTCGCTGTAGTTATAGGGTTCGACCGCGTCCCAGGTGATGGTGATCTTGCCGTTTACGGTGTCGAAATCCCAGTAGACCTCACCGCCCTGACCGACATCGAGATCGGAGTAGAAAGGTACAAGCGCAGGCAGGTTGATGACGGAAAACCCGTCATCGTTGTCGTTGTCATGCGAGCCGCCGAACGTGATGATGCCGTTCACACCGATGTAGATCTCGGTGTAGGTGGTGCCGAAGAAATTGATCCCGTCGCTGAAAACGGAGGTGATGTCGATGACGACATTGCCGTCATCGTTGTCGCCGGAATACTTGGGGGTCGACGAGAACGCATTCTCGCCATAGCCCGCTGGCCCACCCATTCCGGAATTCATCGTCGCCATGATGCGCACCCCAAAAGCTTGCCGGGGACGCTATCGGTCAGAGGCAAACGGGTGATTAACGCCGCCCGGGGATCGTTGAAGATGCGTCGAAAATCTTACGCGCGTTTTATCAGCCGCGCGCGGATCGCCACGGTCAACGGTGCGGACCGGAAGGGGGGCATTTCCGGCGGCGGGTGGCGGGGCGTCTGCGCCGGGCGAAGCCAGGTGATCGGCCCTGAGCTGCCGTTTGCACGGTTGCGCCTCTCTGCGGTGCAGCTTCCCCGAACCTGCCATCCGGGGTCTCAAGCAACATAGCTTGGCGGCACAGGGTCAGAAGCGCGGACGAAGTGAACACGCGCTGCGACCGCGCCAATTGCTGCAAAAGCCATCGGTTACGTATTAGGTTGTTTTCTGAGGGCGGCTATCGGTCCATTACTCGTTTTGGCATGATATCGGTCAAGAAATTCGAAAGCAGTGCGAAACATGCTGACAAATAGTGACCTGATCGAATTGACCGAATTTCGCCGTGCTCTTCATCGGCGACCGGAAGTGTCTGGCGAAGAAGCGGAAACCGCAAAGACTGTTGTGGCTGCGTTGAAACCAATGTCTCCGACGGACACCCTCACAGGGTTGGGCGGACATGGCGTAGCTGCGATCTTTGACAGCGGAAAGGACGGCCCGACGGTACTCTTTCGCGCTGAACTTGATGCCCTGCCTATCGAGGAACGCAATGACGCAATCGCGTGGCCCTCGGAAACCCCCGGCAAAAGCCACGTCTGCGGTCATGATGGCCACATGACCATGCTGCTTGCCTTGGGCCGTCTGATCTCGCGCAGGCCGGTCGCACAAGGGCGCGTCATCCTGATGTTTCAGCCCGCCGAAGAGGACGGAAGCGGTGCGAAGGCGGTCGTCGCTGATCCGGCGTTTGACGCGGTTAAACCGGACTGGGCCTTTGCCATTCACAACAAGCCCGGAAGCCCGTTCGGGTTCGTCTCGACCCGTGTCGGGCTGATGAACTGTGCGTCGCTGGGGCTGAAGATCAAGCTCTGCGGGAAAACGGCCCACGCCGCCGATCCGCAGGACGGTGTCTCCCCCGCGTTGGCAGTCGCTAAACTGATCCCTGCGCTGGACGATCTGGGGCATGGCGAAGGCGGTCCGCGCAACGATGCATTTCGTCTGGTGACAATCACTCATGCAAAGATCGGGGAGCCAACCTTTGGCATCGCCCCCGGTGAAGCAGAGATTTTCGCCACCCTGCGCACGGCTGATGATGCAGGCATGGAAAGCCTTGAAGCCGCGGCGCGAAACCTTGCCAGGTCTGTTGCAAAGATATGCGGGCTTGGTGTCGCGTTCGAGGTCCACGACCATTTCGCGGCTTCGGTAAATGACTCAGACGCCTATCATGTTGCGACCAGGGCGATGGAAGCAATCGGTGTCCCTAACGGGCAAGAGAGCGTGCCGATGCGTGCATCAGAGGATTTCGGCGTATTCGGGTGGGGCGCAAAATCCGCGATGTTGTGCTTGGGCACCGGCGAAGATCATGCGGCCTTGCACAATCCGGACTACGATTTCCCCGATGATTTGATCCCCATAGGAAGCGCGATCTTTGAACGCATCGCCCGAGATTTGTTGGGAACCGGTTAGGCGCATCGCAAGCAATGCCTTCCCAAGAACAACTATTCGCAGCGATGCAGATGGGATGCATATTCGCCTCAAACCGGTCATGCGGCGCTGCGGCAGGTCGCGTGACCGACTTGGCGAAGCAACAAGGCGCTCCCGGCCCTGAGCGGACCTCTGCGGTTTATGTCTAAGCCGCAGCGCGGCTTCACCAAACCGGTCGCGTGTGCTTCGCGCAGCATTTCGACAGATTGATCGTCGGTGTGCGGAAAACACTGACCATGGGATTTTCACCTTTGCTGGTGCAGCACTATTTTGCGCGTGCGCCAAAGCGCTTGTCGCGACGCAGCGCATGTCGCCGATGCGGTCATTGAAATCGGTGAGGTTGGAATTGCCACTGGCCGGTGAACCGGCCAGCGCAACTATGCGGCGGCGACCACCCCGGGGAGACGCCGATATGGCATCCAGGAGGAACCGGGGTGGTCGCTAAACGCTGGTCATGCCGCTTCGGCAGGCGCTTCTTTTGCACCCGTCATGAAGGCCACCGCGTCGGACATGGTGTAGTCCTTGGGATTGATGGTGCAGAGCCGCTTGCCCAGACGGTGGATATGGATGCGGTCGGCGACCTCGAACACATGCGGCATGTTGTGGCTGATCAGGATGATCGGAATCCCGCGCGCGCGCACATCCTGGATCAGTTCGAGCACTCGACGGCTTTCCTTTACCCCAAGCGCCGCTGTCGGCTCATCCATGATGATAAACTTCGTGGCAAAGGCCGCAGCGCGGGCCACCGCGACGCCCTGACGCTGACCGCCCGACAGGGTCTCGACCGCCTGGTTGATCGACTGCACGGTCATCAGGCCCAGTTCGGTCAGCTTGTCGCGGGCGAACTTTTCCATCGCCGGTCGGTCCAGCTGGCGCATGTATTTGCCCATGAAGCCCGGTTTGCGGATCTCGCGCCCCATGAACATGTTGTCGGCAATCGACAGCGCCGGGGACATGGCGAGCTGCTGGTAGACGATCTCGATCCCCATGTTGCGCGCGTCGATGGGCGAGGTGAAGTGCACCGGCTTGCCTTCGATCAGGATCTCGCCCTCGTCTGGGATGGTGGCACCGCAGATCGCCTTGACGATCGAGGATTTGCCTGCCCCGTTGTCGCCGATAACGGCCAGGATTTCGCCCTGGCGCAATTCGAAGTCCGAATGGTCGATTGCGGTCACGTGGCCATAACGCTTCACAATTCCGCGTCCCTGTACGACAGGAGTATTGTCCGACATTATGCTGCTACCTTTCTGATCCACTGGTCAACGGCGACAGCCGCGATGATGAGTGCGCCAATCAACAGGAAGGTCCATTGCGCGTCGGCACCCAGAAGGCGCAGGCCCAGAGTAAACACGCCGACGATCAGTGCGCCAAAGAAGGTGCCCATGATCGAACCGCGGCCACCAAAGAGCGAGATGCCCCCGATCACAACAGCCGTGATGCTTTCGATATTCAGCAACTGGCCCGACGTGGGCGAGACCGATCCGATCCGGCCAATCAGCGCCCAGCCCGCGAAGGCGCAGATCAGGCCAGCAAGAGCGTAAACCGAAATCAGCATCTTCTTGACGTCGACACCAGAGAGCTCAGCCGCTTCGGCATCATCACCCACCGCATAGACGTGACGGCCCCAGGCGGTGTGGCGCAGCACATAGGCCAGCACCAGAACGAGAAGCAGCATGAACACCACGCCAAAGGTAAATACAGCGCCGCCGATCTGGAACTTCGCGCCCATCAATTGCAGCAGCGGCGCGTTTTCGGCGATGTCCTGACTGCGAATGGTCTCATTGGCCGAATAGAGGAAGTTGGCGGCCAGAACGATCTGCCACATGCCCAAGGTGACAATGAACGGCGGCAGTTTCATGCGGGCGATCAGCCAGCCGTTGAAGGCGCCGATGGCGGTGCCGAAAGCCAGTCCAAAGAGCACGGCGATAAACGGCGGCATGCCGTAGCGGAAGGTGAACTGGCCCATGATGACCGAGGATATCACCGCAATCGCGCCGACGCTCAGGTCAATGCCCGCGGTCAGGATCACAAGGCTCTGCGCTGCCGCGACGATGCCCACGATCTGGACCTGCTGCAGGATCAGGGTCAGCGCGAAGGGCGAAAAGAACTTGCTGCCCAGAAGCAGGCCGAAGATCACGATGGCGGCAAGCAGAACGATCAGCGGCACCAGCGCCGGGGTCGTGTGCAGGGCGTGATGAAACTTTCCGACAAGCCCCCTGTTTTGGTCGCCAAAAGACGCGACATCGGACTTCGCCCCTGTGGCGGCAGTCTCGTAGTTGTCTGGCTGTGACATTGTTTCCTCCCAGTTACGGTTGCAGGCAGCCCTTGGAGAAAAGGCGGGGCAGAGCCCGCCTTTCCCAAAGCGTCAACAAAGCTTCAGTCGAGTGTCACCCCCAGCAGAGCTTGGCGCCTTCGGCGGAATCGATGCTCTCGACGCCATCGACCGGCTTGTCGGTGATCAGGGTCACGCCGGTATCAAAGAAGTCCTTGCCTTCGGTCGCCTGGGGTTTGGTGCCATCCGCGGCATATGCGGCGATCGCCTCGATCCCCTTCGACGCCATCAGCAGCGGGTATTGCTGCGAAGTCGCGCCGATCACGCCGTCCGCGACATTCGCCACACCGGGGCAGCCGCCATCGACAGACACAATCAGAACGTCGTTTTCGCGCCCGATGCCCTTGAGCGCTTCATAAGCACCGGCGGCGGCAGGTTCGTTGATGGTGTAGACCACGTTGATCATCGGATCGGAGGCGAGCAGGTTTTCCATCGCCCGGCGGCCACCTTCCTCGTTGCCGGCGGTCACGTCGTGGCCGACGATGCGCGGATCGGTCTCGTCACCCCATTTGTTCGGATCGCCGAGATCGATGCCAAAACCCTGAAGAAAGCCCTGATCGCGCAACACGCCGACGGTCGGCTGGCTGACCGCAAGGTCGAGCATGGCAATCTTGGCATTTGCAGCCTCATCGCCAAGGGCTGCGGCAGCCCACTGGCCGATCAGCTCACCGGCCAGGAAGTTGTCGGTGGCGAAGGTCATGTCTGCCGCGTCGACCGGGTCCAGCGGCGTATCCAGAGCGATGACAAGGATGCCTGCGTCACGCGCCTGTTGGACTGCGGGAACGATCGAACTGGTGTCGGATGCGGTCAGAAGGATGCCCTTGGCACCATTGGCGATGCAGGTCTCGATGGCTGCAACTTGGGTTTCGTGGTCGCCGTCTACCTTGCCGGCATAAGTGTTCAGCTCGATGCCAAGCTCTTCGGCCTTGGCAGCGGCGCCTTCACGCATCTTCACGAAGAACGGGTTGGTGTCGGTCTTGGTGATCAGGCAGGCGGACGCACTGTGCGATGCGGCGGATGCGGCACCGGCGACGACAGTCAGGGCAAGCGCGGACGTGGTCAGAAGATATTTCATGGTGTTCCTCCCAGGGAATCTCAGAGTTTTAACCGGATCGACCTCCTCTGCCGATCCTGGCCCGGACAGCGTAGTTGCCTCGGGTTGCTTCGTAAATCATCGATTCTTGTCACCACGTCAATAAATAAATTAACTTTATTAATAAAAATATTGCGCCTGGTGGCAGGGCGGATATTGTCGACGGCATGGATGCCAGAGCGATCAGAAGCCTGAGCGGCGGCGTGAACCAGAGCCGGGTGCGCAACCACAACGAGCGCCTGCTGCTGTCCATTCTGCAACGACGTGGCGGGCTGCCGGGTGTCGACCTCGCACGGCTCATGGGACTGTCGCCCCCGGCGATTTCGACCATCCTGCGCAATCTGGAAAAAGAGGGCATCCTTCGGCGCGGCGAACCCACGCGCGGCAAGGTTGGCAAGCCGTCGGTCCCGATGGAGTTGAACCCCGACGGCGTGCTTTCCCTCGGCCTCAAGGTCGGACGTCGCAGCGCCGATCTGTTGTTGCTGGATCTTGGCGGAACGGTGCGCGCGCAATTCCACACGACCTATGATTACCCGTTGCCGGACACCATCTTCGGTTTCCTCGAAAGGGGCCTTTCCGATATCATGCAAACGCTTGACGCCGATGCGCGAAGCCGGGTGTGTGGTATCGGCATCGCCGCACCGTTCGAGCTTTGGAAATGGAACATCCTGACCGGCATCGCGGCCGAAAGATTCCAATCCTGGAAAGACGTCGATTTTGCAGACCAGGTCGCGCAGTTTACTGATCTGCCGGTCTTCATGCTGAACGACGCCACCGCCGCCTGCCAGGCCGAACACCTCTATGGCCGGGGCAAAGAGTTCCGCGACTACGCCTATTTCTTTATCGGCTCCTTCATCGGCGGCGGCATCGTGTTGAACCACACCGTGTTCGGCGGCAATCAGGGCAATGCCGGGGCGCTTGGGTCGATGCGCGCGACCGGTCCGCTGGGGGAAAGCCAGCAATTGATAGATGTGGCGTCCCTGCACCTGCTGGAGGCCCGGCTGATGGAAGTCGGCCTGAACCCCGATGTTCTCTGGCGGCTACCCCAGGACTGGAGCACGCTCGCCCGCTACGTCGATCCGTGGATTGGCCAGACGGCACAGGAACTGGCCAAGGCGTCCCTGTCGGTTTGTTCGGTTTTCGATTTCGAAGCGATCCTGATCGACGGCGCCTTTCCGCCCGAGGTCCGCGAAGAACTGGTCAAACGCGTGCGGCGATATCTGGTCAATCAGGACACCCGCGGCCTGATCGTCCCGCAGATCGAAGCAGGCAGCATCGGCGTCAGCGCCCGGGAAATCGGCGCCGCCAGCAGCCCGATATTTTCCCAGTTTCTGTTGGACGCCAATGCCGGGCTGTCGGCGATGTAAGGGACCTCGCCGACACGGCGATTTTGCGCATAGCCTCAGCCACCGAAACTGCCTCGCTGAATAGGGATTCCAGAATGCCGCGGGGGGTCTGCGATCATCGTCTAACCCAGCTTGACCGGAAGATGAACCGGTTCGGCATCCTCTTCGATTTAAGCAAAACCCAATTCAGCGTAAGCCGATGGAGTTGATGTACTGATACAAAAATGGAGGCTCTAAATGGTCTCAGCGCGAGCTGCATCAGCCGCGCGCCAGAAGCATGCGATGGCTACCAAGACGGAAGCGTCAGGCCTTAGCAACCTAAAGACGGCCTCAAGCTTCCGGATTGGTATCGTTTGGCCATGTCCGAAAGCGGAATGGCCGAGATCTTTGACGCCATTCCAGCGCAGCCGAACCGTTCAAACCGGTCGAAACAGACCGCCGACATGGCCTCCACGCCCGGTGCCAGGTATTTGCGCGGATCGAACTGACCCTTGTCCTCTGCCAGCACCTTTCGGATCGCGCCAGTCAAAGCCATTCGCAGGTCTGTGTCGATGTTGACCTTGCGCACCCCGTGCTTGATGCCCAGTTCGATCTCTTCCAGGGGCACGCCCCAGGTCGGCGCGATTTCACCGCCATACTGGTTGATGATATCCTGAAGCTCCTGCGGAACAGAGGATGACCCGTGCATTACCAGGTGCGTATCCGGCAGTTTGGCATGGATCTTCTTGAGCGCGTCCATGGCAAGGATATCGCCATCCGGTTTGCGGGTGAACTTGTAGGCGCCGTGGCTGGTTCCGATGGCCACAGCCAGAGCGTCGACTTCGGTGCGTCGCACGAATTCCGCGGCTTCATCGGCATCCGTGACCAGCTGGTCCCGGCTCAGTTCCCCCTCGAACCCGTGACCATCTTCCGCCTCGCCTTTGCCGGTTTCCAGAGAGCCAAGATGCCCGATCTCGCCCTCGATCGACGCGCCGACCAGGTGGGCCATCTCGCTGACCTTGGCCGTGACGGAGGCGTTGTACTCGAAGTCCGACGGTGTTGTGCCGTCCTCGCTCAGGGACCCGTCCATCATCACCGAAGAGAACCCGTTCATCAGGGCCGACAGGCAGGTTTGCGGTGAATTGCCATGGTCCTGGTGCATGCAGATCGGCAGATGCGGGTACATCTCTATCGCCGCGCGGATGAGGTGGCCGAGAACGATGTCGTTGGCAAATTCCCGGGCGCCGCGGCTGGCCTGCATGATGACCGGGCTGTCTGCCTTGTCTGCCGCCTTCATGATGGCCAGCATCTGTTCCATATTGTTGACGTTGAAGGCCGGCAGGCCGTATCCGCTCTCGGCGGCGTGATCGAGCAGTTGGCGAAGGGATATCAGGGGCATTGCATGGGGCTCCATTGTGGCGCCGCGCGCCAGCGACGGTATTTGGCTTTGGAAAGAGCGCCGGTCAGGCGTTGCGGTGGTACAGGTCCAGCACAGCGACTTCTTCCCGCGAGCCGAGGATCACGGGCACCCGTTGATGGTGCGATGTGGGCTGCAGGTCCAGGATGCGGTCCATACCGGTCGAAGCGGCGCCGCCGGCCTGTTCGACGATCAGCGCCATCGGATTGGCCTCGTACATCAGCCGCAGCTTGCCGCCAGCATCGGCGTTTCCGGCGTCTCGTGGATAGAGGAAAACGCCGCCGCGGGTCAGAATCCGGTGCACCTCGGCCACCATCGAGGCCGTCCAGCGCATGTTGAACGCCTTGCTACGCGGGCCCTCGGTGCCTGCGATGCATTCGTCGTAGTAGCGCCGAACCGGCGCCTCCCAGTGTCTGTAGCGCGATGCATTGATTGCGAATTCACCCGTGCTTTCGGGGATCACCATATCGGGGTAGGTCAGGCGGAATTCGCCGGTGCCCTGCTGGTGGGTGAACCCGTTGACACCATTGCCCGTGGTCACGACCAGAGCGGTCGAGGGGCCGTAGACGGAATAGCCGGCGCTGATCTGCTCGGAGCCGGCGCGCAGCACCGAGCGGTCATCAGTGGCGTCGATCGCCGTGGGCAGCTGCGATATCGAGAAGATCGAGCCCACCGAGAGATTGACGTCGAGGTTCGACGAGCCGTCAAGCGGATCGAAATAGACCAGGTAGTCGCCGGCCTGCGGCTTGTCCTTCAGCCAGTAGACCTCGTCGACCTCTTCGGAGACCAGGGCTGCGACCCGGTGGCAGTTCGAACAATGCCGGACGAAGACCTCGTTGGCGATTACGTCGAGCTGCTTCTGGGTCTCGCCCTGCACGTTCGTTGCGTCGGTGGCGCCAAGCCGGCCGGCAAAGGCGCCGCCGCGGATCTGGTGCGAGATGACGCGGCAGGAGGTCGCGATATCCTCCAACAGGAAGATCAGGTCCTTGTCCAGCCGATGCTGGCTTCGTTCCGACAGCAGAAATTCGCGGAAGGTGATCTGTTGGGCGCTCATGGCAGATATCCTGTCTCGAAGGTGTGTGCGGGCTACCGGTTTTCGGCCGCCCGGTAGTTCAGCCAGCCGAGCGTGGCGTCGGTATTGCCGCCGGGTTTGTATTCCGCGCCGAGCGGGGCGTCGTAGCCCAGGCTGCGGACGACCTCGAACACATGGTCATAGTTGATCTCGCCATGATCGGGAGGGCCGCGATCCGGCACGGAGGCGAACTGGATATGACCGATCTGCGGCAGGAGCGCCTCGATCCTGTGGGTCAGATCGCCCTCCATCAGTTGCACATGGTAGTAGTCGAACATCAGCTTGAGGTTCGGCGCGCCGACCGTCTCGATGATGGCCAGCGCCTGGTCGGTCGTCGTCAGGAAATAGCCCGGCGCGTCGTATTTGTTCAGCGGCTCGATCAGGATGGTAATCCCATGGGGGGCGCTGGCTTCGCAGGCGTATTTCAGATTGGCGACAAAGGTCCGGCGGGCCTCGTCCCCTGTGGCGAAACCCGCCATGACGTGAATGTTGGGTGTACCGATCGCAGCGGCATAGGCGATGGCCTCGTCGATCGCGGCCCGCGCCTCGGCATCGCGTCCGGTAACGGCCGACAGTCCATTGTCACCAGCGCCGACGTCGCCGCGCCGGGTGTTTAGGCCCAGCATCGGCAGGCCCGTCTCGCTCAGGGCGGCCTGCACCTCCTCGGCGGGGGTGTCGTAAGGCCAGTGGCATTCCACAGCGTCGAAACCAGCGGCCTTGGCAGCGCGGATCGCCTCGGGCAAGGGCCTGTCGTTCCACAAGAAACCCAGGTTTGCGGAAAACTTCATGCGTCCCACTCCACATCGAATTTGGTGATCAGCGCCCGGACTTGCGTCTCCGTCAGGGCGCGGGGGTTCATTCCGCGCGTCAGCATCGCCAGCCGCGCGGTGTCTTCGAGTTCCTCGATGGCGTTGCAGGCGGCCTCGATGTCCTTGCCGGCGACCACGGGGCCATGATTGGCCAGCATCACCGCTGTGCGTTTGCCCGCCAGACCGCGCACTGCGTCGCCCATCGCCGGGTCGCCCGGCAGGAAGAAAGGCAGGAGCTTGACGCGGCCAAGCTTCATGATCCCATAGGGCGTGAGCGGCGGGAGGAAGTTGTCCTCGTCCACGTCCGGCATCATCGACAGCGCGACCGAGTGGCAGGAATGCAGGTGCACCACCGCGCCCGCCGTGCTGCGGGTTTCGTAGAAGGCGGCATGCAACGGCATTTCCTTGGTCGGCCTATCACCTGCGACATGTTTGCCTGCCGCATCGAAGCGGCTGAGCCGGGCGGGATCGAGTCGCCCGAAGCTGGTGCCGGAGGGGCTGACCAGCAGGCCACCATCCTCGGTCCGTGCCGAGATGTTACCTGTGCTGCCGCCGGTCAGGCCGCGGTCGAACATCGACCGGGCCAGGAGGCAGATCTGCTCGCGCAGGCGGGCCTCGGTGCTCATGACGCCAGCCTTTCCTGGGCGTCGGAAAAGAAGGTCGCGGTGCCGAAGTTGCCGGATTTCAGGGTGAGCGCGATCTGGTGCCCGCCGGAGTGGCAATAGGTCCAGGGCACGCCCGGCGCGATCTCGGCTCCGATGTCGAGCTGGGTGACGCCAAGTGCCTTGGTGACGGCCCCCGATGTCTCGCCGCCCGCGACGATTACCCGCCGTGCGCCCCTGTCGCGCGCCGCGACCGCGCAGGCCGAGAGTGTTGCCTCGACGATCTCGCCCGCGCCCTCAACGCCCAGCTTCTCCTGCGCGGCGCGCACGCTGTCGGGATTGGCCGTCGCGTAGATCAGCGGGGCCTTTTCCAGGTCTTGCTGCGCCAGCCAGTCGAGCGCCTTCTGCGGGCCGTTCTCGGCCAGGGACAGCGGGTCGAGTTGGAAGGCGGGGACTCCACGGCTGGTGTAGTCTGCAACCTGCTTGTTGGTCATGGCCGAGCAGCTGCCCGACAACACGATGGTGCCTGAGCCAAGCGTCGGCGACTTGGCCTTGGGCGCATCCGCCGACAGCGTGCCATCGGCCAGGTAAAGTGCCGGGAGCGGCATGGCGACGGCACTGCCGCCGGTCATCAGGGGCATGTCGCGGCAGGCCTTGGCGATCACTTCGAGGTCCTCGTTGGCAACGGCATCGACCACCACATGCGCCACGCCCTGCCCACTCAGCGCGTCCAGTTCCGCCCGCAGCGCCTGCGGCCCCCGCGCCACTGTCAGCCGGTCCGCCAGACCCACGGGCCGGGTCACCTGCGGCTCCAGCAGGCGCATCAGGTTGCTGTCGCGCATCGGGGTCAGCGGGTGGTCCTTCATCGGGCTTTCCGCCAGCGGCTGGCGGCCGACGAAAAGGTTGCCCATGAAGATCGAGCGGCCATTTTCCGGGAAGGCCGGGCAATAGATCGTCTGGTCGGTGCCGAGGTCTGCCATCAGCGCCTCGGCGACGGGGCCGATATTGCCTTCGGGCGTCGAGTCGAAGGTGGAGCAGTATTTCCAGAAGAACCTCCGCGCCCCCGCCGCCTGCAACCATTTCAGCGCGGCGCGGGTCTCGGCCACGGCCTCAGCCACTGGTGCGGTGCGCGATTTCAGCGCAATCACCTCGAAGGCGGCCGGATCGGCGGGGAACTCGGAGGGCACTCCGATGCGCAAAGAGACGCGGACGCCGCTGCGGGCCAAAAGACCCGCAAGGTCCGTCGCGCCGGTGAAATCATCGGCAATGCAGCCGAGAACGGTTGTCATTTCTCTTCCCCCGGCAATGTCAGGCCCGCGTTGCGGGCATAAACCTTGGCCACGGCGGCATCGTCTTCCCAGCCGTGGCCCATCCCGGCGGCGGCGAGGAATTGCTGCATCGCCGCGGCGGTGATCGGGGCACTGAATTGCGCCGATTTGGCGATGTCGAGCACGATCCCGAGGTCCTTCGGCCAGATATTGACCGAGCTGAGCGGCGTGTAGTCGCCAGCCACGATATGCGGCGCGCGGTTTTCCAGCATCCAGCTGGTGCCTGCGCACTTGCTGATCACCTCGACGAATTTATCCGGAGCGACGCCCTGGGTCATGCCGAAGGTCAGCGCCTCGGCCATGGTGGCGATATGCACCCCGGCCAAGAGCTGGTTGACCGCCTTCATGGCGCTGCCGGCACCGGCTTCGTCGCCAAGCTCGAACACCGTTTGGGCGATGCTGTCCAAGAGCGGCCGGGCGGCGGCAAAGGCATCGGGCGTGCCCGAAGCCATGATCGACAGCTGTCCGCTGGCGGCCTTGGCCGACCCGCCAGAGATCGGCGCATCAAGATAGTAAACCCCGGTCTCAAGGCAGCGCGCCGCCATGTCACGGGCAAAGGCCGGCGGCACGGTGGCACAGGCCAGAACGACCGATCCGGGCTTCAGCTTCGCCACGACGCCATCCTCACCGAACAGAACGCTTTCGGTCTGGGCGGCGTTCAGCACGACCACGGCGACCGCGTCCAGCTCTCCGGCGGCTTCGGTCAGAGCGCTGCTCTGCCCCCCCTCTGCCTGGAACCGTGCCACCTGGTCGGGGTTGATGTCTCCGCCCCAGACCTTGTGCCCGCCACGCAGCGCCGATGCGGCCATTCCATATCCCATCGAGCCCAGGCCGATGACGGCGACGTTCTTGCTTGCAATAGTCATGTTCAGTCTCCTTTGACCCATTCGGGCAACCACAGGGCAACGTCGGGGAACATCAGGACAATGGCCAGTGCCACGACCTGGATGCAGATGAAGGGGATCAGCGCGCGGAAGATCTCGGACAGGCTCATGTCCTTGGGTGCCACCGACTTCAGGTAGAAGGCGGCCGGGCCGAAGGGCGGCGAGAGATAGCTGACCTGCATGTTCATGGCGAAGAGGATGCCGAACCAGACCGGGTCCATGCCCAGCTTGATGATGATCGGCACGAAGATCGGCATGGTCAGAAGCGCGATCCCGATCCAGTCCATGAAGAGGCCCAGCACCACGAGGATGCCCATCATGATCAGCACGATGACCATAGGCGAGGCACCGCTGTCGAGGATGGTGCTTTCGATGAAACGGTTGCCGCCCATCAGGTTGTAGACACCCACCAGAGCCGCCGCCCCAAGACCGATCCAGATGATCATGCCACAGGTCTCGAGCGTCTGTTTCAGGCTGTCGCGGATCAGCTCCCATGTCACTTCGCGCCGGATCGCTGCCGACAGGAACACACCGACCACGCCCATCGCCGCCGCTTCGGTGACCGAGGCGATGCCGCCGTAAATCGAACCGAGAACCGTTACCGCCACGCCGACCGGCAGGATCACGCCCCGCATCTTGCGCAGTTTCTCGGACATCGGAATGTCCAGCTCCTCATCCGAGATCGGCGGCCCCATCTCGGGGTTCGCGTAGCAGCGCACGAGGATATAGATGATGTAGAACGACGCCAGCATGAGCCCGGGTGTCACGGTGGCGAGAAACAAATCGCCAATCGAGACACTGGCGGTCAGCCCGTAGACGATCAGCACGATCGACGGCGGGATCATCGTCCCAAGCGAGCCGCCGGCGCAGACCGTGCCGATGGCCAGTGCCCGGTTGTATCCAAGCCGCAGCATCTGCGGCAGCGCGATCAGGCCCAACAGGACGATTTCGCCGCCGATGATGCCGGAGATGGCCGCAAGGAAGACCGCGGCGACAAGCGTCTGAACCGCGACACCGCCCTTGATCCGGCCCGCGATCAGACGCATCGCATCATAGAGATCGCGCGCCATGCCCGACCGGTCCAGCAGCGAAGCCATCAGCACGAACATCGGAATGGCGACAAGCACGTATTCGTTGACGAACGAATAGATCCGGCTGGAAACCAGCGGAACGCCCATCGGCCCGAACCAGGCGATGGTGAACAGGATTGCAATCAGCCCGGTCACGAAGGCCAGCGGGATCCCGGTCAGGATCAGGATCATGATCGAGCCCACCAGCAGGAACGAGCCTGACTGAATACCCAGGTCCCGTCCTTGGGAAAACAGCAGGTAGCCGCCGATGACCAGGATGCCAAAGACGATCCCGATAGCGGCAAGGGCAAACTTGCTCGGCGCCTCTCCGGCGCTTTGACGGAAGCCGGTGCCTTTCCAGGCGGTCCAGATATGGCCGACGGACTGGATCGCCAGCACAATCGAGGTAATCAGGAGCATCATCTTGATAATGGCAGGCGTGATCGGGTTCCACGCCGACCCGGACCGCTCAAGCCGGATGTCACCCTGCGGGGTCCACCAGGATTTTTCGACCATCGTGTATGCCGCATAGGCAATCGCCACGGCAAAGAAGAGCGCAAGCAGACCGTTCACGACATCCAGCAGCCTTCGCGTGCCGCCGCTGGTGTTGAAATAGATCAACCCGATGCGAATATGCTTATCGGCAGCAAGACACTGCATGCCACCGTAGAGGTAACAGGCCGCAATCAGCGCGATCACCGTTTCGTGCGCCCAGATCGTCGGGGCGTTGAAGAAATATCGCATGACGATCTCGTAAAGCGAGATCACCGTCGCGATGGCAAACAGGAAACTGAATGCGGTGCCAACCGTGATAATGCCGCGATCCAGCGCGTTCTGAGGACCGGCGCTGTCTTCCTCATGGGCCCTTTTGAGCGCCTCAAGCTGCGCTTCGATTTCGGCTTCGGTCATCGCCGCGTCATGTTGTGCCATGGTCCCCTCCCGGAACGTGAGCTGGATGGTGTAAAACGAAGGGGCCGAGGCCGGCCCCTTCCGGTCTTGCCGTCAGGCGGCAATCACTCGATCAGAAGGCCCTTTTCGGTCAGGTAGGCGGTGACGCTCTCATAGGCCTTGCCTGCCATCTCAGAGCGTTCTGCCCAGTTGGCCCATTGCGACTTGGCAATGCCGCGGAACTTGGCGCGCTCCTCGTCGGACCAATCGATCACGGTGATATCCGGATCGGCTTGGGCTTCGGCCACAGCGACCTCGTTCTGAGCTTCGAGCTGCGTGATCATGTCCCGAGCAAAAACCGAGACCGACTCGTTCAGGATGGTCTGAAGGTCTTCCGGAAGCTCGTCGTAGATCGCCTTGTTCAGGGATACCTCGATGACCGGCATCGAGTGGAACCCGGGATAGAGCGGGTACTTGGCGAATTCATGCATGCCCTGGGCGTGGTTGGTCGAGAACACGGTATAGTCGGCCGCGTCGATCACGCCCTTTTCAAGCGCGGTATAGACCTCGGAGCCAGGCAGGTTCACCGGCGACGCACCTGCGGCGGCAAAGACCTCCTGCACCATGCCTTCGGGTGCGCGCATCTTGATGCCCTTGAGGTCATCGACGCCATGAAGCGGCTTGGTCGACAGGAATGCCTCGACACCGGTCGCCGATGCACCGAGGAACTGCAGCCCGTAGGGGTTCACCAGCTCGTTGAAAAGCTCCTTGCCGCCGCCGTTCTCCATGTAGTCGAACATCTGCTCGGGTGCCGACCATGCGCCGACAAGGTTGCCCAGCATGGCAAAGGCCGGGTCCTTGCCCGAAAAATACGACGGGTCGGTGATGTGGCCCTGCAGGATACCGGCGCCCACCGCGTCAAGCGTTTCGTTATGCGCAACCACGGTGCCGACCGGCACGACCGTGATTTCGATGCGACCGTCGGAAAGCTCGTTGACGCGATCGGCCCAGGCTTCCTCGATCGGGAAGAAGTTGTCGCCAGCCTGCGCCGAGGTCTGGAACGTCCACTGGTACTCTTGCGCCAAGGCGCCGGTGGCAAAAAGCGACGCGGCAATCGCAACGCCGGCAACGGTGGTTTTCAGGAATTGGGTCTTCATGGTTTCCCCCCTTTGGACACCCGGATCAGGTGCTGGTGATGGCCGGTGCGAATTCTTTCCAATTCGCGGTTTCGACCGGTTTCGGTAGAACTGATATCAGTACCGGTATGGATACCGGTATCGGTACCGGTATTGATACCAGTGCCACATCCTGCAATGCTGTGTCAACGCCGAGTTGTGCATCTCGGGATCGAGAAATCGGGGATTGAGACCCGGATCAGGGGTTGGAACGACCCGCGAAGGGGCAGCAAGCGCATGAAAACAAGAAAGACTTTGGTGGATGTCGCGGCTGCTGCAGGTGTCAGCAAAATGACGGCCTCTCGCGCGCTTCGGGGCGACAAGGACGTGTCAGATGCCAATATCGAGAAGGTGAAGCGTGCCGCACGCGAGATCGGCTACTACGGGAATCACCTCGCCGCGTCGCTGTCCAGCAAGCGCACCGACCTGATCGGAGTGGTCGTTCCCAGCCTGTCCAACATTGTCTTTCCGCAGGTCATGTCCGGCGTGACCGACGCCCTGAAGGGGTCTACGCTGCAACCGGTTTTCGGAGTGACCGACTACGATCCCGAGGCCGAATACGACATCATCCGCAACATGCTGTCATGGCGTCCCGCCGGGCTGATCGTCGCCGGGCTGGACCAGCCGGACGATACGCGGAGCTTGCTGGCCGACGCCGGAATTCCCATCGTCCAGATCATGGATTGCGATGGCGACCCGGTGGATGCCTGTGTCGGGTTCTCGCAGACCGGGGCCGGGCGCGACATGGCGGCCGCCCTTCTTGCGACGGGCCGACGGCGGTTCGGATACGCCGGGCGTAACCTCGACAAGGACCTCAGGGCCGCCAAGCGGAAACAAGGCTTCCAAGACGCGTTGCGCGACCAGGGCCTCGATTTCATCGACACAATCGACGGGTCCCAGCTGGAGGGCGATGAGGCCACGCTATCGGCCATCGCCTGCGGGCGCCGCATGACGGCCGACCTGTTGGCCCGTCAACCGGACCTCGATTGCATCCATTTCTCCAACGACGACCTCGCCTTTGGCGGGTTGTGCCATTGTATCGCCGCGGACATCGACGTTCCGGGCACGGTCGCTCTGGCAGGGTTCAACGGGCTGGGCCTTCTTGATGGGTTCCCCGGGAAGATCGCCACGTCCCGCACCGCCCGCCGCGAGATCGGCGAGACTGCCGCCAGGGTCATTCTGGAGACAGTCGAGGGCACCAAAACCGAGAGTGACAAAATCCACATTCTCACCCCAACCATCTCGCTCGGAGATTTGGCCGTGACTGCGGAATGAACGGATTTGTCAGCAACAAATCTCGGCCCATTGGCTTGCATACTCCGCCCACCGATCGGTTTCCGGCTTCTGGGGGACTGATGAAGATCCAGCCGCGTTCTGAGAGATCACGGAGCCGCTGACCAGCAGCGCTGCGCCCTGGCTCGTGCCGGTTGCGCTGACCATCGGGGCTACGTCGCAGCCTGTCGCGACGGAGAGCATCTGCAGGTAGACGCGGTTCCTTGCAAATGGTCCCTCGACGATGATCGAGCCGCGATGTCCGACGAGTTCGAGGCAACGTCTGGTCACCAATGCAAGATAGAAGGCGACCGCAACCCCGCGTTCCCCGCTCCCTGTCCGGGGTTCCGGGCCGACCCAGCGAGAGGTGCAGCCGCGGTAGGGGCCGGTCTCGGGCACCACAGCGGGGGTCAGCATGATGCCTTTGTCGAGCACCTCGGCCAAGGCGGTCTGCGTTGCCTCTGGGTAAGGGCCGCCCGTGGCAAGATCGTGTTCGCGCCCCCCCATGAAGCGGGCGGAGGGGACCGCCGCGCCTTGAGCGTTGACGTTGATCAGGACGTCCTTGTCCGGGTCGAGGGGCACGGATTGCCCGCCGATAGACATTGCAATGGTCCAGGTGCCGCTGGACACCACCGAGAACGGCGCGGTCTGCGACAGGATGTGCGGCAGCAGCGAGGCGTTGCTGTCATGGATACCGCAGTGAACCGGCGTGTCAGGGAGCAACCCGGTGCGTGTCGCGATCTCGGGCAGGATCGGTCCGAGGATGTCGGCCGAGCGGCGGGCGGGGGCGATCTTGTCGGCAATCTCCAGCCGGTCGACCAGGGTCGAGAACCGCCCTTCGTACGGGTTCCACAGGTCAGTGTGACAGCCCAGAGAGGTCATGTCCGTCGCGGCGACGCCGGTCAGGCGGTGCCCCCAGTATTGCGGGTAGGTCACGATGGTTTTCGTGCGCTCACGCAGCCCGGGGTCGGCGGCAAACTGCCAGAAAAGCTGCGCGCCGATGTTCAGCCCGCCCGCGAGGCGGGGCGAGCCGGTTTCGTCGAACGGCGGGCGCAGGGCTTCATAGGCGGCGGACGTCTCGTCCGGGCCGTCGCACTCGTAATCCAGTATCGGCGCGGCCAAACCGCCATCCGCCTTCAGCAGCGCGGCACAGGCGCCATGCGTGGTGATCGAGATCGCGTCGATGCCGTGGTCGGCGTGAAATCGGGCGAGCCCGTCCAGCAGGAAGGCCCAATGCCCCTCGACGTCAAAATGCGGATAAGGCGGGCCGTCGAGCACCCGGTTGGGGCGGGTGATAACGGCGATTTCCGACAAGTCGGACAGGTCGACCAGTGCAAGCTTGGCATTGGTCTTGCCGATGTCGATGACGGCGACGTGGCTCATGGCATGTGAAAGACGCATTCCAGCGGCACGGCCACCGGTTCATTGTCGGGATGCGTCTCCATGATGTCGGCCATGTGCGCCCACCATCTGCGCATCACCGGGTGTTCCGGCAGCGCCTCCATCCCGTGATCCTCCGTGCGCCAGAGCACAGCGAAGAGAAGACCCGTTTCGCGGTCGAGGTGGATCGAGTAATCCGACACCCCGGCCTCTTGCAGCAGCGCCACCAGCTCCGGCCAGATCGCGTCATGCCGCTTGCGGTATTCCTCTTCGCAGCCCGGGTTGAGCCGCATCCGGAAGGCGTATTTTTCCATCATGCCCGCCACATCTTCCAGAGCCGGGGCAGGGCGATCACCCCGATCAGGAGCGCGCCGATCACGATCGACATCACGATGCCTGGTACATTGAGAAGGCCCAGGCCGAAGGTGACAAGCCCCATCACGAAGGCCGCGATCACCACGCCCGGAATGGTACCCGAGCCGCCAAGAATGTTGACCCCTCCGAGGACCACCATGGTCACCACTTCCAGCTCCCAGCCCGTTGCGATGGAGGGACGGGTCGAGCCCAACCGCGAGGTCAGGCAGATCGCCGCCACCCCGGACATCAACCCGGTCAGCAGAAACAGGATGAATTTCACCCGCGCCACCCGAATGCCCGAGAACAGCGCGCCCGTGGGGTTGTTGCCGATGGCATAGACCGCGCGGCCGAAGTTGGTCATGTGCAGGATCACGCCATAGATCACTGCGATGATGGCAAAGAGCACCAGCTCGAAGGTGATCACCCAGAAGACATAGCCCTGTCCGAAGAACGCGAAATCGGTGGGATAGCCGCGGAAGGCCTGATCTCCGAGCACGATGTAGGAAATGCCGCGAAACAGGCTCATGGTGCCGATGGTCACGACGATAGAGGGCAGCCCCAGCCGCGTCACCAGCACGCCGTTGAAGGCACCGCAGAGCAGGCCCGTGCCGAGACCCACAAGGATCAGCACCGGCGTCCCCGCCCCCATCTGAACCGCAGCACCCATCGCGGTCGAGGCAAGTGCGATGATCGAGGCGACGCTGAGGTCAATCTCGCCCGAGATGATCAGCAGCGCCATGGCAAAGGCGATCATCGCTTTTTCGGTAAAATTGAAAGTCGCGTCGGAGAGGTTCCAGGCGTTCAGGAAATAGGGCGAGGCAAAGCTGTTGGCGACGAATATACCGATGGCCACCAGCAGCAGCAGCGCCTCCCAGCTCTTCAGGCGTTTCTGGAACGGCGATTGCAGCCGGTCGGGGATGAAACGGGTTGTATCGGTCATGCCGCGTGCTCCGCTGATTTGAGGATGATCCGGCCCTTGGTGCGCGAAGCCCGCGCATTGACCGCCACCGCGATGATGATCGCACCGCCCGAGATCGCCAGTTGCCAGAAGGGCGAGACATTGATCACCGGCAGGGCGTTCTTGATGACCCCGAGGAACAGCGCGCCCAGAAGCGCCCCGCCAACCGAGCCGATGCCGCCCGCGATGGAGATGCCGCCGATCACGCAGGCCGCCACGACGTCCAACTCGAACCCGCCGGCGATGTCGACATAGGCCACCGCATAACGCGACACCCAGAGGTAGCCCGTCAGTCCCGCCAAAGCGCCCGAGATGGTGAAGGCCCAGAACTGCGTCCGCCCCACGTCGATCCCGGTATAGGTAGCGGCATGGGGATTACCGCCCACCGCATAGGCCGCCCGGCCCAGCGTGGTCCGCGACATGACCACGGAAAAGACGATCACCGCCACAATCGCGGTCCAGCTCAGCATCGGCAGGCCAAGAAACTCGAAGCGTGGGAAGGCCTTGAAGGCCGGGCTCATCTCATGGCTGTTGACCCATTTGCCGTCGGAAATCAGGAAGATGATGCCGCGGAAGATGGTCATCGTGCCCAGCGTCACGACAATCGGCGGGATGTCGAGCTTCCACACGAGGATGCCGTTGAACATGCCCATCAAAGCGCCGAGCGCGATGGCGATCACGAGGATCAGAGCTACCGGCAGTCCCGGAAAGGCGAGGTTGATCATCGACACCGCCATGCCGGTCAGCGCCAGGTTGGCGGCGACGCTGAGGTCGATGCACTTGGTCAGGATCACGATCATCTGGCCGATGGCCAACAGGATCAGCGGCGAGGTGTCGTTGAACACGTCAGCCAGGTTCGCGGGTGTCACGAAGCCCGGAAACCGGGTGGCGATCAGCGCCAGAAGCACGCCTATGGCGCCCAGCAAAAGCGCCTCGCGCGAGGTTATCAATCGTTGCAGCATCATGTCCTCATATCCCCGCCGCGTGGCGGACAAGCGTTTCGGGGGTCAGAGCGTCACCGGCCAGTTCCGCGACCATGCGGCCTTCGCGCATCACGATGACGCGGTCCGACATGCCGAGGATCTCGGGAATCTCGGAACTGACCATGATGACAGCCAGACCCTCGGCGGCCAGTTCCGCCATGAATTCATGCACCGCGGCCTTGGAGCCGATGTCGATGCCCTTGGTCGGCTCGTCGAGGATGATGACCTTGGGCTGCGTCGCCAGCCACTTGGCAATGACGACCTTCTGCTGGTTGCCGCCCGACAGGTTGCCGACGGCGGTATCCAGCGAGGCTGCCCGCAGATCGAGCCGTTGCGTATACTCCCGCGCCAGCTGGAATTCCTCGGCCATCCGCAAAAACCCCTTGTGCGAGGTGCGGCCCAGCGACGGCAGCGTGACGTTCTGGAAAATCGGCAGGGCGGTGATCGCGCCCTGCTTGCCGCGGTCCTCGGGCACGTAAACGATGCCCGCGTCCACCGCATCTGCGGGCGATTGGATCTCGGCCTGTGCGCCGTCGATCGTCACCTTTCCGGCGGATGGCGTGGTGATGCCGAACAGCGCCTGCATGAATTCCGAACGGCCCGCGCCAACCAGGCCGTAGAACCCGAGGATCTCACCACGTTTCAGGGAAAAACCGATATCGGCAAACTCGGTCGGATGGCTCATGCCCTCGACACGCAGAACCTCGTCGCCGGGGGGGTTGGTCCGGGTCGGAAAGATCTGGCTGACATCGCGCCCGACCATCATCTTGACCAGATCGGACTCGGTCACATCGGCGATGTTGCCATCGCCGATGAACTGGCCGTCGCGGAACACCGTGTAGCGGTCGGCGATGCGGAAAATCTCGTCGAACTTGTGGCTGATGAAGAGGATCGCCTTGCCTTGCGCCTTCAGCGTCTCGACCAGCTCGTAAAGCTCCTGGATTTCCTTGTGCGACAGCGCCGCCGTGGGCTCGTCCATGATCACCACACGCGCGTCGATCGAGAGCGCCCGGGCAATCGCCACGAGGTGCTTGTTGGCGATCCCGAGATCGCGCAGCTTGTGGGAGGGATCGATCTCCGCCCCGATACCGCGCAAAATCTCGGACGCTTTGGACTCCATCGCGGCCCAGTCGATCAGCCCGAACCGCCCGCGCGGCGCGTGCCCCAGAAAGATGTTCTCGGCGACCGAAAGCTCATCAAACAGCACCGTTTCCTGATGGATTGCGGTGATCCCGGCCTTGGCCGCGTCCTGCGCAGTGGGAAAGCGCGTCGGTTCCCCATCGACAAGGATATCCCCGCCGTCTGGCTGATAAATCCCCGTCAGGGTCTTCACCACAGTGGACTTGCCCGCACCGTTTTCCCCGATCAGCGCGGTAACCTGTCCGGGATAAAGCCGCAGCGACACGCCATCCAGCGCCTTGACGCCCGGAAAGGTCTTGGTGATCCCGTCAAGGGCCAGCACCGGCGTTTCCGTCACCGCATCGGGCGTCTTGGCCTTGGTCTGCATCAACATGCGATCAGCCCTTCTTCTTTTTTGAATACCCCTGGGGGGTCCGGGGGGCAAAGCCCCCCAGTTGGCCGGACCGCACAAAGCGGTCCGATGATCAGAAAATCGACTTGAACTCGTCGATGTTCGAGCTGTCGTAGACAAAGGGATCGGCCATCGCGGCGGAGTTCGTCTCGTCCAGCGTGATCGTCCCCATGCGCCCGATGGAGATCTCGGCGCCCGGCTCGGCGGTCGCCTCACCCGAGGCCAGCGCATGCGCGATCATCGCCGCCGAATAGCCCAGGTCGATCGGATTCCAGATGGCAAAGCTCTTGGATGCGCCGCTCTCGATGGCGCCCGCCATCTCGGACGGCAGCCCGAGTCCGGTCACGTTGACCTCACCGATCTTGCCAGCGTCTTCCACCGCCTGCGCCGCAGCCACGATGCCCACCGAGGTTGGCGCGATGATCGCATCCAGATCAGGGTAGGACTGCATGAGGCCCTGCGCCTCGCGATAGGACTTGTCGGCCAGATCGTCGCCATAGACGGTCGAGACCACCTCGATGCCGGGATAGTTGCCCATCACCTTGGTCATCTCCTCGATCCAGATGTTCTGGTTGGTCGAGGTTGTGGTGGCCGAGAGCAGCGCGACCTGGCCGCCGTCGGGCAGGTGATCAGCCGCCAGCTTGATGATCATGTTGCCGATCAGCGCGTTCGACGAAGGGTTCAGGTGGACCTGACGGCCTTCCTCGGCGACGCCGCTATCCCAGGAGATCACGGTAATTCCTCGCTGCATGGCCTTCTTCAGCGTCGGCACCAGCGCGTCGGTGTCATTGGACGACACGGCAATCGCATCGACGTTCTGCGCGATCAGCGAGTTGATCACTTCGATCTGGCCTTCGGCGGTGGTATCGGTCGGGCCGGTGTAGATGATCTCCACATTCCCAAGCTCGGCAGCGGCCTCTTCCGCGCCCTTGTTTGCGGCTTCAAAAAAGCCGATGCCAAGCGCCTTGACCACCAGCGCGATGCGCATGTTGTCCTGCGCCATGGCCGATGTGCCCATGAGCGATGCGCCAAGGCCAAGGCCCAGTGCGAGTTTGGTGAAATTACGACGTTTCATGATGGTCTCCTCCCAAAAAACATGAATGTTGAGGCGGGTCTACGAGGCCGCTTCATCCTCTTCCTGCGCCGCGCCCGATTGCGCGACGATCAGCTTGACGTCGGCGGCCTCCAACATGGCGGCGGCCTTATCGGTGATGCCTTCGTCGGTGATCACCGTGTCGATCCGGGCCAGCGGGCAAAGCACCAGGCTGGAACGGTTGTCGAACTTCGTGCTGTCGACCAGGACCACCAGCTCGTCGGCCTGGCCGATCAGCTTCTGTTCCGCCTGGATCAGCAGCGGGTCTGCCTCCATCAGCCCGATGGGTCCAAGCCCCTGAGCGCCCATGAACATCCGCTTGGCATAGAAATTCCGCGTCACATCATTGTCGAAGGGCGACAGAATAATGTTCTGTTCGCGGTAGATCGCGCCACCGGACAACATGATGGTGTTCTTGGAATGCTTCAGCAGGTGCTCGGCGATCGGAAAGCTGTTGGTGAAGACCTGGCAGCGGCGCGAGGCCAGCGGATGCACCATCTGGAACGTCGTGGTGCCACCGTTGATGATGATCGAGTCTCCGTCTTCGCACAGATCGACCGCCGCCCGGGCAATTGCCTGTTTCTGGCGACTTTGCATCGTCTGGTTCACGGAAAACGGTCGTCCGGCCAGGCCCACGAACTGCGGCGGGGTGATCGCTTCGGCGCCGCCACGGACACGGCGCAGTTTCTTTTGTACATGCAGCGCGGCGATGTCGCGTCGGATCGTGGCCTCGGACGCTTCGGTCAGGTTGCACATGTCGGCCACCGTCACCATCGGGCGATCCTGAACGGCGGAAAGAATGATCCTGTGGCGTTCTGTTTCGTGCATGTCGTCCTCCCTTGGTCGCTCACATTCCGCGAATCCCCCCATTCTGTCAATCATAAATAATCACAAACAATCATTCCGCGCCGCAGAATGATTGGTGATGATCGAAAATGATTGACTTGAGCGATGCAAGGCAGCAGTGTTTGACCCAAGCCATCATGCAGGGCGCGCGGCGCCATATGGGAGGACACCATGCTGAAAACCGTTGAAACGCAGCTTCTTGAGAACCGCTGGAACGAGGCTGAGGCCGCCGGGAAAAGCGAATCGGAGCTGCTGCTTTATCGCTCCAATATCCTGGGTGCCGACAAGCGGGTGACCAATTATGGCGGTGGCAATACGTCGGCCAAGGTCATGGAGGTCGACCCGCTCACAGGCCAAGAGGTCGAGGTGCTTTGGGTCAAGGGCTCGGGCGGTGATATCGGCTCGATCACCATGGACGGTTTCGCCACGCTCTACATGGACAAGTTGGAGGCGTTGAAGGGGCTTTATCGCGGGGTGGACTTCGAAGACGAGATGGTGGGCTACCTGCCGCATTGCACCTACAAGCTGAACCCGCGCGCCGCCTCGATCGACACGCCTCTGCATGCCTATGTGCCGCGCAAGCACGTTGATCACGTCCACGCCGATGCGATCATCGCCATTGCCGCATCGAAGAATTCCAAAGACCTGACGCAAGAGATCTTTGGCGACAAGATCGGCTGGCTGCCATGGAAAAAGCCGGGTTACGAATTGGGGCTGTGGCTGGGCAAGTTCTGCGAGGAAAACCCCGAGGCCGATGGCGTCGTGCTGGAAAGCCACGGGCTTTTCACCTGGGGCGACACGGCCAAGGCTTGCTATGACAAGACGATCGAGGTGATCAACGTTGCCACGAAATGGCTTGCAGAGCGGACCGAAGGCGTCGCCCCATTTGGCGGCGCGAAATACCAGAGCCTGTCCGAGGCAGAGCGCCGCGCCGTGGCGGCCCGCCTGATGCCCGCGATCCGTGGGTTCGTTTCCGGCAACCAGCACATGGTCGGCCATTTCAACGACAGCGATGCGGTGCTTGAATTCGTCAATGCAAAGAACATGGAGCCACTGGCGGCGCTGGGCACTTCCTGCCCAGACCACTTTCTGCGCACGAAAATCCGCCCGCTGGTGGTGAACTTCGACCCGGCCAAGGGCAATCTTGATGAGGTGCTGACAGGGCTGCCAAAGCAGATCGAAGCCTACCGCGAGGATTACAAAGCCTATTACGACCGCTGCAAGCACGATGATAGCCCCGCGCTGCGCGACCCCAATGCGGTGGTTTATCTTGTTCCTGGCGTCGGGCTGATCACCTTTGCCAAGGACAAGGCGACGGCCCGGATATCCGGTGAATTCTACGTCAATGCGATCAACGTGATGCGCGGGGCGTCCTCGGTCAGCGAATACACCGGCCTGCCCGAGCAGGAGGCCTTCGATATCGAATACTGGCTTCTGGAAGAGGCCAAGCTGCAACGCATGCCCAAGCCGAAATCGCTGGCCGGACGGGTGGCCCTGGTGACCGGCGGGGCAGGCGGTATCGGCGCGGCCACGGCGGAGCGCTATCTGCGCGAAGGCGCCTGCGTCATGCTGGCCGACATCAACGACGAGGCGCTGGCGGCGACCTCGGAGAACCTGACGGGGCGCTATGGCCGCGACGTGGTGCGCACGGTCAACATGAATGTTACCGACGAGAGTGCCGTGGCGCGGGCCTATGACGAGGTGGCTGTGGAATTCGGCGGGGTCGACATCCTGGTGTCCAATGCCGGAATCGCTTCCTCGGCGCCGATCGAGGAGACCTCGCTGGCGCTCTGGAACAAGAACATGGACATCTTGTCCACCGGCTATTTCCTCGTCTCGCGCGAAGCCTTCAAGCTGATGCGGGTGCAGAACATGGGCGGCGCGGTGGTCTTTGTCGCGTCAAAAAACGGCCTCGCCGCCAGCCCCAATGCCGCCGCCTACTGCACCGCAAAGGCAAGCGAGATTCACCTCGCCCGCTGCCTCGCGCTCGAAGGGGCGGAGGCCGGCATCCGGGTCAACGTGGTCAACCCCGACGCGGTGCTGCGCGGATCGAAGATCTGGGAAGGTGACTGGCTGGAACAGCGCGCCGGGACATATGGCACCGACAAGGAGGGGCTCGAGGAGATGTATCGCCAGCGCTCGATGCTGAAGCGTTCGGTGCTGCCCGAGGATATCGCGGAAGCCGCCTATTTCCTGGCCTCTGACCTCTCGGCGAAATCCACCGGCAACATCCTCAATGTGGATGCCGGCAACGTTCAGGCGTTCACGCGCTGAACCGCGCCACGGGAGGACAGACAATGAGCACTTATGACAGCGCCAAGGCGCAGTTCGCCGGTTGGGGGATCGACACCGAAGCCGCAATCGACCGGCTGCAGGACATCCCGATTTCCACGCACTGCTGGCAAGGTGATGACGTGGTGGGTTTTGAGAGGAAGACCGGAACATCCGGCGGCGGCATCCAGGCGACGGGCAATTACCCGGGCCGCGCCCGCACCCCGGACGAATTGCGCGCCGATCTGGAGTTTGCCTATTCGATGATCCCCGGATCGCACCGGCTGAACCTGCATGCGATGTATCTGGATACCGACGAGACGCCGGACAGGGACGAAATCGAATACAAGCATTTTGCGCCCTGGGTGGACTGGGCGAAGGCGCAGGGCATCGGGCTGGACTTCAATCCGACCTTCTTTGCCCATGAAAAGGCCGACGACAACCTGACCCTGTCTCATCCTGACAAAGGTATCCGGGACTTCTGGATCGAGCACGGGCAGCGCTCGCGCGACATCGCCGCGCAGGTGGGTGCGGAACTGGGCAGCCCGACGGTCAACAACATCTGGGTGCCGGACGGCTACAAGGACGTCCCCATCGACCGGATGGCGGCGCGGCGCAGGCTCGAGGCCTCGCTGGACGAGATGCTCGCGCCGGAGCAGGACAAGTCGAAGATGCTCGACGCGGTGGAAAGCAAGCTCTTCGGCATCGGCGTCGAGGCCTGCACCATCGGCAGCCACGAATTCTATATGGGATATGCGATCCGCAAGGGGACGGTCCTGTGCCTCGACATGGGCCATTTCCACCCGACCGAGAACGTCGCGGACAAGCTGTCCTCCGTGGCGTTGTCGGTCGACGAAATTCTTTTGCACGTAAGCCGCCCGATGCGCTGGGACAGCGATCACGTGATCCTGCTGAACGACGACATCCAGGCAATGGCGAACGAGTTGGTCACGGCCGATCTGCTGGGGCGCACCCATATCGGGCTGGATTTCTTCGACGCCACGATCTCGCGTACCGCCGCCTGGGTGATCGGCACCCGCAACATGCAAAAGGCACTTTTGCGCGCTTTGCTTCTGCCGCTCGACGAATTGCG
Organism: Roseivivax sp. CAU 1753; assembly: GCF_054482575.1. Taxonomy (NCBI): domain Bacteria; kingdom Pseudomonadati; phylum Pseudomonadota; class Alphaproteobacteria; order Rhodobacterales; family Roseobacteraceae; genus Roseivivax; species Roseivivax sp. CAU 1753. Next base: position 357,408 of record NZ_JBTLRF010000003.1, on the reverse strand, counting down.
CAAGGCGGAAGAGGGACTCGATTTCACCACGCGTTTCATGCTGACAGAAGAATTCAAGGACCTGCCCTTCGGCGCGGTCTGGGCCGAGTTCTGTATGCGCAACGATGCCCCGACCGGGACGGCGCTGATCTCGGATCTTGAGGCTTATCAATCGTCGGTGTCCGAGCGCTGACACAAAGCCGCCGCCTGCGAAAAGAGGGGCGGCGGCACCATTTAATAGGCAAGCCTTGTCCGTTTGGATCGGCTCCACTGCAGCCTCATTCGTTCGAGTAACTCAGCTGCGGCCTGCCTGAACGGCGTCTTTTTTCGCTACGCCTTGACGGGGTGTTGCAGCGGTAGATTATCTGCCAGCGCCCGGAACGCGAAATCGGCACTTCTCTTTCGCGATAGGCACGGTCAACCGGTGATTTTGAGAAAAAACCGGGTTCAATGCCATCGCAACGTAAGCTTCCCCTCAAACGACCCAGTTTCATCGCTGGCGCGGCGGACGACCGGAATCCACCCAGTCTGCCTCTTGCCGACTTTCGCGGTGCGCGCTATTGGATTGCGCATGACAGGGACAGGCATCTTCCGACGCGGCCTCTAGGCCCCGCACCGACCGCGGCGACAGCGCTGCGGGTTATCTGTCTGTCCAGCCATCATTTCCCGTTCAAAAACTTGACTTGGCCCGGTGCCCTTGGCACCTCTGTGCCTTTCGTATCCAGGAGACGTCCATGATCCCGTCCGTCCTTCCGACGTATAACCGCACGCCGCTCTCGTTCGTGAAGGGCGAAGGCAGCTGGCTGATCGAGGCGGATGGCCGACGGTTTCTGGACCTGGGCGCCGGGATCGCGGTCAATGCGCTGGGGCACGCGCATCCGGCGCTGGTCGAGGCGCTGACCGAGCAGGCGCACACCCTGTGGCACGTCTCGAACCTTTACCAGATCCCGCAGCAGCAGGCGCTGGCCGATGCGCTGGTGGCGGCGACGTTCGCGGACACGGTGTTCTTCACCAATTCGGGCACGGAAAGCTGCGAGCTGGCGGTGAAGATGGCGCGGAAATACTGGTATGATCGGGCGCGCTCAAGCAGCGAAGCGGTAGCGCAAGAGGATGCGCGCTCAAGCAGCGAAGCGGTAGCGCAAAAGGATGCGCGCTCAAGCAGCGAAGCGGGAGCGCAAGAGGATTCGCCTGCGGGCAGCCCAGCGGGGACGCCGGACAACGCCCGGCCCGAGCGCACGGAAATCGTCACCTTTTCGGGGTCGTTCCACGGGCGGTCGTCCGCCGGCATCGCGGCGGCGGGTTCGGAGAAGATGACCAAGGGGTTCGGGCCGCTGCTGCCGGGCTTCACGCATCTGGAGTTCGGCGATCACGACGCGCTGAAAGCGGCGGTGACCGACCGGACCGCGGCGGTGCTGATCGAGCCGGTGCAGGGCGAGGGCGGCATCCGTCCGGTGCCCGATCACTGCCTCAAGGGGCTGCGCGCGCTTTGCGACGAGACCGGCGCGCTGTTGATCTATGACGAGGTGCAATGCGGCATGGGCCGCACCGGCAAGCTGTTCGCGCATGAGTGGTCCGGGGCGACCCCCGACATCATGATGATCGCCAAGGGCATCGGCGGCGGCTTCCCGCTGGGCGCGGTGCTGGCCACCGAAGCGGCGGCGTCGGGCATGGTGGCGGGCACGCATGGCTCGACCTATGGCGGCAACCCGCTGGCCTGCGCGGTGGGCTGCAAGGTCATGGAGATCGTGTCGGAGCCGGCCTTTCTTGACGGGGTGAACCGGCGCGCGGCGCTATTGCGGCAACGTCTGGAAGGGCTGGTCGCGGCGCATCCGCAGGTGTTCGAGGAGGTGCGCGGATCGGGCTTCATGCTGGGCCTGAAATGCCGGGTGACCAATGCCGATCTGGTCAAGGCCGGGATCGCCGAGGGCGTGCTGACCGTGCCCGCGGCGGATAACGTGGTCCGCCTGCTGCCGCCGCTGACGCTGTCCGAGGACGAGATCGGCGAGGCCATTGCCCGGCTCGATCGCGCGGCGGCATCGCTTGAACCGGTCGGGGCCTGACCGGTCCGCATGAATTTCGGTGAAGGGCCGATTGCGCCCGCGTCACCGCCAGAGAAAAGAAGACGCCATGAAGCATTTCCTCGATATCCACACCACCGACCCCGCCGATCTGCGGTCGATGCTCGATGCCGCCCTGCGCATCAAGACCGCGCGCGGAGGGGCCCCCAAGGCCACGCCCGACGCGGAGCAGCCGCTGGCCGGGCACATGGTGGCGCTGATCTTCGAGAAGCCCTCGACCCGGACACGCGTGTCCTTCGACCTCGGCGTGCGCCAGATGGGCGGAGAGACGATGGTGCTGTCGGGGGGCGACCTGCAGCTCGGGCATGGCGAGACCATCGCCGACACCGCCCGCGTGCTGTCGCGCTTTGTCGATCTGATCATGATCCGCACCTTCGACGAAAGCGTGCTGACCGAGATGGCGGAATTCGCCAGCGTGCCGGTGATCAACGGGCTGACGGACCGTACCCATCCCTGCCAGATCATGGCGGATGTGCTGACCTTCGAGGAGCATCGCGGCCCGATCGCGGGCAAGAAGGTCGTCTGGTCCGGTGACGGCAACAACGTCTGTTCGTCCTGGCTGCACGCGGCGGGGCAGCTGGGCTTCAACCTGACCTTCACCGGGCCGGTGCAACTGGACCCGGAAATGGAGTTCGTCGGGCTGGCGCGCAACAAGGGCGCGGAGATCACCATCGAGCGCGACCCGATGCGGGCGGTCGAGGGGGCCGATCTGATCGTCACCGATACCTGGGTGTCGATGCATGACGCGCAATCCGCGCGCGAGCGGCGGCACAACATGCTGCGCCCCTACCAGGTCAACCAGCGACTGATGGAGGCCGCGAAACCCGACACGCTGTTCATGCATTGCCTGCCCGCGCATCGCGAGGAGGAAGTGACCTCGGAGGTGATGGACGGGCCGAATTCGGTGATCTGGGACGAGGCCGAGAACCGGCTGCACGCGCAGAAGGCCATCATGCGCTGGTGTCTGGGCCAGTGAGCGGGTGCAGGATTTTAGATAAAATCCTGCCGCTGCGGGACCGATGACGCGGCTGCCCATCGACGCGGCAATCCCGGCGTTGCTGGCGGCGTTGCGCGAGGCCGGGCGCGCGGTGTTGCAGGCCCCGCCGGGGGCGGGCAAGACCACGCGCGTGCCGCTGGCGATCCTCGAGGCGGGCCTGACCGACGGCACCATCCTGGTGCTCGAGCCGCGCCGCCTGGCGACACGCGCCGCCGCCGAGCGCATGGCCGCGACCCTGGGCGAGCCGGTGGGGCGCACCGTCGGCTACCGGATCCGGGGCGAGGCGCAGGTCAGCGCGGCCACCCGGATCGAGGTGGTCACCGAGGGCATCCTGACCCGCCGCCTGCAATCGGACCCGGGCCTGACGGGCATCGGGGCGGTGCTGTTCGACGAATTTCACGAACGTTCGCTCAACACCGATCTGGGGCTGGCGCTGTGTCTCGAGGTGGCGGAGGCGCTGCGCGACGACCTGATCCTGTTGCCGATGTCGGCGACGCTGGACGCGGAACCGGTGGCGGCGCTGATGGATGCGCCGGTGGTGAGCTCGGAGGGGCGCAGCTTTCCGGTCGAGACCCGCTGGCGGGATGCGCCCCTGCCCAGGGCCCGGCGGCGCGAGGCAGCGGTGGTCGACACCGTCTTGCAGGCGCTGTCCGAGACCCAAGGCGGCGTGCTGGTGTTTCTGCCCGGGGAGGGCGAGATCCGCCGCGTGGAGTCGGGGTTGAGGGACCGGTTGCCCGAGGGCTGCCATCTGCGACCGCTTTACGGGGCGATGGACTTTGCCGCGCAGCGTGCGGCGATCCGGCCCGAGGCGGAGGGGCGCAAGATCGTGCTGGCCACCGCGATCGCCGAGACGTCGCTGACCATCGAGGATATCCGCGTCGTAATCGACGCGGGGCTGGCGCGGCGCGCGCGGTTCGATCCCGGCTCTGGCATGTCGCGGCTGGTGACGGAGCCGGTGTCGAAGGCGGAGGCGACCCAGCGGGCGGGGCGCGCGGGGCGGGTGGCCCCGGGGGTGTCCTACCGGCTTTGGACCAAGGGCGAGGAGGGGGCCTTGCCGGGCTTTGCCCCCGCCGAGATCGAGGTGGCGGACCTGGCGGGTCTGGCGCTGGAACTGGCGGTCTGGGGGGCGGGGCCGGAGGATCTGCCGTTTCTGACCCGGCCCAATCCCGGTGCCTATGCGGAAGCGCGGGAGCTGCTGCGGGCGCTGGGTGCGCTGGATCGCAAGGGACGGGTGACCGAACATGGGCGCGCCATGGCGGCGATGCCGTTGCATCCGAGGCTGGCGCATATGCTGGCTGTGGCGGGGCGCGGCTCGGCGCCCCTGGCGGCGCTTCTCGCGGAGCGCGACCCGCTGCGGGGCGCGCCGGTCGATCTGATGCTGCGGCTGGAGGCGGTGGAGAGCCCGAAGCGTTTTGCCGAAGCGCGGGGTCTTGCCCCGCACCGCGCGACGCTGGAGCGGGTGCGCGTGGAGGCGCGTCGGCTGGCGCGCGCGGCGAAGGGCGAGACCGATCTTGGCCCGGCGCAGATGGCGGCGCTGGCCTATCCCGACCGGATCGGGCTGCGCCGCAAGGGCGATGCGGCGCGCTATCAGCTGTCGGGCGGCAAGGGTGCCTGCATGGCCGATGACGACCCGATGGCGGCGGCGCGGCTGATCGTGGCCACCGATCTTGACGGCAATCCGCGCGAGGCAAGGATCCGCCAGGCGGTGCGGATCGAGGAGGCCGAGCTGCGCGAGATCTTTGCCGGGCGCATCGTCTGGACCGAGACCTGCAGCTGGTCGAAGCGCACCGGGCGCGTGGTGGCGCGGCGGCGGGAGCAGCTGGGCGAGATCGCGCTGGATGACCGGGTCTGGACGGATGCGCCGGAGGCGGCGGTGGCGGCGGCGATGCTGGACGGGGTGCGCGAGCTGGGCCTGCGGCCGAGTGCCCGGGCGGCGCGCTTTCTGGCGCGGGGGGCGATCGGACTGGCCAGCGGACTGGACCTGCCCGCGATGGACGAGGCCGGGCTGCTCGGGACGCTGGAGGCGTGGCTGCTGCCCTATCTCGGGGGGGTGCGCAGCGCCGAGGACTGGAAGCGCTTCGATCTGTTGCCCGCCCTCGAGGCGCGGCTGGATCACGCGCAGCGCCAGGCGCTGGATCGCCGCGTGCCGGGGGTCTTCACCACGCCGCTGGGCCGCCGCATTCCGATCGACTATTCCGGCGCCGCCCCGGAGATCGCGCTGCGCCTGCAGGAGATGTTCGGACAGCGCAGCCATCCGGTGGTCGGCAACCAGCCGCTGCGGGTGACGCTGTTGTCGCCGGGCGGCCATCCGTTGCAGACCACCATGGACCTGCCGGGATTCTGGGACAGCTCTTACGCGGATGTGCGCAAGGACATGCGCGGGCGCTATCCGAAACATCCCTGGCCGGAGGACCCGCGCGCCGCCGATCCGACCTTGCGGGCCAAGCGGAGGGGGTAGGGGCGAGGGGCCTGCCCCTCGCGCTCCCCGGAGTATTTCGGGTCCGATCGTGAGGCCTGGGGGGCCGCGGTGGGCGGCGGTCTTGCGCCGGAGTGGGCGCTGGACAACCGGGCCGCCGGGCGTCAGACCTGACGCCGGAACAGGCGAGGGGCAGCATGGATATCGAGGCATTGTGCACAGGCGTCCTGGCGGGCGAGCGGCGCGCCCTGTCGCGGGCGATCACGCTGGTGGAGAGCGGCAGGGCGGATCATCGCAAGCAAGCGGTGACGCTGTTGCAGCGGCTCAAGGATGCGGGCCACGGGCGCGAGGCGATGCGGATCGGGCTGTCGGGCACTCCGGGGGTGGGAAAATCCACCTTCATCGAGGCGTTCGGCATGATGCTGACGGCGCAGGGGTTGCGGGTGGCGGTGCTGGCGGTCGATCCGTCCTCGGCGCGGTCGGGCGGGTCGATTCTGGGTGACAAGACGCGGATGGAACGTCTGGCGCGCGACCCCGGCGCCTTCATCCGGCCCTCGCCCAGCCAGTCGCATCTGGGCGGTGTGGCGCGGCGCACCCGGGAGGCGATCGCGCTTTGCGAGGCGGCGGGGTTCGACGTGATCCTGATCGAGACGGTCGGGGTCGGACAATCCGAGACCGTGGTGTCGGAGCTTTCGGATCTGTTCGTGCTGCTGCTGGCGCCCGCGGGCGGCGACGAGTTGCAGGGGGTCAAGCGCGGCATCATGGAGATGGCCGATATCATCCTGGTCAACAAGGCGGATGGCGCGCTGAAGGCGACGGCGACGCGGACCTGCGCGGATTACGCGGGCGCGCTGCGGCTGTTGCGCAAGCGGCCTCAGGACCCCGAGGGCTTTCCCAAGGCGCTGACGGTTTCGGCGGTCGAGGAGCAGGGGCTGGCGACGGCCTGGGACGAGATGACCGCGCTGGCGGACTGGCGTCGCGAGACCGGGCACTGGGCTGGACGGAGGGCGCATCAGGCGCGCTACTGGTTCGAGGCGGAGGTGCGCGAGGCGCTCTTGTCGACGCTCAAGCGCGAGCCGGTCAAGGGGGCGATGGCGCGGCTTGCCGGTCAGGTCGAGGCGGGCGCGCTGACGGCGGCGGCGGCGGCGGACGAGCTGCTGACCACCTATCTGCAGCGCTAGGGCGTCGGGCGTGCAGGCGGGACTTGACGCCATCGGCGCGCTTGCCTAGAGAAGCGCGACGAGATTCCGGGCGCGGCCCATAGCGGCGCCCTTTTCACATATGGCGGAAACGATCGGGGATCCGGTGCTTTCGCCCTGACATTGACGAGGATGAACCCATGTCGCGCGTGTGCGAACTGACCGGTAAGGGCCCGATGGTTGGCAACAATGTCAGCCACGCAAACAACAGAAGCCGGCGCCGTTACCTGCCGAACCTGAACAACGTGACGCTGCAGTCCGAGACCCTCGGGCGCGGCATCAAGATGCGCATCTCGGCGGCGGCGCTGCGCACTGTCGATCACCGCGGTGGTCTGGACAAGTTCCTGGCCAAGGCGAAGGACGTCGAGCTGTCCGCCAACGCGCGCAAGGTCAAGAAAGAGATCGCCAAGGCGCAGACCGCCGAGGCGTGAGCGACACGGCGTTGCCGGGTTGGCGTGACCGGGTTGGTGTGACCGAACCGTCGAAAACCTGAAGACCGTGACAGCCCCGAGCCATTGGCCGGGGCTGTTTTCATATGTCGGTCAGGCTGTGGTGATGGTGCGGCGGTAGAGGTGCCAGGTGGCATGGCCCAGAACCGGCAACACGATGAAAAGCCCGAGAAAGTAGGGCAGCAGCGCCAGGAAGGTCAGGCCCGAGATCGTCATGGCCCAGACCAGCATCACCGAAAGATTGGTGCGCACGAGGTTCAGGCTGAGCCGCATCCCGGTGACGAAATCGACCTCAAGGTCAAGCAGCAGCGGCAGGCTGACCACCGTCAGGCTGAACAACAGGAAGGCGAAGAGCGCGCCGAACCCCATCCCGACCAGCAGCAGCGACAGGCCCGGCCCCGACAGATAGGTGGCAAGGTCGTCCGGCGGCCCGGTCATCGCCGAGGGCCCCATGAACAGCGCGAACAGCATGTGGGCGAAGAACGACCAGAACAGGAAATAGATCACGATCACCGCACCTGCCCAGGGGATTTGCCGCGTGCGTTCGCGCCAGATCACCCCGAGAATGGCGGGAAAGGTCAGCGGCTCATCGCGTTCGAGGCGGCGGCTGACCTCGTAGAGGCCGACCGCCAGGAACGGCGCGATCAGCGGAAAGCCGAGCGACAGGGTCAGGGTCCATGTGAACAGGCCCGCGCCGATCTGCATCAGGGCAAGGCCGATCAGCACGTAAACACCGGAAAAGAACAGCCCGTAGACCGGAGCGCGCCGGAAATCGCGCCAACCCAGGCGCAGGATGTCGATCAGTTCACTGACGCGCAGCGCGTCGTTTCGGGGCACCGGCGCGGACATCCGGGCAGTCTTACTCGTCATGCAGGGCACCTCGTCACATGAAAAAGACCGGATCAGACTGACCGACAAAACACCCGCCTGCCTTGCGGTGTATCAAAAACCGGTCGGCGGATGCGTGATTTGATGGATTTGGCGCGATGCCCGGTGGCGCATTTTGTCGCCTTGCCCTCACCGGTGCATCGGATACCAAGCGAGCCATGACAATGCGTGCCGTTCTAGCCCCCGTTCTTGCCATCCTGCTCGCGCTGACAAGCGTGGAGCTGGCGATCGCGCGCGGGGCACCGGCGGTCGCGGGCACGGTCGTGCTGTGCGGCGGGTTCGAGCGGCAGACCATCACGCTCGACGTCAATGGCAAGCCGGTGCGGCAGAGCCAGCTTTGCCCCGATGCGGTGGTGGCGTTCTTCGCCGATACCGCGGTGGACCTGTCGGAAATGGTGGTGGCGCTGCGCCACGCGCGGGTCCGGCATGCCGACGAGACCAGGCGCCTTGCCGGGCAGCGGCGCGGCACGCCCCGGGCACGGGGGCCCCCGACCCTGATCTGATCCATTTTTGCAAGTCAGATCAACGGGAAAGGATCCCAGATGTTTCGAACACTTACGCTTGGCAGCGCGCTTGCGCTGAGCCTGTCCGCATCTGTCGCCACCGCCGAGATCGTGGTCAGCGATGCCTATATCCGCAGCGCCGCCCCCACGGCGGTCACCGGTGCCGCCTTCATGGCGATCGAGAATACCGGCGACGCACCGATGCGCCTGATCTCGGCGCAATCGGGGATTGCCGAGAGGATCGAGCTGCACACCCATATCGAGGACGAGAACGGCATGATGATGATGCGCGAGATCGAGGGCGGCATCGAGATCGCGCCGGGCGAGACGCACATGCTGCAACGCGGTGGCGACCACGTCATGTTCCTGGGGCTTACCGAGACGCTGGAGCAGGGCGAGACGGTTGCCGTGACGCTGGGCTTCGAGGATGGCACCTCGGTCGCGCTCGAGGTGCCGGTGGACCGCATCCGCATGCCCGAGCATGGCGGCATGCGGATGCAGGGCAAGGGTGGCCAGATGTCCGGTCACGGCACCATGAAGATGTCGAACTGACCCCAACTACCGCGCCAGCAGGCCGTCCACCCAGGCGGGGACGGCCTTGCTTGCCGGGCCGGTCAGGGTCTGGTCGAACAGCGCGGAGGCACCGGTCGTGTCGAGGTTGATCTCGAGCGTCCGGATGCCGGACATGCGCGCCCCGTCGACGAAGCCCGCGGCGGGGTAGACTAGGCCCGAGGTGCCGATGGCGACGAACATGTCGGCGGTTTCGAGATGGCCGAAGATCTCGTCCATCCGGTAGGGCATTTCACCGAACCAGACGATGTCGGGGCGGGCCGCGGGCGCATCGCAGGCCGGGCACCGTTCGCCCACGGCCATCCTTGGCGGGGACGGCCAGCGATGACCGCAAGCGGCACAAAGCGCCCCCGCCAAGGTGCCATGCATGTGGATCACCCGGGCCCCGGCCTTTTCATGCAGATCGTCGACATTCTGCGTCACGATGATGACCTCGCCGTCATGGTCCGCCTGTAGCCGGGCCAGCGCGTCATGGGCCGGGTTCGGCCTGGCCCCGGCGGCCTGAACGCGCCGCTGATTGTAGAAATCGTGCACCCGGGCGGGATCGCGCGCGAAGGCTTCGGGGGCGGCGACGTCCTCGATCCGGTGTTTCTCCCAGATGCCGCCCTTGTCGCGGAATGTGCCCAGGCCGCTTTCGGCAGAGATGCCCGCGCCGGTCAGGATCACGATCTTGTCGGGGTTCGTCATTGTGTCGTCTGGCCTCTCGGCTACTCTGGGACGCAGACTAGGGGGCGTCATGATCCGTTCCATACTGTTTGTCTGTCTCGGGAATATCTGCCGTTCGCCGTCGGCGGAAGGGGTGGTGCGCGCAAAAGCGGAAAAGCGGGGTCTGGACCTCGTGCTCGATTCGGCGGGCACGGCCGGGTGGCACATCGGCAAGCCGCCGTACCTGCCGATGCAATCCGCCGCGAAGGCGCGTGGCTATGATTTGTCCGCACTGCGGGCGAGACAGGTTTCACCTAAGGATTTCAGGGACTTCGACCTGATCGTTGCGATGGATGCAGACAATGTCGCGCAACTGGATGCCATGCGTTTACCGGATGGCAAGGCGCGTCTGATGCTGTTCACCGATGCTTTGGTCGATGATCATGACGGTTTTGTGCCTGATCCCTATTACACGCGGGATTTCGAAGGCACGCTCGATTTGGTGGAACGCTGTGCCGAGGCGCTGCTGGACCAGATCGATGCGGGTGCCGCGGCCCGCGGGGCGGGATCCGCCCCCTGAGGCCAGCCTTGCCCGGCGCAGCGCGCGGGGACGCGGCCCGCCGTCTGGCCCCCTGCGGCGGTTGGCCAAGGGCCGCCCGGGCGTGACGCAAGCAGCGGCCCCGGGCAGATTGCGCCTTGCAGGCGGGCCGTGTGAGTGCCTTGCGGGCGGGCCGTGTTGGTGTCTTGCCGGCGGGACCGCGCTTACAGCCGGACCATGATCGCAACGGTCGCAGCCTCGATCCAGGCCGCGCTGCCGGGGTCGGGCAGATCGTTGATATCCCGCAGGACGTTTGCACGGTCCGACGGGGCGACGGGTGCCACGCGCCAAAGCGCGGCCTGCGCTACCGGGTCGGTCAAGAGCGCCGGGCCATGCCTTGCCACCTCCGCCTTCACATCCGCCCGCCGCGCCCCGTAGGCCGCGTTCTCGACCAGGGTGGACAGGCCAGAGACCGGCAACAGCAGGGGATTGCCAAGATGGTTCGCTTCGTTCGCGCAGCCCGCGAGGAGAAGGACCGGGATCAGTGCGCGCATCGGCACGGCCCTTCGCGACAGGAGTGACAGCGGTCTGGCGATTGCGCCCGGATCAATGCGCGCACTCCGGGCGCAAAAAAAGGCCCCGGTGCAGGGCCAGGCTTGCCCCCCGGCTTGGCAGGTCCGGGTGGCCGGGTGCCGCCGATGGGGCTCAGTTGTCCATCTTCAGGGCCGAGATGAACGCCTCTTGCGGGATCTCGACCTTGCCGAATTGGCGCATCTTCTTCTTGCCGGCCTTCTGCTTTTCGAGCAGCTTTTTCTTCCGCGTCGCGTCGCCACCGTAGCACTTCGCGGTCACGTCCTTGCGCATGGCCGACAGCGTCTCGCGGGCGATGACCTTGCCGCCGATGGCCGCCTGGATCGGGATCTTGAACATGTGGCGCGGGATCAGCTCTTTCAGCTTTTCGCACATGGCGCGGCCCCGCATCTCGGCGCGGTCGCGGTGAACCATCATGGCAAGCGCGTCGACCGGCTCGTCGTTCACCAGAATCGACATCTTCACGAGGCTGTCCTCGCGGTAACCGAGCATCTCGTAATCGAAGCTGGCGTAACCTTTTGTTACCGATTTCAGGCGATCGTAGAAGTCGAACACCACTTCATTCAGCGGGAGGTCATAAACCGTCATCGCGCGCCCACCGACATAGGTCAGGTCAAGCTGGATGCCGCGCCGTTCCTGGCAAAGCTTCAGCACATCGCCGAGATATTCGTCAGGCACCATCACCGTCGCCTTGATCCGCGGCTCCTCGATGTGATCGACATAGGTCATGTCGGGCATATCGGCGGGATTGTGCAACTCGATCCGCTCGCCGTCCTTGCGGAACAAATGGTAGATCACCGAAGGCGCGGTGGTAATCAACTCGATGTTGTATTCGCGTTCCAGCCGGTCGCGGATCACCTCGAGGTGCAGAAGACCTAGAAAACCACAGCGGAAGCCGAAGCCCAACGCGGCAGAGGTTTCCATCTCATAGGTAAAGGAGGCATCGTTCAGCGCCAGTTTCTCGATGGCGTCCCGCATATCCTCGAAGTCGTTCGCATCGACCGGGAAGAGGCCGCAGAAGACCACCGGCACCGACGGCTTGAAGCCGGGCAGGGCCTTTTCGCAGCCGTTCTTTTCGGTTGTGATCGTGTCGCCCACGCGGGTGTCGCGAACCAGCTTGATCTGCGCAGTGAAGTAGCCGATTTCGCCGGGGCCAAGCTCTTTCACTTCGGTCATCGCGGGACGGTAGACACCGAGGCGATCGATGTCATAGGTGCCGCCGGTCTTCATCATGCGGATGCGCTGACCCTTTTTCAGCACCCCGTCGATGATGCGGACGATGACCACGACGCCAAGGTAGGGATCGTATTTCGAATCGACCAGCATCGCCTTCAACGGCCTGTCGGCATCGCCCTCGCGCGGCGGCGGAAGGCGGGTCACGATGGCCTCGAGCACATCGGGGATGCCGACACCGGTCTTGGCGGAAATCAGGCAGGCCTCGGAAGCATCGATGCCGATCACGTCCTCGATCTGTTCGCGCACGCGGTCCGGTTCGGCGGCAGGCAGGTCGACCTTGTTGAGGACCGGCACCACCTCGTGATCGGCCTCGAGCGCGGTATAGACGTTGGCCAGGGTCTGCGCCTCGACGCCTTGCGTGGCGTCGACCACCAGCAGCGATCCTTCGACCGCCTGCATGGACCGCGACACCTCGTAGGCAAAATCGACATGCCCGGGGGTGTCGATCAGGTTCAGGACGTAGGTCTGGCCGTCCTTGGCCGGGTACTCGATGCGGACGGTATTGGCCTTGATGGTGATGCCGCGCTCGCGCTCGATATCCATGGCGTCGAGCATCTGCTCTTTCATGTCCCGTTCGGCCACCGTTCCGGTAAGCTGAATGAGCCTGTCGGCCAGGGTGGATTTCCCGTGGTCGATATGGGCGACGATGGAAAAATTGCGGATGCGTGAAAGGGGTGTCATGAGAGTGGCATATGACGCGGCGGGCCGGTCCGGTCAAGGTGGGTTGCGTGGCTGATGCGCCCCGACCGCGCCCCCGACCGCGCCCCGGTCGCGTCCGGACCCGCGTGAATGCGCCGGGTCGCATCAAGGCGCGCCCGATGGCATGCCGCCAGGGGCGAGAAACGGAGGACAGGTCATGCCGGATCACAGGGTGCGCGCGATTGTCACGGGCCGCGTGCAGGGCGTGGGGTTCCGGGCATGGACGCAGCGCGCAGCTTCCGAGTTGCAGTTGCGCGGCTGGGTCCGGAACCGGCCTGACGGAACCGTCGAGGCGGTCCTGGGCGGCGCCGAGGACGCGGTCGGGCGGATGTGCGCGCGGCTGCGCCGGGGCCCACCGATGGCGCGGGTGACGGGCGTCGACATCCGCTCAGCGGAGGAGGTGCTGCCGGGCGAGTTCGAAATCCGCCGCTGAAATTCCGCGCGGCGCGGATCGGTGAATGGACACGCGCGGCTCCTTCGGGCATTAATGTCGGCAATCAACAGGTCGGTTCAATCCGGCGGCAGAACGAGCAGAGACATGACGGGCAGCACACGAAAACTCGGCTGCGCCCTGGTGGCCAGCCTGATCCTCGCCGGTTGCGGCGGCGGGTCGTCTTCCTCATCCAACGTTACCCGCTTCGCCACGGGGCCGATCTATTCGGCGTGCATGGCATCGGACCGGAAGGCCCGAAGTCGCACGCTGTGCGGCTGCGTGCAGGCAAGCGCCGATGGCACACTGTCGGGCGGCGACCAGCGGCGCGCGGCCAGCTTCTTCCGCGATCCGCAAGAGGCGCATGACGTGAAGTATTCCAAGACACCGCGCGATGACGCGTTCTGGGACCGGTACGAGGTTTTCGTCGACCGGGCCGAACGGTCCTGTCGCGGTCTGTGACGGCGGCGCTCAGGCTTCGGCGGTCAGAAAGGCGCGCACGGTCGCTTCGAATTCGGCCGGTTTCTCGGCGTGCAGCCAATGGCCGGCATTGGCGATACGGGCAAAGCGGGCACGCGGAAACATGCCGCGGATCGGCTTGCGCATGTCGGGCGTGACGTAGTCGCTGTCGGCACCGGACAGGAACAGCGTCGGGCCTTCGAAGGTGCCGTCCGGCCCGGGCCAGCCCAGGATCTTGGGCATCTCGCGGCTCAGCACGTCAAGATTGAGCAGCCAGCGCTTTTCCCCGACGTCGAGCGACTGGGTGAAAAACCCCTGCAATACCGGGTCCGAGACGTGATCGGCAAGCTGCGCCGCGGCATCCGAGCGCCGGGCCACCGCCGACAGGTCGACCCGTCGCATCGCATCGATGAAGCTGGACTGGTGATCGTGATCGTAGGCCACGGGGGCCATGTCGGCCGACACCAGGCGACGCACCAGGTCGGGCCGGGTCAGCGACAGCATCATCGCGGCCTTGCCGCCCATCGAGTGCCCGATCACGTCGGCGGGGCCGCCCAGGTCCTCGATCACATGCGCCAGATCGGCGGCCATGTCGTCGTAGCCGTGGCTGTCGGCCCAGGGCGATGCGCCGTGATTGCGCTGATCGACGGCGATCACCTGCCGGATGTCGGACAGATCGCGGGCGATTCGGGACCAGTTGCGGGCCTGGCCGTAAAGGCCGTGCACGATGACAAGCGGGGGCAGGGCGGGATCGCCGTGGCGGATCGTGTTCAGCATGGCCGATGAATACCGTCCGCGCGTGGCCATCGCCAGCGTCTTTTCTCCGGTCGCGGAGACCGCTAGGGTGCGCCGCATGATGCAGGATGCAAAACTTGGCCAGCAGATCGCGCGGCTCGAGACGCTGATGTCCGACAAGTTCGGCGCCAGCCGCGGCCGTCTGGATCGGCGCGTGATCAAGGCCGGTCGGCTGGTGCCGAAGGGCGTGCGCCGCGACCTTGATCGGGTGGCGCGGGCGCAGGCGATGGCGGGCAACCCGAAGCTGGCGCGCCAGCTTGACGCCCCCGCGATCCGCGCAGCGGCGCGCCGGGCCGAGGACTGGCTGGCTTCGGTGGACGTGGCCGATCGGCGCCGGGGTGCGGTTTTGGGGGGGCTGGGCGCGCTGGCCTTCAACCTGATTGTTCTGTTCGTGCTGGCACTGGTGGTGCTGCGCTGGCGCGGCTTCATCTGACCCACTAGCGGGACGCCCGGGTCGTCTTGACGCGGGCGCGCGGAGGTCGCGGTGCGGCGCGGTTGCCCGAGGCGGCGGCGGTGCCGTCCGGCATGGCCCGGCTGATCCATTTTCAGGACGAGGGCGACGCCGGGGGCGGCCCCGATCCGATCGCTGTGCCGCCCGCACCCGGTCAGGCGCGCGGACCGTTGTACTCCGCGTCCGAGACCGGTTCGGCCCAATCGGCGGTCTGGCCGTCGCGGGCTTCGCCGAGCGCGAGATGGATCATGCCGATCTCGGGGGCCGCGCCGTGCCAGTGGCGTTCGCCGGGGGCGAAGAAGACCGTGTCGCCGGGGCGCAGTTCCTGCACCGCGCCGCCATCCGACTGGGCCAGGCACAGTCCCTGCATGATCAGCAGCGATTGGCCATAGGGGTGGGTGTGCCAGTTGGTACGCGCGCCGGGCTCGAAGGTGACCATCAGGGCGCGGTGCCGGGCCGGTTCGGGTGGCGCGGCGATCACATCCATGCGCACGGCGCCGGTGAAATAGTCGGGTGAGGGTGTCGTCGAGGGGCGGGTGCCGACGCGGGTGATATCCATCCTGGTGTCTCCTGATCCGTCTGGACGTAAAGGATGGCAGATCGGGGCGCGGGGTAAAGCCGGGTGTTCGGAGCCGCGTCTGACCGGCGCGCCGCGTGGCGGTTGGGGAATTTGCGTATTTGGAAAATGGAAAGGGCCGGGGGCGGCGCGTTGCCGGGCGGCATGCCTTGGGGCGGCGGGGTGCAGGCGGCACCCGAGCGCCGCCTGTCTGTGTGTCTGTGGGCTCTGTGTCTGTGGGCCGTGGCCCTTCGACTGTGGGGCAGTCAGAGGTCGGGGTAGATCGGGAAGCGGGCGCAGAGCGCTTCGACCTCGGCCTTGACGCGGGTCTCGACCTCGGCATTGCCGTCCTCGCCATTGGCGGCGAGCCCGTCGACCACCTCGATGATCCAGTCGGCAATCTGGCGGAACTCGGCCTCGCCGAAGCCGCGGGTGGTGCCCGCCGGGCTGCCGAGGCGGATGCCCGAGGTGATCGTGGGCTTTTCGGGGTCGAAGGGCACGCCGTTCTTGTTGCAGGTGATATGGGCGCGGCCCAGGGCCTTTTCGGTGGCGTTGCCCTTTACGCCCTTGGGGCGCAGGTCGACCAGCACCACATGGGTGTCGGTGCCGTGGGTCACGGTGTCGAGCCCGCCCTTGATGAGCTGGTCCGACAGCGCCTGGGCGTTCTTGATGACCTGCTGCTGGTAGGTCTTGAAGCCGGGCTGCAGCGCCTCGCCGAAGGCCACCGCCTTGGCGGCGATCACATGCATCAGCGGGCCACCCTGGATGCCCGGGAAGATCGCGGAGTTGATCTTTTTGGCCAGTGCCTCGTCATTGGTCAGGATCATGCCGCCGCGCGGGCCGCGCAGGGTCTTGTGCGTGGTGGTGGTGGCGACATGGGCATGCGGGAAGGGCGAGGGGTGTTCGCCCGCCGCCACGAGGCCCGCGAAATGGGCCATGTCGACCAGCAGCCAGGCCCCGACGCTGTCGGCGATCCGGCGCATGCGGGCGAAGTCGATCTGGCGCGGGATTGCCGAGCCGCCGGCGATGATCAGCCTGGGCTTGTGTTCTTTCGCCAGCGCGTCGACCTGGTCGTAATTCAGCAGGTTGTCCTGCTGACGCACGCCGTATTGCACCGCGTTGAACCATTTGCCCGACTGGTTGGGCCGCGCGCCATGGGTCAGGTGGCCGCCTGCGTCGAGGCTCATGCCGAGGATGGTGTCGCCCGGTTGCAGCAGGGCGGTAAAGACCCCCTGGTTGGCCTGGGAGCCCGAGTTCGGCTGGACGTTGGCGAAGCCGCAGTCGAAGAGTTCGCAGGCGCGCGCGATGGCCAGGTTTTCGGCCACGTCGACCCAGTCGCAGCCGCCGTAGTAGCGCCGTCCGGGGTAGCCTTCGGCGTATTTGTTGGTCATGACCGAGCCCTGCGCTTCCATCACGGCGCGCGAGACGATGTTTTCGGAGGCGATCAGTTCGATCTCGTTGCGCTGGCGGCCAAGTTCGCCGGTGATGGCGGCGGCGATGTCGGGGTCGCGGGCAGCGAGGCTTTCGCTGAAGAAGCCGGCGGCGGGCCGGGACGCGGTCTTGTCGTCACGATGCGGCGCGTTCATGGGTCAGGTCCTTTCACGTCATGTGGCCGCGGGGGCGCGGCGGGCAGGATGCCGCGGTCGCACGGCAGGTCTGCGTCTGGGCTGCGATGTACAGAAGATTTTCGCCGTCTCAAAGCCCGGATTCGGCTGTTTGAGACAATATGCCGTCGGATGCTGGCGCTTTGCGGGCGGGTATGTTTGGGTCATGGTGGCTTGGGGCGGGACAGGACACAGCGCGCATGGGGCTCAGGATCGCATTTGCGGCGTCGAACGCGCCCATCGCGCAATCGGCCAAGGCCGGGTTGTCGCGGCGCTATGGCGATCATGCGGAGCCGCATGCGGATGTGATCGTGGCGCTGGGCGGCGACGGGTTCATGCTGCACACCCTGCACCGGACACAGGATCTGCACGCGCCGGTCTACGGGATGAATCGCGGCACGGTCGGGTTTCTGATGAACGAGTATTCCGAGCACGGGCTGGAGGAACGGCTGCGCGCGGCGGAGGAGGCGGTGATCAATCCGCTGTCGATGCGGGCGACCTGCGTCGATGGCACGGTGGCGGAAGCGCTGGCGATCAACGAGGTGTCGCTCTTGCGCGCCGGGCCGCAGGCGGCGCGGCTTCGGATTTCGGTGGATGGCAAGCTGCGCATGGCCGAGCTGGTCTGCGATGGTGCGCTGGTGGCGACGCCCGCGGGGTCGACGGCCTACAACTATTCCGCCCATGGTCCGATCCTGCCCATCGGGTCGGATGTTCTGGCGCTGACCGCGATGGCGGCGTTCCGGCCGCGGCGCTGGCGCGGGGCGTTGCTGCCAAAAACCGCCCGGGTGACCTTCGAGGTGCTCGACCCGGACAAGCGTCCGGTCATGGCCGAGGCGGACAGCCGGTCGGTGCGCGACGTGGTCGAGGTGGACATCCGGTCGGCGCCGGAGATCGCGCACCGGGTGTTGTTCGATCCGGGTCACGGGCTGGAGGAACGGCTGATCCGCGAGCAGTTCGTCTGAGCTCGCGCAGGATGTGGGTGTACCGGGGCGGCGTCGCGCCGCTGCGCTGCCATGGGGCGGGACCCAGGGCGGCATGCCAGAAGGCGCGGCGCGCGCATCATGCGCGCGGGTGAAGGGCGCTGTGCGGTTGGCTTGGGGCCGCCAATTCTGACCCGGGGCGACGTTCTGGAAGGGTGACGGAGCAGGGCCGGTCCGAGGGGGCGGCCTTCTGGCGGATGGCCCGGGCGCGGGTGATGGCCGGAATTCGCGCAATCCGCAGTACCGTATAGGGAGAGTGCCGGTTCTGCGCTACACTGCACCTGCTTTTCAGACGCGCGGCCATTCATTTCCGGCTGCGGATATTTGAACGATGCATTTCAGCGAAGGAGAAGCGGGCATGGCGCACGGCCTGACGCAGCTTGATTTTCTGGCCCCGAGAGCGATCTTTCATCATCGACCGATCGCCCGGATCTGCGGCGATCTTCCGGCCTGGGACAGCCGGTTGACCGACACGGAGCTGTTGGCCTTCGCCAATGCGCGCATGGTCGAGCGACCCGGCGACACACCCCAAGCACAAGTTCGGGAACCGGGTGGCGATGCGGGGCGGGCGCCGGACCACAGTGCCGGCATTCCGGCGGGCTACACCTATTTCGGGCAGTTCGTCGAGCACGACATCACCTTCGATCCGGCCGCGTCGGGGATGCGGGCGCATGAGCCCGGCGGGCTGTCGGGCGGTCGCGCGCCAAGGCTCGATCTGGACACCCTTTACGGGGCCGGGCCGGACGATCAGCCCTATCTCTACGATCCGACGGACAGCGCGAAGATGGCCATAGGCGAGGTCATGGGCGCGCCGGGGCTGCCCGATCTGCCGCGGTTTCAGGGGCGGGCGCTGATCGGCGACATGCGCAACGACGGGATCGCGATGGTCAGCCAGTTGCAGCTGGCCTTCCTGCTGGCTCATAACACGCTGGTCGATCGGGCGCGGGCGGCCGATCCGCGCGCCGACACGCGGGCGCTGTTCGAAAGGGCGCGCACCACGCTGCGCTGGCTGTACCAGTATATCGTCTGGTTCGACTTCCTGCCGCGCGTGCTGACCGGAGACATCCACGCATGCGCGCTGCGGCGGCAAGAGGTCTGCGGCGGGCGGCAGGTGTGGACCTGCGGGCTTGGCGATGTCTGGGACGAAAAGAGCCAGCCCGGTATTCCGGTCGAGTTTTCGGCGGCGGCCTATCGCTTTGGCCATTCCATGATGCGCAACGGCTATCAGACCAACGGCTGCGCCCAGGGCGGGGGCAAGGCGACGCCGGTGTTCGACGATAGCGGGCTTGGGACGGCCGACGATCTGCGCGGCTTTCGCCCGATCACGCCGGATACGGCGATACAATGGGACTGGTTTTTGCCGATGCAAAGCTCGGGCACGCGGTTTCCGCAGATGGCGCGCCGGATCGCCACGAGGCTCGCGCCCGCGTTGGCGGACATGCACGAGGGGCCGGAAAACGCGGCGATGAACGATCTGGCGTTCCGCACCCTCAAGCACGGGATCGCGTGCGGCCTGCCCGGCGGCACCGCGGTGGCGCGCAAGTTCAGCGTCGCGCCGATCCGGCTCGAAACCGCAGAGCCGGATGCGCTGTGGTTCTACATCCTGCGCGAGGCCGAAGCGACGGACGGCACCGGGCTGGGCCGGGTGGGGTCGATCATCGTGGCGGCGGTCTTTGCGGGGCTGCTGAAGGCGGATCCGTCGTCCTGGATCAGCCGCGATCCGGGCTGGACGCCGGCGGGCGATGCGCTGCTGCGCGATGGCGAGGACGACCGCGACGATCCCGGCTGGACGCTGGCGTCGATCATCCGGCTGGCGGGGATCAAGGCGGACGGGATCGGGTTCGAGCCGCGGGGGAGCGCCCCGTAGTCGCCCGCGACCCGCGACCGGAGGCGGGGTATGGCGGGCCCCGGACCTGATCCGGGGCCTCGTGGTCAGCCCTTGGGATAGCCCAGCGTCTTGAGCGCTTCGGATATCTCGTCGACGATGGCGGGGTCGTCGATGGTGGCGGGCATCCTGAACTCCGTGCCATCGGCGATATTGGCCATGGTGCGGCGCAGGATCTTGCCCGAGCGGGTCTTGGGCAGACGGTCGACCACGCGGCAGAGCTTGAACGCCGCGACCGGGCCGATCTGGTCGCGGACGCGCTTGATGCATTCCGCCTCGATCTCGGAATGCGGGCGATCGACGCCCTTGGTCAGGCAGACAAACCCCATGGGCAACTGGCCCTTGAAGTCGTCGGCCACGCCGATCACCGCGCATTCGGCCACGTCCGGATGCCCGGCCAGCACTTCCTCCATGCCGCCGGTGGACAGCCGGTGACCGGCGACGTTGATGACATCGTCGGTGCGCGCCATGATGTAGAGATAGCCATCCTCGTCGATGCGGCCCGCGTCGCCGGTTTCATAAAAGCCGGGAAAATGCGTCAGATAGCTTTTGCGGAACCGGTCCTCGGCGTTCCACAGCGTCGGCACCGTGCCCGGGGGCAGCGGCAGGCGGATGGCGATGGCGCCCAGTTCGCCGGGCGCGACCGGGTGGCCGCCTTCGTCGACGATCTGCACGTCATAGCCCGGCATCGGCACCGAGGGAGAGCCGATCTTGACCGGCAATGCCTCGATCCCGGCGGGCATCCCGGCGATGGTCCAGCCGGTTTCGGTCTGCCACCAGTGGTCGTAGATCGGCTTGCCGGTGACGTTCTGCGCCCATTCGATGGTGTCGGGATCGGCGCGTTCGCCGGCAAGGTAGATGGCCCGCAACTGGCTGAGGTCGTGGCCCTTCATCATCTCGGCCTTGGGGTCCTCGCGCTTGACGGCGCGGAAGGCGGTGGGCGCGGTGAAGAAGCTGCGCACCTTGTGTTCGGCGATGACGCGCCAGAAGGTCGAGGCATCGGGCGTGCCCACGGGCTTGCCCTCGAACAGGACGGTGGTGTTGCCCGCGATCAGCGGACCGTAGACGATATAGCTGTGGCCGACGACCCAGCCGACATCCGAAGCGGCCCAGAAGACGTCGCCCGGGTCAACGTTGTAGATGTTCTTCATCGTCCAGTTGAGCGCGACCAGATGCCCGGCGGTGGGGCGCACGACGCCCTTTGGCGCGCCGGTGGTGCCGGAAGTGTACAGGATATAGGCCGGGTGCGACCCTTCGACCGGCACGCAGGGCGCGGGGTCGGCATCCTGCTGGAAGGCGTGCCATTCGTGATCGCGGCCCGCAATCAGGTCGGCTTCAAGCTCGGGGCGCTGGAAGATCAGCGTGAAATCCGGCTTGTGTTTGGCCAGCTCGATTGCCCCGTCGAGCAGCGGCTTGTAGGCCACGGTGCGGCCCGGCTCGATCCCGCAGGAGGCCGCGATCATCGCCTTTGGCTGGGCGTCGTCGATCCGCACCGCCAGTTCGTTCGCGGCAAAGCCCCCGAAGACAACCGAATGGATCGCGCCGAGCCGCGCGCAGGCAAGCATGGCCTCGGCGGTTTCGGGAATCATCGGCATGTAGATGATGACGCGGTCGCCCTTGCCGATGCCCCGCGCCTTGAGCGCGCCCGCAAGCCGGGCCACGTTTTCCTGCAACTGGGCATAGGTGATGGTGCGCTTGGTGTCGGTGACGGGGCTGTCATAGATGATCGCGGCCTGTTCGCCGCGGCCCTGTTCCACATGGCGGTCGACGGCGTTGTAGCAGGTGTTGACCTTGGCATCCGAAAACCATTCGTAGATGTAGTTCCCCCGATCGAAGAGCGCCTGTGTCGGGGCCTCGTCCCAGTCGATCGCGCGGGCCTGCTCGAGCCAGAAGCCCTCTGGATCATCCTTCCAGGCCTGATAAACGCTTGCGTAAGACATGATGTTTCCTCCTCGGGGTCTTTGTGCGACGAGTTAGGGGCGTGCCCGGCCTTCTGGCAAGCGTCGCGGTCGGATTCGGCGCGGGGTCGAAAAATAAATTTGCACGATTGGCCTGTTAGCGCCTGCAAACTTTTGCAAAGCCGCCGGTTTTCGCGCAAATCCTGTATAATTTCGACGAGTTTGCAAAGTCATGCTTTGCAGAAACAGAATCAGTCGGCGTCGAACCGGTAGTCGAAGCGCGCGATGTCGCTGGCGCAGATCGCCGCCACCCGGTCCCGGGTCGCATCGGTGTAGTAGCCCCGCCAGTCGCGCGCCCGCCCGGACCGGTTGGCATGCGGCAGATCCAGCGTAAAGCCCAAGCGCGCCTCGAAGCGCGGCAGATCCTCGGTCAGGTGCTCGAGCCGCAGGAACAGCGTGCGCGCCTCGGCGCCGTTCGGCCATGTGACGTAGGACGGGTAGGGCGCGCGCGCGATGGCGGCGGCATTGGCCGGATCGTTCAGGAACCCGGCGAAATCGCTGGCCCGGGCAAGGCGGACGGCGGGGTGGTCGAACGTCTGCATCTGCAGCCAGTGATAGTAGCTGACCATCCGGTCCCAAGGGTTGCGGATCAGCGTGACGACCTGCAGGCGGGTCAGCGTCTCGTCGGGCAGCGCGCCGTCGATATCGGCCAGCGTCGAATGCTTCCAGAGCCGTCCGCGCGCGGTCAGCTTGCGCAACCGGCCCCGGCGCGCCACCGCTTTCGGTGTGTCGCCGATCAGGATGTCGTCGCGATGCGCCCGCGCCTCGAGCGCCAGCGCAAACGAGGTGCCGCCGGTCTTGGGAATGTGCACGAAAAGATAGCCGCGCCCGGGCGAGATGATCATAGCGCCACGATAGGGCGCGGGCGGGCGGACGCAATGCCCCGGGCGCGGAATAGCCGGCGACGCAGACCGGGGCGCGGGACATTGCCCACCATCGCGTGCTCGTGATAGCTTTGCGCAAACCAATGAGGCAGAGCAGCCCCGCCACGCCATGACAGCACTTACGCAATATCAACGCCTTGAGGCGTCCGGCCTTTGGCGCGCGAGTGCCGACGCCCAGCGGCGCGAGGTCGTCGTGTCGCTGGGGGATGCGACGCTGACGATCGCCGACCTCAGGGATCAGCCGCAGGCGCATTGGTCGCTGGCCGCCGTCCGGCGTGCCACACCAAGGGGCGAGGTGCCCGCGCTGTATCATCCCGACGGCGATCCCGGTGAAACGCTTGAACTGGGGGCGGATGCCGAGGAGATGATCGCCGGGATCGACAAGGTCCTGCGCGCCATCGAGAAATCGCGCCCGCACCCCGGCAAGGTGCGGGTCTGGATCGGCGGCGGCATCGCCGCGGCGGTGCTGGCGGGGGCGGTGTTCTGGTTGCCGGGCGCGCTGCTGAACTACTCGTCCAACGTCGTGCCCGCGGTGAAACGCGACGAGATCGGCACCGCGCTGCTTGACCGGATCGCGCGCGTGGCGGGCAGCCCCTGCGCCGCGCCCGAGGCCGAAGAGGCGCTGCGTGCGCTGGGCCGACGGGTGCTGGGCCCCGAACGCGGCGGCGATCTGACGGTGCTGCGCGGCGGCGTGGCCGAGACCGCGCATCTGCCGGGGGGCCGCATCCTGATCAACCACACGCTGGTCGAGGACCCCGAAGACCCGGACGTGACCGCGGGCTACGTGCTGGCCGAAGCGGTGCGGGCGCAGGTGTCGGACCCGCTGGTGGACCTGCTTGAAACCGCCGGACTGTTCGCGACGCTGAAACTGCTGACCACCGGCGATCTGCCCGAGGGCGCGCTTGACGCCTATGCCGAGAACCTGCTGTCTGCCGCCCGCCCCGATGTCGACCGCGACAGGCTGCTTGCCGCCTTTGCCGGAGCCGAGCTGCGATCGACCCCGTACGCCTACGCGCTGGACATGACGGGCGAAACGACGCTGCCCCTGATCGAGGCCGATCCGCGCAAGGCGGAAGGCAGCCTGCCGGTGCTGACCGATGCCGAATGGATCCGCTTGCAGGCGATCTGCGGCGGCTGACGCGCCCCCAAGATGTGAAACGGCCGCGCACCCGAGGGTCCGCGGCCTGATCTGCCCTGCGCGGCGTCGCGGTCAGTTGCGCACGTTCATCACGATGACCGCGGGCTTGATGCTGTGGCGGCTTGCGGTGGCGACAAGCTTGCGCGGCACGGTATTGGTCCAGACCTGCTGGGTGTCGAAGAACCCCGACATGGTCTGATAGGCGCGGAACCGGTTCAGGCGGTCGTCCGTCCAGGCGCGCGTGTAGCCCGGGGGCACCACGGTTTCCTGTTCGACCCGCAGCGTCGCATAGACCTGATCGGGCACCATGTAGCGTTCGGGCCGGTTCGGGGCGAGACGCAGGTTGCTGTCGTCATAGCCGCGCAGGATGTAGACGTTCTTGCCCTCGGTCGGCGCTTCGCCGCGACGAATGACGGTCACATGGCCGCTTTGCTGCGATCCGCAGCGCACCGGAAGCCCCTGGCTGTTGCCGATATATTGCTGCGACACCGCCGAGGCGCCGCGGCATCCGGTGGCCTGGGCGGTCGGGGCCGGAACCGGTGCCGGGGCGACCCGGCGCACGACACGCTGCGGCGCAGGCGCGGGCTTGGGTGCCGGAGCCGGTGCGGTGCGCACGATCCGGGGCGCGGGCTTGACCACCTGCGGTTTCGGCGCCGGGGCCTGACGCGCCACGGGCTGGGGCGCCGGGGCAGGCGGCGGCGCGGTCCGGGGCGCGGACGATGCCGGTGGGTTCAGGGTGATTTGCTCGGCGCCGGAGGTCGGCTGCGCGGCGGTGCGGGTGGTGGCGGACCGCGCCAGGGTGGGCGTCTGACCGCAGACATGCTTGCGCCCCCGGTCCACCCGCGGCACCCAGCTGGTCGCCCCGTCGATGCCCGCGCGAATGTAGACGCAGCCGCGACTGTCGACATATTGCCGCCCGTCATAGCTTGCCGGTGGAAATTCCTGCGGCACATCGGTGGCGCTTTGCTGCGCCTGCACATGTCCTGCAAAACCAAGCGCGACCGCCATATAGGTCAGCGCCACGAACCGTGTCATTTTCATATTGGGCCCCCCACAGGCGTTTCAGGCACGATGCCCCAACAATTAGCGCCTGTAAAGCGCTCTCACGGCTTATTTAGTTCCAAACATGCGATCCCCGGCATCGCCAAGGCCCGGGACGATATAGCCTTTTTCGTTCAGCCTTTCGTCCACCGCGGCGGTCACGATCAGCACGTCGGGGTGGGCCTGCTGCATGCGGGCGATCCCCTCGGGCGCGGCGAGAAGGCAGAGAAACCGGATGTTGGTTGCCCCGGCCTGCTTGAGCAGGTCGATCGCCGCGACCGAGCTGTTGCCGGTCGCCAGCATCGGATCGACCGCGATGGTCACCCGATCCGCCAGATCTTCGGGCACCTTGAAGTAGTATTGCACCGGCTCGAGCGTTTCTTCGTCCCGGTAGAGGCCGACGAAGCCGACCCGCGCCGAGGGGACCAGTTCAAGTACGCCGTCCAGAAGACCGTTGCCAGCCCGCAGGATCGAGATCAGGGCCAGCTTCTTGCCATCGAGCACCGGCGCATCCATCGCCTGGATCGGCGTTTCGATCCGTTTGGTCGTCATCGGCAGGTCGGTGGTGATCTCGTAGGCCAGAAACTGCGAAATCTCGCGCAGAAGCTGCCGGAACAGCGCTGTCGAGGTCTCTTTCTCGCGCATCAGCGACAGCTTGTGCTGGACCAGCGGGTGTTGGACGATCTTGAGCATGTCAGTCATGCGGCCTCCAGTCGTTTGGCAATGGTCTTGCGGGTGTCGTCGTCGCAAAACGCATGTGCCAGAGCGGTTTGATTGAGGGCGCGAAACGCATCCGCCTGCCAGTCGAAGGTCTGGGCAAGGGCGCGGTATTCGTCGCGCAGGGTGGTGTGGAAGAACGGCGGGTCGTCGGTCGAGACGGTCACCGGCACGCCGCAGTCGCGCAGGGCCTGGATCGGGTGCCGCGACAGGCTGTCATAGACCCCGAGCGCCACGTTCGAGCCGGGGCAGACCTCGAGGCAGATGTTTTCTTCGGCCAGGCGCGCGACCAGCGCGTGATCCTCGATCGCGCGCACCCCGTGGCCGATACGCGCGACCCGCAATTCGTCGAGCGCCGCCGCCACTTCGCTGGGGCCGCGCCATTCGCCCGCATGCACGGTCAGGTGCAGTCCGGCTTCGCGCGCCATGTCGAAGCTGTAGGCGAAGTCCCCGAGCTCGCCCATGTTTTCATCCCCGCCCATGCCATAGCCGGTGATGAAACCGCCGGCGGTTTCCGCTGCGCAGCGGGCGGCGCGACGGGCCTTGTCCGGCCCGAAATGGCGCACGCAGGTGACGATGCCGCGCAGGGTGATGCCGATGTCGCGCTCCGCGGCCGCGGCGGCCTCTTCGATGGCGTGCAGGTATTCGCGCCACGCGCCCAGATCGCCGCCGCCGCAGAAATCCGGCGACAAAAAGGACTCGACATAGACGGCGCCGTTATCCGCGCATTCCTCCAGCAGCGCGGTGGTCAGCCGGGCGTAATCCTGCGGGGATTTCAGCACCGATGTCGCGGCCTCGTAGGTTCGCAGGAACCGCTCGAAACCGCTGAACGCATAGCCTCCGGATGCGTCGAACACGCCGTCGAGCGATATGGATTTTTCCTGCGCGAGGCCGCGGATGAAGGCCGGCGGGGCCGCCCCTTCGTGGTGCAGGTGCAGCTCCAGCTTGGGCAGGTCGGCGATGACGGCAAGCGTGTCCTCGGTGTGGTTCATGGCGCAGTCCCTCCGGCGGGTGGCACGGGAATGTCGAGGTGGCGGGCGATCCGCCCCGCGACGTCGGTGAAGGCGATGTGGCCCAACTGGCCGGATCCGAGACCGGCAACCAGCACCGGCACGCGTTCGCGGGTATGGTCGGTGCCGATCCAGGTGGGGTCGTTGCCGTGATCTGCGGTCAGGCACAACAGGTCGCCGGGGCGCAACCTTGGCAACAGCTTGCCCAGTTCGGCATCGAACCATTCCAGCGCGCGGGCATAGCCCGAGACGTCGCGCCGATGCCCGTAAAGGCTGTCGAATTCGACGAAATTGGCGAATGTCAGACTGCCGTCGGGCTGCGTGCCCAGCGCATCCGAAAGATGCGTCATCAATGCCGCATCCGTGCCTTTACGCACCTCGTCGATCCCCTCCATCGACAGGATATCGCCGATCTTGCCGATCGCAAGGACATGCCGCCCGGCATCCTGAACCCAGTTCGTCAGGATCGGTTTCGGCGGTCGGATCGCATAGTCTTTCCGGTTGCCGGTGCGCTGGAATGCACCGGGTGTGCCCACGAAGGGGCGGGCGATGACGCGGCCCACACGCATCTCGTGCAGTATGGGGGCGATGTCCTTGCAAAGTGTTAACAGACGTTCGAGTCCGAACCTTTCTTCGTGCGCCGCAATCTGGAAGACGCTGTCTGCCGAGGTGTAGCAGATCGGCCAGCCGGTCTTTACGTGGTCTTCACCGAATCGGTCCAGCATGACGGTGCCGGAGCCGTGGCAATTGCCCAGGATGCCGTCGGTTCCGGCACGTTTGCAGACCTCTTGCGTGATCGCATCCGGAAAGGCGGGGTTGGCATCGGGGAAATAGTGCCAATCCCAAGGTACCGGCAGGCCCGCCAGTTCCCAGTGGCCCGATGGCGTGTCCTTGCCGCGCGACACTTCTGTTGCCGCCCCCCACAACCCGTGGGGCGTGGCCGTCAGATTGGGGGCAACGGCACCAGAGGCAAGCGTGACCGCCCGGCCCAGGCCCAGCGCATCGAGATGGGGCAGGTGCAACGGCCCGCTGCGCCCCTCTTCGGCGCGGCCCGTGGCGCATGCCTCGGCGATATGCAGAACCGTGTTCGCCCCCATATCGGGCGTGCCGTCATTGAAGAATCCATCCGCATCCGGCGCACCGCCGATACCGACAGAATCCATCACGACAAGAAAGGCACGGGGCATGCGGCTACCTGAACAAATGCAACGGGTGATCAGCGGCCTAGCGCGGGCAGCGGTTTTGAGCAAGGCGAGACACTGCCTGACCCTGTGGCGGGCGCGCGCCGCGGCGGGCGTGAACAGGTGGCGGCATCGGGCATATGGGCCCTCAGGTCATCCCGATGGTGTCGATCACCAGGGGGCCGATGGCCCCGGCCTTGCCGATGCGCAGCGCCGCCCTGCAGGCCACCTCGGCGGCATCGGCATCCGCGACGCGGGCCGCGTGGATGCGCAGAAGCGGCTGCCCCTTGTCGACACGCGCGCCCAGCGGCAGCAGGTCCGACAGGCCGACAGCCGGGTTGACCGCGTCGGTTTCGACCCGCCTGCCGCCGCCAAGGGCGACCACGGCAAGGCCAAGTGCCTCGCCGTCGATACCGGCGACATGGCCGGCGCGGTCGGCCTTCAGTTCGCGGATCACGGTGGCCTCGGGCAGAAAGCGCATCGGCGTGTCGGCAAAGCCCAGCGGGCCGCCCTGGGCGTAGACCATGCGCCCGAAGCTTTCCGCGGCGCGACCGTCATCGAGGGTGGCGCGGATGGCCCGGGCGCCCGAGGCGATGTCGGACGCCTGGCCCGCCCGGACCAGAAGCGCGCCGCCAAGATGCACCGTCAGCGCCTTGAGGCGGCAGTCCTCGTCGGCCTTGCCGTGCAGAACGCGCATCGTTTCCACCATCTCGAGGGCGTTGCCCAGCGCCGGAGCGACCGGTTCGTTCATGTCCGTCAGGCACGCCACGGTCGGGCATCCGGCGTCGTTGGCGGTCGTGACAAGCGATGTTGCGAGCGCGCGGGCCTCGGCTTCGGATTTCATGAACGCACCGCTGCCGACCTTCACGTCGAGGACCAGCGCTTCAAGCCCGGCGGCCAGCTTTTTCGAAAGGATGGATGCGGTGATCAGGTCGATGGACGCGACCGTTCCGGTGACGTCGCGCACCGCATAGAGGCGGCGGTCGGCCGGTGCGATATCCGCCGATGCGCCGACGATGGCGCAGCCCGTTTCGCGCACCACGGCCCGGAATTCGGCCTCGGGCAGCGCGGTGCGAAATCCGGGGATCGATTCGAGCTTGTCGAGGGTGCCGCCGGTATGTCCAAGCCCGCGACCGGATATCATCGGCACATAGATGCCGAGCGCTGCCAGCGCAGGCGCAAGAACGAGACTGACGCAATCCCCGACACCGCCGGTGGAGTGTTTGTCAAGCACCGGCCCCGGCAGGTCCCAGGCAAGCTTGTGACCCGAATCGCGCATCGCGCGGGTCAGGGCGGTGCGCAGGTCATCCGACAGGCCGCCCAGACAGACCGCCATCGCAAAGGCCCCGGCCTGCGCATCCGAGACGGACCCGTCGGCCAGGCCAAGCGCAAACGCGCAAAGATCCTCCTCATCGGGCGCTTCACCCCGGCGCAATCCGGCCAGCAGGCGGGCGGGTTCCATCACGGTTGGTCCATATGCGCGGTGGTGAAGGCACCGGGCAGCAGTTCGCCCATGCTGAGCGTGACCTCGGTTCCGTCCAGCGTGGCCAGCGTGACCATCAGGCCGGGTCCCGCGAATTCTGCGATCTTTTGCCGACAACCGCCGCAGGGCGGCACCGGCGCCGGGCTGTCGGCCACGACGTAGAGCGACGCGATCTCGGTTTCGCCCGCGGCCACCATGGCGGCGATGGCACCGGCCTCGGCGCAGGTGCCCTCCGGGTAGGCGACATTCTCGACGTTGCAGCCGCGAAACTCGGCGCCCGAAGAAGAGGTCAGCGCGGCCCCCACCTGGAAGTTGCTGTAGGGGGCATAGGCATGGCGGCGCACGGCGAGGGCGGCATCGCGAAGGGACATGAAAAAGGGACCTTTCGTGTCGGGGTCGAAGCATATGGTGAAACCTTCGCCGCGACACTGCAAGGCTGAACCCGCGGCAATCGGAGGTGCGCATGGCTCTTTCGAGTGCGGTGCGGAAACGCCATCGCGCCTGGAGCGACGACACCGTGCTGCGACGGGCGGGCGACAGGGTACGATGATGGGCGGGCGACACGGACTGCGATGGGCGGGCGACGCGGACTGCGATGGGCGGGCGACGCGGACTGCGCGCGGCGAAGGGCGGCACCCGGAAAGGGGCGCGATGCCCACTGCCACTGGCGGGAACCGCCGCGCAGATGGTTGCACCCCTGCAAGGCGCGAGGAATTGCGCGAAGTCCGCGCGGAAATCCGTGCGAATTGCCAGTGCGAATAGCCAGCGCGGGCAGCCTGCGCGGGACCCAAGGCGGCACCGGGTCATCCGGCCAAGGTGCGACGCCGCGCGCCGTGCGGGCCTTGAAGGCCGAGGCCGCTTGCGTCTTCCCGGCGCGTTTGAATTCGGATAGCTCTGATTGCGACCACAGGGAAGGGGTTCGTCATGTCCGATCAGACGTCAGACACTCAGCGGCAGCTTGCGCTCGATTACCACGAGTTTCCCAAGCCCGGTAAGCTCGAGATCCGGGCGACCAAGCCGCTGGCCAACGGGCGTGACCTGGCGCGGGCCTATTCGCCCGGTGTGGCGGAGGCCTGCCTCGAGATCCGCGACAATCCGAAGGACGCGTCGCGCTACACCGCGCGCGGCAACCTTGTCGCGGTGGTCACCAACGGCACCGCGGTGCTGGGTCTGGGCAATATCGGCGCGCTGGCATCAAAGCCGGTGATGGAAGGCAAGGCGGTCCTGTTCAAGAAGTTCGCCGGAATCGATTGCTTCGACATCGAGTTGAACGAAGCGGACCCGGTGAAGCTTGCCGAGATCGTCTGCGCGATGGAGCCGTCCTTCGGGGCGATCAACCTCGAGGATATCAAGGCCCCCGATTGCTTCGTGGTCGAGGAGATCTGCCGCGAGCGGATGAACATCCCGGTGTTCCACGACGACCAGCACGGCACCGCGATCGTGGTCGGGGCCGCCGCGGTCAATGCGCTGAAGATCGCGGGCAAGACGTTCGAGGAGATCAAGATCGTCTCGACCGGCGGCGGCGCGGCGGGGATCGCGTGCCTGAACATGTTGCTGAAGCTTGGCGTCAAGCGCGAGAATGTCTGGCTTTGCGATATCGAGGGGCTGGTCTACGCGGGCCGCGAAACGGACATGACGACGCAAAAAGCGGCCTACGCGCAGGGCACAAAGGCGATGGGGCTGGCCGAGGCGATCGAGGGCGCGGACATGTTCCTCGGCCTGTCCGGACCGAATGTACTGACGCCCGAAATGGTCGGCAAGATGACGTCGAACCCGATCATATTTGCGTTGGCCAACCCCAACCCCGAGATCATGCCGGACCTTGCCCGCAAGGTCGCGCCCGACGCGATCATCGCCACGGGGCGATCCGATTTTCCCAATCAGGTCAATAACGTGCTGTGCTTTCCCTTCATCTTTCGCGGGGCGCTGGATGTCGGTGCGACAACCATCAACGACGACATGAAGATCGCCTGTGTCGAGGGCATCGCCGCGATGGCGCGGGCAACCACAAGTGCCGAGGCCGCCGCGGCCTATGCCGGGGAAAGCCTGACCTTCGGGCGCGATTACCTGATCCCGAAGCCGTTCGATCCGCGGCTGTCGGCCACGGTGTCGGTGGCGGTGGCGCAGGCCGCGATGGCGTCCGGCGTGGCCGAGCGCCCGATCGAGGACATGGAAGCCTACAAGGCGAAGTTGCGCGCATCGGTGTTCCGGTCGTCGCTGCTGATGCGGCCGGTCTTCGAGGCGGCGGCGACGGCGGCGCGGCGCATCGTCTTTGCGGAGGGCGAAGACGAACGCGTGCTGCGCGCGGCGCAGGCGATCCTGGAGGAAACCCCCGAGCAGCCGATCCTGATCGGGCGGCCCGAGGTGATCAACGCGCGCTGCGAACGCCTTGGCCTCGACATCCGGCCCGAGCGCGATTTCAACATCGTGAACCCGGCCAACGACCCGCGTTACCGCGACTACTGGGGCACCTATCACGAGGTCATGGCGCGGCGCGGCGTGACCCCCGACCTGGCCCGCGCGATCATGCGCACCAATTCCACGGCCATCGGTGCGGTGATGGTTCATCTCGGGGAAGCCGACAGCCTGATCTGCGGCACCTTCGGCGAATACAGCTGGCATCTGAACTACATCGAGCAGGTGCTGGCCACCGAGGTGCTGCATCCGCTGGCGGCGCTGTCGCTGATGATCCTCGAGGACGGGCCGCTGTTCATCGCCGACACCCATGTGCACAGCGCGCCGTCGCCCGAACAGATCGCCGACACCGTGGTGGGGGCCGCGCGGCATGTGCGCAGATTCGGACTGGAGCCGAACATCGCGCTGTGTTCGCAGTCGCAATTCGGCAGCCAGTCAAGCGATGCCGCCGCGCGGATGCGCGCCACGATGGCGCTGCTTGATCATGCGCCGCGCGATTTCAGCTATGAGGGCGAGATGAGCGTGGAAACGGCGCTGGACCCCGATCTGCGGGCGCGGCTTCTGCCGACCAACCGCATGATCGGCAAGGCAAACGTGCTGATCTTTGCCCACGCGGACGCGTCGTCGGGCGTGCGCAACATCCTCAAGATGAAGGCGCAGGGGCTTGAGGTCGGACCGATCCTGATGGGGATGGGCAATCGCGCGCATATCGTGACGCCGTCGATCACGGCGCGCGGATTGCTCAACATGGCAGCATTGGCCGGAACGCCGGTGTCGAAATACAGCTGAGCCGGGGAGGAGGGGCGGGCGCTCCCGCCCCCCCCCTGGCGACGTGCGGGCCTGCGATGCGACGGCCCGATCGGGCCTCAGATCTCGTCCGGGAAGTGCTTCATCACCATCCGGATCGGATTTGGCGCGGCCTGTCCCAGACCGCAGATCGAGGTGTCGACCATGGCCGTGCTCAGCTCTTCCAGCAGCGTCTGATCCCAGTGCTCGGCCTGCATGAGCTTGACCGCCTTTTCGCAACCGACCCGGCAGGGCGTGCATTGCCCGCAGCTTTCATCCTCGAAAAAGCGCAGCATGTTCAGCGCGGCGTCGCGGGCGCTGTCGTGTTCCGACAGCACCACCACCGCCGCCGAGCCGATGAAGGTTCCGTGCGGCTGAAGCATGTCGAAATCGAGCGGGATGTCGCCCATCGTCGCGGGCAGCAGGCCCGAGGACGGACCGCCGGGCTGATAGGCTTTGAAGCTGTGCCCCTCGGCCATGCCGCCGGCCGCGTCGATCACGTCGCGGATGGTGGAGCCCGACGCCAGCAGGTAGACCCCGGGCGTCGCGACCCGCCCCGAGACGGAAAACGACCGCAGGCCGGTCCGGCCGTTCTTTTCGACGGACGACAGGACCTCGGGCCCTTCGCGGCAGATGCGCGCGACCCAGTAGAGGGTCTCGATGTTGTGGACCAGGGTGGGCCTGCCGAAGACGCCGACCTGCGCGACATAGGGCGGTCGATGCCGGGGCAGGCCGCGCTTGCCCTCGATGGATTCGATCATCGCGCTTTCTTCGCCGCAGATATAGGCACCGGCCCCGCGGCGCAGGTCGATATATCCGGCATCGACGATACCGGCGGCTTCCAGTGCGGCGATCTCGCGGCGCAGGATCTCGTGGATGGCGGGGTATTCGTCGCGCATGTAGAGGTAGACGCGCGCGGCCTCGACGGCCCAGGCGGCGATCAGCATGCCTTCGAGGAACAGGTGCGGCGTGCGTTCGAGGTAGTAGCGGTCCTTGAAGGTGCCCGGTTCGCCCTCGTCGCCATTGACCGCCATGTAGCGCGGGCCGGGATTGCCGCGCACGAAACCCCATTTCTTGCCTGACGGAAAGCCCGCGCCGCCAAGCCCGCGCAGACCGGAGGCCAGCACCGTGTCCTGCACCGCCGACCAATCGCCGGAAGCGCGCAGGTCGGTCAGCGTGGTATAGCCGCCGGTCGCGCGGTAGGCGTCGAGCGATTCGTGGTCGGGCAGGCGGGCATGGGTGTCGCCCGCGGCGATGGCGGCGGCGACCTTTTCGGGCGTGGCGCGGTCGATATGATTGTGCCCGAGTTCCAGCGCGGGCGCCATGTCGCAGCGTCCCATGCAGGGCGCGCGCAGCACGCGGACCTTGGCGGGATCGAGGTCCTGTTCAAGCGCGGCGTGCAGCGCCTCGGCCCCGGCCAGTTCGCAAGACAGCGACGCGCAGACCCGGATGGTCAGCGCGGGGGGCGGCGCTTCGCCGTCGCGCACCGGATCGAAATGGGCATAGAACGAGGCGACCTCGTAGACCTCGACCTGGCTCAGCCGCATCTCGTCGGCCAGCGCGCGGATATGGGCCGCCGAAAGATGGCCATGCGCGTCCTGGATGCGGTGCAGATGTTCGATCAGCAGATCGCGCCGTCGCGGCGCATCGCCCAGAAGCGCGCGCACATCCGCGAGGGCGGCATCGTCGAGCGGACGGCCTTTGGGCACCGCGCGGCCCTTGCCACGGCCCGATTTCCAGACCCCCTTGCCTTGATCGAGCGCCATGTCGTCTCTCCCGTGTCGCCGCTATCCCTGCAGCAGTTCTACCGGTCCGGTCAGGTTTCGTCAGGTGCCAAACGGCGCATTGGTCGCCCGATGCGACGTTCGGACGCCGAAAAGAGGTCTTAGTGCGGTCGAAGTTATCGGATAGGGTCCGGCCGCAACGGCAAACACAGGCAGGTTCATGGCCCGGTTCACCCTGATCACACTGACCATGGTGGCGCTTCTGGCGCTTGCGATGGTCCTTGGCAGACCGTTTTCCTGGGCGGCGCTGGCCTATATCACGGTGTTCACCTTCGCGATGGACCGGATCGCGGCGCTGGCCGCGCCGGATGCGCCCGAAGGGGCGGAGTTTCCCGCCGGGCACGGGCTGTCCGTGGCGCTGGGATGCCTGCATTTTCCGCTGCTTTACGGCGGCACGGCGGTGATCGCGCGGGGGGCATTTGGGCCCAGCGAGAAGGTGGCGCTGTTTTTTGCGTTGGCGCTGTTTCTCGGGCAGGTCTCGAACTCGAACGCGCATGAGCTGATCCATCGCGCCGCCCGCTGGCCGCGGCGGCTGGGCGTTGCGGTCTATGTGTCGCTTCTGTTCGGGCATCACGCCTCGGCGCATCCGCGGGTGCATCACGTGCATGCCGCGACCGAGCGCGACCCCAACTCGGCCCGGCTGGGCGAGGGGTTCTGGCGCTATGCGCTGCGCGCCTGGCGGGGGTCGTTCCGGGAAGGGCTTCGGGCCGAAACGGCGCTGCGCGCACGCGGCACCGGCGGTCTGCATCCTTACGTGGTTTACGGCGCCGGGGGGCTGGTTTCGGTGCTGGCGGTGGCGCAACTCATCGGCCCTGCGGGCCTTTTCGTGTATCTGGCCTTGTGTGTTTACGCGCAGTTGCAGCTTTTGCTGTCGGATTATGTGCAGCATTACGGTCTGCGCCGGGCAGAGCGGGCCCCGGGCAAGGCCGCCCCGATCGGGCCCGAGCACAGCTGGAACGCGCCGCACGGGTTTTCGTCGGGTCTGATGCTGAACGCGCCGCGCCATTCCGACCATCACGCCAACCCGTCGCGGTCCTATCCGGGGCTGCGGCTGGATCGCGCGGCGATGCCGATGCTGCCGCATTCGCTGCCGGTGATGGCGGTGATCGCGCTGGTGCCGCCATGGTGGCGCCGGGTCATGGACCGTCGTGCGCGGGTTTGGGCCGAGGCGCGGAATGCCGCGGCCTGACATCTTTCGCAGCCTGTCGCGGCGTGGCAGAATCGGGTCATGATCCGGACCTGTCTCATTTCGATTCTGATCGCCTCGGGCGCGTGGGCGCAGTCTGACACGCCGATGACGGCGGCGGAGTTCGGGGCCTATACGCGCGGCAAGACCCTGACGTTCTCGGAGGCCGGCGCGCCCTACGGGATCGAACGGTACATGTCCGACCGCCGCGTGCGCTGGTCGTTTCTGGACGGCCAGTGCAAGGACGGGATCTGGTATCCGCAAGGCGACCAGATCTGCTTTGTCTACGAGGACGACCTGACCCCGCAATGCTGGCGCTTTTTCGAGGAGGGCAGCGGTTTGCGCGCCCTGTTCGACGGCGCGGAGACGGGCACGGAGCTTTACGAGGCGGGCGAGGAGGCCGAGCTGGAATGCCTTGGCCCGGACGTCGGCGTCTGAGCCTGAACCGGGTTGCCCCCCGCCAGAACGACCGTCCGGGTTGTGCCCGAGCGGGTCGAAGGCACAACCGCAAAGCCCGGCACCCGACCCGGGCATCGCAGGGTGTGACCCGGGCCCCGGGCGTTTGCAGATCCGGACTGGAACGGCCCTTTCGCGCAATGCGCATGTTCGATGCGCCGCATATGCAATTGCGCTCAAGCGATGGAATTGGACAATCGCGAGGCCGGAACATCGATCGAACCGGCATTGCCAATTCGGAAATAAGCCCCGGACTTTGACGCTTACGCATCGGCGCATTTCTGCTTACCATGGGGGAATCGCTGCGCGGCAGCACGACTTTTCGACGAATTCCGGGGATGCAGATGGTTGATCGTAACGCGTTGTTTTTCTTGAGCCTGTGCTCTTTCGCTTTGATCGGCTGCGATGCATCCCTTTCGAATACGTCCGGCGCGACATCCACCTCGGTCCCGGACGCGTCCGAAAGCGCATCGGTGACGACCGGAAAGACCAGCGCGGAAATCGAGCTTGAAAAAGAGGTGCAGGACCTCGACCAGGTGACGCGGACCATCATCGCGTCCAATACCGTTCAGGGGGGCCTCGCGGGGGCGCTGGGCGGGTGTGTCATAAGCGGGTTGACCAACGGGGATTGCGGCTCCGGGGCGCTTCGGGGCGGCATGCTTGGCGGCATCAGGGGCAATCAGGTGGGCCAGCAGGCCGCGCAGGTCAAACGCGATCTGGTGCAGGCGGACCAGACCATCGCCAATCTCAAGGAGATCAACCGGAAGCTGTCGGGTGTCGAGGCGAACCTGCGCATGGTCATCGACCGTCAGGACAGTGAAATCGCATCGCTGAAGCGGCAGTTGGGGGCGGGCCAGGTGTCGGCACAGTCGGTAAATGCACGGGTCAGCGCGATCAACGACAACCGCACGGCGGTCATCGACGGCCTTCTGGCCAGCGAACGCAACGTCTCCGAAGAACGCGCGCGGCTGGTGGCTGTCGAAACGCAGAGCGGGCAGTCGCTGAGCCAGGCGAAGAACGCCGTCGGCAGCACGCAGAACCGCATCGCGTCCATGCGCAAGAGCATTGCGATGGCGTCGATCTGAGGCCCCGCGGCGGCGGATCGACTTGGGGGAGTATCAAGTGATGAAAACGCGTGCCCTTGCGGTGCCTTCGGTGGCGACACTGGCCTTGGTCCCGACGCTGGTCCTGACGCTGGCCGGATGCACCGGGTCCACCGATCCGGAGACCGCCACGGTGTTCGACAACATGGCCAATACCAACAGCGGCGAATATGATCGCCAACTCGCGGAGAAAGAGGCCGAGGCGGCGGCGATCGGCTGGGACAGCGATGACATCCGCGCCGATATCGCGACGCTCGAGCAGCAGAGCGCGGCCAATTCCAGCCGGATCGCAGCGCTGCGGGGGCAGGTCGCGTCCGTGCGCCAGGAAATCTCGCGCGCCAGGGTTGGTGCCTCCGCGTCCGATACGGCACGGCTCGGGCAACTGGACAGGCAGGCCGCGGCGGTGCAGGCGGAGATCGACCGTGGCATCGATCCGTCGATCGCCAGCGCCGAGCTGGAAAGCATCCGTGCGGCGCTGCGCGCGCTGTCGTCGTAGCGCGGGGATCGTGCCATCAGCAGGCCGCAGGGGGCGTCTGTCCTGCGGTGACCGCGGACCGGGCAGGACGGCGCCGAGGGGCCGGTCATGCCGCGGCGGTCTAGCGCTACATCGCGGGGCGCAGGGGGGGCGATGGCCGGAAGGCGCAAGCCGGTCAGTTGTTGCGATAGACGGCGCAGACGCAGCCTGACGCGCGGATCCTGTCGCAGAGTTTGCCCGCCGCGCGCGCATCGTCCGCGCCAAGCCGCGCCATGTAATACCCCTGGCGGCCAGAGACCCGGTTCTTCACGAAGACCAGATCCAGTTCCGCCGATGACACCGCGCGCTGGCAGGTGCGGGTCTTGCGGCGGAAGGCCGCGCGGGCGGCATCGGCGCTGCGCCCGAACGCCACCTGCACGCCCCATGGCGCGTGGCGGGGTTCCGGCGGTGGATAGGCGGTCAGGCGGCGATTGCGCGCAAGATCGTGGCACGCCGGCTGGAAATCCAGCTGCGATTGCAGGTCGAAATCATGAGTGTCGGGCGGCGCGTCGCGCCAGGTCTCGGCGGTCAGCCCGGTGATGATCTGGACATATTGCACGGTCTCGCGCGCCAGCCCGCCGGTTTCGGCGATCAGACCCTCGGCGCGGGACTCGCCGCCGTTATAGGCCACCGCCGC
This sequence comes from Roseivivax sp. CAU 1753, assembly GCF_054482575.1. NCBI lineage: Bacteria > Pseudomonadati > Pseudomonadota > Alphaproteobacteria > Rhodobacterales > Roseobacteraceae > Roseivivax > Roseivivax sp. CAU 1753. The sequence continues at coordinate 319,167 of NZ_JBTLRF010000003.1, read as the reverse complement.
TAGACCCGGATTGCCGAAACGCGCGATCAGCTCGCCCAGGTATTGCGCGGAATGCTCCAGGGCGAGGGCCGGGTTGAGGCTGTCGGCAAGGCCGCGTCTCGCGGCAGTCGCATCGATGAACTGGGCGATCCCGCGGGCCTTGGCGGGGGACACGGCGTTGGGGTCGAACCGGCTTTCCTGCCAGAGCAGGCGGGCGAAGAAATGCGGATCGAGCCTGTGCGCCCGGGAGAAGGCCTCGATCGCCTGGCAGGTGTCATGCACGAAATGCGCGGGCCTGATGCAGTGCACCTGGGTCCATTTGCCGGCGCTGCACATGGTGCCGGGCGCGCGTCCGGTGCGGGCCTGGGCAGGCAGGGCCAGAAGGCAGATCAGAAGGATGAAAGGAACGTGACGCATGGGGCCAAGTCTAAGGCCTCCGGCACGGGCGCGGTCAATCGCCCTTTTCCTTGCGCGGACGAGCGGATAGGGGAGTGGGGTCTTTTCTACCCATCGCGCAGGGGGTCCGATGTCCTTTTTCGGCAAGCTGAAATCGAAGCTTTTCAAGTCCTCCTCGAAGCTCGAGGAAGGCCTCGATGCCATCGTCGAGGAGGGCGGGACGGCAGAGCCCGCGGAGGCAGCGGTCGCGCCGCCGCAGCCGGACGAAGACCGCACGCCACCTGCCACCCGGGATGGCGATGAGGATGCCCCGTCCGCACCGCAAGCCGCGCCGCCCGCGCCACATCCTGCCCCGCAACCCGCCCCGTCCGCACCGCTAGCCGCGCCGCCGGCGCCGCCCGCGCCGCAAACCCCGGCCCGCCCACTCGCGCCGATCGCTCTGCCTGACCCGGCACCTGCGGCGGCGCCCGAGCCCGGCGGCGTCCTGTCGCGGCTCTTCGGGCGCTCCGGCGGTGCGGCCGAGGTCAGGCGCGTACTTGATGACGACATGCTCGAAAGCCTCGAGGAATTGCTGATCTCGGCGGATATGGGGGTCGAAACAGCGCTGCGCGTGACCGCCAACGTGGCCGAAGGCCGGATGGGCAAACGGCTCTCCGCGCGCGAGATCCGCGAACTTCTGGCCGCCGAGATCGCCCGGATCATGGAGCCGGTCGCCAAACCCCTGCCGCTCTATCCCACCAAGCCGCAGGTGGTGCTGGTGGTTGGCGTGAACGGTTCGGGCAAGACCACGACCATCGGCAAGCTGGCGTCGCAATTCCGCGCCGCGGGCAAGTCGGTGGTGATCGCCGCGGGCGACACCTTTCGCGCCGCCGCCGTCGAACAGTTGCAGATCTGGGGCGACCGCGCGGGCGTGCCGGTGCTGACCGCGCCGGAAGGGTCCGACCCGGCAAGCCTGGCCTTCGACGCCATGACCAGGGCCCAGGCCGACGGCGCGGATCTGTTGATGATCGACACCGCCGGGCGGCTGCAGAACCGGGCCGACCTGATGGAGGAGCTGGCCAAGATCGTCCGCGTCATCCGCAAGAAGGACCCCGACGCGCCGCACAACACGCTTTTGGTGCTGGACGCCACCACCGGCCAGAACGCGCTCAGCCAGGTCGAGACCTTCCAGAAACTCGCCAATGTCTCCGGCCTGGTGATGACCAAGCTCGACGGCACCGCCAAGGGCGGCGTGCTGGTGGCGCTGGCGGACCGCTTCGGCCTGCCGATCCACGCCATCGGTGTGGGCGAACAGATCGACGACCTGGCCCCCTTCGACCCCGAGGAATTCGCCGCCGCGCTGACGGGGATCGGATGAACCGCCACACCCTTGCTCTTTCCATTTCGGCAAATACCGCCGGGGGTGAATTCGGCGGCACGCCGAAGGGGGGGCTGGCCCCCCTCTGCGCGTACGGTGCCGGACGCGCGGCGGGCCCATGAGCGATCTGATCCTGTCGCTCGACGGCACCGAGGCCGGACATCGCGCAGCGCTGATGCTGGTGCTGCTTGCGGCCTTCCTGCACGCGGTCTTCGGCGCCCTGCAGAAGGGGCGGCACGATCCGTGGCTGTCGCGGGGGGCGATCGACGCCTCCTACGGCATCGTCGCGGCCCCCATCGCGCTCTTCGTCGTGCCCTGGCCCGAGCCGCACATGTGGCCGATCTTCGTCGGCGTCTTCGCGATCCATCTCGGCTACAAGATCATGCAGGCGCTGGCTTACACCAAGGGGGCCTACACGGTGGTCTACCCGGTGGTGCGCGGCACCGGGCCGCTGTTCGCGGTGATCGGCGCGGGCCTCGTCTTCGGAGAGACCTTCAACGGCACGCAATGGCTGGGCGTCGCGGTGCTGCTCGCGGGGATCTTCGGGCTTGCGGTCTACAACCTCGTGTTCCTCGAATCCGAACGCGACACGCTGGGGATCGCGCTGGTCTTCGCGGTCGTCACCGGGTTTTTCGTGGCACTTTACACCACCTATGACGCCTACGGCATCCGGGCGACGGCCGATCCGTTCACCTTTCTGGCCTGGTTCTTCCTGATCGACAGCCTGGCCATCCCGCCCTATGCCTATCTGCGCTGGCGACGCATGGCGGACCGTCCGGCGCCGGGGCCGCTGGCGGCGCGGGGGGCCATCGGCGGCGTCGTCGCCGTGTTCAGCTTCGGCTCGATCATGTTGGCCACCCGGCTCGACAGCGTCGGCGAGGCGGCGGTGCTGCGCGAAACCTCGACGGTCTTTGCCGCCCTGATCGGCTGGCTCGTGCTGAAGGAAACCGTGGGGCCGCGCCGGATCGCTCTCATGAGCTTGATCGCGGCGGGCGCGGTTATTGTTGAGATGGGCGGCTGAGTGCCCCATATAGCTGCGAACACCGAAGGATCCGTGCCCATGGCCCAGAAACGCGACATCAACCCGATGCTGAAGACAGCGCTCGAGCTGGGGCCGATCATCGTGTTCTTCGCGGCCTACATCTGGCTGAAGGACCACGTCTTTACCATCGGCGGCACCGATTACGAGGGGTTCATCGTGGTGACCGCCGGGTTCATCCCGCTGATGCTGGCGGCCACCGCCGCGTCCTGGCGGCTGACCGGGCATCTGAGCCGGATGCAGGTGGTCACCGCGGTGCTGATCGTGGTCTTTGGCGGGCTGTCGGTCTGGCTCAACGACGACCGGTTCTTCAAGATGAAGCCGACGCTGATCTATTTGCTGTTCGGCGGTGTCCTGGCGGTCGGGCTCATGCGCGGGCAAAGCTATCTGCGGGTGGTGATGGAGGGGCTGATGCCGCTGCGCCACGAGGGCTGGATGAAGCTCACGCAGCGCCTCTGCGCCTTCTTCTTCTCGCTGGCGGTGCTGAACGAGGTGGTCTGGCGCACCATGTCGACCGAAAGCTGGGTCTATTTCAAGACCTTCGGGCTGACGGCGGCGCTGTTTGCCTTCTTCATGGCGCAGGGCGGGCTGTTTCGCGATTACGGTGTCGAAGACGAATGACGCAAGGCCCCGCGGCGGACCGCATCGCCCCGGGCTGGCCCGATAGTGCGCCCCCGGCTGCCGCGACATTGCACCGCCCGGCGACTGGACACCGGCGTGCCGCGGCTTAGTCTCCGGGCACAGCGCGCAGCACGGAGCCTCGCATGGAAAAATTCGGCAAGAGCCAGCCCGTCACCCGCCGCGAAGACCTGCGGTTTCTGACCGGGGCGGGCCGCTACACAGATGACATCGTACCCGAGGGCGCGCTTTACGGCTATTTCCTGCGCGCGCCCGTCGCCCATGCCCGGATTACCGGCCTCGATACCGAGGAAGCGCTGGCGCTGCCGGGCGTGCGGATGGTCCTGACCGCGAAAGACCTGGCCGAGGCGGGCATCACCAGGGGGCTGTTCACCATCATGGTGAAAAACCGCGATGGCACGCCGGGCATCGCGCCGCATCGCCCGATCCTGGCGCAGGACAAGGTCCGTTTCGTCGGCGAGCCAGTGGCGCTGATCGTTGCCGAGACGCTGGAACAGGCCAAGGACGCGGCCGAATGTGTCCTGCTCGATCTGGAAGACCTGCCGGTGCATCTTGACATGGCGCCGGGTGGCGCTGCGCTGCACGCCGAAGCCCCCGACAACCGGTCCTTCATCTTCGGGCTGGGCTGCGAGGCCGCGACCGAGGCCGCCTTTGCGGAGGCCGCCCACGTGGTGCGGATGGCGGTGTCCGACAACAAGGTCATTGCCAATCCGCTTGAGGGGCGGGCCTTTGTCGCGGGCTGGGACGGTGCGCGGCTCACGGTTACCATGTCGAGCCAGGGCGTCTGGACCCACAAGACGCAACTGGCCAAGGTTCTGGGCCTCGATCCGGATGCGGTGCACGTGGTCACGGAAGATGTCGGCGGCGGCTTCGGCATGAAGACAATGGTCTATCCCGAATATTTCGCCATCGCCCAGGCGGCGCGGATGCTGGGGGAGGTGGTGCGCTGGGCCGCCGAACGCGGCGAGGGCATGCTGTCGGACAACATGGGGCGCGATCTGGTCTCGACCGGGGCGCTGGCCTTTGACGCGGATCTGAAGATCACCGGCTACCGCGTCGACACGCGCTTCAACCTCGGGGCCTATGCCAGCCAGTTCGGGCCGCTGATGCAGACCCAGCTGTTCAGTCGGGTGTTGACCGGGGTCTACGACATCCCCGCCGCCTACCTGCAATCCGAGGCGTTCTTTACCAATACCTGCCAGGTCGACGCCTATCGCGGGGCGGGCCGACCCGAGGCGATCTATCTGCTGGAACGGATGATGGACCGCGCCGCGCGCGACCTTGGCGTCAGCGCCACCGAGTTGCGGCGGCGCAACTTCATCGCGCCTGCGGATTTTCCCTACCGGACCGTCGGCGGCGAGGTTTACGACGTCGGCGATTTCGCGCGCGTGCTGGACCGTGCCGAGGCGGCGGCGGACCTTGGCGGGGTCGAGGCGCGCCGGGCGACGTCCGAGGCGCGGGGCAAGCTGCGGGGGCAGGGCACGTGCTGCTACATCGAGGCCATTCTGGGCGCGCCGGACGAGGGCGTGCGGATCGCATTCGAGGACGTGGACGGGGCAGGCGGGGCGGTGATCTATGTGGGCACCCAGTCGAACGGCCAGGGCCACGAGACGGTCTTTGCGCAGTTCCTGTCGGACCAGTCGGGCATCCCGGTGGACCGCATTCGCGTCGTGCAGGGCGATTCGGACCTGATCGCCCGGGGCGGCGGCACCGGCGGGTCGCGCTCGGTCACGGTGCAGGCCAACGTGACGCTGACGGCACTCGGCGACGTGGTGCGCGCGTTTTCGGCGTTCCTGGCAGAAGAGGCGGGCGTTGCGCCAGAGGCCGTCCGCTTCGACGACATGCATTTTCGCATCGATGGGTCGAACGAGACGCCGTCGATGCTGGATGTGGCGGCGCTGGCCCGCGACAGGGGACGCGACGACTTGCTGGTCTTTGCGGCGCACGAGACGCTGCCCGCGCGGTCCTTTCCCAATGGCTGCCACATGGTCGAGGTCGAACTGGACCCCGAAACCGGCGTGGTCGAGATCGACCGTTACGTCGTGGTTGACGATTTCGGAAACCTTATCAACCCCTTGCTGGTCGAGGGGCAGGTGCATGGCGGCATCGCGCAGGGCGTGGGTCAGGCGCTGATGGAACGGGTGGTCCATGACGAAACCGGCCAGCTTCTGACCGCGTCGCTGATGGATTACGCGATGCCTCGCGCCGCCGATCTGCCGTTCTTCCGCACCGGCTTCGAGCCGGTGCCGTCAACCGCGAACCCGATGGGCATGAAGGGCTGCGGCGAGGCCGGCACGGTCGGGGCGCTGGCGGCGGTGTCGAACGCGGTGCAGGATGCGCTCTGGGCGCGGGGCGTCCGGCAGGCGGACATGCCCTTTACCCCGCACCGGGTCTGGGAGATGCTGAATCAGGTGCCGCGTGCGGCGGAGTAGGCGATTCCGGATATACAAGCGAAAAGATCACGCTTTTGCGATTGGGCTTTAAACTGTGACAGACATACCCATCTTTAGAGCAGGATCGCGGGCACGGAACGCCTGCGACACCTTCACTGTCCCTCGTTCCGCTACTGGCGTCCGGACCCCCGTCCGGACGCCTTTTTCCTGTCCGGGGACCGGCCTTGCAGCAGCTGCGGACACCGGCGTCAGGGTCGGCGCGGGGGCGGGGGCATGACTGCAAGCGACGCTTTCCTGCGCGATGTGCTGCGCCGTACCCGGGTCATCGCGGTCGTTGGCGTGTCGCCCAACCCGGTCCGGCCCAGCCATTTTGTCGCGCGCTATCTGTCGCTGCGGGGCTTCGAGGTGCATCCGGTCAATCCCGGCCATGCGGGCAAGGTCCTGTTCGGGCGCACCATCGTGGCCTCGATGTCGGAGATCGACGCCCCGGTCGACATGGTCGATATCTTCCGCCGCTCGGAGGCCGTGCCGGAGGTGGTCGCGGAGGCGCTCGAGGTGTTTCCGGCGCTGCGGACGGTCTGGATGCAGATCGGGGTGGTCAGCGCGGAGGCGGCAAGGCTGGCCGAGGCGCGCGGCGTCGACGTGGTGCAGAACCGCTGCCCCAAAATCGAGTATCAGCGCCTGTTCGGCGAGCTGCGCAAGGGCGGCTTTGCGACCGGTGTCATCTCGTCGAAGCTGTGAGCGGGCGCGCGATCGGGTCGGGTACCCCGGGCCGACAGGGGTGCCGGTGGCAGGCGGGCAGGGGGCCAGCCCCCTCTTCGGGCCTGAGGGCCCGAATTCACCCCCGGCGTATTTTGCAAAATGGAAAGGGCAGGGCGCGCGATGCGGGTGGTGGTGATCGGGGCGGGGATCGTCGGCGTGTCGGCGGCGGTGTGGTTGCGCCGCTACGGCGCCGAGGTGGTGCTGGTGGATCGCGCGGCCCCGGGGGCGGGCGCGTCGGCGGGCAATGCCGGGGTGCTGGCGGTCTCGGCGGTGCGTCCGTCGATGGATGCGGCGGCGCTGCGGGCGGCACCGGGGATGTTGCTTGACCGGGATGCACCGCTGTTTCTGCGCTGGGCCTATTTGCCGCGCCTGCTGCCGTGGCTGCTGCGCGCGGCACGGCATCTGGGCGCGTCCGAGGTGGCCCGGATCACCGACGCGCTGTCGCCGCTGCTGAGCGATGCGGTCGAGGCGCATGCGGCGCTGGCGCGCGGCACGCATGCGGCGCGGTTTCTGCGGCGGTCGGATTACGTCTATGCGTTTCGCGACGCGCGGGCCTATGCGGCGGCGGCGTCGGGGCTGGCGGTGAAGGCCGCGGCGGGATTTGCCCATGAGCGTCTGAGCGGTGCGGAGGTGCAGGCCTATGATTCGGCGCTGGGGCCCGGGGTCGGGTGCATCGCGGTCATGGGCGCGCATGGGTTCGTCACCGATCCCGAGGCCTATGTGCAGGCGCTGGCGCAGGCGTTCGAGGCCGAGGGCGGGGTGTACCGGCAGGCGCGGGTCCGCGATCTGGTGCTGCGGGACGGGCGCATCGCCGGTGTCGTCGCGGACGGCGAAACGCTGCGCTGCGATCAGGCGGTGATCGCCATGGGCGCGGGGTCGGCGCCGCTGTTGGCGCAGGTCGGACTGCGGCTGCCGCTGGAGACCGAGCGCGGCTATCATCTGCAGCTGCGCAGCGACCGCGGTGCGCCGCGCCAGCCGGTCATGGTGGATGCCGGGCAGTTCGTGGTGACACCGATGGCGCGCGGCGCGCGGCTGGCGGGGATCCTGGAGTTCGGCGGGCTTGAGGCCGGGCCGCAGCGCGCCCCCTTCGGGTTGCTGCGCAGGCAGGCGATGCTGGCGTGTCCGGGGCTCGACCTTGTCGGGGCCGAGGAGTGGATGGGGCACCGGCCCGCCTTGCCAGACAGCCTGCCGCTTCTGGGCGAGGTGGGTGCCACCGGGGTCTGGGGCGCGGTCGGGCATCATCACGTCGGGCTGACGGCAGGGCCCGCGACCGGGCGCTTGCTGGCCGAGGCGCTGACGGGGCGGCGACCCAACCGCGACCTTGCGCCTTACGGGGCGGCGCGGTTCGCGCGCGCCTAGCGCTTGGCGCAGGCGGCGATACGGGTCGCGAGGTCGTGCAGCAGGGCGGGGTAGAACGCGGCATCCGGCGGCAGCGCCGCGCCCAGGGTGTCGATCTCGACGGCGTGGATGTCGGCCCCCAGGGCGCTGACGAGGCGGGGGTCGTATTGCGGCGCGACCAGCAGGCAGGTGCCCGGCGGCAGCGCATCGCGCAGCGTGGCCAGCCGTTTCGGACTGGGGCTGGCGTCGTCGCTGGCGGTCAGCGCCCCGAGGGTGGTCAGGCCGAAGGCGGCCTCGAAATACTGAAAGCCGTCATGCAGCGCCGCAAGCGGGCGGTCCGCGCCGGCCAGCGTGGCGCGGGCGCGCATGGCCGCCTCTTCCAGCGCGGTGCGGGCGGCGGCGGCGTTGGCGCTGTAGGTGGCGGCGTTGTCGGGGTCGGCGGCGGTGATGGTTGCGCGCAGCGTGTCGAGCCAGAGCGTCGCGTTGTCCGGATCGAGCCAGAGATGCGGGTCGAAAGGGGTGTCTGCGTCATGGCCATGGTCGTGATCGTGGTCATGCGCCCCGGTGTCGAAAAGCGCGGAGTCGCGCGCGGGCAGGCGGTGCACGCCCGGTATCGCGGAGAGATCGAGGCGGCTGGCATGCGGGGCGAGGTTGGCCATGGGGCGTGCCAGGTTCGGGGTCAGGGAGGGGCCGATCCAGACGACGATGTCGGCGGCGGCAAGCGCGCGGGCGTCCGACGGTTTCAGCGCGTAGTCATGCGGTGATGCCCCCGGCGGCAGCAGCGTCGAGACGCCGTCCGCATCGCCCAGGACCATGGCCACAAGGGCGGCCACGGGGGGGATGTCGGCGACGATCTGAGGCGGGGCCGCGCGCGCGGCGGTTGGAAGGGTGACGGTGGTCAGTATGATGGGGACCAGGGCGGCGGGGGCCAGGGCGCGGAACACGAGGGCAAGGATGGCACGCATGTCGCGCTCCTGTCTTGGGGTGCTGTTTGCGCGGCTTGCTACTGTGTATAGTATAACATATCAAGCCGGAAATGGCCGCGAGGAGGACAGCGATGGAAACGCTTGGATTTGAACGCCATGACCACGCGCAATGCATTGAAACCGGGCTTGCCGCGATCGAGGCGCATTGCGCCAGCGCCGGTGTGCAGCTGACCCCGGTGCGCCGCCGCGTTCTCGAGATCCTGATGCAGCGGCATCGTGCCATGGGGGCCTATGAGATCCTCGACGTGCTGCGCGCGGAGGGCCATGGCGCGCAACCGCCGGTGGCGTATCGCGCGCTCGAGTTTCTGACGACGCAGGGCTTCGTGCACCGGATCGAGCGGCTGAACGCCTTTGTCGCCTGCGCCCATCCCGGCGAGCGGCACGCGCCGACCTTCCTGATCTGCCGCGCCTGTTCGGCGGTGGCCGAGGCCGACGCGCGCCCGCCCGTCGAGGAAGTGAAAAGCGCAGCCGCCAGGGCCGGCTTCGCCGTCGAGCGGATGGCGATCGAGGCGGAGGGCCTGTGCCCCGCCTGCCAGCAGGGCGCATCCGCATGAGCCTGATCGCGGCAGAGGGGGTGGGTGTCCGGCTGGGTGGCCAGCAGGTGCTGACCGGGGTCGACCTGAGCGTGTCGGCGGGCGAGATCGTCACCATCGTCGGCCCCAACGGGTCGGGCAAATCGACAGTCCTGCGCACCCTGATCGGGGCCATCAGGCCGACGACCGGGCGGGTCACACGGGCGGCGGGGCTGCGCATCGGTTATGTGCCGCAGAAGCTGGCGATCGACACGACGCTGCCGCTGAGCGTGGCGCGGTTCCTGAACCTGCCGCATCGCGTCACCCGGCCCGTAGCCGAGGCGGCATTGGCCCGCGCCGGGGCGTCGGCGCTTTGGGACAGGCCGATGGCGGGGCTGTCGGGCGGGCAGTTCCAGCGTATCCTGCTGGCGCGTGCCTTGCTGGACGCGCCACAGCTTCTGATACTGGACGAGCCGACGCAGGGGCTCGACCAGCCGGGTTCGGCGGCGTTCTACCAGTTGATCGAAGAGCTGCGCGATGCGCTGGGCTGCGCGGTGCTGATGGTCAGTCACGAATTGCACGTGGTGATGTCGGCGTCGGACCGGGTGATCTGCCTCAATGGGCATGTCTGCTGCCACGGTACGCCCGAGGTGGTCGCCAATTCCGCCGAGTATCGCGCGTTGTTCGGCACCGGCACGGCGGGGGCGCTGGCGCTTTATCGGCACGAACACCAGCACAGCCACGATCACGCCTGCGGGCATGACCACGCACGGGAAAACGCATGACCCTGACGACCTTGCTGGACGATTTTCTGGTGCGCGCGGCACTGGGCGGCATCGGCGTGGCGCTTGCCGCGGCGCCGCTGGGGTCCTTCGTGGTCTGGCGGCGGATGGCCTATTTCGGCGATGCCACGGCGCATGCGGCGATCCTTGGGGTGGCACTGTCGCTGGCGCTGTCGCTGCCGATCACGCTGGGCGCATTGCTGGTGGCGGTGATCATGGCGGTGGCGGTGTCGTCGCTGTCCGAGCGCGGGCTGGCGCTGGATACCGGGCTGGGCGTGATGGCGCATGCGGCCTTGGCGGTTGGCCTTGTCGCGGTCAGCTTCATCGAGGGCGTGCGACTGGACCTGTCGGCCTATCTGTTCGGTGACATCCTGGCGGTGTCCGCGGCGGATGTCGGGGTGATCTGGGGCGGCGGCGCGCTGGTGGTGGCGGGGCTGGTCTGGCGCTGGCAGCGGTTGCTGACCGCGACCCTGTCCGAGGATCTGGCCCAGGCCAGCGGGATCGACCCGCGCCGGGAACGTCTGCTGTTGATGCTGGGCCTCGCGGTGGTGGTGGCGGTGGCGATCAAGGTGGTGGGCGTGCTGCTGATCGGGGCGATGCTGCTGATCCCGCCCGCCGCCGCGCGCCCGTTTGCGCGCAGCCCCGAAGCGATGGCGCTGATCGCCGCCGGGATCGGTGCGGCGGCGGCGCTTCTGGGGTTGTGGGGGGCGTTTGTCCTTGACGCACCCGCGGGCCCGTCAATGGTGACGGTCGCCGCCATCGTCTTTGTGCTGTCGACGCTGAAACGCGGGCCGCACCAACTCTGATCGCGCTGGCGGGCTGTGTCGGTGTGGGTGTAAGTGGGGTTTCGGTTGGGGGAATGGTGGGCGACCCTGGAATCGAACCAGGCGTGGGTCTCCCCGGCGGAGTTACAGTCCGCTGCCGCACCTTGCAGCCCGTCGCCCATCGTCGGGCGGACCCGACAAGTGAGGCGTCGAATACAGATGGCCCTTTTCGACGTCAACCGGAAAATCCCTTGCAACGGGGACCCGGCTCGGTCAGGCAATCGGGGACAAGCGAAAGGCGCGAGAGATGGCGAAAAAGCCCCGCTGGGTGGTCGACAAGGAGCAGGCGAAAAAGCTGGACGCGGCGCAGACGCTGTGGCTGTTCGGCCTGCACGCGGTGCGCGATGCGCTTGAAAATCCCCGGCGCGAAAAGCTGCGCCTGATCGTGACGCCGAATGCCGCCGAGAAGCTGGCAGAGGCGATCGCGACCAGTGGCATGGCACCCGAAATCAGCGATCCGCGCAAGTTCGCCGCACCGCTCGATCCCGGGTCGGTGCACCAGGGGGCCGCGCTTGAGGTCAAGCCGCTGGACTGGGGGCGGCTCGAGGAAGTGGCGCAGGGCGACGGGGTCGCGGCGCCGCGGGTGGTCCTGCTCGACCGGGTGACCGATCCGCATAACGTGGGCGCGATCTTGCGCTCGGCCGAGGTGTTCGGCGCCCGTGCGGTGATCGGCACCAAGCACCATTCGGCGCCCGAGACCGGGGCACTGGCCAAGACCGCGTCCGGCGCGCTGGAACGGCAGCCCTATCTGCGAGAGGTCAATCTGGCGCGCACCATAGCGCAGTTGCAGGACATGGGGTACGTGGTGCTGGGGCTGGACGGAGAGGCCGAGACGACGCTGGAGGCGGCGGTGGACGACGCGGGCAGCCGCGCTGTGGCGCTGGTGCTCGGGGCCGAGGGGCCGGGTCTGCGGCCCAAGACGAAGGACAGTTGCGACGCGCTGGTGCGGATCGACTTTGCCGGTGGCTTCGGATCGCTGAACGTGTCGAACGCGGCGGCGGTGGCGCTCTATGCGGCGCGGGTGCGGTAGGGGCGAGAGGCGAGGCCCCGGAGCAAGTCCGGAAAAAGCGAGAGGCGAGGCCCCGGATCAAGTCCGGGGCAGGGGCGGCGTTGGGTGGCTGGAGGTCCTCGGGTCGCGCCCGAGGATGACGGTGCTTTGTGCGCGGTGTCGGGACCTGTGTGGCGTCAGGGCAGCAGTTCGAACCTGTCGACGTCGACCATGCCGCGATCGGTGATCTTCAGCGACGGGATCACCGGCAGGGCGAGGAAGGCCAGTTGCAGGAACGGCTCTGCCAGCGTGACGCCGAGGGTTTTCGCCGCGGCGCGCAGGGCCTCGAGGTCGGCGCGGACCGTCTCGAACGGCTCCAGCGACATGAGACCCGCGACCGGCAGCGCCAGTTCGGCCAGCACGGTGCCGTCCCGCACCACGACAAAGCCGCCCTCGATCTCGGACAGGCGCGTCGCGGCCAGCGCCATGTCGGCGTAGTCGATGCCGACGCAGGCGATATTGTGGTGATCGTGGCAGACGGTCGAGGCGATGGCCCCGGCCCGCAGCCCGAAGCCGCGCACGAAGCCGGTGGCGATGTTGCCGTTCCTGCCGTGGCGTTCGACCACCGCGATGCGGGCGAGATCGCTGGCCGGGTCGGGGCGCTTGTCGCCGTCCTCGGGCGTGATCGTCTCGGTCAGGTGATCGGTCAGGATCTGGCCTTCGCGGATGCCGATGACCGGCGTCTCGGCGCGGTTCGAGGGCGCGCGGAAGGATGCGGCGGAAAGCGTCGGGGCGGTCACCGAATGCCGGCCCACGGGGTCCTGTGTCTGACGCGTGGCGAAGGCGGCCTCGTCGACCAGTTGGCCCCCGGCAAAGACCATCGCGGCGCGGCAGTCGTCGAGGTCCGGCAGCGCCACGATATCGGCACGCAGGCCGGGCGCGATCAACCCGCGATCCTTCAGCCCGAACGCCTCGGCGGCCGATAGCGACGCGGCGCGATAGGCCGCAAGCTGCGGCACGCCAAGCCCGATCAGCGTGCGGATCATGTGGTCGAGATGGCCTTCCTCGCCGATATCGAGCGGGTTGCGGTCATCGGTGCACAGGCACATGTAGGGCGCGGTGCGTTCGGTCAGCAGCGGTGCCAGCGCGTGCAGATCCTTCGAGACCGAGCCCTCGCGGATCAGCACGCGCATGCCCTTTTGCAGCTTCTCGCGCGCCTCAATGGGGTTGGTGGCCTCGTGCTCGGTGCGGATGCCCGCGGCGATATAGGCGTTGAGATCCTTGCCCGAGAGCAGCGGGCAATGGCCGTCGACATGGCCGCCCGCGAACAGTGCCAGTTTCGCCATCGCGGCGGGATCGCGGTGGATCACGCCGGGATAGTTCATGAATTCGGCAAGCCCGATGCCCGAGGGGTGGTGCATCAACGCTGCCAGATCGTCAGCGGTCAGTTCGGCGCCCGCCGTCTCCATGTCGGTCGAGGGCACGCAGGACGACAGTTGCACGCGCAGGTCCATGACGAGGTGCCCGGCGGCGCGCTGGAAATAGCGGATCCCCTCGGCACCGATCACGTTGGCGATCTCGTGCGGGTCGCAGATCGCGGTGGTCACGCCAAGCGGGGAGACGCAGCGGTCGAACTCGTAGGGGGTCACCAGCGACGACTCGACGTGAAGGTGGGTGTCGATGAAGCCGGGCACGAGGGTCAGGCCGCTGACGTCGACGATCTGCGCCGCGTCGTAGGAGGCCGAGGTGCCGACGATACGGTCGCCAAGGATGGCCACGTCGCCTTCCAGCAGATCGCCGGTGACAAGGTCGAGCACGCGGCCTCCGCGCAGGACGATATCGGCGGGACTGTCGCCCCGGGCGGCGGCGATGCGGTTTTCGAGATCGGACATGGTGGCAGGCTTTCGGTTGCGGCTGGCCCGAGTGTGGCGGTTTTCGCCGCGGAGGGCGAGAGCATTGCGCGCCGGTTGCGGTGTTTGTTGACGGGGCCCCGGCGCGGGGTCCGGGGCCGCAGGTTTGGTGTGGACGAGGCGCCGGAGCGGGCCCCGGGCAGGGGGTGGGGCGGCCGGGGATGAGGATGCATCATGCGTGGCATCGGGTCGGTGTGCCACCGGGCCGGGGGCTGCGACGGTCAGACCCCGGCCATCCCGGCGGCGCGGCCCAGGACGACCGCGGCAAGCAGGCCGTTGCCCGACAGGTACCCCGCATCGCCCGAGCCCGAGACACCGCAGGCGGCCCCTCCGGCAGCGTAGAGGTTGGGAAAGGCGGTGCCATCGGTGCCGATCACAAGGCCCCTGCCATCGGTCCGGAGCCCGCCCTGGGTGTGAAACAGCGCGCCGGTCACCCGCACGCCGCAATAGGGCGGGGCGAGCGTCTGCCCCGACCAGCCGCGACCGAGTGCGTCGGTGCCGTCCCGGGGGATCGCCGCCAGCGTCTGCGCCAGACGGTCCGCCGGCAGCCCGAGGGCCGCGGCCAGACCCGGCAGCGTGTCGGCTTTTCTGACCGCGCCCTGCGCCTCGGCGTTGCGAAAATCCTCGAACTGGCGGGCAATTTCCGCGATGCGCCCGTCGAATATCGCAAAGGCCACGCCACCAGGCTGGGCCAGCACCGCACGCGCCGCTTCGGAATAGCCCTGTGCCTCGTTCCAGAAGCGCGCGCCGTCGCGGTTGACCTGCACGCCGCCTGCACCGATGACCGCCCAGGTGATCAGGATGCCATGCGGGTGGGCGACATTGCCGTGACCCTGATAGGCCCCGAGATGGCGCGTCGCGGCCCCCAGCGCCGCGCCCCAGATGACCGCGTCGCCGCGATTGCCGTCATGGCCGAACCAGAGCGCGCCGTCGATATCGGGCATGTGTTCGGTGACCATGGCGCGATTGCCGCCAAAGCCGTTGCAGGCGAGGATCAGCTTTTCGCAGCCCACGGTTTCGCGGCCGCCGTCGGGGCGGGTCAGGGTGACGCCGGAGATCCTGCGGCCCTCGTGGTGCAGGACGGTGGCGCGGCGGTTGCAGAGCAGCATGATCCCCTGCGCCTCGACGGTGGTGCGCAAGCGGTCGATCAGTTCACGCCCGGCGCGCGACGGCAGGCCGTGCATGCGGCGGCGGGAATGGCCGGGATAGTCGAAATCGGTGACCACCGAGAACGGCAGATCGAAACGATCGGCCAGCCAGTCGATCGCCGGGCCGGAGCCCTGTGCCAGCGCGTCGACCAGGCGCTGGTCGTTTTCGTCATGGGCCTTGCGCTGGATGTCGGCGGCAAAGCGGGTCGCATCGTCGTCGATGCCCGCGGCGCGCTGGAACCGGGTGCCCGCGGCGGGGATCAGGCCCGCGGACAGCGCGGTAGAGCCTTGCGGCACCGGATCGGCCTCGATCATCAGCACGTCCTGGCCCGCCTCTTGGGCGGCAAGGGCTGCCACCATGCCGCAGGCACCGGCGCCCACGATCAGGGTTTCGACGTCGAGATCGTAGCTGTCCGGGGGCGCGGCGATCTCAGCCATCGCGTGTTTCCCACTTTGCGCCTTCGTCCAGCATGGCGCGCGTGCCGATGACATCGTTCAGGCCGTTGAAATCGAACATCCGGTCGGCGAAGGGCGTGTTCGACCCATGCGCCGCGAGGCTGGCGTAATAGTCCTGTGCGGTCCTGGCCAGCGCGCGCACGATCCCGCCCGGGAAGATGACGATGGAAAAGCCCAGTTCCTCGAGATAGCGCGATGACGACACCGGTGTCGCGCCGCCTTCGACCATGTTGGCCAGCAGCGGGATGCGGTCGCTGTAGGCGTGCGCGATGCGGGCCAGTTCCGCGGCAGAGCGGGGGGCCTCGATGAACAGGACATCGGCCCCGGCGTCGATATAGGCATCGGCGCGTGCCAGGGCGGCGTCGATGCCCTCGACGGCGATGGCGTCGGTGCGGGCGATGATCAGCGTCTCGTCCGAGGCGCGGGTGTCGGCCATGGCGGCGATCTTGCCCGCCATCTCGGCCTTGGGGATCAGCGTCTTGTCGGCCAGGTGACCGCAGCGCTTGGGATAGCTTTGATCCTCGACCTGCAGGGCGGCGGCACCGGCGCGTTCGTACATCCGCATGGTGCGTTGGGCATTGAGCGCGTTGCCGAAGCCGTTGTCGGCGTCGATGATCACCGGCAGGTTCACCCGGTCGGCGATCAGCGCCATGGTGTCGGCCATCTCGGACGCGGTGGACAAGCCGATGTCGGGGCGTCCGAGGCGGGTATAGGCCACCGCCGCGCCGGACAGGTACAGCGCCTCGAACCCGGCTTCGGCGGCCAGCGATGCGGTCAGCCCGTCATAGACGCCCGGGGCGGTGAGGATGCGGTCGGATTGCAGACGTTGGCGCAGGCTCATGTGGCGTCCTCGATCATTGTGATGGCGTCCTGGCAGGTCATCTGGGTGCCCAGAGAGCCGAGCGAGATCAGCGTGGCGGCGTGGACCTCGGGTTTGAACGCGGCGCAGCCATCGGTCAGCAGCACGGTGTCGATGTTGCGCAGATGCGCGTCCCGCAGGGTGGAGGCGACGCCGCCATTGGTGACGATGCCGCCGATGATCAGCGTATCGAGGTCTAGCGCGCGCAGGATGTATTCCAGGCGGGTCTGGTAGAAGGCGGAATAGGCGACCTTTTCGACGGTGTAATCGGCAGGGGCCAGCGCATCGACCAGCTGGTGTCCGAACCCGCCGGGCGCAAAATCGCCCGTGGTCAGGAACGGGCGCAGCGCCTTGAGGTGCGGTGCGATCAGGGGGGCACCGCCCGGGCCGGGGACCAGCGTGAACTGCGCGGAAATGTAAGTGCCGCCCGCCGCGCGCAGGGCGTCGCGCACAGGCGCGATGCAGCCCGGCAGCCCGGCGATGGCGTCGGCGCGCTGGCCCGCGCGACCGTAGGCTCCGTCGGGATGCAGGAAGTCGTTCTGCAGATCGATGGTCAGCAGGGCAGTGCGCCCGGGGTCGAAGGCATGGCCCATGTCAGGCGTCCTTTCGGGTGATGATGGTATTGCCGAAGCGGTCGACCGTGCCGGTAAGGGTCGGCTCGATCAGTACGGTGGTGTCGGCCTGTTCCAGGATGGCGGGGCCCGCGACCACCGCGCCGACCGGCAGGGCGAGCCGGTCGTAGATCGCCGTCTTGTGCCATGTGGTGCCGAAATGCACCCGCCGGTGCCCCTTGAGCGCGGCAGCGGCGTCACCATCGTCGGGCGCCAGGGTCGAGAGGTCGAACTTGGGCCGCTTGCCGATCACCGCCGAGCGCAGGTTCATCACGCGCCGCGTGCCGGTCTTCAGAAGCCGTCCGTAGGCGGCGTGGTAGGCTGTATCGAAGGCCTCTGCGACAGCCGCGACCGAGGGCGGCGTGACGGTGCCGTCCCGCACCGCGACCGGGATCGGCACGGCGACGGTATGGGTCTGTCCGACATAGGCCATGTCCAGCTCGAACACCGTCTCGCGGGCGTCGAACGCGCTGGCGGAGGCGTCGAGCATGGCAAGGCCCCGGGTCACATGCGCCTGCATGAACGCGCCCAGCGCCGCCACATCCATCGCGTCGACCGTGGTGTTGATGGTCTGCACGAAGTCCTGCCGCATGTCGGCGATGACGCAGCCCAGCGCCGAGGTCACGCCGGGATAGCGCGGCACGATGGCCCGTCCGATGCCGACATCGTCCAGCATCGCGCCGGTGTGCAGCGCGCCGCCGCCGCCGAAGGGCATGAAGGCGAAGCGTTTTGGGTCGAAGCCGCGCTCGATCGATACCAGGCGGATGGCACCGGCCATGCGCGAATTGGCGACCCGCAGGATCGCCTCGGCGGCTTGGGTCGTGGTCAGGCCGAGGGGCGTGCCGACATGTGCGTCGATGGCGCGGGCGGCGGCGTCGACATCAAGCCGCTTGAGCTTGCCGCCGATGGGGTTTTCCGGGTCGATCCGGCCCAGTACGACGTTGGCATCGGTGACGGTGGGGCGGGTGTTGCCCTGCCCGTAGGCGACCGGGCCGGGGGTGCTGCCCGCGCTTTCCGGGCCGATGTTCAATAGTCCGCCCTTGTCGACCCAGGCGATGGAGCCGCCGCCCGCACCGATGGTGGTGATCTCGATCATCGGGGTGCGCACGACCATGCCGAAGTCGATCGAGGTCTCGGGCGCCAGCATCGAGCGTCCCTCGGCGATCAGCGACACGTCGAACGAAGTGCCGCCCATGTCGCCGGTGATGACGTCGGGAAAGCCCGCTTCGGTCGCGATATGCGCGGCGGCGATGACGCCCGCGGCAGGTCCCGAAAGCGCCGTGCGGATCGGCACCTGGCAGGCGGTGTCGGTGGCCATGACGCCGCCGTTGGATTGCACGATCATGAATTCCGACCCGAAGCCGCCATCGCGCAACGCGGTATCGAGCCGGTTGATGTAGCCCGACACCTCGGGTTGCAGATAGGCATTGAGCGCGGTGGTCGAGAACCGCTCAAACTCGCGGATCTCGGGCAGGATCTCGGACGAGGCCGAGACATGCGGGGTGGGCCACATGGCGCGGATCGCGCGGGTGGCGCGGTCCTCGTTTTCACGGTTGGCATAGGCGTTGGCGAAAAGCACGGCGACTGCCGCGCAGTCGGCGTCGATGAGCTGCTGCGCCGCGGCGCGCACCGCGTCCAGATCGACCGGCGTGCGGATGGTGCCGCAGGCCAGCGTCCGTTCCGGCACCTCGATGCGCAATTCGCGGGGCACCACGGGGTCGAAATCGCCGCGCAGGCCCCAGGTCCGGGGCCGGTCGCGGCGGCGCATCTCAAGCACGTCGCGCAGACCTTGGGTGGTGATGACGCCGACTTTCGCGCCTTTGCGTTCCAACAGCGCGTTGGTGCCCGCGGTGGTGCCGTGGATCACCACCGACACCGTCGAAAGGTCCGCGACCTCGCGCCCGATACCGTCGAGAAAGCCGCCCGACTGGTCTGGTCGCGTGGTCGGCACCTTCGCGACGGATGCCTTGCCGGTCGCTTCGTCGAGCACGAAGACGTCGGTGAAGGTGCCGCCCACGTCGACGCCGATCATGCGCTTGCCTGTTGCTGTCCCGGCGCTCATGTCGGCACCTTCTGCCATGCGTCGCCATAAAGGCGGGTGGCTTCCCCGGCGCTGAGGAACCCCCGGGCCACATCGCCCGCGACGTCGGTCGGGGGCCGTTCGGACGCGGGGCCGTAACCGCCGCCCCCGGGTGTCTCGAGCCGCACCGACTGGCCCTGCGCCAGCTGGATGCCGCGCATCTTCGAGACCATCGGCGGGTGCGCCCAGCCTTCGCCGGTCTGATAGGAAAAGACGTTCATCGCGCCGTCCCCGCCGCCCGCGATGCCCTTGGGCGAAAACCGCCCGCGTTCGCCGAAGAGGAACGCCTCGGCGCCGTTTTCCTCGAGCACCTCGATTTCGTAGATGGCGCCCAAGCCGCCGCGATGCCGGCCCGCACCGGCGCTGTCCGGGCGCAGCGCCCATTGCCGGAACATCACCGGATAGGCCGCCTCGAGGATCTCCATCGGTGGAATCGTCGCGGTCGAGATCGGCGCGTTGCCGTGGTTGAGCCCGTTGGAGTCGATGCAGGCCCCGTGCCCGCCGCCATAGAACGAAAACATCACCCAGGGCTGGCCGTTCTTGCGTCGCCCGGCGATGGAAAGCGCGTTGATCGTGCCATAGGCATTGGCGACGACCCGCTCGGGCGCGGCCTGTGCGGCGGCGGAAAAGATCACGTCGATCATCCGCATGATGGTTTCGGTATAGCCGCCGACGGGGGCGGGAAATTCCGCCGCCAGCAACGAGCCGTCGGGGATCTTGACGTCGATGGGGCGCATCACACCGGCATTGGCGGGCAGCATCGGGAAGATGTGCTTGATCGCCACATAGGCGGTCGCCACGGCGGTCGGCAGCGCGATGTTCACCGGCCCCTGACAGCGGTCGGCGGTGCCCGCGAAGTCCAGCACCATGCGGTCGCCGCTGATCTCCAGCGCCACTCGGATCCGCAGCGCCTCGGGCGAGATGCCGTCATTGTCGAGGAAATCCTCGGCCTCCCAGCGGCCATCGGGCAGGTCCTTCAGTTCTTCGCGCATCAGGGTTTCGGCGCGGTTCGACAGCGCCTCGAGAGCGGCGTTCACCGTCGCGCCGCCATATTCGTCCAGCAGTTCGTTCATCCGCCGCGTGCCGAGGTCGAGCGCACCGAGCTGGCCGTTGAGGTCGCCCTCTGCCGATTGCGGCAACCGGGTGTTGCGCATCAGGATATCGACGATGTCCTGGTTGATCTCGCCCGCGCGGGCCAGCCGCACCGGGGGCAGGATGAAGGCCTCCTGGAAGGCGTCCTTGGCGGCGGGGTTGTAATTGCCCGGCGCGCCGCCGCCCAGATCGTGCCAGTGCCCGACCGAGGCCAGCCAGCAGAACAGTGTCCCGTCGCGGAAACAGGGCCGCACCAGCCGCATGTCATTGAGGTGGGTGCCGCCGATATGGGCGTCGTTGAAGATGTAGATGTCGCCATCGCGCAGGTCGTGCCCGTCGGTGGCGATCTTGTCGATTACCGCCTTCACCGCGAAGGACATGACACCGACGAAGATCGGCAGGCCGGACTTGCCCTGCACCAGCGTGTCGCCGGTGGTGGCGTGGTAGAGCCCGTGGCTGGCGTCATGCGCTTCGGCGATGATCGGGTTGAAGGCCGACCGGAACAGGGTCGCGTCCATCTCGTCGGCGATCTGTTCCATCCGCCCGGCCAGAACCGCGAGCGTGATCGGATCGATATCCGGGGTCGGGTCGCTCATGGGCGCACCTCGGCGATGTCGTTCCAGACGTCCTGCCGGGTGATCAGGCCGCGCGTCACCTCGAACCGGTCGATGAAGCGGATGCCGTCGAAGGCGGTGCCGTCCGGCCATGCGCCCGACAGCGTGCCGCGGGCATAGACCACGGCGGGTCCGGGCGTCGGCGCGAGATCGAAGCCTTGGTAGGTCTTCTGCACGAAGCGGTAGCGCGGGGCGGACCAGTCGATCAGTTCTGCCAGGGTGGTCATCGGGCCCGAGCCGGGGAACGTCATGGTGAAATCCGGGCCCAGCATCGCCTCGGCGGCGGCCAGGTCGCGGGCTTCCATCGTGGCCAGATAGCGGCGCACGAGGTCGCAGGGATCGGGCAGGGCCGGGGCGCCGACGCGGGGAACGCGGCCGCGCATGTATTGGGTTGGCGTGCGTTCGTGGATCATCACCGTGACGGCATCCGGGTCGGCCGGGACCACCACGCGGACAGCATCGGTCAGGCCTTCGGCGAGACGCGTTCGGGCGTCGTCGTCATAGCCTTCGAGAACGTGCAGTTCGACAATCGGCACCGGACACCTCGCAACAATGTATTTTATATAGGACAGAAATTACGGCATACAGAAAACAAATCAAGGCCATTTTTGACAGCATATTTCTTGCATTTCCAAGCGACCCCGTTACGGTTTGACGGGATTCGAGAGGTGCCGATGGGCGATCACATGCGATCCAGTCTACCGGAAGGCGGCAAGGCCCGGCGGGTCTATCTGCTGCTGCGCGACGATATCACATCGGGCGCGCACAGCCCCGGATCGCTGCTGCCCGGAGAGCAGCGGTTGACCCGCGAATACGGTGTCAGCCGGGTGACGGTGCGCCGCGCGCTCGATGCGCTCGAGGCCGATGGTCTGGTCGCGCGACGGGCCGGCAGCGGCACCCGCGTGCTGGGCAACGGCGAGGCCGGGGCGATGGCGGCGGACGTGACCTCGCTGATCCCGCAGATCGTCGAGATGGGGCGGCATTCGGCGCGGCTGCTGTCGTTTTCCTATGGCAGCGCCCCGGATACGGTGGCCCGCGCCATGGCCCTGGGGCCGGAGGCGCGGGTGCAGACGGCGGTCCGTGTCAGGCTGGCGGATGAGCGCCCGTTTTCGCATCTGACCACCCATGTGCCCGAGGATATCGCGCGCAACTACTCCGAGGCCGATCTGGCCAATACGCCGCTTTACCAGCTGCTTGAACGGTCGGGCGTCGCGGTCGAGACGGCGCATCAGACGGTCAGCGCCACGCTGGCCTCGCCCGATGTCGCCACGGCGCTCGAGGTATCGACGGGATCGGCGTTGTTGTGGTTGCGGCGGGTGGTGCGCGATGCGGACGGGCGCGGGATCGAATATCTTTCGGCGCTCTATCGGCCCGACAAGTTCCATCTGGACATGACCCTGACGCGGGTGGGCAAGGGGCAGGCGCGCCACTGGGAACCGGTGGTGGGCGATCCGGACGACGACGGCGGGGATGCGGAGACATGAGCCGGACCTTGCTCGACAAGCTGTGGCAGGCGCATGAGATCACGCGCAACGCCGAGGGCGCGTCGCTGCTTTGGGTCGACCGGCATCTGGTGCACGAAGGATCGCACCACGCCTTTGCCAAGCTGGCAGAACGCGGCTTGGACGTCGCGGAGCCGGGGCTGACCTTCGGCGTCGCGGATCACTATGCGCCGACCCGGGGGCGTCAGCATGTCGCCGATCCGCAGATCGCCAAGATGCTGGCACGGCTGGAGGAAAACACCAAACGGCACGGCATTCCGCTGTTCGGCCTTGGCGATCCCCGGCAGGGCATCGTGCATGTGATCGGTCCCGAACAGGGGCTGACGCTGCCGGGGCTGCTGATCACGTGCGGCGATTCGCACACCTCGACCCACGGCGCCTTCGGGGCACTGGCCTTCGGCATCGGCGCAACGCAGGTGGCGCATGTGCTGGCGACGCAGACGCTTTGGCAGGCCAAGCCGAAATCCATGCGGATCACCGTTGATGGCACGCTCGGGCCGGGGGTGACGGCCAAGGACGTCGCGCTGCACTGGATCGCGGCGCTGGGCACCGCGGGGGCGGCGGGGCACGCGGTCGAATACGCAGGCGCCGCGGTGCGGGCCATGTCGATGGAGGCGCGCATGACGCTGTGCAACCTGTCCATCGAGGGCGGTGCGCGCTTCGGCATGATCGCGCCGGACGATACCAGCTTTACATATGTCAAAAATCGACCCTTCGCGCCCCGGGGGGCGGAATGGGACGCGGCCTGCGCCGCCTGGCGCGATCTGCACAGCGACCCGGACGTGCGGTTCGACAGGGAGGCCGTCTTCGACGCCGCCGAGATCGCGCCGACGGTGACATGGGGCACCACCCCGGAGCAGGCGCTGCCGATCACCGGGCGCGTGCCGGACCCCGGGGACTTGCCCGCGGCGCAGGCCGAGGCGGTGCGCGCGGCGATCGACTACATGGGGCTGAGCCCCGGCCAGACGCTGGAGGGCACGCCGGTCGATCAGGTCTTTCTGGGGTCCTGCACCAACGCCCGGATCGAGGATCTGCGCGCGGCGGCGGCGGTGCTGAAGGGGCGAAAGGCGAAGGTGCCGGGCGTCGTCTCGCCCGGTTCGATGCTGATCCGGGCGCAGGCGGAACGCGAGGGGCTGGACCGCGTCTTTACCGAGGCGGGGCTGGAATGGGTCGCGTCGGGCTGTTCCATGTGTGTCGGCATGAACGGCGATATCGTGGCACCCGGCAAGCGCTGCGCGTCCTCGACCAATCGCAACTTTCGCGGTCGGCAGGGCAAGGGCGCGCGAACGCATCTGATGTCGCCGGTCATGGTCGCGGCGGCGGCGGTCACCGGCACGCTGACGGATGCGCGGCCCTTGCTGGAAGGGCGTCTGTAATGGCCGGCTGGACGACGCATAAGGGGCAGGCGGTGGCGTGGCCGCGCGCCGATATCGACACCGACCAGCTGATCCCCGCGCGCTTCATGTCGGCCAGCCGCGCCGAAGGCTACGGGCAATATCTGATGCGCGACCTGCGCGAAGGCGATGCGGCATTTCTGCTGGACCGGCATCCGGAAGCAAGCGTGCTGGTGACGGGTGCGAATTTCGGCTGCGGGTCGTCGCGCGAGGCGGCGGTCTACGCGCTGGTCGATGCGGGCATCCGCGTGGTCATCGCCGACAGCTTTGCCGACATCTTCGCGGGCAATGCGGTCAACAACGGTCTGCTGCCCGCGCGCGTCGCTGACACGGATGCGATCCTTGCCGCGATGGGGGACGCGACCGCGCGGGTCGAGGTCGACCTCGATGTGGCGACGCTGCGCGTGAACGGCCAGCCATACGGCTTCGACCTGCCCCCGCTCTGGGCGGAAAAGCTGCGCAACGGATGGGACGATATCGATCTCACTCGCGCCCATGTGGACGCCATCGCGGCGTTCCGCACCGCGCGCGCCCGAGACGCTGCCTGGGCCTGGCCCCGGCAGGACTGATCCGCACCGGGGGTATCGGTGCCAAGAGGAGGCCCGGGCAAACCGGCCCCGACACGGACGCAACCAACAGCGCCCGGGACACACCCGGCGCATCTGACAAGGAGAGACGTTATGAAGATGTTCCTGAAGGGCGGCACGCTGGCCTCGGCGCTGGTGATGGCCGTTGCGGCAAGCGCGGAAGAGCAGACGATCACCGCGGTGCATGCCTTCCCCGAAACGCTGATCTATACGCAAAGCTTTCTGGATTTCGTCAACAAGGTGAACGCGGCGGGCGAGGGTGTGATCCAGATCGACGTGCGCGGCGGACCCGAGGCCATCGGCATGTTCCAGCAACCCGACGCGGTGCGCAACGGCGTCGTGGACATGGTCTACACGCCCGGATCGTTCTACGCCGGGGCGCTGCCCGAAAAGGACGCGCTGGTCGCGTCGAACCTGACGGCGGTGGAGACCCGCGAAAACGGCGGCATCGAGCTGATCGACCAGATCCATCAGGAAAAGATGGGGGTGAAATACCTCGGCTGGTTCGACTCGGGCGTCTGCTACAACCTCTGGACCCGCGATGCGCCGACGCTCGATGACGACGGCAACCTTGACGTGTCGGGCCTGAAGCTGCGCGGCAACGCCGTCTACAACGCGTTCTTCACCGATTACCTGGGCGCGCAGGTGATCGACCTGCCGACCACGGATGTCTATTCCGGGCTCGAGCGGGGCGTGGTGGATGCGACCGGCTGGACCCAGATCGGACTGATCGACCTGAAATGGAACGAGTTCCTGAATTACCGGATCGAGCCGTGCTTCTTTTCGACCGACCTTGGCGTAATCGTGAACCTCGATGCGTGGAACGAATTGTCGGAGGAGGCGCGGACCATCCTGTCGGAGCAGGCCATCGCGCATGAGAAAGCCTCGGTCGAGGCGCTGAAGTCCAAGCGGGACGCGGATTTCGCGGCGCTGGAAGAACAGGGCATGCAGGTGATCGAGCTTGAGGGGCAGGCCCGTGCCGACTACCTCGCGGCGGCGCGCGACAAGACCTGGGCGCGGATGCAGACGCAGATGCAGGAGCACCCGATGGGCCTTGCGAATTACGACCGCCTGATCGAGCTGTTCTACGACAAGGCCGCCCTTCAGAACTGAGCGCCAATGGGGCCGCCGCCGAGGGTGGCGGCCCCGCAACGACAACCGACAAGGTGAGGGGCGATGCGGCATATCTCGCGGCTATATGATGGCTTTTTGACGCTGATGGCGATCATCGCGGGGTTCATGCTTTTGTGGTTGATGGTTTCGGTCGTCGTGTCGGTGACGATGCGGAATCTCGGGGTGCAGCCCTATGCGTGGCTTTTCACCTCGTCGGAATACGCCATTCTTTACATGACGATGCTGGGCGCGCCCTGGCTGGTGCGGGAAAAGGGGCACGTTCATATCGAGCTTCTGACCGCGACGCTGCCGCCTTCCGGGCAAGTTGTTGTCAGCCGGTTGGTGGCGGCGCTTTGCACGGTGGTGGCGGTGATCCTGGCTTGGAAGGGGCTGGAGCTGTTCCTGACCAATATCGAGCGCAACGACTTCGACGTGCGCGCCTATTTCACGCCGAAATGGATCCTGACGATCTCGTTCCCGATCTCGTTCGCGCTGATGGCGGTCGAGTTCGCGCGCTTCGTCTTCGGGCCCGAGCTGTTGCATTCGGGCGAAGCGGGGATGAGCGAATAATGGAATGGTATGCGGCGCTTGGCGTGCTTCTGGGCACGATCATGGTCCTGATGGGGATCGGCATGCCGGTGGCGCTGGCGTTTCTGGCGGCCAATATCGTCGGCGCCTGGATCTTCATGGGGGGAGAGGCCGGGATTACCCAGCTTCTCAACAACGGCTTCGGGTCGCTGACCAGTTTCGCGCTGGTGCCGATCCCGCTGTTCCTGCTGATGGGCGAGATCTTTTTCTATACCGGGTTGGGCGGGCGCATGTTCACCGCCATCGACAAGCTGCTGGGCCGACTGCCGGGGCGTCTGTCTTATGTGACGGTGATCGGCGGTACCGGGTTTTCGACCCTGTCGGGGTCGTCCATGGGGTCGACCGCGCTTCTGGGCAGCCTGATGGTGCCCGAGATGAACAAGCGCGGCTACAAGACCCACATGTCGATCGGGCCGATCCTGGGCACCGGCGGGCTGGCGATCATCATTCCGCCCTCGGCGCTGGCGGTGCTGCTGGCGACGCTGGCGCAGATCGATGTCGGTGCACTGCTGATCGCGGGCGTCATTCCGGGGCTGATCCTTGCGGGCTTCTACATCGTGCTGATCTGGGTGCAGACCCGGATCGATCCCGACGCCGCCCCGGCCTACGAGGTGGCCGAGATGGGGCTGGGCGAAAAGCTGATGCTGATCCTGCGCGACGTGGTGCCGATGCTGTCGGTGATGGTGTTCACGGTCATCGGCATGATCGGCGGGGTCTTCACCCCGTCCGAGGCGGCGGCCTTCGGGGCGCTGGGCGTGCTGATCCTTGCGGCGATCTATCGCGGGCTGAACTGGGATGCGGCGAAGAAGTCGGTTGTCGGTGCGCTGAAGGTGACGCTGATGGCCTATCTCATCGTCTTCGGGTCAGCCACGTTCAGCCAGCTTCTGGCGTTTTCCGGGGCCTCGCGGGGGTTGATCGACTGGGCCACGGGCTTTGATCTGGCCCCCATCGCGATGCTTCTGGTGATGTTCGCGGTGCTTCTGGTGCTGGGCATGTTCATGGAGCAGATCTCGATGATGCTGCTGACCGTGCCGATCTTCTTTCCGCTGGCCGCAAGCCTGGGCTTCGATCCGGTCTGGTTCGGTCTGATCATGTTGCTGGCGCTCGAGATCAGCTTTACCACGCCGCCCTTCGGATTGCTGTTGTTCGTGATGAAGGGGGTGGCCCCGCCCGAGACCACCATGCGCGAAATCTACACTTCGGCGATGCCGTTCATCGGCTGTTCGCTGCTGCTGGTGGCGCTGCTGATCCTGGTGCCGGATCTGGCGCTGTGGCTGCCGGGGCGCTGAGCGGCCTTCACCCCAGCGGCCGGGGCCCCACGCCGCGGCGCGTCAGCGCTGCTTTTCGGCCAGGGACTGAAGCGCGTCGATCACGCCATTGCCAAGGGTCTGCAGCCTGTCCTGCATGGCCAGTGCGGGGCAGTCCCTTTTCATCCGTGCCGCCATGTCGGACATCGAGAACCGGTTGGCGCCGTCCAGTTGCATCAGCTCGGTCCATGTCACCGGCACGGCGACAGGTGCGCCGGGTCGCGCGCGCAGCGAATAGGGGGCGATCGCCGTCGCGCCGCGGTCGTTGCGCAGCCAGTCGATGAAGACGCGGCCCTTGCGCCTGGCCCTGGACATGGTCGCGGTGTAGCGGTCGGGCGCCCGCGCGGCCATCACATGCGCGAAAATCTTCGAGAACAGCGTGACCGTGTCCCATCCGCGGGTGCGGCGCAGCGGCAGCCAGACGTGCACACCCTTGCCGCCGGTGACGATTGCGCCGCTCTCCAGACCCAGCGCCGCCAGCGTGTCACGCACGTCGATGGCGGCATCGCGGGTGTCATTCCAATCAAGGCTCTCGTCCGGGTCGAGATCGAACACCAGCCGGTCGGGCCGATCCAGCCGGTCGGTGCGCGCGCCCCAGATGTGGAACTCGATGCTGCCCATCTGCGCCGCCGCGATCAGGCTTTCCGGGCGCGTGGCATAGAGGTAATCGGCGGTGTCGCCGTCGCTTTCCTCGATGGCGATCCGCGACAGTGCATCGGGCATTCCGCCGCCATCGTGTTTCTGAAAGAAGCAGGTGCCGTCGATGCCAGTCGGACAGCGGTAAAGCGACAGGGGTCTGTGACCGGCCAGCGCGATCATGCGCGCGCCGACGCGGTCGTAATGGCGTGCCACGTCGCCCTTGGTGCAGCCCGCGTCGCCGAAGACGGGCCGGTCCGCGTTGCTGATCCGGATGCCGCCGACGCTGGTTTCGGAGCTGTCTGCCATCGGTTCCTCCAAAGGTGCCTCGACCGCGCGCTTGTCGTCGCGCAGGCCGAGAAAGCTGCCGTGCCGGACATGGCCATCGGCTGTCAGTTCGGTAAATTCCACCTCGGCCAGACGGTCGGGACGGACCCAGCGTGCCGTCCGCGCGACGGTCCTTGGCACATCGGGGCAGGGCGATGTCTTGCGCGGCACGGTCGCGGTCACGATCGCCGCCATGTCGGCGGCGGAAAATCCCGTGCCGACGCGCCCCCGGTAGCGCAGCGCGCCGCCGTCATGGCTGGCGATCAGCAGCGACGCGAAGGGGCGCCCCGGCTTGTCCGAGGGCGAAAACCCGACAATGACGAATTCCTGCCTGCGGGTGCATTTGACCTTGCGCCAGGCCTTGCTGCGAGTGCCGCGATAGGGCGCATCGACGCGCTTGCTGACGATGCCCTCCGCACCCGCCTTGCAGGCCGCCGCGAAAATCTCGGGGCCATTGCCGGCATTGCAATCGCTCAGCCGCAGCGGTCCGTCCCGGGGCACCCCCGAAAGCAGCCGCGCGAGCCGGTCGCGGCGGTCGATCTGCGGTGTCTTGCGCAGATCCTCGCCGTCGATATGCAGCAGGTCGAAGGCAAAGAACACCAAAGGCGCGCCACGCTTCAGCGCGTCTTGCAGCGACGAGAACGCCGACCCCTTGATGCGGGCCGCCATGACCTCGCCGTCGATCATCGCCGCATCGCAGGGCAGCGGATCGAACGCGCCGTCCAGCGCGTGAAACCGGTCGGTCCAGTCAAGCCCCGACCGGGTGTAAAGCCGCGTGCCGCCGGTGCCGAGCGCGGCCATACAGCGATAGCCGTCGAACTTGATCTCGTGCAGCCAGTCGTCGCCGTCCGGGGCGGTATCGACAAGGGTCGCAAGCTGCGGCTTGAGGAAGGCCGGTCGCTTGCGATTCCGGCGGGGCGCGGTGGCGGGCGGGGTCTTGCCCGGCGCGCCGGTTTCGATCTCGGCCATGGTCCGGCCGGTCTTCACCGAAACCGAGTGTGTCGCGGTGAAGGCATCGGGCCGGGTGTCGGCATAATCGTCGCGTTCCTTGATCAGCAGCCAGTTCTCGCGCCGATCAGACGCCTTGGCGCGCAATCGCACCAGCGTCCAGCCGCCCTTCATGCGCTGGCCCTGCAGGGTGAATTTCAGCTTGCCCTCTGCCAGGCCCGCGTCGATGTCGGTCTGCGGCAGCCAAGTGCCGGTGTCCCACAGCATGACCGTGCCGCCGCCGTATTCCCCCTTGGGGATCGTGCCTTCGAAGTCGCCGTAGTCCAGCGGGTGATCCTCGGTGCGCACGGCCAGACGCCTTTCGCCGGGATCGGGCGAGGGGCCCCTGGTGACGGCCCAGCTGAGAAGCACGCCGTTCCATTCGAGACGGAAATCGTAGTGCAGGCGGGAAGCGGCGTGTTTCTGCACCACAAAGCGCCGCCGCGCGCGCGGTGCACCGGTTTTCCCGACCGGCTCGGCGGTGCGCGAAAAGTCGCGCTTGCGGTTGTATTCGGCCAGAGAGTCCGGGCGGGGCACCAGTCAAGAGGCCTTCTTGCGCGGGGCCTTCTTCTTGGTCTGGCCGCCCGCGTCCTTGAGGCTTTGCTTCAGCGCGCTCATCAGATCGACGACATTGTCGCCCCCTGCGTCGTCGTCGTCGCCCGCATGAACGCGCGGGGTCTTGCGGTTCTTGATCTTGGCGTCGAGCAGCGCCTGCAGCGCCTCGGCATACTTGTCGCGATAGGCGCCCGCATCGAACGGGGCGCTCTTGCGGTCGATCAGCGAGGTCGCCACCTCGAGCAGGTCCGCGTCGACTTTTTCGTCCTTGATGTCGGTGAAGATCTCGTCCGCCTCGCGCAGCTCGTCCTCGTAGTGCAGCGTCTCCATCAAAAGGCCGTCGCCGCAGGGTTTGACGGCGGCGAGGTGTTCCTTGCCGCGCATGGTGACCTGACCGAGCCCGACCTTGCCGGCCTTGCGCAGCGCATCGCGCACCACCCGGTAGGCATCCTGGGCCAGATCGTCCGACGCCGAGATATAGTAGGGCTTGTCGAAATAGAGCGGCGAGATTTCGCAGGCGTCGACGAATTGCACCAGCTCGAAGGTCTTCTTGGTCTCCAGCTTGATCGCATCGATCTCCTCGGGGTCGAGCAGGATGTATTCGCCGTCCCCCAGCTCGTAGCCCTTGACGATGTCGTCGGTCTTGACCGGGCCGATGCCGGGCACCGATTTCTCGTAGCGGATGCGCTTGCCGGACGGTTCATGGATCTGCCGGAACGACACCCGGGCCCCGGTTCTGGTGGCCGAGAAGATCTCGACCGGGATGGACACGAGTGACAGGCGAAGCTGTCCCTTCCAGAGTGCGCGCGGTGCCATGGCTGTTTCCCTCTCCGACCTGAGGAAACGCGCGGGCGGGGCTGCGGTTCCTTGCGGCGCGCAACAGTGGTGCGAAACGGGGCGCGCAGCTTACGGCGTCGCCGCGCGGATCGTCAGACCGCACGGGGCTGGCATTGCCGCCGCGCGATTGCCATATACCGCCGACGACGGCAGGCGGTCGCCGGTCCCGCCGGGACCACGGATCGCGCCTTTTCACCGGTGAGGCCAGATGTACGACCCGTTCAAGCGCAGCCGTGCGAAGGCGCACAGGAAACTCCGTCGCGCCTCGGTGGCGGCGATCACGGACATGTGGGGGGCGTTGCTGACCCCTGCCAAGCCAGCGCGCAAACCCGCCAAGGCGAACAAGCCCGCGACGACCCGGCGTGGGTCGGCCAAGACCGCCCCGCCCCGAACCGGTGCCGACCGCGTGCCCGCCACCCTGCGATCCAGGCCCACCGGTGCGCGCGGCGCGACGTTCCGGAACGGCACCCATGACAGCGCCTTCGGTCGCCGGGCCTACAAGCTCTACGTGCCGAAGCTGGTGAAGACGGCCGACGCGCCGCTGCCGCTTGTGGTGATGCTGCATGGTTGCGGGCAATCGCCGCAGGACTTCGCCCGCGGTACCGGCATGAACGCGCTGGCCGAAGAGTACGGCTTTCTGGTGCTCTACCCGGCCCAGTCGCGCCAGGCGCAATTCAATCGGTGCTGGAACTGGTTCAAGCGCGAGGACCAGGCGCGCGGGGCCGGGGAACCGGCACTGATCGCCGGGCTGACGCGCGAGATCGTCGGCGCCCACAGGGTCGATCCGGCCCGGGTCTATGTCGCCGGTCTGTCCGCGGGCGGGTCGGCGGCGATGATCGTCGCAACCGCCTATCCGGATATCTTCGCGGCAGTGGGCGTGCATTCGGGCCTGCCGGTCGGGGCGGCGCAGGATGCGGCCTCGGCGACGCATGCCATGCAGGGCGGTGCGCCCGGGCGGCGGCACGCGGTCCGGATGCCGACAATCGTTTTCCACGGCGATGCGGACAAGGTCGTCAACCCGCGCAACGGTCGGTTCGTGGCGCTTCGGGCGGTGGCCCCCTATGCCCGGCTCGACCGGAGCGAGGTCACCGGCCGGGTGTCCGGCGGTCATGCCTATACCCGGACCCGGCACCGTATCGGACGCGGGCGGCCCTATTCCGAACATTGGGTGGTGCACGGGTCCGGCCATGGCTGGTCCGGCGGCCACGCGGGCGCAAGTTACACCGACCCCGCCGGTCCGGATGCCTCGCGCGAGATGATCCGCTTCTTCCTGCGCCACCGCACCACGAAAAAGCGCCGCTCCGCTCCGGCGCCGTGACGGGATGCCCGGGCCGGGATCGGGCGTCCGCGTGGTCATGCCCGCGGGGCGGGTGATGTCGGCGCAGTCCTGAAGGCAACGCTTGGACGTATATTGGCATGACCATGACCGGACCTTGCGGAGCCCGTGCAAGCGCCTTTCGGGTCGGTATTCGCACCAATGCCAAAATCCGGGGCCATGTTCCGGATGTGAACTCCGAAGTGGCATCACGGTATCGGACCACATGGGCGGATGTATCGCGCACCCGGGTTCGCACCGAACGGGTGCCAATTCCACCGACCGATCCGCATCGACGGTCTTTTCTGATGGCGCAATACCGCTAAGGTATGACCCGCACACCGCCAAGGAAGGACCGAGCGATCCTGGAGCCAGACAACCTTGCTTGCCCGGAGCCGGAGGCCTGGCTCATCGAGTTGTGCAATGCGGTATTCGATGCGCAGCCCACAACGATCGACTATCCCGGCGGGGTCCGGCGGAAAACATGCCTGATAGAGATTGGCGGAGAACGGTTCGCCGTTGCCCGGCGCAAGTCTGTCGGCAGAGCCAGATTGGAGGCGGCGGCACTGCATCATCTGGCACCGACAGGGGCCGTGCCGGAGGTGGTCGCGGTGCGCGGCGAGACCGTCGTGCAAAGGGCCGTCGCGGGACAGCGTCTGAGCGAAAGCCTGGACCGGGCGGACCCAATGGAAGCCGCCGACATGGCGCGAAAGGCCATCCGGTCGATCGGCGACTTTCAGGCATGCGCAGGGGAGACCGAGTTGAGCAGGCTGGCTCCGCGGATCGGTGAGCGGCCCGGCTGGCTGGAGGCACTTGTTGCCACCCCCCAGCGTGTGGCCGACCGATTGTCCCTGCGCAGGCCCGACTATGACATGGAACGACTGGTGAAAATCCTTGCGCCGACACAGTGGGCGTTCATCAAGTGGGATGCCCGTCCGGGCAATGCCATCGTGACGCCGGGCGGATCGATCTGCTGGATCGACTGGGAGCATTGCGGACGCAGGCGGGCGGTGGATGACGCCGCATGGTTGCTTGCCGATGAATGGTGCCCGCATATTCCGGGCATGCTCGCGCATGCGGCTGAAAGCCTTGAGGACAGCAGCCGCGATGTCTATGCGGCCCTGATCGCAATGGCTGTCATCCACAGCTTCATCCGGATGGAATTGATCCTGCGGCGCAAGGCAAGCGGGCCATGGTGGTGCCATTCAGCCTGCTTGAAGCATGATCGCGTCGGCGTGACGCCAGATCATATGGTGCTTGTCGCGGACCGGGCGATGCGGTGGTCGGCAGAGTCGGTCGAACTTCGCCCGCTTGTGGACCTCTGCCATGCGATAGTCCGGGAAGTGTCTTTGGATTCCGCCCGTTAACGCCATATCGTCGCACCGACAGATGTTTTACCCGGCTTGTTCGACGCTATTGTCAGGTTCAATGCGGCGGCGATCCCGGCGGTCACACCCTTGACAGAATCATGACCCGTGGCTCCACTGCGGGGAGTTGGGTGACGTTTTTTTTGCAAGGCGCATGTTTTTTGTGGAATTTGGATTTGCTTGTTAACAAGTGTTCAACCGTATGAACTGACCGTCTGCCAGTGGATTATTCCGCTGGCATTTTTGCACATACCGTCTCCCGAAACTGGACCATCGGGGGTTAACACATGGCTAAGTTCAAGGGCACCGCAGCGGACGATTCGGCGTCAGGCACGAATGGCAAGGACAAGCTTGACGGCAAGGACGGCGATGACACCCTGATCGGGCTCGGGGGCGATGACAAGCTCAAGGGCGGTGCTGGCAACGACAGCCTCGATGGTGGCGATGGCCGCGACAAGCTCGATGGTGGTCAGGGCGACGATGTTCTGGATGGCGGCGCGGGCGACGACGAGCTCAAGGGCGGTGATGGTGCCGACACGCTGAAGGGCGGCGCGGGCGACGACGAACTCAAGGGCGGCGACGGCAACGACAGCCTCGATGGCGGTGACGGTGACGATGCGCTGGAGGGCGGTGCCGGTGCCGATGTTCTGTATGGCGGCGATGGCAATGACACGCTGACCGGCGACGGTTCCGGATCCAGCTCGGGAAGCGGTTCCGGCGCATCGGATGGCTTCGATGACTATCTCGACGGCGGCACCGGGAATGATCTGGTGATCGGTGGTATCGGGTCGGACACGGTGCTTGGCGGTGCCGGGAACGATATCCTGTTCGGCGATGACGGCGGGTCGGGGTCGGGCAGTGGACACGGGTCCGGCTCGGGTTCTGGCTCTGGTTCTGGTTCTGGCTCTGGCTCCGGAGAGGGCTTCTCGGATTATCTCGACGGCGGTGCCGGTGACGATCTGGTCTATGCAGGCGGCGGTGACGACACGGCAGCCTATGTGGTGGCGGAAAATGCCGGTGCCACGGATGTCTATTCCGGCGGTGCGGGGGTCGACACGCTGCACCTCTACCTGACCGAGGCGGAATACGCCGCCGCAGCGGATGAGATCGCCGACTATCAAGCCTTCATCGCCGCGAATACCGACCCCGCGACAGGCGAAGCGAACGGCAACGCCTTCACCTTCTCGAGCTTCGGCTTGCAGGCGAGCGCGTTCGAGGCAGTCAGCGTCCACGCCGCGCTGGACGATGCCGCGGACGTCGGGGAAGACGATGCCGCAACCACCTTTGCCTCCGTGCTGGATAACGACCTCGGCACCCAGGACGTGGTTGCGGTGCGTCTGGTGCCCGGAAGCGGACCGGCGGCGGGTGTCCTGGTCTTCACCGAGGGCGCGCCGGGCGATCCCGGCGCAGGCACCTTCTCTTTCGATCCTGCTGGTCAGTTCGAGGCGCTCGCGGAAGGCGAGGAGGCCCTGGTCGGCTTTGACTACGAGATCGAATACGCCAACGGCGATACGGACACCGCAACGGTAAGCATTACCATTACCGGAACCAACGATGCGCCCGAGATCACCACGGCGGCGGGCGCAGAGCTTGGGGCGGTGACCGAGGCGGGGGTGCTCGACGACGGCACCGCCGTGCCCGGGGTGGCGCAGGCGACCGGCCAGCTCACGGCCTCGGACGTGGATGCGGCGGAGACGGCGACCTGGACCATCGCGGCGGATGCCGCCAACACCACGGCGCTGGGGACCATGTCGGTAGATCCGGAGACCGGCGTCTGGAGCTACGAGATCGACAACGCGGATGCGCAGGTGCAGGCGCTGGCCGAGGGCCAGGTCGCGACCGAGAGCTTCACCGCGACGGTGACGGACGGGTCCGGCGCGACGGCGGTGCAGACGGTGACGGTGACCATCGCCGGAACCAACGATGCGCCCACCGCTGTCGCGGATGTCGATGACGGTCAGCCACTGATCGAGGCAGGCTTTGGCGTTCCCGGGAACGATGCGACCGGCGGCAATGCGCTGGCCAATGACAGCGATCCCGATGCGACGGACATCCTGACCGTTCAGGGCGTTGCGGCGGGGGATCAGAGCGCCGGGCCAGCGCTGACCACGGGCGTGGCCACGGCAATTGTCGGAACCTACGGCACGCTGTCCCTCGCGGCGAACGGCACCTGGGACTACGCGCTGGACGACAGCGACCCCGACACCGAGGCGCTGGTCGCGGGGCAGACGGCTACGGACGTCTTCACCTATACCGTGAGCGACGGCAATGGCGGCACAGCCAGCGCGACGATCACGGTCGGCATCGCCGGTTCGGACGACAACGCGCCGCCGGTTGCGGTGGACGACGACTTCACCGCGCCGGGTGCGATTCTGGAGGACGTGGCCACCGTGCTGGATCTCGCGGTCAATGACAGCGATGCCAATGCGGGCCAGACCCTGACCATCGTGGCGATAGATGGCGTGGCCGTCGCGGCGGGCGATACCGTGTCGGTCACGGGTGGCACGCTCGGGATCGGCGCGGGCGGCAGCGTTACCTTCACGTCGGACGCGGATTACAGCGGCCCTGCCGGGTTCGACTACCAGGTCAGCGACGGGGTCGAAGCGTCGAACCCCGCCAGCGTCGCGATCGACGTGACCGCGGTGGCGGATGCACCGGATCTGGCGTTGAACGGTGTTGCGGAACCCGTGAGCATGTCGCCGCAGCTTGTTGGCGGCGATGTTCAGGTCAACACGGTGACGGATGGACAGCAACGATATGCATCGGTGACGCAGCTTGCGGACGGTGACCTGATGGTCGTCTGGGCGTCGAGCGGGTCGGACGCGGACGCGCAATGGGATATCATCGCGCAGCGGTTCGACGCTGACGGCACGGCTGTGGGCACCCCCTTCACCGTGAACGAGACCACGTCCGGGACCGAGTGGTTTCCCGCGATCACCGCGCTCGAGAATGGCGGCTATGTGATCACCTGGAGCAACCTGAGCGCTGATTTCAGCGAGCGCGAGATATACCAGCAGGCCTTCGATGCGGCGGGCAACCCGGTGGGCCCCGAAACACAGGTCAACACCAACACCGCGAGTGTGCAGACCGACGCCACGGTCGCGGCTTTGCCCGATGGCGGCTGGATCGTGCTTTGGTCTTCGAGCGATATCGACGGCTCCGGGTTCGGCGTTTCGCTTCAGCGCTTCGATGCTGGCGGCAACCCGGTCGGGACCGAAACGCAGGTGAACACCTACACGACAGATTCGCAGGGCGAGGTTGACGTCTCGGTCGGGGCGGATGGAAGCTACGTCGTGGTCTGGAGCTCGTCGGGGCAGGATACGTCCGGTCAGGGCATCTATGGCCAGCGTTTCGACGCCGCCGGCGTGCCTGTCGGCGCGGAATTCCAGGTGAACACTGAGACAAACTCGACTCAGGGCACCGGATCGGTGGCGGTCTTGGCGGATGGCAGTTTTGTCGTCACCTGGGGGTCGTTCCAGCAGGACGGCGATTCCTACGGCGTCTATGCGCAGACCTTCGACGCATCCGGCGTGCCGATCGGCAGCGAGCTTCTGGTCAATACCGAAACCGACGGGCGGCAGTATAATCCCACGGTCACGGCTTTGTCCGACGGCGGCTATATCATTTCATGGACCGAGAACGGCAGTGGTGCAAACGACACCTCGGGCGATGTCTACGGCCAGCGATTTGACGCGTCGGGCAACCCGGTCGGCGATCCTGTCATTCTGCACAATCAAACAAACGGCATCCAGGAATGGCAATCGTTCCATGGCGGCAACAACGTGGTCGAACTGGCCGACGGCACGCTTGCGGTCATCACCGAGCATGGCGGAAACGGCGAGATCTTCCTCAGCTTCCTCGAAATACCGATGCCAGAGGTGGCGCTCGAGGACGAACCGCTGGCGATCGATCTGTCCGCCGCGCTGACCGACACCGACGGCTCGGAGACGCTGACCATCACGCTTGCGGGCTACCCCGACGGGGCGACGTTCAACCTTGGTGCGGCGGATGGCAGCGACTGGGTGATCACCGGCGCCGAGGCGGTCGATCTGTCGACGCTGGAAATGACCCCGCCCGCAGATTGGAGCGGCACCTTCACGCTGACCGCGACGGCCACGGCGACCGAGGGGGCGAATGGCGATCAGGCGTCGACGGTGGCCAGCGCCGCATTCACGATCCAGCCGGTCAACGATGCGCCGGTCGCGGTGGACGACGTGCTTGAGGGGCGTGTGGCCAGCGAAATCACCATCAATGACGGCGGCACGGTGCCCGCATCGGCGGTGCTGGCGGATGGCAACGTGGCCATCGTGTCGACCGCCTGGGGCATCGACGTGCAGATCGTCGATCCGAACGGCAATCCGGTCGGCGGCCCCATCACGACGGCGGCCGCGTCCACCAACCAAAGCGCCAGCATCACGGCGTTGCCGGACGGCGGCTTTGCGGTCGGCTGGCATGTCGGGAACGACATTTTCGTCCAGATCTTCGACGAGACCGGCACTGCGGTGACCAGTGGCATTCTGGTCGATGACGGCACCACCTTCCAGGGCTCCACGTCCGTTCTGGGCCTGAGCACGGGCGAGATCGTGGTGACCTGGACGACGCGGGACGGACCCGACACCGACGGGGCCGGGGTCAGCGCCGTGATCCTCGACGCCGACGGCAACGTGCTGGTCAGCGAATTCAGTGTGCCCGACACCACCATTGGCTCGCAATCCGTAACCGTGAATGTGGCCATGTCCGAGCTTTCGGGCGGGCAGTTCATCGTCACGTGGACATCGTCTGACGGCACCGACGACGACAGCGGTTCGGGCATCCGGGCGCGTATCTTCAACGCCGACGGTACGCCGGTGGGCGACGACTTCCTGATCAATCAGGAGACCGACAACACGCAGTCTTCCCCGAGCGTCACCACGCTGTCCGATGGCAGCTTCGTCGTGACCTGGTATTCCTATGACGGCGATGCCGATCAGGCCGGGATCAAGGCGCGCGTCTTCGCCGCCGACGGCACCCCCATCACCGACGAGTTCCTGGTCAACAACCAAGAAGCCGGCTTTCAGTATGTCAGCGACGTCACGGCATTGGACGACGGCGGTTTTGCCATCGTCTGGCACGGGTCCAGCTATCCGGGCGATATCAAGATCCGCACCTTCGAGTCCGACGGCACACCGCGCGGGCCCGAGATCGTCGTCGAGGAGAACACCAACGCGGCCCAGATCGCCCCGCATGTCGATACGCTGGACAACGGCAATATCATCGTCACCTGGGAAGTGCGCCCCGACGATGGCGGCGGCGGCTACACCGCGATCCGTATCTTTGGACCCGACCTGTCCACCTCGGGCGGCACCGTGGACGAAGACACGGTTCTGACCATCGACGGCGACGTGCTGCTGGCCAATGACACCGATGCCGACGGCGATCCGCTCGTGATCACGGCGGTCTCTGCGACCAGCGCCTCGGGGGCGGACGTGACGCTGAATGGCGACGGGACAGTGACCTACGATCCGACCACCTCGGCGGTTCTTGACGCCCTGGCGGATGGCGAAAGCGTCGCGGACACGTTCGAATACACCGTGTCGGACGGTCAGGGCGGATTCGATACCGCAACCGTTTCGCTGACGGTGGACGGCGTGACGGACCCGGTGGTCGAAGGGCCCGCGGACACCCTGCTGATGTCCGAGCTTGACGGTACGAACGGCTTTGCCGTCACCGGCATCGAGGCGCGCAACGAGATCGGTCTTACCGTCAAGATGGATGTCGCCAATCTGGGCGATATCAATGGCGACGGGCTCGATGATTTCGGGATCGGTGCCGGAAATGCCAATGGCGGGTCCGGTACGGATACCGGCGAAGCCTATGTCGTCTTCGGCAGTGCGACAGGGTTTCCAGCCGACCTGTCCGTCGATGACCTGGACGGGACGAATGGGTTCGTCATCACCAGCGCGCAGACCCAGGACCTCATGGGCAATGCCATTTCGGGCGTCGGCGATATCAATGGCGACGGGCTTGACGATTTTGCGGTCTCGGCGTTCTACCACGACGGCGGATCGGGCAATTCAGGGCGAACGTATATCGTCTTCGGCACGACGGATGGGTTCCCCTCCGCGCTGGATCCGTCCGCCATGGGCCCGGATGACGGGATGATGATCACCGGCGGAGCGTATGACAGCGAGGTGGGTGTCGATGTCTCCGGTGCAGGGGATTTCAACGGCGACGGGATCGATGACCTGATCGTGTCGACCAGAAGCACAAACGGAAGCGCTTTTGTCGTCTTCGGGTCGGACACTGGCTTGCCCGCAGAGATCGTCACATCGTTCAGCGGCATCGCGCCCTACGGGATCGAGATCACCGGCCAGTCTGAAAGCTTCGGCTCACAGGTCAGTTCCGCCGGGGACATCAACAACGACGGCTATGACGATCTGATTGTCGGAGAGGAATTGCAGGACCCGGCCGGGACATCCTCGGGAAGCGTTTATGTCATCTATGGCAGCGCGGCCCCCGGAAATGTGGATGTCGATGCACTGAGCGTGACCGAGGGCTTCACGTTCTCGGGCGAGAACGCATCGGACAGGATGGGCTATTCGGTTGCAGACGCGGGCGACGTCAATGGCGATGGCATCGATGATGTCATCGTTTCGGGTTTTGTCGGCAATCAGGCGGCAGTCATCTATGGCGACGAGACCCCCGGCGCCGTGTTCCCCACCGCTCCGTCCCAGCTTGACGGAAGCAACGGCTTCGTCATCAACGGCACTCCGGGGGGGCAGACCTATTCCGTATCGGGCGCAGGCGACGTCAACGGCGATGGCTTTGACGATTTGCTGATCTCGACACGGTACGACGCCTATCTGATCTTTGGCGCCACGGAAGACGGAGATGCGAGCCTCGACATTGCCGATCTGACCAACCTCGAAGGCGTGGCATTCGACGGGTTCGACGGTGAAGTCTTCGTGTCCGCGGCGGGGGATGTAAATGGCGACGGCCTCGACGATATCCTGATCGCCGACCATGTGGCGTTCGCGTCAAGCCCGGAGTCCGAAGCCTATGTCATTTACGGCAGCGCCGACTGGCTCGTCTGAAGGGGCGCGGAACCAGATCGCCCACACAAGATGACGGCGGAAGCGACCGGGTCCGGGCCAGTCCGGGTCGGTTCCGCGCCACGGCGTGCCTTGGGGACGATGGGGTCCTGCGTGACGCGGCCATGCGACCTCAGCTCCGCAAGGCCCTGAGCTGCCCGGGCCGCGGGGTGCGGAGGCTGCGGTCCGCTGCAATGCACGTCGCGGACGGCAAGTCGTTCTTTCCCTGAACGCGCTCAATGGCGTCAAGCGCCGGTTCTCGGCCTATAGGTGTTCAAGCTTGCAGTCGGGCAGCAGGCGTTCGGCATCGGCGCGGTCGAAGAGGGCGGTTCCCTCGGTGCGAACCGTCGCCGCCGCCGCCGCGACGCCCCATCTCAGCGCCTGATCGGGCGCATCGCCCAGTGCCAGCGACCGCGTGAAGGCGCCGACCAGCGCATCCCCCGCGCCGATCTTGCTTCGGACCGTCACCTTGGGGGGACGGCAGAAAAACTTCTGATCGCCGGTCACCATGACGGACCCCTCGGCGCCGTGACCGGTAACCACAGTCCTCGCGACACCGCGATCTATCAGCTGTTGGCAAAAGGCAAGGTTTTCGGCAACGGTACGGATCTCGCGCCCGGTCGCCTTCTCGATCTCGCTGCGGTCGAGCCGCAGGACGTCGAGGGGGGCAATCGGCGCGTTGATCAGATGCAGCAGCGACGACCGGGACGTATCGACAACCAGACGTCCTTGTACACCCGTAACGACAGCCTGCACCCTCTGCAGGAAATCGTCCGCTAGACCATTGGCGATGCCACCGCTCAGCACGACGAACCTGTCCTTCTGCACCGTCTCGGCGATCCGGTCGAGGATCATCCGAGCTTCGGTTTCACTCAACTCTTCGCCCGGCAGGGAAAAGCGGAACTGTTCGCCCGACACGGAGTCGGTCACCGCAAGGCTGCAGGCCGTTTCTCCGGCAACCCGGCACGCCACGACCGGAACCTTCTCCGTCGCCAGCAAGGCCTGAAGGCGGTCGCCCATTGGCCCGCCTACCACAATCAGCGCCGTGACGCTTCCGCCCAGTTTCAAGATCGCCCGCGCGACGTTCACGCCGCCGCCACCCGGATCGATCAACGGCGCCGTGCAATACAATTTCGGCCCCGCCACAACGTGCTCGGCAGAGGTTGCGTAATCGACAGCAGGCTTGAGGGTGATGGTCACGATGTCAGGCACGATGCAGCTTCCCGCAGTAGGGTCGTGATGCTCGAAACTGCCGCCGATGTCAGACGTGGGCTGGCAGATCGATACGATCCGGAATTTACAATGGCCGTATGATTGCTCTGCCGGGCCCGGGCGTGCAAGGCATCACGGTTACCGGCTTCAAAGGCCCTCTGGCGACGCTTGCTCCGGGACAGGCTCGGGTTAGGGGGGCGATGCGGGCCGTCGATCCGAGGTGTCATGGCGGTGCCCGGCCAAGTCACGTCGACCCCGCGACCGCAAGTACGATGAGCATCGGGCGGCAGGTCTCGTCGCTGCGGCTGATCACGGCGGCGCACCTGTCGACGCAGGCGGACGCTTCGGCGCGCCGGTCTCGATCTGCAACAAATGAGGGGTGCGATGGTAGCGGAGGAGGGACTTGAACCCCCGACACGCGGATTATGATTCCGCTGCTCTAACCAACTGAGCTACTCCGCCAAAGTGGCGGTTGATTAGAAGAGCGGCCCGGTCGGGTCAAGCGGGAAATTGTGCAAGACGCACCGCCCGGACCCACAAAACCCGGCCCCTGCCATGACATGCAGTCGCGGCTGTGCGGCCCGCACCATCCAACCTGTCACGAACGGACCAAAAATACTCTCGGGGGAGTGTGAGGGGGCAGACAGCCCCCTCGCCCTGGCCGTCACGGGCGCACCGGTCCGGCAGGCCCGCCAACCCGACAAAGGGGCTTATTTCACGATGACCTCGTCCTTGACGAACATGTTCGCCCAGGCCTGATCCACCAGCTCCGGTGTCATCTTGTAGGGCAGGCCTTCGAAGTCGCAGACCGCGATCATCTGGTCGACCAGGAACACCGGCTGATAGTTCGCGTAGATGTTCTTGATCGTCGGATACTTGTTCTTGAGCAGGTGAACGAGGCTCTTCTCGCACAGCTGCATACGCTTCTTGCGGGCCACCAGCGCAAAGATCTTCAGGAAATCCTCCTGGTTGGGACCGTCGATCTTGATCTTGAAGAAGATCCGGCGCAGCGCGGCCTGGTCGAAGATCTCGTTCGGGTGGAAGTTGGTCGAAAAGATCACCAGCGTGTCGAACGGCACCTCGAACTTTTCGCCCGATTGCAGCGACAGGATGTCCTTGCTTTCCTCCAGCGGCACGATCCAGCGGTTCACCAGCTTTTGCGGCGGTTCGGCCTGGCGGCCAAGGTCGTCGACGATGAAGATGCCGCCGGTGGACTTCAGCTGCAGCGGTGCCTGGTAGGTCCGCGCGGTGGGGTTGTAGACCAGATCGAGCATGTTCAGCGACAGCTCGCCCCCGGTGACCACCGTCGGGCGTTCGCAGAGCACGTAGCGCGTGTCATAAAGGATGCGGCGGCGCAGCTGGGTCGGATCCTCGCCGAGCTGTTCGGCCTTGGAATGCACGATCGGGTCGTAGACGGTGATCACCGAGCCCGCGTATTCGATCGCGCGCGGCACATAGATCTTGTCGCCCATGGCATCGCGGATACCGTTCGAGATCGAGGATTTGCCGTTGCCCGGGGGTCCGTACATCAGGATCGAGCGGCCCGAGGTCACGGCGGGGCCGAGATTGCCAAGCAGCCCCGGCGGCAGGATCAGGTGGCCCATCGCATTGGTCAGCTGGTCGCGGGTGATCTGGATA
Source organism: Roseivivax sp. CAU 1753 (assembly GCF_054482575.1). Taxonomy (NCBI): domain Bacteria; kingdom Pseudomonadati; phylum Pseudomonadota; class Alphaproteobacteria; order Rhodobacterales; family Roseobacteraceae; genus Roseivivax; species Roseivivax sp. CAU 1753. The sequence goes on along the minus strand of NZ_JBTLRF010000003.1, from coordinate 275,967 downwards.
TTGCGGATCGACTGGCGCTGTACCTGTTCGCGGTAGACCTGCAGGGGCACCGGCATTGCGCCGTAATATTCCGACTGGGTCAGGGCATCCATCGCGCGGGCCTTGCCGCTGTCGGTCAGCTGGTAGCCCATCTCGGAGCTCGCCGAGGCCGACATGGTGCCCATCGCCTCGAGCAGGTTCTGCCCGCGGGCATAGTCGATCAGCTCTTGCGTGATCGGCACCGGCAGGCAGACGGCGCTGGCCACTTCGGTGACGCTGCCGGAGTTCTTGCGAAAGATCGTCTTGATCACGATATCGCGCATCATCACCATCGACAGCTGCATGTCCTGCAACCGTTTCGGGGGTGGAGGAGCCATGACGTTCGACGTCTGCATGTTCATAGCGAAAGGTCCCTTTGACCGGATTTGTCGGCCAGAGAGGAACACTTCTTTGTGGCGAGACCGGGGCCGGGCCTTGGCGTTTTCGCGCGCGGGGGCGGGCGGGAATCGGGGGCGGGGGGCCGGTGTCAGGCGCCGTATAGCGCGCCCAGCGCGAGATAGAGCGCGAGCGTGCCGCCAAGTGCCAGGCCCATCGGAAACTTGGAGCCCGCGGTCCAGCTTTTCCACTGCGGCGCAAGCCGTCTGAGCGGCGTCGCCCGCGCGATCCTGTGCGCCACGAAGGCCGCCAGAAGCACCGACGCGAACAGCGCCATGAGCAACCGCAGGTCGCCCAGGTGGATGAACGGCGCGGCGGCGGCGGCGAATTTCGCGTCGCCCGCCCCCATCGCGCCGCCCGCGTTCAATGCGATCCCGGCCACCAGCACGACAGCCAGATGGGCATAGCGCCACAGGTAGGCATCCAGCGGCAGGACCACGAAGCCCACGACCACGAACACCGCCAGCAAGGCGATCACCGTGACATTGGTAATCTTCATCCGCGACAGGTCGGTATAGCAGGTGTACAGGCACAGCGGCGCCACGAAGGGCAGAAACCAGAGTGCGGCCGCGGCGGCGATGCTCATGGCGCGACCGGTGCCCTAGTTCGAGGCTTCGAGCGCATCAAGGCTCGTGGCGGCGGCTTCGAAATGCTGGGGATGGGTTTCGATCGCGTCGCGCAGCAGCGACTTGCCGGTCTCGACGTCGCCCTTCTTGATCGCGGCGAGTGCCAGGGTGTGCAGTAGCTGCGCCCGCTCGACCTGGCTCATCGGGATGGCCGGGATCGAGTAGTCGCCGCGCGCCGCGCGGGCCAGCATCAGGTTGTTCTTGGCGGTGTACAGCGTTTCGTCCTGGCGGATCGCATCGGTGAACAGCCGTTCGGCGTCGCCGTAATCGCCGCGCGTCAGCTTCGAGTAGCCCCAGTTATTGAGCACGCCCGAGGGCCGCGTCGTCAGGCCAAGCGCCACCTCGTAGAAGCTGTCGGCCTTTTTCCAGTCCTTGTTGACGTCGGCCACCATCGCCTCGAGCTTGTAGCGCTCGAAGGTCTCGTAGGTGGGGGGGATCGCATCGAGCGTCGATTTCGCCCGTTTCCAGTCGCCCGAACGGATCAGCGCATCGGCAAAGGCCACGCGGTCGGCGCTGGTGACGTCCTCGTGCTCGGTGACCTTGGCCCAGGCCGACACGCCTTCGGGCACGCGCTTGGCACGGATCAGCGATTTCGCCAGCCCGCGCTGGTGTTCGACATTGTCGGGGGCGTCCTGCAGGGCGCGGCGGAAATAATCCACCGCCTCGTTGGGATCCGCGACCGTCAGCATCACGTCGTTGAGACCGGTGCCGTCGATGGCATTCACACCCTGGAAATTGCGATCCACGGTTTCGGCGTCCTGCGTATCGCATGCCGATAGGCCCAAAACCCCTGCCGTGCAGAGGGCCAATATCTTGGAATGGCGCATTTTCTGCGTCCTTGTTCTGCTACTGCCTCGTTACTCGGAAGCGGTGATCAGGAAATCGCCCTGGCCCCGCCGCACAAGCTTAAATTCTTTTTCTTGTTCCGGAGCGTAAACCGAATTTTCCAATTTTGCGAGCGCCAAGCGCAAATTGTCGCGGATTGAGTCGTTTTGGCCATTATCGAGCGCATAGGCCCGCCGGAAAGTGGCCGCCGCCTCGGCGGTCTTGCCGCGTTCCATCAGCACGACACCGAGGTTGTTCCACACTTCCGGGCTGGCCTCGTCTTCCTCGACCGCCTGCCGAAGCAGCCGTTCGGCCTGGTTCAGCCGCCCGAGCGCAAGGTTGGCGGACCCCAGTCCGGACAGCACATCGACGGTCAGGCCGATCTCGGACGCGGCGCGGGTATAGGCATCGAGCGCCAGTTCCGGCTCATTGCCGTCCATCAGGCGGTGGCCGACGATGAGCCCGTCCACGCCTTGTCCGTCGGGGTCGACCTGGGGCGCGAAAAGCTGGCCCTCGGGCACGGCCTGACCGCCTGAGGAACAGGCGGCCAGGGCAGTTGCGATGATCAGAGCTCCCGCGAGGGGAAGGCGCATGTGTCTAGTTCCCGGCCGTCATGTTGGTGATGCCGACCACGGAAGGACCCACCAGGATGATGAGCAGCGGCGGCACCGTCAGCATCATAGTGGTCAAAGTCATCTTGGTGGGCAACTTGTTTGCCTTCTCTTCGGCCCGCATGACGCGTTTGTCACGCATTTCCGCCGCATAGACCCGAAGCGCATCCGCCACCGAGGTGCCGAAGGTCTGCGACTGGTTCAGCACCGTCACGAAGGAGGACACGTCCTGCACGCCGCAGCGTTCGGACATGTCGTTGAGCACGGTGGACTTGTCCTTGCCGGCCTTCATCTCGTAGCTGACGAGCTGGAATTCGTCCGCCAGATAGGGATAGGACGGGCGCAGTTCGCGGGCGATGCGGACGATCGACTGGTCCATGGACTGCCCGGCCTCGACGCAGACCAGCATCATGTCGAGCGCGTCGGGAAAGCCGTCCTGGATCTGTTCCTGGCGCATCGCGGCGCGCCGCGTGATCCAGTATTTCGGCAGGTAGTACCCGGCGCCGCCGGGGCCGAGGACATAGAGCACCATGTCCTTGGTGGTCGCCGCGTCGCCCAGGGCAAGCGTGTAATAGGCCGTGCCCAGCGCCAGCCCGAGAAGACCCAGCGCGGCCTGCAGGAAGTAGTAAAGCCGCACCGACTCCTTGGACGCATAGCCCGCCTGCAGCAGCCTGAGCCGGACGGTGCCAAGCTCTTTCTCGTCCGTCGGTTCGAGGAACTGCGCGTAGCGGTTGAGTTTGTCGTTCTTGGCCTTCTCGCGCAGGATCTGCTTGGTCTCGACCGCGGCTTCCTGGTTGCGCCGTTCGGACATCTTGAGCTTGTCCATCGGATCGGGCTTGCGCGCCAGCATGATCGGGATGCAGGCGAGGATCAGCAACAGCCCGAGCACACCGGCCAGGATCATCGGCGCGGCCGGGCCCAGAAGGCCGACCATCGCGTCGTTCATGGTATTTATCAAATCCATTGGGGCCCCCTCAGACCTTGATGTTCACAAGCATGCGCATCACGAACAGATTGAGCGCGAGGAAAATGGCGACGATGAAGCAGGCCGGGATGAACCACGGGTGGTCCAGCACATCGTCGTAGTAGTCGGGTTTGGTGACCTGGATGAACAGCAGCGCACCGACCGGGAAGCCGGACAGGAACTTGCCCGACCATTGCGCCTCGGCGGTGATCGCCTTGACCCGGCGGAACAGGCGGAAGCGCGCCCGGATCACCTTGGCCAGACCATCGAGGATCTCGGCGAGGTTGCCGCCCGATTGCTGCTGGATCGTCACCGCCACGGCGAGAAAGCGCAAATCCTGCATGTCGAGCCGCTCGGCCATGTGCTTGAGCGCTTCGCCGATATCGCGACCATAGGCGGACTCGTCGGCGATGACACCGAACTCGGTGGCCAGCGGATCGGGAATTTCCTTCGACACGATCGAGATCGCCGAGGTGAAGGGATGGCCGACCCGAAGCGAGCGCACCATCAGCTCGACCGCGTCGGGCAGTTGTTCCTCGATCATCGAAAGGCGTTTCTTGGCCTTCGAATTGACCCAGAAGAACACGCCGCCGATGCCGAAGCCGATGCCCATCACCAGCCGCACCGCAAGCCCGGCCTCGGTGCCGATGCTCAGGCCGAGAAAGGCCAGCACCGAAACGCCGCCCATCAGAAGGATGAGCTGGTTCGGCGAGAAGGCGATCGCGGCCTTCTGGGCCCGGTCGGCGAGCATCGAGTAAAGCGGAATGCCCCCGCTTTGCATGTGCTGGTCCATTTCCTTTCGAAGCTTGGCCAGCACCTCTTCGCGATGCGCGCCCTTGTCGAGCATCTGCAGGCGGCGATTGACCTTGCTGTTCAGGCTGATCGACTTGCCGAAGGCGACAAGGTAGACGCCCTCGACCAGCGCCAGCACGCCGACGAAGATCGCGCCGTAGATTAGGAATTCTGCGCTAAACATGGATCAATCCCCCCGGAAAGGTTCGTAGATGGAGGCGGGCAGATCGTAGCCCCACATCTTGAAACGCTCTGAATGATGGCTGCGGACCCCGGTCGCGGTGAAATGACCGAGGATCTTGTTTTCCGGCGTCAGGCCGACGCGCTGGAAGCGGAACAGCTCCTGCATCGAGATGACCTCGCCCTCCATGCCGGTGATTTCGGTGATCGAGGTCATCCGGCGCGACCCGTCCTGCAGGCGCGACGCCTGCACGATGAGGTTCACAGCCGACGAGATCTGGCTGCGCATCGCCTTGAGCGGCATCTCGATCCCGGCCATGGCGATCATGTTTTCCAGTCGGGCGACGCCGTCGCGGGCAGAGTTCGCGTGGATCGTGGTCATCGAGCCGTCGTGGCCGGTGTTCATGGCCTGCAGCATGTCGATGACTTCCTCGCCGCGCGTCTCGCCGACGATGATCCGGTCCGGACGCATCCGCAGGGCGTTCTTCAGGCAGTCGCGCGGGGTGACCGCGCCCTTGCCCTCGACGTTGGGCGGGCGGCTTTCCATCCGGCCCACATGCGACTGCTGCAGCTGAAGTTCGGCGGTATCCTCGATGGTCAGGATGCGTTCGCTGTTGTCGATGAAGGACGACAGCGCGTTCAGCGTCGTGGTCTTGCCCGAACCTGTGCCTCCCGAAACGATGATGTTGAGGCGCGTCGCCACCGCGGCCTGCAGATAGACCGCCATCTCTTCCGAAAACGCCCCGAAGGCCACCAGATCGTCGATGCCGAGCTTGTCCTTCTTGAATTTCCGGATCGAGACGAGGCTGCCGTCGATGGCGATCGGCGGCACCATGGCGTTGAAACGCGATCCGTCCTGAAGGCGGGCGTCCACATAGGGATTCGATTCGTCGACCCGGCGGCCCACGGCGGACACGATCTTGTCGATGATCCGCATCAGGTGGCGTTCATCCTTGAAGGTGATGTCCGACAGGGTCAGCTTGCCGTTGCGTTCGATGAAGATCTGCTGCGGGCCATTCACCAGAATGTCCGAGACGGTGTCGTCCTTGAGAAGCGTCTCGAGGGGACCGAGCCCCTTCACCTCGTCGTAGAGCTCCTGGTTGAGCTGCTGGCGTTCCTCGCGGTTGAGCACGATGGACCGCTCTTGCAGCGATTCGACCGCGATGGCCTGGATCTCGGCGCGCAGGTCCGCTTCGGAGGCCTGGTCGAGCGCCGCGAGGTTGAGGTTGTCGAGAAGCGCGCGGTGCAGGTCGAGCTTGATCTCGGCCAGCCGTTCCTTGCGCTTTTTCTCCTTGTCGCCCGCAACCGGGAGGGCGGCCGCGTTGGGCTGCACGCGGCGCATGGCGACGGGTTTGTCCTTGGCGGCGGGCGCGGGCTTTTCCACGACCGGGGCAGGGACGGCGGGGTCGGCGTTCTTCTTGTAACGCGAAAACATGTCGGGTCAGCTCCTCAGGCGGCGACGGCGTCGGTCTGGCCGATCTCGTAAAGGGACAGCGCCAGTTTGTTGATTTCCTTGCGCAGCGGGTTCTTGCTGGCCTGCAGGCCCAGCGGCAGACCGTGATCGCAGGCCTGCGCCACCGGACGCCCGCCATCGGGCATGTACAGGTCCATCGTGATATCGAGGCTTTCGGCCATGCGCTTGGCGCGGCTCTTGCCCTGCAGGTCGGTGAATTTCGGGGCGCGGTTCAACACGAAGCGCAGCTTGTCGAAGGGCAGGTCCTCGGCTTGCAGCGCGCGCTTGAGGCGCAGCGTGTTCTGCGCCGAGCGCATGTCCAGTTCGACCATCGCGAAGTAGACCTGTGCGGCCTGCAGCACCGTTTCGGACCACTGGGTGATGGCCGACGGCATGTCGATGACGACGTAGTCGAAATGCTCCTGGGCGAGGCTGAGCAGCAGCTTCACGTCTTCCTGCGCCAGCATGTCGAGCGGCAGCAGGTCCGACGGCGCGGTGAACACCTCGATCCGGTCGCCGTAGTTTTGCAGCGCCTGGGCAAAGGATTCCTCGTCGAGGGTGCTGATATCGGCCATCAACTCGATGATCGTCTCCTTGCGGGGCAGGTCGAGATAGGTGGCCACCGAGCCGAATTGCAGCCCGAGATCGACGACGCAGACCCGCGGGGCCTTGTCCTTGTCCTTGACCACATTGGCCAGTTCCCATGCCAGGTTGACGGCAAAGGTGGTTGCCCCGACGCCGCCGGCCATGCCCTGCACGGCCAAAAGGATGCCGTCGCCGCCGGATTTCAGCTTGGCGCGTCCGGTCCCGGCGGGCTGCGCCGCAAGCTCGGGTGCGGGCACCGCCTTCAGCCGTTCGATGGCCGCGGCAAGTTCGCCTTCGGGCAGCGGGTAGGGCACGAATTCGTCGGCACCGTTCTTCAGCAGACGGTGCAGCGTGGCGGGGGTGACATCTTCGGCGATCAGCACCACGCGGACGCCGCGTGCCTTGGCGGTGGCGATGATCGACATCAGCTGATCGACGTTTTCCTCGTCGGTGTCGTCGATGGCAAGCGCCACGAATTCAAGGGTTTCCGCCTCTGGCTGACCCAGAAAGGCCAGCGCTTCGGCAAAGCCCAGATCGCCCCAGGTTTCCCCCAGGATCGTTTCCATGTCTTCGATCAGAAGGTCGAAAATCTGCACGTCCCGGCTGATTGTGCAGGCCACGATCGGTGCGGTTTCTGCGGACGCTTTTGCGTCTGTCACCTTGCTCATCTGCGTCAAGTCCTTTGCCTGTCTCACATCGAACAGGGGCAGGAACGCAGTCAGACTGCGGGCGCCTGCACCCTTTCCGACGAAGGAACCGCAGGGCAAAATGCCCGGACGGTCCTGTCGCTATGGTGTGAAGATCGCAGTCAAAGGCGGCAACATTTGGACGAAAAAAACGTAATTGTACGTTCTTTGCAGACGGTGAGGGGGCTGTTGCAGCCTGTCCGCCGGGCGTCCGGATGTCCGGACGCCGGGGCGCAGATCAGCCGCCCGACGCCGGGATCGTGATCGCCGCCGCGTCGCCCGACCCGCCGAGCGACGTCTCGGACACGGCCGAGTTGACGTAGTCACGGTAGATGATCTGGGCATATTTGCCGTCGAGCACATTCTGATGGCCCGACACGAAGCCCGACACTTCGGTCACGGTGCGCCGGTTCCGGCGCTCGCGGCCCTGGGTGACAATCAGCGGCTGGGTTTCGCCAAAGGAAACAACGGCTTCCAGGCGGTTGAGGCTGATGCCCTGGGTCGACAGGTAGTGCACCACGGCCCGGGCGCGGGCGAGTCCGAGGCTTTTGTTGTAGCTGTCGCCGCCGACCAGGTCGGTGTGCCCGTAGACGCGGAAGCGCACTTCGGGGAACTGACGGATCCAGGCCGCCTGTTCGCGCAGGGTATCGCGCGCGCCACTGTCGAGCTGCGCGGAATTGAAGGCGAAGTTGACGGTCGTCATCACTTCGCTGGCAAAACGCTGGGCCAGATCGAAGGTATAGCGCTGTTCGCCCGACATGAGGGCGACGTTGTTCTTGGTCGCCGCGCCGAAATCGCCGGGATCGAGGATCGATCCTGCCTCGCGCTGGAAAGACGCGTGCGATTGCGCCCGCCCGGCCTCCTGTGTGCAGGCGGACAGGAAGCTGACGGTGCCGAGGGCCATAAGACCGGTTTTGATCGCGTTCGCCTGCATCCTCATCACCTCAATCCATCACATAGCCATAGGAGCCGGTGAAGTCCTGCGTTGCAACCTCTCCGGCGGCACCGCTGCGCGGTTTGCGACGCTCGCCTGCCTGGGTCTTGCCATAGAGAAACAGGTCCCGTTCGGTCGGCGGGCGGACCCGGTCGGTCGGCAGCGCCAGCGCATCGCCGCGCGTCGGCGTGACAAGATGCGGCGTGATGATGATGACCAGCTCGGACTGTTCGCGGGAATATTCGGCGCTGCGGAACAGCGCACCGAGGATCGGCACGTCGCCCAGCCAAGGCACCTGGCCGTTCAGGTCGCGGAAATCGTCCTGCAGCAGGCCCGCGATGGCAAAGCTTTCGCCGTCGCGCAACTCGACCGTGGTCGAGGCCTCGCGGCGGGTGAAGCCGTTGATCCGGACGATATCGAGGTCGATGCCCGTGGTGGTATCAAGTGCCGAGACGGCGGTTTTCAGTTCGAGATTGATCAGATCGCCGTCGATGACACGTGGGATGAAGTTTAGCTCGACGCCGAACGGCTTGAATTCAATGGTGACGTTGTCGTTTTGCGACTGCACCGGCACCGGGTATTCGCCGCCCGCCAGGAACGAGGCTTCCTGGCCGGACAGGGCGGTCAGGTTCGGTTCGGCCAGCATGCGGACGAGGCCCTTGGATTCAAGGGCTTCCAGAAGAATGCCCACTTCCAGACCGCCGGCGTCGAAGCCGATGACCGCGCCGCCCTCGGCGCCGTTGCCGAAGGTGACCGGGCTGCCCAGCGTGTTCGCGCCAAGCCAGTCGCCGGTTTCAGACGCCAGGCCCACATCGCCGCCCAGAAGATCGCCGCCGATCGACATCGACGACCGCAGCGCCTTGGAGACAGAGCGCTGCATCTCGGCGAAGCGCACCTTCAGCATCACCTGCTGGACGCCGCCGACCTGCATCAGGTTCGACACCCGACCGGGGGCGTAGCGTTCCGCGAGGCTGAGCGCCTTGTCGAGCGACTGGATCGAGGTGAGGGTGCCCGACAGCACGATGCCGTCATTGGCGGTGCGCACTTCCACCGGCTCTCCGGGAAGGATCTGGCGCAGCCGCTCCTTGAATTCGCTGACATCCGCGGCGACGCGGACATCCACGTTCGAGATCAGGCGCCCCTCGGCGTCGAAGATCGACAGCGTCGTGGTGCCCGGCGCCTTGCCCAGCACATAGATCGAGCGATCCGACAGCGACGAGATATCCGCGATGGCGGGGTTGGCGATGGACAGTTCCGCGAAGGGAATGTCGCTTTCGACCACAAGCGCCCGGTTCATCGAGACACTGAGCACGGAACCCACGTTGCCGCGCACCACCCGAAGGGTATCGGCCTTTGCAAGCGGAACCGCCGCGGGTGCAAGTCCGAGGACGCATCCCACAAGGGTCGCCCGTAGATAATTGTCAAATTTCATGACCTGCCTTTCCGATCACGCCTCAGGTGCAAGTCTTTTGCCTGCATTGCGCCGAAGCCTGCGCGACATTTTGATTATTTGCAAGAATCAATGGCTTCACGGTGAGAATTGATGTGGGTTGCGCGCAACAACCGTGACTTTCGCGCCGCGCAGGCCAAAAAGGCGCCCCGGGGGGCGCCTTCGGCAAGTCGTTGAAATGCGGGTCAGTTCGTGCAGTTGATCGGGATCTCGATGATCTCGGAGCCCTTGCGCGTCTTGATCGTGCAAACCTCGCGCGCCTTCTGGATCGAGGGCGCTTCCTTCTTCTCGATGCCCAGAAGCGTGCGCTGGTCGACCTCGACCGCCTCGGCGATGGTGGTGTCGTTGTTGGCCATCAGCGACAGCGACAGGTTGCCGGTGGACTGGGCCTGGGCCAGCGATGCGATCTGCTGCGGCGTGGCGGCAACGGTGACGGTGCGGGCGATGGTGGCGCTGGTGCCGTCGACATTGGCGGTCTGGTCGATGGCGATCAGCTCGACCCCGGTCTGGATCAGCTTGGTGACCTCGCCCTGGGGCAGCGACGGATCGCGGGACCCGATGCGGCCGGTCCAGTAGACATCGACCCGGTCGCCCGGACGCAGGAAGCCCGACACACCCGAGGCCACGTCGACCTTGACCGCGAAGGCGCGCATGCCTTTCTTGAGACGCGAGGTCAGGCCCGCATCGCCACCGGGGTCCGATACCTTGGCGGCCATGAAGACCTCGTTGACCTCGATCTGCCGCAGCGCGACGCGCACGTCTTCGCCTTTGACAAGCAGCGGTTCGTCGGGGGTGAAGTACTTGTCGGGAAGCGCCGCGACCGGCCAGGGGACGAGTTTGACGTCCTCTTCGGTGATGACCTGCCCGTAGGTCAGGGGATTGGCGGCGACATAGACGTCTGTCACGTCCACCGACCCCGCCTGTTTCGCACGCTCTTCCTCGAGCGCTGATTCATAGGCTCCGATGTAGTTCTGGGCCATGTACACCGCGAAACCGGCAAAGCCGAGGCCCGCGATCAGAACGAGTCCGAACACAAGTCGCATGGTGATACCTCAATTCTTCTGTCGACCGCCTGCGGGATTGCCGCGGCCCTTGTTCTGTTTGAAGCGTGACAGGAAACAATGGCGAAAAACGGGAGGGGGCGTGACCACTCTTTGTCAAAAACGACGAATGGCCCGCCGCGGCCTCATGGCAATTCCCCGGCCCTGTCGCCGACGGCGGCGCCGGCCGCTGTAGCCAGGCCCACGGCTTCGGTTTCCATGGTGCTGTAGGCGATCAGGCAGAGCCCGACCACGCCGGCGGTCAATACCACCCAGTCGACCGTGACCGCACCGTCTTCGGTGCGGATGAAATGTCTGAAGATGAAATTTAGCATTCTCTTCACGCGCCTTTTCCCACATCTCGCTCGGGACCATACCCGGGAGAAGACTGCCCCCTGGATCCAAAAGACCAACAAGGGCACCTCTATATCGACAAGACCATCCGGGGTTTCTTCGTCGACCCCTGCCGCGTTTTGCGCGATGACCTCTGAATGGAAAAGGTGCGCCAGCTTGCTGGCCAGCGCACCCCTTGAACTTTTCCGGGGTCAAGTGCCCCGCGCAGGCCCTCAGGCCTGAAATATTACTTCGCGAAACCGTCGTTCTCGGTCGAGACTGCGGTTGCAGCGGCGCCGATCAGCGCCTTGGAGTTGGTCTCGATGGTGGTGTAGGCGGCAACTGCGAGGCCGACGACGGCTGCGGTCAGCACGACCCAGTCAACTGTTACTGCGCCGTCTTCGTCGTTGCGGAAGTTCTTGATGAAGTTAAGCATGGGTATTCTCCGTAGGGTTATGTTTGCTCTCGTTTCCACCGCTCCAGAGTTTGCCGGGGTCTCTCATTCCCCCGCCTCCGTTGCGGTATGGAGCTATATAGACCTTGGATTGGGGCACGATTTTGACCGCAATCGTTCGATTTTCGTATCCGGCGGGCATCACTGGGAAAAACAGGTAAGTCACTGTTAATGTTTGATTTAAAGTTAAAATTTGTCTCAACAGGCGCATTCTGGGCACGATAATCCGGCAAAATCGACGCGATTGGATCGGCGCTTGGGACAATGGGCCGTTTGTGAGAGACTGCGGACAACAAAAAACGAATGAGCAGTCCCGATGTCCCTTGTGAAATTCAGCGCGCTTTGCGTCGCCCTGACCCTTGCGGCGCCGCTGGATGCCGTGGCGCAATCCGAGACGGGCATGTCCGCCCGCTTCGTCAAGCCGCCCAAACCCGGCACCTCGAAGCGCATTACCGTCCAGATCGCCCCGCGCGCCAATCCCGCCGTGTTGCCGCCGCCCGAGACCGGCACCGCCGATCCGGAGATGCCGCAGGATGTCGTCGCGGTGACACCGGCGAAACCCGGCGGGCGCTATGGCTGGTTCTGGCAGAAGATCGCCGCCTCCACGGCCGAGGCGTCGGGGCCCGGTCGGCTGGAGCCCGCGCTTGCCGCGCTGAAAGCCGCGCCCGAAGCCGCGCGGGTCTCGGCGCCGCGCATGCAGGTCCTGCAGGACATCGCCGCCAGCCACGGCTCGTCGCTGCTGCGCCATTCGGTCGGCACCCGCGTCTCGCCCGCATTGGCGCTTGCGGTGATGGCGGTGGAGTCGGGCGGCAAGGTCGACGCGGTCAGCCGGGTCGGGGCAGAGGGGCTGATGCAGCTGATGCCCGATACCGCGCGCAAGCTGGGTGTCGCGGACAGTTTTGACCCCGACCAGAACATTCGCGGCGGGATCGTCTTCCTCGATGCGCTGATGGTGGCTTATCGCGGCGACCCGGTGCTGGTGCTGGCGGGTTATAATGCCGGGCAGACCGCCGTCGCCGAAGCCGGTGGTGTGCCCGACTTCGCCGAGACGCGGGACTATGTGCCCAAGGTGCTCGCGGCGTTCGAGATCGCGCGCGGGCTGTGCAAGACGCCGCCGATGATGATCTCGGACGGCTGCGTCTTCATCGTCTCGCCCTGAGGCCCGCACCCCCGGGGCATGCCACGCTCAGGCGCGCAGCACCGCGCCCGGGTTCATGATGCCGTTGGGATCGAGCGCGGCCTTGATCGCCCGCATCGCCGCCAGCTTCGCGGGATCCTGATAGCGTTCCAGATCGTCGACCTTGAGCCTGCCGATGCCATGCTCGGCGCTGACCGAGCCGCCCAGCTCGTGCACGAGGTCGTGGATCGTGCGCTTGATGTCGTCGCGCTGGGTCTCGTGATCGGCGCGGCTGCGCCCCGGCATCGGGAAGACGTTGTAGTGCAGGTTGCCGTCGCCCAGATGGCCAAAGCAATTGACCCGGAAGTCGCCGATCGCCTTCAGGCGCGCGATGCCCTCGGGGATGAACTCCGGGATGGCCGAGATCGGCACCGAGATGTCATGGCTCGAGACCGCGCCGATGTGGCGGTTGGCCTCGGGGATGCGTTCGCGAATCGCCCAGAAATCGTCGCGCTGCGCCTGCGATTGCGCGATCAGCCCGTCCGACACCAGCCCGGCCTCGAGCGCATCGGCAAACAGCGCCGCGAGCGCATCGGCGGGATCGAGGCCGCGCGCGAGGCCGACCTCGATCAGGACCGACCATTCCGGGGCCTCGGGGAAGGGTTGGCGCAACTCCGGGATGGTTTCGGCGAGGAAGTCATAGCCCATGCGGCTCATCAGTTCGAACGCCGAGACGCCATCGCCCAGCCGGTCCTGCGCCATGGCCAGCAGATCGAGGGCGGCGCGCGGGCTGTCGACCACCAGCAGGGCGGTGCCGGTGCCCGCGGGGATCGGCGACAGCTTGAGCGTGGCGGCGGTGATGATCCCCAGCGTGCCTTCCGCCCCGATCATCAGGTTGCGCAGATCGTAGCCGGTATTGTCCTTGCGCAGGCGTTTCAGCCCGTGCCAGACCGCGCCGTCCGGCATCACCGCTTCGAGCCCGAGGCAGAGATCGCGCGCGTTGCCGTAGCGCAGTACGTTCACGCCGCCCGCGTTGGTGGCCAGCAGCCCGCCGATCCGCGCCGACCCTTCCGAGGCGAGGGACAGCGGAAACAGGCGATTGGCCGCCCGGGCCGCCGCCTGGACATCGACGAGGATCGCACCGGCCTCGGCAATGAGCACATTCTCGGAGGCGTGGACCGACCGGATCGCGCACATCCGTTCGAGGCTGACCAGAAGCGGAACGGCGCCGCCTTCGGGCGCGATCTGGCCGCCGACCAGCCCGGTGCCGCCGCCGTAGGGCACCAGCGGCACCCGGGCCGCGTTGGCGTGGCGGGTGATGCGGGCCACCTCTGCGGTCGTGCGCGGCAGGGCCACATGGGTGGCCGCCCCCTTGTAGCGTCCGCGCGGTTCTTCGTGAAAGCGCGCATCGGCGGCGCGAATGGTGTCGGCGGGCAGTTCGGCGGCGAGCGCGTCGAGAAAGCCCTGGTCGGCAGAGGAGAGAGGCATCGGGTGGCGGACTCCGGGTTGTGTTGCAGGCACGAGATAGCGCGGATCGATGCGGCAGCGAAAGGGCGGCTTGATCTGGCTCGATCCGGCGGACGCGCGCGGGGCGCGCGACATGTCATGTCATCGGCGCGGAGCGCGCCGTTCCGGGTGCCTCCGGCGGGCGTTTTTTCGGAAAGATGAAGCATAAGCGGTGCGCCCGGCATGGGATCGCGGCGTTATTGCGGATCGCGCAGCCAGCCCGGTTGCAGGATCGTCACGGTCGGGCGGTCGGGCAGGGTGGCGAGCGAGACCTCGAGATGGCTTTGGCCGGTGCGCGTTACCGCGAAGCTGGTGGAAATCTCGTCGAGGAAAGCCTCGAGCGCCAGCCCCGAGAACCAGTGCATCGGGATGATGACGCGGCTTTTGAGGCGCTCGAGCACGTTGATCATGTTGGTCCGGGCCATGGTATAGCCGCCATCGACCGGCACCATCACCACGTCGAGCCGCCCGAGAGCGGCGTATTGGGCATCGTCGGGTTCGTGGTGCAGATGGCCGAGATGGCCGATGCAGAGGCCTTCGACCTCGAAGACGAAGATCGAGTTGCCGTTATCCTCGCGGCCACCGAATTGACTGCGGATATCGGTCGAAACGTTGCGCACCAGCATCTCGCCCAGGTCCACATGGTGGTCGATGCCTTCGCCGAACGGGCCCCAGCCCGGCAGCGCATGCGGGATCGCCGGGTCGGGATGGGCGGTCCAGTGGGTGTCGTGGGCGTGGTTCATGGTGACCAGATCGGGAATCAGGGTGGTGTTGCCGATGAAGCCGGTGAAATCGGTCACCGCGTTCAGCCCGCCCCGGGTCTGGATCAGGAAAGAGGCATGGGCGATGTAGTGGATGCGCACGGAATATTGCGGCACCGGGTCCTGCCAGCTGGCCTTGTGCAGGTAGCGTATCCCCGGGGCCGCATCGGCGATGGCGATGCAATGCGACGGGCGGCGGGGTTGGTCCTGCGCGCGCGCCGAGATCGGCAGGGCGGTCAGAATCGTCAGCATCAGGGCAGTGACAGGGCGGATCATGGCGAGCGGACTCCTTTGCGTGCTGCGAAGGGTGCGCGATTTTGCCGGTGCGCGGTGTCACGAGGGTGTGAGGTCTGGCGGCGGTGGCTTTCAAGCGCGCGGGAGGCCCGCGGTTTGCGGTGGGGGCAGTGGGCGGGTGGTTTGTCGGGAGCGGCGGGGAAGGTCTCAGCCCACCTGCGTCTTGCCCCGGCGATCAAGGCGCAGCGCGGCGTAGAGGACATGGGTGCGCCAGCGGCCATTGATCTGGAGATAGCTTTGCGCCACGCCTTCGTACTTGAAGCCCGAGCGTTCCAGAAGACCGCGCGAGGCCACGTTTTCCGGCAGGCAGGCGGCTTCGATACGCGACAGGTCGAGCCGTTCGAAGGCGTAATGCACCATCGCCTCGATCGCTTCGCGCATGTAGCCCTGACGCGCGAAGGGCGCGCCGATCCAATAGCCCATGGTGCCCGATTGCGCCGGGCCGCGGCGGATATTGTCCAGCGTCAGCGCCCCCAGCAGCGCCTGGTCGTTCCGGCGGATCAGAAACACCGGCACCGCCGTGCCGCCCGAGATCGCGCGATTTGCCCAGTAGACGCGGTTGGTAAAGGCGCGCCGGGCGAGATGGTCGGCGGCCCAGGTCGGCTCCCACGGGGTCAGGAAATCGCGGCTGTCGCGGCGCAGCGTCGTCCAGGCATTGAAATCGCCATGCACCGGCGGTCGCAGCGTCAGCCGCTCTGTCTCGACCTTCAGTTTCCGCCGGCGCGACAGCATCAGGCGGCGCGGGCCGCGTTCAGGGCGTCAAGCGTGGGCGCTTTCTCGACCGGGCCGTAAAGCGCCATGGCTGCCGGGGCCTCGACCGCGATCGTTTCGGCGAAGCGGCGCACATCGTCGAGGGTGACGGCATCGATCCGGGCGATGGTCTCTTCCAGGGGGGGCACCTTGCCCCAGATCTGCACCATGCGCGCCTGCCGCTCGGTGCGTGCCGAGGCCGATTCGAGCCCCATCAGCAGCCCCGCCTTGAGCTGCGCGCGGGCGCGGTCGATCTCTTCGGGGCGGATGTCCGAGGCGGCGCGCTTCATCTCGTCGATGGTCAGATGCGCCAGTGCCGACAACTCGTCGCCCGAGGTGCCGGCGTAGATCGTGGTGGTGCCGGTATCCGCATAGGCACCGGAATTGGCGAAGATCGTGTAGCAGAGGCCACGCTTTTCGCGCACCTCCTGGAACAGGCGCGACGACATGCCGCCGCCCAGGACGGTCGAATAGATCTGCGCCGGGTAGAAGCCGGGCGCGCGGTAGCCGGGGGATTCGAAGGCCAGCGCAAAATGCGCCTGTTCGAGCTTGCGCGTCTCGCGCACCTCGCCGCCCCCGAAGCTGGCCGGATCGGCCTCGCGGAAGCCGCGCGGCACCATGTCGCCGAACAGCGCTTCGGCCTGCTTGACGATCAGGTCATGGTCGACCGCACCGGCCGCCGACAGGATCAGCTGGTCGGGGCCGTAGTGTTCGCTGACGAAGGCGGTCAGATCGTCGCGTCCGAAGCGCGAGACATTGTCCGAGGGGCCCAGGATCGACCGGCCGATGGCCTGATCGGGATAGGACTTTTCCTGCAGCCAGTCGAAGATAATGTCGTCGGGCGTATCGCGGACCTGGCCAATCTCCTGCAGGATCACGTGGCGCTCGGTCTCGATCTCGTGGGCGTCGAAGACCGGGTTGCGCAGGATGTCGGCGATCAGGTTCAGCGCCAGCGGCACGTCGGGTTCCAGCACACCGGCGAAATAGGCCGTCGTCTCGCGCGAGGTATAGGCGTTGATATAGCCGCCCACGTCCTCGATCTCTTCGGCGATCTTCAGCGCCGACCGGCTGGCGGTGCCCTTGAAGGCCATGTGTTCGAGGAAATGCGCGATGCCGTTTTCCGCCACGCGTTCATGGCGGCCACCGGCGCTGACCCAGATGCCGAGGGCAGCGGATTTCAGATGCGGCATGGCCTCGGTGACGATGCGGAAGCCGTTGGGCAGGGTGGTGATGCGGGAAGTCAAAGGGCGATCCGGTCCTTTATGAGGGTCTCGAGGGCCGAAAGGTCGTTCTCGGCGCGGGTCAAACGCTCGGGGCGCTCGAAGAGGTCTGCCATGCGGTCGGGCAGGGCCGGGCGGATGCCGGTGGCCTTCTCGACCGCGTCGGGGAACTTCGCGGGATGGGCGGTGGCCAGCGTGATCATCGGCACCGCGGGATCGAGGTGCCGTTCGGCCACGTGCACGCCGATGGCGGTGTGCGGACACAGCAATTCGCCCATGGTGGCATGCGCGCGGGTGATCGTCGCCAGGGTTTCCGCCTCGGAGGCGCGGCCCGACATGTAGTGTTCGCGCAAGGTCTGCAGCGCGCCCTGGCTGACATGGAAGCCGCCGGTCTTCAGCTCGTCCATGAGCTGGGCAATGGCCGCGCCGTCGCGCCCGTAGGCGTCAAAGAGCGCGCGTTCGAAGTTCGAGCTGACCTGGATGTCCATCGACGGCGAGATCGAGGGCGCGACCGTGTCGGTCAGGTAGTCGCCGGTCGACAGGCAGCGGTGCAGGATGTCGTTCTGGTTCGTGGCCACCACCAGCTTGTCGATAGGCAGGCCCATGCGCTTGGCGATGTAGCCTGCGAAGATGTCGCCGAAATTGCCGGTGGGCACGGTGAAGCTGACGCGGCGATCCGGCGCGCCGAGGGCCACGGCGGAGGTGAAGAAATACACGATCTGCGCCAGCACCCGGCCCCAGTTGATCGAGTTGACGCCCGCAAGGCGGACCGCGTCGCGAAACTCGAAATGGTTGAACATGTCCTTCAGCCGCGCCTGGCAATCGTCGAAATGCCCGTCGAGCGCTATGGCATGGACGTTGGATTCCACGGGCGTGGTCATCTGGCGGCGCTGCACGTCCGAGACGCGGCCATGCGGATACAGGATGAAGACATCGACCGCATCAAGCCCGCGGAATGCCTCGATCGCCGCCGATCCGGTGTCGCCCGATGTGGCGCCGACGATGGTTACCCGGCTGCCGCGCCGCGTCAGCGCTGTCTCGAACATCTGCCCGATGAGCTGCATCGCGAAGTCCTTGAAGGCCAGCGTCGGGCCGTGGAACAACTCGGCGAGGAAGTGCCCGGGTGCCAGCTGCACCAGCGGGGCGCGCGCGGTGTGGCCGAAGTCGCGATAGGCGTTTTCGATCAGTTGCGCGAAGGTGGCGTCGTCGAAGGCATCGCCCACGAAGGGGCGCATGACGCGGTAGGCGACCTCTTCATAGCGCAGGCCGTGCAGGGCGCGGATATCGGCGGCGGACATCTGTGGAACGGTTTCGGGCACATAGAGCCCGCCGTCGCGGGCCAGGCCGGACAGCATGGTGTCTTCAAAGCCGAGAGCAGGGGCTTTCCCGCGGGTCGAGATGTATTTCATCAGGCCGGGCCTTTCGGAGATTTGCGCGCGCGGACAATGTAGAACACCGTCATAGCCGCCCATATGGCCGCGAGCGAGAACCATGTGATGGCATATTGCAGATGATCGTTGGCAATGCCCGAGGGCGACACCGGCAGCGGCAGGATGCCCGGCGGTGCGGGGTCTTCGCGGCGCACGATGACCAGCAACGGCTCGGATTTCAATGCGTCCGCCATGGCGCCGATATCGCGGGCGAACCAGATGTTGCCGTCGCGGTCATTGGCGGGCGTCGATGCGGTGCGGTCGTCAGGCCAGTGCAGATTGCCGGTGACGGTGGCGGGGCCGATGCGGCGTCGGGCGGATTTGGCCGCGGCGGGGACGTAGCCCCGGTCGAGCAGCAGCTTGCGGCCATCCCCGGTCGTGAAGGGAGCGATGATACGGTAGCCCGCGCCCTGCGCCTTGGTCGACACCAGCACATGTACCTCGCCCGCGTCGATGGTGCCGGTCAGGGCCACCGGCTGGTAGCGTTGTGCGCTGGGCGAGACGGTCGTCGGCAGCGGTTCGGGCGCACCGTCGATACGGCCTTCGATTTCGGCGAGGATGCCCTCTTTCCAGGCAAGCCGCTGCACCTGCCAGGTCCCGAGCGAGATCAGGATGGCGCATCCGATGAGGCCGAAGAGGAGGGGGACGACAAGACGCATGAGATCGGGAGCAATCCGCTGGGTGGCTGAGCGTCCGTCTAACGTCTGGCGCGGACGGGTTCAATGGAGGGTGTGGCCGCGGGCGACGCCTGGCGGAATTGCGGGTTTGCCCGGATCGGAGGCCCCGCATAGGGTTCGGGGCAGGGGGTGTGGAAAGCGAAACGCCCGGCGCGCGACCGGGCGTTTGCATCTGTCGTCGGGTATGCCGGGGCGAGAGGTCAGCCGCCCCAGACGTAGACCGCGGCAAAGAGGAACAGCCACACCACGTCCACGAAGTGCCAGTACCAGGCGGCGGCCTCGAAGCCGACATGCTTGGTCGGTGTGAAGTGACCGCGCCGCAGGCGCAGGTAGCAGATGAACAGGAAGATGGTGCCGATGATCACATGCGCGCCGTGGAAGCCCGTCGCCATGAAGAAGTTGGCACCGTAGATGTTGCCCGAGAAGCCGAAGGCTGCGTGGCTGTACTCATAGGCCTGGAAGGCGGTGAAGATCAGGCCCAGCACCACGGCGAGGATCAGCCCGTTGGCCATGTCCTTGCGGTTGTTCTCGTGCACCAGAGCGTGGTGCGCCCAGGTTGCCGCAGCCCCCGAGCAGAGCAGGATCAGCGTGTTGATCAGCGGCAGGTGCCAGGCATCGAAGGTCTCGATGCCCGCGGGCGGCCAGACGCCGTCCACGGCAGGGCTTTGGGGGCCCATCGGGTACATGGCGTGTTTGAAGAACGACCAGAACCAGGCGAAGAAGAACATCACTTCCGACATGATGAACAGGATGAAGCCGTAGCGCAGGCCGATCTGGACCACCGGCGTGTGATCGCCGACCTGGCTTTCGGCGATGACGTCCGACCACCATGCGAACATGACGTAGAGCACGCCGACGAGGCCGATCAGGAACATCCAGGGCCCGCTGTCCTTCATCCAGAGCACCGCCCCGAACAGCATGATGAAACCCGAGACCGCCCCGATGAAGGGCCAGACCGACGGGGTTAGAATGTGGTAATCGTGGTTCTTCGCGTGCGCCATCGTTTTGCTTCCCTCGCTCGCTTTCGCGTTAATTCAGTGTTGTTTCGGTGTCCGGTCCTGCCGTCGCGTCGACATGCGCTGCCACGTCCTCGGGCAGGTCGATCTCGTAGAAGGTGTAGGACAGGGTTATATGATTGATGTGCCTGGCGTCCAGATCGTCGACGATTGCCGGGTCCACGAAGAAGTTGACCGGCATCTCGACGCGCTCTCCGGGCATCAGGACCTGCTCGGTAAAGCAGAAGCATTCGATCTTCGAGAAGTAGTTCCCGGCGATGAAGGGGGCGACGTTGTAGCCTGCCTGACCGGCAATCGGGCGGTCGCTGGGGTTGTAGGCCTCGTAGAAGGCCATGCCGTCGGCACCGATCTTCAACGTCATCTCGCGCTGCATGGGCTTGAATTCCCATGCCATGCCTTTTTCGGTATTGGCGTCGAAGCGCACCGTGATCTCGCGGTCGAGCACGGTTTCGCTGCCGGCCACGGCGGTGTTGGTGGTGCCGCCATAGCCGGTCACGGCGCAGAACCAGTTGTACAGCGGCACCGAGGCCCAGGCCATCGCGCCCATGAAGGTCACGACGCCGATCAGTTGCACAAGCGTCTTTGTCTTGCCGTCCATCGCCATCAGTCCGACCCCGTAGCCATACCCGGATCCATCGTCACATTGCCCGCGCGGGGCACCTCGAAATCGCCGCGCGTGACCTTGACGAAGGTCAGCCCGAAGACGATGGCGATCAGCGCCGCGAGCGACAGGCCGACGCCGAGGTTGCGGCTGAAGCGGCGGGTGTGGAGTTCGTGTTTCTGCGACAGGCTCATGCGAAGACCCCCCATGTCAGCCCGAAGCGGGCCAGCGCCTGATCGGCGAGGATGGCCCCGAAATGGGCAAAGAGATACAGCAGCGACAGCTTGAAGAAGCGTTTTTCGGCGCGGTAGTTGTCGGCCTCGGCGGCGACCTCGTCGCGCCGCCAGATCGCCACGGCGCCCTTGATGAACAGGACGTTCAGGACGATGGCGGTGGCCAGGTAGACCGGGCCCGCAACCGCGGTCACGCCCATCGCCAGCGCCAGCACGGCCAGCAGCAGCGTGTAGATCAGGATGTGGCGGCGGGTGGCGGGGCGGCCATGCGTCACGGTCAGCATCGGCACGCCCGCGTCGTCGTAGTCGGACCGCATGAACAGCGCCAGCGCCCAGAAATGCGGCGGCGTCCACATGAAGATCAGCGCGAACATCAGCACGCTCTCGACCGCGATGCCGCCTGTGGCGGCGGCCCAGCCGATCATCGGGGGAAAGGCCCCCGCGGCACCGCCGATGACGATGTTCTGCGGCGTCGAGCGCTTGAGCCACATGGTATAGACCACGGCGTAGAAGAAGATGGTGAAGGCCAGAAGCCCCGCCGCGACCCAGTTGGTCGCCAGCCCGAGGAACGCCACCGAGAACGCCGAAAGCGCCAGCCCGATGGCCAGCGCCTCGTCCCCGGCCACGCGGCCCGACGGGATCGGGCGCTTGACGGTGCGGCGCATGACCGCGTCGATATCGGCGTCCCACCACATGTTGAGCGCGCCCGAGGCACCGCCACCGATGGCGATGAACAGGATCGCGCAGAAGCCCACGAAGGGATGCACGTCCACGGGTGCCGCCAGCAGTCCGACAAAGGCCGTGAACACCACGAGCGTCATCACGCGCGGCTTCAGCAGCGCGAAATAGTCGCCGAATTGCGGTTCGTCCTGGTAGGCGGTCTGAAGGGAAGCGTCGGTCATGAGGGGCTCAACGGGTCAGGGAAGGAGAACAGCGCGATGCATGCCGCGCTGTCCGGTCTTGCAAGGGTAGCTCAGTTCGCCGCGGCGATCTGGATCGGGGCGGCGGCGGCCGGGGCCGCATCGTATGATGCGTATTCCTCTTTCATCTGGGCGATCCACTCGGCGTAATCGGCCTCGCTCACCACCTTGATGGTGATCGGCATGTAGGCGTGGGCAATGCCGCACAGCTCGGAGCACTGGCCGAAATAGATGCCTTCGCGTTCGGCGGTGAACCACAGCTCTGCCAGGCGTCCCGGCACCGCGTCCTGCTTCACGCCGAAGGCCGGAATGGTCCAGGAATGGATCACGTCGCCGCCGGTGATCTGCATCACCACGGTCTTGCCGACGGGCACGACGACCTGGGTGTCGGTGGCCAGCAGGAAATGCTCGGGCTGGTAGCCGGCCTCGAGCAGCTGGGCCTCGACCTCGTCGCTGTAGGCATTGTCGCCGCCGGTCGCGGGCGAGCCGATCATGTAGCTGTCGAAGGCAAAGCCGTCATCGGCGTATTCATAGCCCCAGTACCACTGGTAGCCGGTGGCCTTGATGACGATGTCGCCTTCCGGAATTTCCTGCTGCTTGAACAGCACCGGCAGCGAGAACGCCCCGATGAACACCAGGATCACGATCGGCACGATGGTCCAGGCGATCTCGACCGGGGTGTTATGGGTGAAGGCGGCGGCGGTGGGGTTGGACTTGCGGTTGTAGCGCACGATGCACCAGCCGATCAGGGCGGTCACGAACAGCGTGATGATCGTGATGATGATCGTGATCATCCCGTCGAGCCATTGCAGGTCGCGTGCGAGTTCGGTTACCGCTGGCTGGAACCCGATGCCGCCCGGCTTGGGGGCACCAACGATCTCGTCGCTCTGGGCAAGGGCCGGTGCAGCGAGGGTGGCCGCGAAAAGGCCCGAAAGCATCGTTTTGAGTTTCATGTATCACCTTGATCGGTTCTGTCGTTCTTGCGTCGGTCGAAGGTCGCGGCGCACCTGCTTCAGTATGCCGAGGAATCTTCGGATTGTCTCTGGATCGGTTAAAACCATATTCTTACGTGTAGATAAAGGCGGATACTTGCGTCAAAGAGCCGCTTGATCCGCATTCGACCCCGTATCCGATCCCGTTCGACGAAAAAGGTCCCTCATGTCCGATGCTCCGTTCCGCCCGCTCGAGACCCATCTTGACCGCGATGAAACCCTGCAGACGCTGCACACGGCCCTGAACGGGGCCGAGGACGGAGAGCTGTTTTTCGAGCGCAGGCGCAGCGAGGGCATCGTCTTCGACGACGGCCGGGTCAAGCAGGCGAACTACGACGCATCCGAGGGATTCGGGTTGCGCGCGGTCAAGGGCGAGGTCGCGGGCTATGCCCATTCCACCGAGATATCGCAAGCCGCATTGCAACGGGCCGCGGAAACGGCGCGGCTGGCTGTGGGCGATGGCGGCGGCGTCATGTCGCCCGCGCCCGGCGCCACCAACCGCCGTCTCTATACCGATGCCGATCCGATCGCCGGGCTGTCCTTTGCGGCCAAGCTCGACACCCTGCGCGAGATCGACGCCTTCCTGCGCGACCTCGATTCGCGCGTGGTGCAGGTGTCGGCGTCGCTCGCGGCCTCGATGCAGGAGGTCAGCATCCTGCGCGCAGACGGCCACATGGTCAGCGACACCCGCCCCATGACCCGGCTCAATGTCAGTGTCATCGTCGAAGAGGACGGTCGCCGCGAAAGCGGGTCGGCGGGCGGCGGCGGACGGGTGTTGCTGGACGGGCTGGTCGACCCCGAGGACTGGAAGGCCAAGGCCCGCGAGGCGCTGCGCGTGGCGGTGGTGAACCTGTCGGCCGAGGCCGCACCCGCCGGGGTCATGGACATCGTGCTGGGGCCCGGCTGGCCCGGCATCCTTTTGCACGAGGCGGTGGGCCACGGGCTCGAGGGGGATTTCAACCGCAAGGGCACGTCGGCCTTTGCCGGGCTGATGGGGCAGCGCGTGGCGGCACCGGGGGTGACGGTGCTGGACGATGGCACCATCCCCGACCGGCGCGGGTCGATCACCGTCGATGACGAGGGCACGCCGTCGGGCAAGAACGTGCTGATCGAGGATGGTATCCTTGTGGGCTTGATGCAGGATCGCCAGAACGCGCGGCTGATGGGGGTGGCCCCCACCGGCAACGGGCGGCGCGAAAGTTTTGCGCATATCCCGATGCCGCGCATGACCAATACCTACATGCTGGGCGGCACGGCGCGCAAAGAGGACCTGATCGGAGAGCTGACCGACGGCATCTACGCGGTGGGGTTCGGCGGCGGTCAGGTCGACATCACCAATGGCAAGTTCGTGTTCTCCTGCACCGAGGCCTACCGGGTGAAGAACGGACGCATCGGCGCACCGGTCAAGGGTGCGACGCTGATCGGCGACGGTGCCACCGCCCTGCAGCATATCCGGGGCTTGGCCGATGACATGGCGCTGGATCCGGGCATGGGCAATTGCGGCAAGCAGGGCCAGTGGGTGCCGGTGGGTGTCGGCCAGCCAAGCGTGCTGATCGGTGGGTTGACGGTCGGCGGCGCGCAAGGCTGAGACGGCGTCGAACGCCACCGCCACAAACTGGCCACCGGTCTTAAGCTTCCTTTAACCCCCCGTGCGCTATACCTGATTCTGCAAGCAGACGGGGACGGGCGAATGGCCGAAGACCATCCTTCTTCCACTCACCCCCCAATCCCACCCACCACGGAAGACGACCGTTTTGACCGGCTCCGTCTCTTGCGCTCTCGCCGGGTCGGCATCGCCACATACCGGCGGCTGATGGCCGAACACGGCACCGCGCGCGCCGCGCTCGAGGCGCTTCCCGACATTGCCCGCGCCGCGGGTGTTCCCGATTACCGCATCTGCCCCGAAGCCGTCGTCAACGCCGAGTTGCGGGTGGGGCGGGCCGAACGCGCGCGGCTGGTCTTTCAGGGCACGCCCGACTATCCCGCCGGGCTTGACGATCTGTCCGATGCACCGCCGATGTTCTGGGCCGTCGGCGACCTGTCGGTACTGGATCGCCCGCTGGTGGCGCTGATCGGCGCGCGCAACGCCTCTTCGCTGGGCCTGCGCATGGCCCGCAGCCTGTCCGCCGATCTGGGTGCGGCGGGTATCGTTGTCGTCTCGGGGCTGGCCCGCGGCATTGACGCCGCTGCCCACGCCGCTGCCATCGGCACCGGGACCGTCGCGGTCATGGGGGGCGGGGTCGACGTGCTTTACCCGCAGGAAAACGCCCGTCTCGCCGAAGATATCGTCGCGGCGGGCGGCGTCCGGATCAGCGAACAGCCAATGGCGCTGTCGCCGCAGGCGCGGCACTTTCCCATGCGCAACCGGCTGATTTCGGGACTGTCTCAGGCGGTGGTCATCGTCGAAGCGGCGTGCAAGTCGGGCTCTCTCATCACCGCGCGCAACGCGCTCGACCAGGGCCGCGAGGTGCTTGCCGTGCCGGGTCATCCCTTCGATGCCCGCGCCTCGGGGTGCAACGCGCTGATCCGCGACGGGGCCCGGCTGGTGCGTGGCAGCCGCGACGTTCTCGAGGTGCTGGCCGATATCGCACCGCCGCACGCCGGGTGCGGCGTGGCCGAACCTTGCCTGCCATTGGCCACAGCGCCCAGGTCAAAGCGCCGCCCGCGGGATGCCGCGGCACCGGTACGACCCTTGGTTAACTCCCCGGGATCCGGGCCCGAGTGCGACAGTCACGGCGAACATCCCAGGACCGGGACGCCGCCCGCCCCGTCGCCCCAGGGGCCGCGCGACACTGACAGCCGACGCGGTCAGGCAGAGATGGTCGCCCTACACGCGCAAATCCTGGCGCGTCTGGGGCCATCGCCGATGGCCGAGGACCAGCTGATCCGCGACCTGAACGCGCCGATGGGACGGATCGGGCCGGTGCTGACCGATCTGGAACTGGAGGGGCGAATCTGTCGTGCCCCGGGTGGCCTGTTGGCGCTCGCGGCGTCCTCGTAGAGTGGACAATACCCCCGGTGTCGGGCTGATAATCCGCGAAAACGGCGCTTTGGACAGGCAAATGGACATGAAGGCCTTGATACGCGCTTGTCTTGAGTTAGCCTTGTCCATTAACGAGTGCTGTCAAGACTCGGCATACAATCGAAGAGTGGGACCAAAGACATGAAGACCGTTGCATTGCTAATCGCCTCGACCCTGATGCTGGGTGCCTGCAGCTCGGGTGACGACACGTTCACCGTTCTGATCCAGGTCGATCCGATCTACGCCAAGGATGGCACGATCATCGATCCGCGCGCGACCGTGATGGCGCCCGCAGGCATGTAATCGTCGTTTGGTCCGGGTTGCCGGACCGAACGAGGTCACGGGTATCCCGAGCGGATGCCAAGGCGCGCAGGCCCCGCGGTCTGCGCGTTTTTTCGTGCCTCCGCCCGTTTCCTGCGCGTGCCTTTTTCCTGCGCGTGCCATTTTTTGCGCGTGCCTGTGCCAGCGGCGATGCCGTATCGCGCCGCAGGGCGATGCGCCACGGGGCCGGACGGCGCGGCGCATCCCCGGGATGCGGACCGCGCCGGCGGCAGCGCACTCGACCACGGCCCACCCCCTTGCCATAGCGGGCGCGCGGCAGGGCCCGGCCTGCGGCGCAATGGCACATGAGGCTGCCGGCAAATGCCCGCATCGCCCGGCCCCGGACCGGTCCCGGGGCCCATCGCCGAGGCGCTGCAATCGGGTGATTTGAGAATGAGCGCTTGCACCCCACCTTCTGCGCAGCCATATCACACCCGTCTTTTTCCAGAGGTTTTTTCATGCCCGTCGTCGTTGTCGAGTCCCCCGCCAAGGCCAAAACGATCAACAAATACCTGGGCTCGGACTATGTCGTTCTGGCGTCCTACGGGCACGTGCGCGACCTGCCGCCCAAGGACGGATCGGTCGATACCGACAACGGCTTCGACATGACCTGGGAAGTGGGGGTGGACAGCCGCAAGCACGTCAAGGCCATCGCCGACGCGCTGAAGGACGACAACGCGCTGATCCTCGCGACCGACCCCGACCGCGAGGGCGAGGCGATCTCGTGGCACCTCAAGGAGGCGCTGACCAAGCGCAAGTCGATCAAGAAGGATACCGCCGTCAGCCGCGTGACCTTCAACGCGATCACCAAGGATGCGGTGACCGAGGCGATGAGAAGCCCGCGCGACATCGACGCGCCGCTGGTCGAGGCCTATCTGGCCCGCCGCGCGCTTGATTACCTTGTCGGCTTCAACCTGTCGCCGGTGCTGTGGCGCAAGCTGCCCGGCGCCCGGTCGGCGGGGCGTGTGCAATCGGTCTGTCTGCGCCTGATCGTCGAGCGCGAAATGGAGATCGAGGCCTTCCGCGCCCGCGAATACTGGTCGGTCAAGGCCTTGCTTGAAACGCCGCGCGGGCAGGAATTCGAGGCGCGGCTGGTCACACTGGCGGGCAAGAAGCTCGACCGGTACGATCTTGAAAACGCGACCCAGGCCGAGATGGCGGCGCAGGCGATCACCAGCCGCGACCTGACTGTCACCTCGGTCGAGGCCAAGCCCGCGTCGCGCAACCCGTCCGCCCCGTTCATGACCTCGACCCTGCAGCAGGAGGCCAGCCGCAAGTTCGGCATGGGCGCCAAGATGTGCATGTCGACGGCGCAGCGGCTATATGAGGCGGGCCACATCACCTATATGCGGACCGACGGCATCGACATGGCCCCCGAGGCGGTGACCGAGGCCCGCGCCGCGATCAAGGACCGGTTCGGCGCGGAATACGTGCCCGGCAGCCCGCGCATCTACAAGAACAAGGCCAAGAACGCGCAGGAAGCGCATGAATGTATCCGCCCCACGGACATGACCAAGGACGCTGGCGCGCTGGGGCTGCGCGACGGCGACCAGAAAAAGCTCTATGACCTGATCTGGAAACGGACGCTGGCCTGCCAGATGGAAGGCGCGCGGCTGGAACGCACCACCGTCGAGATCGGCAGCCGCGACGACCAGGTCGGCCTGCGCGCGACCGGGCAGGTGGTGTTGTTCGACGGTTTCCTGCGGGTCTATGAAGAGGGCCGGGACGACGTCGTGGACGACGACGACAAGCGACTGCCGCAGATCAGCCAGGGCGACAAGACCGCCAAGAAATCGGTCACGCCCGAGCAGCATTTCACCCAGCCGCCGCCGCGCTACACCGAGGCGACGCTGGTCAAGAAGATGGAAGAGCTGGGCATCGGCCGCCCCTCGACCTATGCCAGCGTGATCTCGACGATCCAGGACCGCGAATATGTCCGCAAGGACAAGAACCGCCTGTTCCCCGAGGACAAGGGCCGGATCGTCACCATCTTCCTGCTGAACTTCTTCAAGCGCTACGTGGAGTATGACTTTACCGCGGCGCTCGAGGAAGAACTTGACGACGTGTCCGCAGGCGAGGCCGATTACAAGGAAATCCTCAGCCGGTTCTGGCGCGATTTCTCGGCGGCGATCGCCGAGGCGTCGGAGTTGCGCATCGCGCAGGTGCTCGATGTGCTGGACGATGCGCTGGCACCGCAGCTTTATCCCCCGAAAGAGGACGGCACCGACCCGCGCATCTGCCCGCTGTGCGGCGAAGGCAGTCTGCACCTCAAGACGTCGCGCACCGGCGGGTTCGTCGGCTGCTCGCGCTATCCCGAATGCCGCTACACCCGCCCCATCGGGGGCGACGCCGCGGAACAGGGCGACCGGGTTCTGGGCGAGGACAATGGCGACGAGATCAGCCTGCGCTCGGGCCGGTTCGGACCCTATGTGCAGCGCGGCGCGGTGACCGAAGACAACAAGAAGCCACCCCGCGCAAGCCTGCCCAAGGGCTGGTCGCCCGACGACATGGACCTCGAGAAGGCGCTGACCCTGCTGAGCCTGCCGCGCGAGGTTGGCAAGCATCCCGAGGACGGAGAGCCGATCGAGGCGGGCATCGGGCGCTACGGGCCGTTCGTCAAGCACGGCAAGCTTTATGCCAACCTCAAGGAGGTCGACGAGGTCTTCGAGATCGGCATCAACCGCGCGGTTGACGTGCTGGCGGAAAAGGCCGCCAAGCGCGGTGGCGGGCGCGCGGCGGCGACGCCTCTCAAGGAGTTGGGCGACCACCCCGAGGCCGGGGGGGCGATGAACGTCATGGACGGGCGCTATGGCCCTTATATCAAGTGGGAAAAGGTCAACGCGACCCTGCCCAAGGATGTCGAGCCGGACAGCGTCACGGTCGCCATGGCGGTCGAATTGATCGCCGAAAAGCAGGCCAAGTCCGGTGCCGGCAAGAAAAAGGCGGCCCCCAAGAAAAAGCCCGCCGCGAAAAAGCCCGCCGCGAAGAAACCGGCTGCCAAAAAGCCTGCCGCGAAGAAGCCCGCAGCGGCGAAGAAGTCCGCCGAATAGCCGCGCCCGGGATCACGGGCCTGACCTGGGTCGGGGCCGTGCTGCGTCCCCCGCAGCGGGTGTGCCGCCCGGATTGACACGCCCGAGGGGCAGCGCCACAACGTGACGGGTCTGACGATCGAAGGGGGCATCCATGCAGGCGATCCGGGTATCCGCAATTGACATGCCGGGGGCACCGGACGGTGGTGTCCGGGCGGGCCTTCGGGCTTTGGGCGCGGCAGGCCATGTCGCGTGACGCCGACATCACCCGCGAGGTTACGGGGGTGCATGGTCGCTATGTTCTGGTCGCGAACGGGGCCAGGGCCGAGCTGACCTACCGGATCGCGGCGTCCGGGCGAATCATCGCCGAACATACCGGGGTGCCGGATGCGATGCGCGGCACCGGCGCGGGCCTTGCGCTGGTCAGGCGTCTTGTCGCCGATGCCCGCTCCGAGGGCGTCCGGATCGTGCCGCGGTGCGCGTTCATCGATGCGCATCGCCGCCGCCACCCGGACTGGTCGGACATATTCGAGCTGTGACCGGCATGGCTTTCACAGTGGCGACCGCCGCCTACCCGATGGACGTGCTGACCGACTGGGCCGCCTATGCCGCGAAGCTTGAAGCCTGGGTGGCCGAGGCCGCGGGGCAGGGGGCGGCGCTGCTGGTGTTTCCCGAATACGGTGCGATGGAACTGGCCACGCTGGCCGGTCTCGACGTGGCGGGCGATCTCGAGGCGTCGCTGCGCGCGGTGTCGGACCGGGTGCCTGCCGCCGATGCGCTGCATGTGGACCTCGCGCGGCGCTACGGGGTGCATATCCTTGCCGCCTCCGCGCCGGTGTTCGATCCGCAGATCGGCCCGCGCCCGGTCAACCGCGCGCGGTTTTTTGCGCCGAACGGGCGGATTGGCGTGCAGGACAAGCAGATCATGACCCGATTCGAGCGCGAGGTCTGGGGTGTGGTGGGCGGCGGACCGCTGCGGCTGTTCGACACAGGGCTGGGCCGGATCGGCATCCTGATCTGCTATGACGCCGAATATCCGCTGCTGGGTCGGGCGATGTCGGAGGCCTCGGTCCTGCTGGTGCCGTCCTGCACCGAGGCGCAGTCGGGCTATTGGCGGGTGCGGATCGGGGCCATGGCCCGCGCGCTCGAGGCGCAATGCGTCAGTGTCATGGCCTCGACCGTGGGGGATGCGCCGTGGTCCGAGGCGGTGGACACCAATTGCGGCGCGGGTGGCGTCTTTGGCCCGCCCGATACCGGCTTTCCGGCGACCGGCGTGCTGGCCGAGGGGGTGCTGAATGCGCCGGGCTGGACCTATGCGACCGTCGCGACGGAAGCGGTGGCGGCGGTGCGGGCGGGGGGCGTTGTGCGCAACCGGACCCATTGGGCCGACCAGGCAGGCCGGGACGGTGCGCCGCCGGTGCAGGACCTGCGCGATATTGGCCCTTGAAAACCCCGCGAAATCGGCCCATTTACCAGCGCATCGCACGGTATCCCGTCGGGGATGCCGTGCCTACACCACTACAGGAGAGACAATGGCCAAGGAAGATACGCTCGAATTTCCCGGTGTCGTGAAGGAACTCCTGCCGAATGCGACGTTCCGGGTCGAGCTTGAAAACGGCCATGAGATCATCGCACATACGGCAGGCAAGATGCGCAAGAACCGCATCCGCGTTCTGGCTGGCGACAAGGTTCAGGTCGAGATGACGCCCTACGATCTGACCAAGGGCCGGATCAACTACCGTTTCAAGTAAGCCGACCGCGATCGGGTTCGGCGATGACAGGGGCCTACGGGCCCCTCTCGCATGTCTGGGGGACGCATGACCATGGCACTGATTCTGGGATCAGGCTCACCGCGCAGGCTGGAATTGCTGGCCACGCTGGGCGTCGTGCCCGATGACGTGCGCCCGCCCGAGATCGACGAGACGCCCCACAAGGGGGAATTGCCGCGCCCCTATTGTGTGCGCATCGCGCGCCAGAAGGCCCTGGCCGTGACCGCCGGGCCCGACGACGTGGTGCTGTGCGCCGATACCACCGTGGCGCTGGGTCGGCGCATCTTGGGCAAACCCGAGGATGCGGGTGCGGCGGCGGCGTTTCTCTGGGCGCTGTCGGGGCGCAGGCACCGGGTGATCACCGCAGTGGCGCTGCGCAAGGGCGATCGCCTTTGGGAACGCGACGTGGTCAGTCAGGTCCGGATGAAGCCGCTTTCGGATGTCGAGGTGAACGGCTATCTGGCCACCGGCGACTGGCAGGGCAAGGCCGGGGGCTACGGCATCCAGGGCCCGGCGGGGGCGCTGATTCCGTGGATCCAGGGGTCGCATTCGGCGATTGTCGGTCTGCCACTGACTGAGACCGCGCATCTGTTGCAGGCGGCGGGCGTCAATTTCTGGAAGGAGGCCCACGCATGAAGGGGGCAGTGATTGCATTGGGCCGGGTCGGGCAGCGCGAGGCGGCGGCCCTGATGGTGGATGGCCGGCTTGAGGATCTGTTCCTCGAAGGCGACCAGCCCGCGGTCGGCACGATCTACCGCGCCATCGCCAACCGCCCGATGAAGGGGCAGGGCGGCATCTTCTGCGACACACCGGACGGGTCGGCCTATCTGCGCCAGATCCGGGGCATCTCGCCGGGCGATCCGCTTCTGGTGCAGGTCACGGGGCACGCAGAGCCGGGCAAGGCGGTGCCGGTGACGACGAAGCTGTTGTTCAAGTCGCGCTACGCCATCGTCACGCCGGGCGCGCCCGGGTTGAACATTTCGCGCCGGATCCGCGATGAAGACAGCCGCGATGCGCTGCTCGAGATCGCGCATCAGGTGATGACCGGCGATCACGGGCTGATCCTGCGGTCCTCCTGTGACGGGGCGGATGCCGATGCCATCGCCGAGGATATCGCCGCGATGCAGGATCTAGCGAAGCAGGTCATGGGCGATACCGGCAAGGGTGCCGAACTGCTGGTCGCGGGCGACGGTCCGCACCAGCTTGCCTGGCGGGAATGGACCATGGCGGCAAGTGTCGAGGACGCGCCCGACGCGTTCGAGGCCAGCGGCGTCGCCGATGCGCTGGCCGCGTTGGACAGCCCCGTGGTGCCGCTTCGGGCGGGCGGCAGCATGGCGGTCGAGGCGACCCGCGCGCTGGTTGCGGTGGATGTGAACACCGGCGGCGACACCTCGCCCGCGGCCGGGCTCAAGGTCACCATCGAGGCGCTGCGCGATCTGCCCCGGCAATTGCGGCTGCGCGGGCTGGGCGGTGTCATCGTCATCGACCCCGCGCCGTTCCCCAAGAAAGAGCGGCGGCAGATCGAAAGCGTCCTGCGCGCGGCGCTGAAATCCGACAGCGTCGAGACGAATTTCGTCGGCTGGACGCCGATGGGCAATATCGAACTGCAGCGCAAACGCGACCGGGTGGCGCTGTCGGCGGTGTCGGCATGAGCTGTCCGATCTGTTCCGCCCCGAGCGTCAAGGCCTACCGGCCCTTCTGTTCGCGGCGCTGCGCCGATCTGGACCTCGCCAAATGGTTTTCGGGCGGGTATGCGGTGCCCTCGGACGATCCCGAGGATATGGAAGAAGCGCTGGATGCCGCGCTTGCGGCCCGCGCGCGCGAGGACGGGGAGAGCACGCATTGAAACCGATCGAGGACCATGGGCAGCTCATTGAGCGCGTGCGCGCTCGCTTCGCCCATGTCGCGGAATGCCCGTTCACCGGTCCGCGCGTCTTCTTCGAGAATGCGGGTGGCGCGCTGACCCTGAATTCGGTGGTCGAAACCAGCGCAAAATTCGCCGCCATCCCCGACAACCAGGGCCGCGCCAACGCGGCATCGGCGGCATTGGTCGCGATCATCGAGGCGGCGCGGGATGACGCGCGGCTGTTCTTCAACGCGCAGGGTGGCCGCGTCGTGGTTGGCGAAAGCGGCACCGAACTGTTGTTCCGCCTCATTCGCGACGCCTGCCTTGGCGCACCCGAGGGCGGCATCGTTCTGGGCTCGACCGTCGAGCATCCGGCGTCCCGTTCGGCGGCGCAGCGCTGGGCCGGGATCACCGGGCGGCCCTGTGTGGCGGTGCCGCATGACGATGCGGAGGGCGGCGTCGCCGCCGACGCCTACGCCGCGCATGTCACGCCCGATACACGGGTGGCGACGATCCTGCACACCTCACCCGTCACCGGCATCGGCAACGACATCGCCGCCATTGCCGCTGCGATCCGGGCGGTGGCCCCCGACGCCTACATCATCGTCGACGGTATCCAGCACGCCTGTCACGGGCGCATCGACCTGGCCGCGGCGGGCGTCGATGGCTATGTCGTCTCGCCCTACAAGGTGTTTTCGCGCCACGGCTACGGCATCGCCTGGGCGTCGGACCGACTGGCGGCGCTGGCGCATGACGCGCTGATCGGCGCGCCGGACGCGCATTGGGAACTGGGCACCCGCGACACCGGGGCCTATGCGACCTTTAAGGATGTGGTGGCCTATTTCGACTGGCTTGGCGGCGAGGTCAGCGGCGCCACCGACCCCCGTGCGCGGATCGAGGCGGCGGGGGCTGCGATTGCCGCGCAAGAGCGGATGCTCTGCGAGGCGATGCTTTGGGGAACCGGCAACCTGCGCGGCCTGGCCGAGACCCGTGGCGTGACGGTGATCGGCGGGGCCGACAATGCCC
Organism: Roseivivax sp. CAU 1753; assembly: GCF_054482575.1. Taxonomy (NCBI): domain Bacteria; kingdom Pseudomonadati; phylum Pseudomonadota; class Alphaproteobacteria; order Rhodobacterales; family Roseobacteraceae; genus Roseivivax; species Roseivivax sp. CAU 1753. Next base: position 242,090 of record NZ_JBTLRF010000003.1, on the reverse strand, counting down.
ATCGAGAGGGGCTGGTGACCTTTGCCGCAGAGGGGCGCGCGGCGGCAGAGATCGTGGCCGCGCTTGAGGCCGAGGGCGTGCGCGTCCATATCCGCAAGGCGGATCACTACTCGGGCAACATCCTGACGCCGCTGGGGATCGCGGCGGCGGTGCGGGTGTCGATGTGCCATTACAACACGCGCGCCGAAGTGGCGACGTTCCTTGCCGCGCTGGCGAAGATCCTAGGCTAGGTTTCGAACGCGCCTCCGGCCCGTCCAACCCGCGCGGGGGCGGCCCCCGCGACAGCCGTCAGCGCGCGTCGGAACTGGATGCCGGCACCGAACGCGCGGTGGTCACGAAGGCCAGCCCGGCCAGCACCATCAACGCACCGGCAAGGCCCGAGGCCGTCACCGGCTCCTGGACGAGGAAGGTGGCGAGCAGCCAGGCGGTGACCGGTTCGGCCAGCGCCAGCGTCACCGCTGTCGAGGCCGCGACCCGGGTCAGGCCCCAGGTGTAGAGCGCGTAGGACAGGCCCGTCGCCGCCACGCCCAGAAACAGGATCGCCCCCAGCGCCACGGGACCGGCGAGCCACGCCAGCGGCAGCACGAAAAGCGCGGGCAGGGTGACCAGCGCCGCGACGCCGAAGGTCGCGGCGGCGATGGCCGTCGAGGGCGCGCGACCGCCAATGCGGCTGGTGGCCAGCGAATAGGTCGCATAGCAGGCCCCCGCGCCCAGCGTCAGCGCAATGCCCAGCGGCGAGGCCACGCCGCCCGCCCCGGACACCGCCAGGACGCCGACCCCGAGGATCGACAGCAACAGTCCGACCGCGCGCATCGGCGGCGGCACCCGGGCCAGGAACAGCGCCTCATAGGCGGTGGCCCAGATCGGCGCGCTGCCGATGGTCAGTGCGGTGCCGACGCCGATGCCGGCCTCGGTGACGCCCCAGAAGAACAGCAGGTTGTAAAGACCGATGGCAATGCCCGCGAAGACGATGCCGCGCCAGGGAAGACGGGTCAGCGCGCGGCGGCTTTCGGGCTGTGCCAGCGCCAACGCCCAAAGCGCCACCGCTCCGACCAGAAGCCTGAGCGCGCCCACCGCCAACGGCGCACGGTCGGGCGGCAGGAAAGTCTGCACCGTGCCCGTCGTCCCCCAGAGGATCGCGGCGGCAAGGACCGCGGCAATGCCGATGCCGCGAGCTTGCGGTGTCATCCGCCCCGGTTGCCCTTGCGCGCGGCCTTTTCGGCCAGGCCCGAGCGTTTTTGACGGTTGTCAAGTTCGGCCATCACGTCCGCCAGCGGTACCTTGCGCGATTCCAGCATGACCAGGAAATGAAACAGCACGTCGGCGGCTTCGGAGGTCAGCGCGGCGCGGTCGCCCTTGGCGGCCTCGATGATCGCCTCGACCGCCTCTTCGCCGAACTTCTCGGCGCACTTCTCGGGGCCCTTGGCGAGCAGCTTGGCGGTCCAGCTTTCGCCCGGATCGGCCTTGGCGCGTTTGGCGATGGTGCGGGCCAGTTCCTCAAGGGTCATGGCCGCACCGCGATGCCGCGTTCGGCCATGTAGGACTTGGCCTCGCCGATGGTGAAATCGCCGAAGTGGAAGATCGACGCGGCCAGCACCGCCGATGCGCCGCCTTCGGTGACGCCCTCGACGAGGTGATCAAGCGTGCCGACACCGCCCGAGGCAATGACCGGGATCGTCACCGCGTTCGAGATGGCGCGGGTCAGCGGGATGTTGAAACCCGAGCGCGTGCCGTCCTTGTCCATCGAGGTCAGCAGGATCTCGCCCGCGCCCTTGGCCTGCATCGTCAGCGCGAAGTCGATGGCGTCGATGCCGGTTTCGCGCCTGCCGCCATGGGTGAAGATTTCCCATTTGTTGGGGCCCACGGACTTGGCGTCGATGGCGACCACGATGCACTGGCTGCCGAACTGGTCGGCGGCTTCGGAGACCACATCCGGGTTGGCCACCGCGGCGGAGTTGAAGCTGACCTTGTCGGCCCCGGCCAGCAGCAGGTTGCGCACATCCACGACCGAGCGGACCCCGCCGCCCACGGTGAGCGGGATGAACACCTGCTCGGCCGTGCGGGTCACCACGTCAAGCATGGTGTCGCGATCCTCGTGGCTGGCGGTGATGTCGAGAAAGCAGATCTCGTCGGCACCGGCGGCGTCATAGGCGCGCGCGGCATCGACGGGATCGCCAGCATCGCGCAGGTCGACGAAGTTGACCCCCTTGACCACGCGGCCATCGGCCACGTCGAGACAGGGAATGATCCGGGTCTTCAGCATTTCTCGGGTCCTTCTGGTTCCTTGGGGATATGCCGAAAGCGGGGCCGGATCACAAGAATGGCTGTGCGATTTGGCGACGCCTTTGGGCCAGGCGACGGGGTGCGTGGGATTTCGGGCGGTTTTTCGCGTCGATGTCAAAGTGGCCTTTCCGGCAGGCGTGGAACGGAATGGGCGGCGAGAGGGTTGGTGCGTCACACCCTCCGGAAGGAAAAACCATGCCCGTCCCCGCCGCACGCCTTGCCGCCATTTCGCTGATCGCCCTGACCGCGGGGTCCGCACAGGCGGATTATATCCGCACGCAAAGCGCCCATTCGGTCGAGATCACCATCGACAAGCTGGAAACAGCGGTGAAGAACGCGGGCGCGTCGATCTTCGCACGGGTCGATCACGCGGGCGGGGCGGCGAAGGTGGACATGGCGCTGGCCCCGGCCGAGTTGCTGATCTTCGGCAACCCCAAGCTTGGCACGCCCGCCATGCAGGACGACATCCGCGCCGGGACCCTGCTGCCGCTGCGGGTGCTGGCCTATGAGGATGCCGACGGGCAGGTCTGGGTCACCTATCAGGATCCGTCGGACATGTTCGCCGATCTCGAGATCGCGCCGGATGCGCCGTATCTGGGGATGATGACCGGCGCGCTGGAGAAGCTGACCGGAGCTGCCACGGCGGACTGACCGATCCCGGGCGGGGTTCTGCACCAGTTCACAGGCGAAGTCCCGGATCAGGTCCGGGACCCGGCTTCGACAGCGCCTAGCCGAGCGCCGCGAGGGCCGCCGAGAGATCGAGCGCGCCGTCGTAAAGCGCCCGCCCCGAGATCGCGCCCGCGATCACGCCGGTGTCGCGCAGCGCGATCAGGTCGTCCAGAGAGGACACCCCGCCCGACGCGATCACCGGGATCGACACGGCGCGCGCCAGCGCTTCGGTTGCGTCGATGTTGGGTCCGCCCATGGCGCCATCGCGGTTGATGTCCGTATAGATGATCGCCGCGACCCCGGCATCCTCGAAGCTTCTGGCAAGCTCTGTCACCTCGACATCGGTGTCCTCGGCCCAGCCCTTGGTCGCGATCTTGCCGCCCCGCGCGTCGATGCCGACGGCGACACGGCCCGGGAAGGCGCGCGCGGCCTCGCGCACGAGGCTTGGGTTTTCCACCGCGACCGTGCCCAGGATGACCCGCGCCAGGCCCTTGTCGATCCAGGCCTCGATGGTGGCCATGTCGCGGATGCCGCCGCCGAGCTGCGCGGGCACGCCGGGGCAGGCGGCAAGGATCGCCTCGACCGCCGCGGCATTGACCGGCGTACCGGCAAAGGCCCCGTTCAGATCGACCAGGTGCAGCCAGGCGCAGCCCGCCTCTGCGAAGGTGCGGGCCTGGGCGGCGGGATCGTCGTTGAAGACGGTCGATTTCTCCATGTCGCCGCGCAGAAGGCGCACGGCCTGGCCGTCCTTGATGTCGATAGCGGGGTAGAGGATCATGAGCGCGGTCCCTGAAAAGACTTTCGCGCCCAGATCGCATGACGGAACGGCACATGCAACGCGACCCTGCGTCAATCTTGATCGAAGCGCGGGGCCGGGCCACGGTGCCGATGTCTCATGGAGAGGAGGACAGCCATGAAAGCGATATTGACCGCCCTTGCGGGGCTGGCGCTGAGCGCGACCGCCGCATTCGCCGACCCGATCGAGGGCATCTGGAAAACCGAAGTCGATGACGGCGCCTACGCGCATGTGCAGATGCGCCCCTGCGGCGACAAGCTGTGCGGCGTGATCGTGCGCACCTTCAAGGGCGCGAGCGAATACGAGTCGCCCAACAAGGGCAAGACGCTGGTGCAGAACATGACCGCCCAGGGCGGCGGCAAGTACGAGGGCCGGGTCTGGCGTCCGTCGAACAACAAGATCTATCTCGGCAAGATGGATCTGTCGGGCAACACGCTGAAGCTGCGCGGCTGCGTCGCGGGCGGGCTGCTGTGTTCGAGCCAGAACTGGACGCGGGTGAACTGATCCCGCGCGGGCCGCGGGCGCGGGTCTGCGTATTTGGAAAATGGAAAGGCAGGGGCGTGGTCCCTGCCTTTTTTGCGTGGTTGCGGGTGGTCAGGGGGCCGTCAGGGTCACGTCGGCATGGATGACGCCGTCGCGGTCGACGATGGCGCCGAGGTCATGGGCGATGGGGGCCGCGAAGTCCGGGCTGTCGAAGACGAAGGTGTGAAATTCGCCGTTTTCGCCGCAGGGATCGACGCCGTCCGGCAAATCGGCGAGCAGGTCGGCATCCCACAGGCGGCCCGCGAAGGAGGCATCGAGTTGGCGTGGATCGCAGGTCACGATGCGCGCCCTGAGCCCGCTGTCGATCATCTCGCGCGCGCGCCGGGGGCTGAGGGCGCGGGTGCCGAAGATCGGGAAGAGCGGCGTGATGCCGGTGCCGTGCAACCGGGACGCGCGGTAGGCGCGGATATCCTCGAGGAAGAGATCCCCGAAGACCATGTGGGTGATGCCGCGGGCGGTCAGCGCCGCCACCGCGTCGGTCATGATCGCTTCGTAATCGGCGTTCGGGCAGGGCCAGGGCAGCGGCACCTCGATCAGCGGCAGGCCGAGCGCGGTCGCCTGCGCGCGCAGCAGGGACGGCCGGAGCCCGTGCATGGCAACGCGGGCGGAGGCCTGGTCGACGGTCGTGAAGAGCGCCTCGATCCGGGCCAGGCCCAGCCGGCGGCAGACCTGCAGCGCAAAGGCGCAATCCTTGCCCGACGACCAGGACAGCACCGCGCGCGGCGGGCTCAGGGGGTCCATTGCAGGAAGTTGGAGATCATCCTGAGGCCGGTGGCCGCGCTTTTTTCCGGGTGGAATTGCAACCCGATGCGGTTTTGCGAGCCGACGATGGCGGTGACTTCCTCGCCGTAGTCGCAATAGGCGATGCGGTGATCGGGATTGGCCATGCGGATCTGGTAGGAGTGCACGAAATAGGCGTGATCGCCGGTGCGCACGCCGTCGAGCACTGGGTGCGCCTGCTCGATCACCAGATCGTTCCAGCCCATATGCGGCACCTTGAGCGCGGGATCGGTGGGCGTGATCTTGAGCACCTCGCCATCGACCCAGCCAAGGCCGTCGCACTCGATATATTCGTGGCCCTTGCGTGCCATCAGCTGCATGCCGACGCAGATGCCCATGAAGGGGCGGCCTTTCTGCTCGACCGCCTCGACCAGCGCTTCATAGACGCCGTCCTTGCCCTTGAGGGCGGCGGCGCAGGCCGGGAAGGCCCCGTCGCCGGGCAGCACCAGCCGGTCCGCGCGGGCCACCACGTCGGCGCGGTCGGTGACGACAACCTCGCCGCCGCCGGTTTCGCGGGCCATCTTCTGGAACGCCTTGTCGGCGGAATGCAGGTTGCCGGATTCGTAGTCGATGATCGCCGTGAGCATGCTCAGAGCGCTCCTTTGGTCGAGGGAATGGCGTCGGACTTGCGGGGGTCGGGTTCGACCGCTTCGCGCAGGGCGCGGGCGACGGCCTTGAAGATGGCCTCGGCGATGTGGTGGCTGTTGATGCCGTGCAGCGCATCCACATGCAGGGTGATGCCGCCATGGGTCGCCAGCGCCTGGAAGAACTCGCGCACCAGTTCGGTATCGAAGCTGCCGATCTTCGTGGTGGGCAGATCGACGTTCCACACCAGGTAGGGTCGCGCCGAGAGATCAAGCGCCGCGCGCACCAGCGCGTCGTCCATCGGCAGGAGACAGGCCCCGTAGCGCCGGATGCCGCGCTTGTCGCCCAGGGCGTCGCGCAGGGCCTGGCCGAGGGCGATGCCCACATCCTCGACGCTGTGGTGATCGTCGATGTGCAGATCGCCGTCGCAGCGAACGGTCATGTCGATCAGCGCGTGGCGCGACAGCTGGTCCAGCATGTGGTCGAAAAACCCGATGCCGGTCCGGTTGTCGTATTCGCCGGTGCCATCGAGGTCGATGGACACCGAGATCGCGGTCTCGGCGGTCTTGCGGGTGATCTCGGCGCGGCGCATGGGGCGTGTCCTCCGGGGCTGGTTCAGCGCGCTTATAGGGGCGGCTCGGGGCGAGGAAAAGGCCGGGCTTGGCCCATTGTGCGCCCGCGGCTTCCGTGCCAGCTTGGGGTGTCCCGGCACGAGGAGGCCCCCATGAGCGTCTGCGTCTTCATCCAGATCCGCTGTACCCCCGGCAAAACCTACGAGGTGGCCGAGGAAATCGCGCTGCGCGAGTTGCATTCCGAACTGCATTCGACCTCGGGCGAGTATGACCTGCTGATGAAGCTGTATGTGCCGACCGGGCAGGATGTGGGCAAGTTCATCAACGAGAACCTGCTGGTCATTCCGGGGATCGAGCGGTCGTTGACGACGCTGACCTTCAAGGCGTTCTGAGGCGGGCAGAGCGGTCGGCAGGCCGACCATGACGCCGGAGGTGGAAAAGCCCGTCTCGCGTCGCGTGGATCTGCCGAAAGTGGTCGATGTCGTCTGTGAAAGCACCGTTCGGTTTTGACCGCCCGGCGCCCGACAGCGGACCTTTACCCAGGCGCCGACATATGTCTGCAGCGCGGACGAAGCCGACGCGTCCAGCGTCCCGGTGACTGTCTTATTGCGAGTCGCAAAACGCCAAGAGCGACACCGGATAAACCGCCCAATTTATTCGGCGCAGTTGATCGCGGTTTGCCAGCGTTTTCCTGCAAAGCACTGAAACCAAGAATTAATATGGGCCGTCGGCGCGGGGATTTTTACCCCTACTTGTCAAATGGCCTCGGATTGATCAAACTCTTGGTTAATTTTACCCGGTAGCCATCCGCATATTTAGCGGTGTCAATGCCCGGGATAAAAATTTTTCAGTGGAGGAAATACCGTGTTTTTTAACTCAGGTCTTCGCGCATTTTTTGTCGTTCTGTTCGCCCTGGCTGCCACGACACTGGCGGACGCGCAGGAACCCGAGATTGGTCCGATCGGGACCAGTCTGGCACACTCCGTTGGTCTGAACCAGAACGTGGTTGTGGTTATGTGTGAGTATCTGGGGGATGAAACGCCGTTCTTGCGTGCCGATCCTGCCGACCCAAGCACATTGGTGGAAGTTGAAAACGCCGAAGATTTCGTCGAGCTGATGGAAGGCGCGGTCAATCGCTACTATCTGGACGCAACCCATCAACCGGTCGCAGGGCAGGGTGTGACGTCTTTTGCATTCATCCCGGTTCCGGGAAAGTGCCAGTTTGATTTCGAAAACAGCGGCACGGTCGATGATCCGACAACCATGCAGAACGAGTTCTTCCAGGGCGCGCGTTTTGCCGATGAGGCACTGCCCGGCGTATTCGATACGGTGTCTCGGGTTATTGTCATCGTCAATGGAAAAAAGCGGGCGCGGGCGACCTGGGTACACTGGCCATTCGTATTGCCGAAATCCGGGGTCAAGATGCTCCGAGCCGCGGTGATTGGGACCGACGAAGTTGCCGAAACGGATTTCAGCACCATCGGGCACGAATTGGGCCACCAGCTTGGGTTGCCTGACCTTTATCAACTTGACGGTGAGCCGGGGCGTTTGGTCGGGCAATGGGGGGAAATGGCGCAGGACCGGATGCAGAATTTCACGGCCTATTCCCGCTACATGGCCAACTGGATCGAAGACCCTGGCAACCGGGTGATCACCATTACGCCGTCGACCGTGCCTGCCGGTCCGATCCGCTTGGACACCCCTGGAAATGACAATGGAAACCCCGAACTTATCCGCATCGACGCCAGCAGCATGGAGGCGTCACCTCTGCCCAGCCCGTTCAGCGATCTGATCGGGTATTTCGTGCCGTTTATCGGGTATTACGTCGAATTCAGAAATCCATCGGCAACGCCACTGGATGCCGCAATCGCCGCAAATGGCTACAATCGCGGCATGGTGGTCTTTCGGCATACGGATTGGCTGAACACCGAAACCGGGTTTTCGCCACGCCCCCTGACCCTGATGCATCCGACCGAACCCGCCCCGGTGACAACGCCTTCGACGGCTGCGTTTCCGGTGGGCGCACCTTTCGTGGATCCGGCGCTGGGGCTGACAGTCACCCCGATTGGTGCAAATGCGGATGGCAGCATCAACGTGTTCATCACCTGGACGCCGCCGCCGCGCCCGGACATTGTCATCACCGATTTGCGTCTGGACAGCCCGGTCAACGGGTTGGGCGTATTTGTCGAACCTCTGCTGTTTGGCGATCCGCTGATGAGTACGACAACGATGACGCTGTCCAGCCTGCCGCCTTCGGTCACAACGGTGACGCCGCCGCACAGCATGCGCATCAGCTTTCGAAATATCGGCAGCGCTGCCAACCCAGCCGGAATGTCCGGTGAGCTGTGGTTGTTGGAGCCGAACATACCCATTCCATTCGATCTGACCGATCCGACCAGCTTGCTGCCTTTCAGAACCGCAAGCATCCCGTTTACGGTACCGGTTATGGCCTCAGGCGGGACGTCGACCGTGACCACCACGATCACTCCGTCGGATTCCTTTATTGCCATCGCGATCATTCACATCAATTCGGCAGAGACGGATCTGCAACTCTTAAACAACGTCTATTATGAGCCTTTTCTGGAGATCCCGGTCCTGGCATTTGCCAGCCCGTATCCATCTCTTGATATCGACCAGAGCGTGATCAATATCGACAAGCGCGACCACTTGATTGCCTTTTCGATGAATCTGCCAAAGCCGCTGCCTGAGGGCTGGAAACTGGACGTGATGGAAAACGCGCGGATGTTCTTGAAAACTGGCGAGTCCGGACACTTCAAGCTGAGCTTTACGCCCCCATTGCCCGATGTCCTGAAGCCGGGTCAGATCGGGACACTGGCGACCACCGCGTGGATGGACGAAGGAGACAGTTTTGTTCCGGTCATGAACATCCCCCGATACTTCATGCTGACGGCCACGACCGCCGTTTCGCTGAATGTTACTGGCGGGGGCAACAAATATGAGCTGTCGGGCAAGCTTGTCCAGATGAGCAATGGGGCCGCTGTCGATGCGCTGGCCGATCAGCGTGTGAACCTGACGGTGTCCCGCGCAAATGGCAGTGATATACAACTCACCGCAACCACCGGTGCAGACGGGCGCTATGGCACTTCGTTTATCGTCGATACGCTTGGCGATGTTCACGCCGCCATTGCCCAATTCCCCGGAACACCGCAGTTCGCCGAGTCGATTTCAGAGCCGGTGGTGTTCTTTCAGCCCGTGGACCCCGCACCAGAAATCTCGTCCCTGCGCGCGATATGGAAGCAAGGCAAGTTGTTGTTGGAGGTCAGGCTGACGGCAGCGTCGCGCACGCCTGTGGCCCTCAAGGTCGAAAGCAGCAATCTCAGGCAAGCAAAGGCGCCCCCGATCCGGATCGAGGCCGGAGAAACGACGGGCTTCAGCGAAGTGCAGTTCGCCAACACCAACCAGCGCGCCACCCCGATGCGTTTTACCGTCAGTTGGAAGGGAAAAACGCTTTCTGCCAAGGTTTCACCGACGCGGCCCGGGGCATTCGGGGATCTGTTGCGCGACCGGTGATCCATGCGCACCCTTGGGTAAACGCCTATGATCCTCGCCCACTTCGGTTGGGTGCAATCAGGCGTTAGGTTAATGGGGGCGGCATCGTCGCCTGCGGGTGACGGCGAACCTGCACGACATGCTGCGGCAGCAAGCCAAAGATCTCGATGCATAAAAAGTGGTCAAGTCGGGCGTGGCGGTTGCCTGTCGGTCACCCGAAGCAACGTGGCGTTCGCCATCGGCGCGCGGACCATCGATCCGGCACGAGGGCGACGGGAGCGTGACCGGGAAAGTCGCGAAGATCACGGTGACTTGGGCGGTCACAATGAATTGGGTCCGATGGAGCGGGCGAGGCGATTCGAACGCCCGACCCTAACCTTGGCAAGGTTATGCTCTACCCCTGAGCTACGCCCGCATATCCATCGGCGGTCTCGATTTGGAGCGGGCGAGGCGATTCGAACGCCCGACCCTAACCTTGGCAAGGTTATGCTCTACCCCTGAGCTACGCCCGCTAACCAATCGAGTGACGGGGATGTAGAAAATCGCGCCGCGCGCTGCAAGGGGAAAATGCCCCGGGCCGTCGCGATTTTTTGTGCCGGGGGCGGCGCGCTACCACAGGCTGTGCGCCACAAGCGCCAGAGATGTCGCAAGGATCATCAGCAATGTCAGCACCATGCCGCCCGAGCGGAGCGGCATCGACGGGGTCTCGCGGGTCAGCGCCAGACCGTGCATCGCCCGGCCCAGAAGCAGCGACAGCCCGGCCAGGTGCAGCGCGATTGCGGGCGCGCCCATCAACTCGGTCACAAGCAGCAGCACCAGCCCGAGCGGCGCGAACTCGGCGAAATTGGCATGCGCCCGGATGCGGCGGGTCAGCGCGGTATCGCCGCCATCGCCAAGCGAGGTCCTGGTCTCGCCCCGGCGCGTGATCACGCGCCATGTCAGCGCCAGATAGACAAGGCCCAGAAGCCCGGCATAGACCGGAGTCACGGCGACCTGCATAACGGTCTCCATCAACGCGACCTCTCGTCTTTTTCGACCGCGCCGCCCTGGGCGACCCAATCGTTGAAGCCGTCCTTCATATGCGCGCACTCGAACCCCATCTTCTGCAACTGGAAGACCGCCAACGCGGACCGCCATCCGCTGGCGCAATGCAGCACGAAGCGCTTGTTCTGCTGGGCAAAAACATCGCGGTGATAGGGGCTTTCGGGGTCGATCCAGAACTCGAGCATGCCGCGCGGCGCATGGACCGACCCGGGAATGAAACCGGCCTTGGCGCGTTCGCGCACATCGCGGATGTCGACGAAGATCACGTCGGGCTCTTTCGCCATGGCGAGGGCCTCGTGGGTGGTGACTTCCGGGATTTGGCTGCGCGCTTCGGCAACGAGGTCGGCAGCGGTGATCTTGAGGCTGGTCATAAGTTCTGCGGGTCCTGTCGTGAAGCTCGGTCAAGGGTGCGGGAGCGAACCGGCAAAGGCAAGGGCGCGGGCACGCGGCGCAGAGGCTGCGGCACCGGGGCGGTCAGGGGTGGGCCGTCCGGTCCCTGACGCGCCCGGTTGCGGACGCGCCGGGGCCGGCTCAGGCCTCGTATTCCACCAGCAGGTCCTTGGCGTCGATCTGCGCGCCGGGCGCGGCGTGCACGGCCTTGACCACGGCGTCGCGTTCGGCGTGCAGCCCGGTTTCCATCTTCATCGCCTCGATGGTCAGCAGCAGGTCGCCCTTCTTGACCGGCTTGCCCGCCTCTGCCGCGACGGTCGCCACCACCCCGGGCATCGGCGCGCCGACATGGTTCGGGTTGCCAGGCTCGGCCTTGGGGGCCACGGCCCGGCCTCCGATCTTTTCGCGGTCGATCACCCGGACCGACCGGGGCTGGCCGTTCAGTTCGAAGAACACCCGCACCTCGCCGTTGTCCTGGGTCTCGCCCAGCGCGATCAGCCGGATTTCGAGCGTCTTGCCGGGGTCGATCTCGGCGGTGATCTCCTCTCCGGGTTCCATGCCGTAAAAGAACGTCCGCGTCGGCAGGGTGCGCACCGGGCCGTATTGCTGATGGCGGCCGAAATAGTCGGTGAAGACCTTGGGATACATCAGATAGGCGTTCAGATCCTCGTCGTCGAAGGTTGCATCCTCGAACTTGGCCGACAATTCCGCGCGGGCGGCTTCGAAATCGACCGGCGGAAGATGCTTGCCGGGGCGGTCGGTGAACGGCGCCTCGCCCTTCAGCACCTTTTTCTGGATCGCCTCCGGCCAGCCGCCCGGGGGTTGCCCGAGGCTGCCGCGCATCATGTCGATCACCGAGTCGGGAAACGAGATGTCGCGCGCGGGATCCTCGACATCGGCACGGGTCAGGTTCTGCGACACCATCATCAGCGCCATGTCGCCCACCACTTTCGACGACGGCGTGACCTTCACGATGTCGCCGAACATCTGGTTCACCTGGGCATAGGTATGGGCGACCTCGTGCCAGCGTTCCTCGAGCCCCATCGAGCGTGCCTGCGCCTTGAGGTTGGTGAACTGCCCGCCCGGCATTTCGTGCAGGTAAACCTCGGAGGCGGGGGCCTGCAGCGAGGATTCGAAGGCCGCGTATTGGCCGCGCACCGCCTCCCAGTAGTTGGAAATCTCGCGGATCGACTCGATATCGAGGCCGGTTTCGCGCGGGGTAAAGCGCATCGCCTCGACGATGGAACCCAGCGTCGGCTGCGAGGTGTTGCCCGACAGCGCATCCATCGCCGCATCGACCGCGTCGACGCCAGCCTCGGCGGCGGCCATGACGGTCGCGATGGCGGCACCCGAGGTGTCGTGCGTGTGGAAGTGAATGGGCAGGCCGACCTCGTTCTTCAGCGCGGTGATCAGCGGCCCGGCGGCGGCGGGTTTCAGCAGGCCCGCCATGTCTTTCAGTCCGAGAATATGCGCGCCCGCGTCGCGCAGGTCCTTGCCCATGGCGACGTAATACTTGAGGTCGTACTTGGCGCGGTCGGGATCGTTGATGTCGCCGGTATAGCAGATCGCGCCTTCGCAGACCTTGCCGGTCTCGAGCACCGCATCCATCGCGACGCGCATGTTCTCGACCCAGTTCAGCGAATCGAAGACCCGGAACACATCGACCCCAGAAAGCGCGGCCTGTTTGACGAAACCCTGGACCACGTTGTCGGGGTAGTTGGTGTATCCGACCCCGTTCGAGGCGCGCAGCAGCATCTGCGTCATCAGGTTCGGCATCTTGGCGCGAATGTCGCGCAGACGCTGCCACGGGCATTCCTGCAGGAAACGGAAGGCGACGTCGAAGGTGGCCCCGCCCCAGCATTCTACCGAGAAAAGCTGCGGCAGGTTCGCGGCATAGCTGGGTGCCACCTTGATCATATCGAGCGAGCGCATCCGCGTGGCCAGCAGCGACTGGTGCCCGTCGCGCATGGTGGTGTCGGTGATCAGCAGCTGTGTCTGCGCGGCCATCCAGTCGGCCACCGCTTGCGGGCCCTTTTCCTCAAGCAGGTTGCGGGTGCCTGGGGCGGGCGTGTCGACCTTCGGCACCGGCGCGCGGGCGGGCTTGAGATCGGGCGCGGGGCGGGCACGGCCCTTGGTCTCGGGGTGTCCGTTGACGGTGATGTCGGCGATATAGGTCAGCACCTTGGTGCCGCGATCCTGACGCGGCTTGAAGTCGAACAACTCGGGCGTGTTGTCGATGAAGGTGGTGGTGTACTGGTTGTTGAGGAAGGTCGGATGCCGCAGCAGGTTTTCGACGAACTCGATATTGGTCGATACCCCCCGGATACGGAACTCGCGCAGCGCCCGGTCCATCCGCTTGATCGCCTTTTCCGGCGTCGCGGCCCAGGCGGTGACCTTGACCAGCAGCGAATCGTAATAGCGGGTGATCACACCCCCGGTATAGGCGGTGCCGCCATCAAGCCGGATGCCCATGCCGGTGGCCGAGCGGTAGGCGCTGAGGCGGCCGTAATCGGGGATGAAGTTGTTGGCCGGATCCTCGGTGGTGATCCGGGTCTGAAGCGCGTGCCCGTTGAGCGTGATGTCGGCCTGCGACGCCTTGCCGGTGGCCTCGGCCAGGTCCTTGCCCTCGGCGATCATGATCTGCGCCTGCACGATGTCGATGCCGGTCACTTCCTCGGTGACGGTGTGTTCGACCTGCACCCGCGGATTGACCTCGATGAAGTAGAAGGCGTCGGTGTCCATATCCATCAGGAACTCGACGGTGCCGGCGCATTCGTAGTTCACATGGGCGCAGATCTTGCGGCCCAGTTCGCAGATCTCGGCGCGCTGGGCGTCGGTCAGGTAGGGGGCCGGGGCGCGTTCGACGACCTTCTGGTTGCGGCGCTGGACCGAGCAGTCGCGTTCGTAGAGATGGTAGATGTTGCCCATCTTGTCGCCGAGGATCTGCACCTCGACGTGGCGCGCGCGGGTGATCATCTTTTCGAGGTAGCCCTCCCCGTTGCCAAAGGCGGCCTCGGCCTCGCGGCGACCTTCGCGGACCATGTCTTCCAGCACGTCCTCGGAGGGGATGGGCCGCATGCCGCGCCCGCCGCCGCCCCAGGACGCCTTGAGCATCAAGGGGTAGCCGACCGCGCGGGCCTCGGCGCGGATCGCGTCCATGTCATCGCCCAGCACCTCGGTGGCGGGAATGACCGGCACGCCCGCCTCGATGGCGACCCGGCGGGCGCTGGCCTTGTCGCCCAGCGCCCGCATGGTTTCGGCGCGCGGGCCGATGAAGACGATCCCGGCGGCGTCGCAGGCATCGACAAATTCGGGGTTTTCCGACAGCAGGCCATAGCCCGGGTGGATCGCGTCGGCGCCGGATTCGCGGGCGACGCGGATGATGTCGGGGATCGACAGGTAGGCCTGGACCGGGCCGAGCCCCTCGCCGATGCGGTAGGCCTCATCGGCCTTGAAGCGGTGCAGCCCCAGCTTGTCCTGTTCGGCGAAGACCGCGACGGTCTTCTTTCCCATCTCGTTGGCCGCACGCATGATGCGGATCGCGATCTCTCCGCGATTGGCGATGAGAATCTTCTGGAACTCGGGCATTGGGCGTCCTTCTGGCGTTGGCGTGACGGTATTTTATGGAACTGCGACGGGTCACTCAACCGGGCGTCGGCAGAAGCGCATGTCCGCGCAGGTCTTTCGGGTGCGCGACACCCAATTGGCCTAAATTTGCGGCAAGATCGCTGGTCAGGATATGAACGAGGTGCGCGGGCCCCTTGGGGCCAAGGGCGGCGAGCGCATAGTGCCAGGCCCGGCCCAGCATGACGAAATCCGCCCCGAGCGCGATGGCGCGCAGGATGTCGAGACCGCCGTCGATGCCGCTGTCGAACAGGATCGGCAGGTCGGTGGCGGCGCGGATGGCGGGCAGGGCGTCGATGCTGGCGGGGGCCGCGTCGAACTGCCGCCCGGCATGGTTCGACACCCAGAGCGCGTCGACCCCCTCATCCGCCAGCCGTTTTGCATCTGAGGCGCGCAGCACGCCCTTGACCACAAGCGGTCCGTCCCAATGGTCGCGCAGCCAGCGCAGGTAGTCCCAGTCGGGGGCGGTGCGCAGCAGATAGCCCACATGCGCGGTCGACGAGAGGCTTTGCGTCGTGGCGGTGTACCGGTCAAGCGACTCCATCCGGGGCAGCGCGCCGCGCCGCGCCATCGCCAACGCCCAAGCGGGCCGCAGCGCGGTCTGGGCCAAGAGCCGCGCCGTCAGCTTCGGGGGTTGGGTCAATCCGCCCTTCACCTGCCGTTCGCGGCGCGAGGCCACGGGCACGTCGACGGTCAGCACCAGGGTCGAGAAGCCGGAGGTTTTCGCGCGGCTCAGAAAGTCGCGCCGGATCTCGGGGTCGCGGGGCGGATAAAGCTGGTACCAGCCGCGCCCGCCCGTATGCGGCCCGACCGTTTCGGGTGTCGTGGCGGCCACGGTCGACAGCGTGTAGGGCAGGCCCGCGTCGGTCGCGGCCCGGGCCAGGATGGTTTCGGCATCGGGCCAGATCAGGCCCGACATGCCCACGGGCGCGATCCCGAACGGCGCGGCATAGGTCTCGCCCAGCAGCGTCGTGGCAAGCGCGGGCGCCACTTCCCCGTGCAGGATCGAGGGGGCGAAGGTGATCCGGTCGAGGCTTTCGCGGTTCCGGCGCTGCGTCGCCTCGCGGCCGGTCGCGCTGTCGAGGTAATCCCAGACAAAGCGCGGCAGCCGCGCCTGCGCGCGGGCCTTGAGGTCGGAGATGGCGGGGTATCGGCTGTCATTTTTCATGGTGTCCGCATTAGCCTGTGCGTCGAGGGCTTTGTCCAGAAGGCTGCGAACGGCGCAGGCATATCTGGCCCGCTGATCGTGCCGATCACCGGGCGGGGGGGGGGGGGGGGGGGGGGGGGGGGGGGGGGGGGGGGGGGGGGGGGGGGGGGGGGGGGGGGGGGGGGGGAGAGGGAGG